>JBBDQN010000041.1:0-23750 GCA_040905905.1 Acidimicrobiia bacterium
CGCGGGGTGGAGCAGTCTGGTAGCTCGTCGGGCTCATAACCCGAAGGTCGTGGGTTCAAATCCCACCCCCGCTACTCAAAGCCCTGGTCAGCGACCTGCTGACCAGGGCTTCTACCGTGTTAGGCGGTTCTTCTACCGTCCCTTCTACCGGCGGTCTTGTCTGGTTTCACCTTGATGAGCTGTTCGAAGGTGCGGGCGGCTTCGGCCTGCATGCCGGGGAGGACGTGTTGGTAGGTGTCGATGGTGAACGCCGGATTGGCGTGGCCCAGCCTCTCCGACACCACCTTGACCGGTATCCCGGCTTTGATGAGCAGTGTGCCGTGGGTATGGCGGATGTCGTGGAGTCGGATTCTCGGTAGACAAGCTCGGTTGGCGATCCGTTCGAAGGTCTGAGAGATTGAATGAGGATGGACGGGTTTGCCGTCGGTGTTGGTGAACACCCAGCCCTCGGATTCGACCCCGGCTGCTCCTTGTTCTGCGCTTTGCCAGTCTCGCCACGCCTTGAGCACTCCGAGGGTGGTCTCGTCGAGGTCGATGGCTCGCCTGGAGTTTGGTGTCTTGCCCCGTGACTCGTGGAGTTCGTAGGCGACTGCCACTAGTCCACGGTTGACCGAGACGCGGGCTCTCTTCAGGTCGACGTCGTCCCACCGGAGACCGAGCAGCTCGCTTCGGCGCATTCCTGTGAAGGCGAGCACCCAGAATGCCGGGAAGAGCCGATGACCGGCCGCAGTCTGGAGAAACGCCTGTAGCTGTTGGGCATTCCAGGCCTGAGGCTCGACCTTGGGAATCGATCTTAGCTTCGGTGCGTGGGCCACCAGTGCCACGTTCCGGCTGACCAAACCCCGCTTCACCGCATCGTTCAAGGCACCTCGGATGATGAGGTGCACCTCCAGCACCGTCTTCGGCGCCAGTGCGCGCCGACCGTCGGTTGGATGCAGCATCCGGTCGTAGAGCCTCTCGAGGTGCTGGGCACGGAGCCGTCGTATCGGGACATGACCGATGGCAGGGAGGATGTGCCGGTCGATCTTTCGCCGATACCCATCCCAGGTGGATTGGGCCAGATTGATCTTCCTTCCAGGCAGCCACTGGCCAGTCAGGTAGGCACCGAAGGTCAGCCCCCGGACCTTGTCGTTCCGTCCGTTCAACTCGGCTGCTAGCCGCGCAGCCAGCTTCTCGGCTTCCTCACGGGTGGTGCCGGAGGGATGCCAGCGTCGCCGCTCCCGACCATGAACTGGATCGAGACCGTCATATACGACCGCATACCAGCGGTCACCCTTTCGTGCTACATAGCCTCTCATGAGCTTCTCCTTTCGGGATCCCGACTTTCGGAAACCCGGTAGAAGGATCGGTAGAAGCACAAGGTCATGCCCGGCGCAGAGCCGCCTGTGGGAGTCCCCCGCCCAGAACGCCCTGGTCAGGGTGCCGCTGACTCTTTGGGTGCTGCTGTGAAATCCGGTAGAAGCACGGATTGAGTCAGCTCGGCGGTGCCTTGAATGTCAGGGTTCTGCCCGCATCCCGGCGAGGGTCAGGCTGACGAGGCGGGTCACCGCCTTGTCCGATGGGGCGTGTCCGGCTGCCTCGAGGGCGTGGATGCAGTAGCCGGTGAGTTCGATCGTCGAGATGTCGTCTCGAATGGCCCCGGCGAGGGCGGCTTGCTCCACCAGGTCTTTGACTATGTTGTGCAGTTCGTGTTGGGCCTTGGCGACCTGATCGTCACTATGGAGTAGCACTGACAATTCTCGTCCGTGGGGATGATGCTGATGGTGCCGTGTGCGCTGGCGTTGGATGTGAGCGTATGCGGTGAGCACCGCTTCCAGCCGCTGGATGGGGGTTCCCGGGCTGTCTCGGACTTGGTTCAGCTGAGCGAGGTGTTGGCTGATCTGGCGTTGATGCCAAGCGGCGAGAATGCTCTCGACGTCGGGGAAGTACTTGTAGAGAGTGGCGCGGCCGATCCCGGTCTTCTGGGCGATCTCTGACATGGTCACCGCCCGGACGCCACGTTCGGCAACCAAAGCTGCAGCCGTGTCGAGGGTCGCTTCCCGCACCGACCTACGGTGCTCTTCGATCGTGTCGTCCCAAAGTCTCGGCATTGGGACGAAGTATACACCTCGCCCGGGCTCGCTACAGTCCGACTTGAGTAAGACACTATGTCTCGATAGATTAGGACCACGTCATACGAGGAGCAGGCACTGTGAATGAACCGGTGAGAGAGCCCGAACAGGACCCGGGTAGCAGGCCAGCTGCGCCGCCAGGAATGCCCCGCTGGGTGAAGGTATCTCTATTGGTGGTTCTGGTGGCCGCCGTATCGCTGGTAATTGCCATGCTCCTCGCCGGCGGTGATCACGGACCTGGGCTCCACACTGGATCGGCCAATTCGATGGGCACCATCAGCTCTAGCAACCTGGGAGGTTGGGACGCCTAGTGAGGCTGCGATCCGGGACGCGCAAAGCGGTCCTCAGCATCCACCTCGTCGTCTCAGTGGGTTGGATCGGTGCTGTCACCGCCTACCTCGCCCTCGACGTGACCACCATCACCAGTGATGATCCCGACATGCTCACGGCGGCCTACACCGGGATGAATGTGATAGCGGGTTCGGTGATCGTACCCCTGGCGATCGCTTCCCTGATCACAGGCGTCGTCATCTCGGCCGGCACCCGCTGGGGGTTGTTTCGCCACTACTGGGTGGTGATCTCTCTCCTCTTGACGGTTCTCGCGGTTGCGGTCCTCCTTGTCGAGACCAGAACCATCGGGTCGCTCGCGGAGATCGCCACAGATCCGTCGACAACCCCAGAGGAGCTCGCCGCGCTGAACAGCACGCTGGTTCATTCCATCGGTGGTCTGCTGGTCCTACTGGCGGTTCTCGTCCTCAACGTCTACAAACCTCGCGGTATGACCCGATACGGGTGGCGCGAAGAGAGTCAGCCGAGCCCGACGCGGTGAACTAGCGATCGTGATTCCACCGCACAGCAGGTCATCCTACGGTGTGGACGGGCCAATTGTTCCCGAAAACGAAAGAGGTGGATGGTCTATCGCCCGTTGCAGGCACTCGGTGGCCGAAGTGGGTCGCGGCCCGTTCCGCGAGCAAAGGGCGGCCCGAGCACCTCGGTGAGAACTTCCTCGGTATCTTGGTTATCACCGAGATAGAGCACGAGAATCTCGCCTCGGTGCCAGAAGCGTGGATTACCGGCCCACGCGACCATGGCGTTCCCTAGGTTCGACGGGTCATCCGGATCGATTCTTGCTGCTTCGTTCGTGGCCTCCTTGGTGCCCTGGAAGAGGTAGACCCGGACCTCCTCGGCGCCAACGCAGATGAGTTGTCCTTCGCCCCCCAGGGGATTGGTGGCGAAAGTCTCGGCCGACTCGACAGCGGCTCCCATGTCTGCCAATTCGGCGAGCAGCTGCTCAGGTTTAGCATCGTCTGCACCGGGGGCCGCGTCTGTATGTACGGTGCTCGAACAGGCGACGAGGGTCATGAGCAACCCGAGCCCAAGAGACTTCATCATCGGTTCGACGTCCGCAGACCCAGTTCGGTTCCTTCCACTCGGAAGTCTTAGGGGGTATCCACCACTCCTCAGCGTCTCGAGTCACTTGCCAACCGAGGCCTGGATCGCGCGCTTTCAGCCTACGCCCGTCTGCGGGGTCCCGCTTGAGGACGGTCACGGACTTTGTGTTCAGCTATCTCCGGATCTGGGTCTTGGAGTCCTCCAGCATCCTCCGTCGCTCCTCGTACTCGTCGCCATCGATCTCACCGGCGGCGTACCGGCGTTGGAGCGTTTGGAGCGCATCGGACAGCGAGGGGTATTTGGACCCTCCGATGCTACGGATTGCCCAGACGACAAGGAGGAACACCGCAACCCAGAAGAGGATCATCATCGTCCACCCGAATATCCCCATCGCATTCCAGTCGTACCACATCATTTAGCACCTCCGCCACCAGCATTGTCGGGTCCCGGGCGAGGGCACAGGGCCGTAAGTCCCGAATTGACCGGCGACGGCTGGCGGGAGGTTTCAGTCTTGAGGTTGAGACTCATCCTGTACGGTGGCCTGCTCCTGGTATTCCCTCTCTTGTGGTCCCCAATTGGACTTGATGAACTCGAGGATGGCCTCGATGTCGTCGTCGTCGAGCCGGTCGCCGAAGGCTGGCATCCGTGACTGGGGGAAGTCGGATCCGTCGCGGATGATCTCGAGGAGTATTCGGTCGGGGTGATGCCAGGTGTGCCCCGAGGAGTCGTGGGGCGGTGGCGGATAGGAGCCGTCTTCGTTGGGGGTCTTCCAGTCAGGATCACCGGATAGGTCGGTTCCATGGCACTGAGCGCAATTCTGCTGATAGAGGTCGCCGCCGCGCTCCAGGACCGCCTCGTCGGCGGTCCCGGGGCCTTGGTCATCGGTGCAGGCGCTGATGGCCAGGATCAGGCCGAGGACCACAGCAACCGAGCGGACCTTCAGAATGCCGGATGACCCCCTCCGTCCCTCCCAGGTGATTCGGCCGGTCAATGGTCGAAGTCGTGTGTCCGGCTGATGAGGCGCTGGGTTCTTCCGAGACAGTTGAGCGCCTTTGTGTACAGCTTGGTCCGCGCCGGCGAGCAGCATGCCACTTGGAGGCAGCCGAGTTGGGCACCGCCATCCTCGAGCAGTGCTACGACCTGCGGTGCGTGGTCCGGTTCCTCATCGAGCGTGTTCAGGACGCTTTGCGCGTTATGCATGGTCGCCGTCAGCTTTTGCATCCGGGGACTCCGCAGTGGTTGGCAGCAACCGGCATGAAGTTCGTCGACCAGGGCTTCGGCTTTCCTCAGTTCGTCGAGTCCCGATCCCAGCAGTTTCTTGTCGGGTATCGGGACGCGACGTGAGGTGTCAGGATCCGGGTTCATCCGTCCACGGTTATCTGACCGGTCATACCAGCGGCGTAGTGGCCGGGCTGGTGACAGCCGACGAGGACAGTGCCGGCATCGCCGAATGTCCAGGTGAGTTCGACCGTCTCGCCGGCAGGAATCGCGGCCACGTTTGGCTCTTCGTGGGCCATGTCGCCCATCTCGGCCATCTCGGCTTCGTGTTCGTCCTGGGTGGCCTGGTCACCGAGGGTGAAATCGTGCACCAGGTTGCCAACGTTGACCAGCCGGAAGGTGACGGTCTCGCCCGGGGCGACGGTGATCTCGGCGGGCTCGAACCTCAGGTTGTCGGTGGTCTGAATCTCGATCACCCGGTCGGCATCGGCGGCCTCGGCGGGGGAACCGAAGGAGAACTCTGACTCAGTCCCGGGATCGGGGTTTGTCGAGTCTGTGTTCAGGGCGCATGCGGAGAGGGCAAGGGCGAGAACGGCGGTCAGTGCGAGCGTGGCACGCCGCGGTGGAAGGTGTGCCATGAGGGTCCTTTCGGTCGTTTGTGAGAGGTCAGAGCCGCGAGCCGGGTCGGCTCAAAGTCTCAACACGCACAACCGGTAGAACAGCGGGGGACCTCTCTTCGCTTCGACGCTTGGCCCTTCCGAAGAGGGCACCCGATGAGTGAGGCGACTCGGAGAGGCTGCGGTACGGCTCAGGTTGAGTCGAGCCGATGCGAGACCGGCGGCGACTGCGATGAACAGGCAGAGTCCTAGGACGCCGTGATGGTTGGACTCTGTGTTCATGTCGGCTGTGTGTCCGGCAGCTGTCGGCGGGTCGAGGGTTGCGACCACAGGGTCGAGACCGTGCATCGACAGCAGGCCGGCGATCGAGACCGCAACGAGGATCAGAAGCAGCCGGCGTTGAATTCTGGTCGACATTTCCTTGCCCACGATATCCGCCCGTCAGAGTTGCGATAAGCCCGCGGTCCGGTTTGGCGATACCTCCGTAGGGTATATGCCTGGCCAGCGACCGAATTGGAGACTGGAAATGGATAAGCACGAGCAGGCCGGTCATGTCGAAGCGAAACCGTCCGACCAGGATGAGCACACGCCTGGGGATGGGATGTCATATCTACGTTTCGGGTTGATGATCGCCACTTCGATGGTGTTGATGTACGCAGTCATGTATCTCAATACCTTCGAGTGGGATCATGTCCGGTGGAGCGAAACCCGGTTGTTCATGACGCTGCTGATGGGAGCGACCATGGCGGTGGTCATGCTCGGATTCATGTTGGGCATGTACAAGAACTGGAAAGCCAACGTAGCGATCGTCCTCACCAGCCTGGCCTTGTTCGGATTGGCCACCTGGCTGGTCCGCAGCCAGACCACCGTCGAAGAGAACTCATATATGCGTGCGATGATCCCGCACCACTCGATCGCCATCCTGACTTCGGAACGCTCCCAGATCGAAGATGTCAGGGTCTGTGAGTTGGCGGTGGAGATCATCGAGGCCCAGCGCCGGGAAATCTCCGAGATGGAATGGCTGATCGACGACATCACCCAGAACGGCCCGGCCGCAACGTCGGACGAGGCGGCACAACGGCCGGTGCCCGAGTTCGAGGGGTCGAGCGCCCGCTCCTGCCCCTGAAGGGTTTGACGTCCTTCGACTCGACACATACAATACCCCCCCTAGGTATAGGAGAGTGGCTCGTGCGTGGTTATGAGATCAACAAGGACGACTATCTGAAGCGGCTGGCGCGAATCGAGGGCCAGGTGCGGGGTCTGCAGCGGATGATCAACGAGGACAAGTACTGCATCGACGTGCTCACCCAGGTCAACGCAGCCTCCGCAGCGCTCAAGGGAGTTGCGGTTGGCCTGCTCGACGAACACGTCCGTCACTGTGTCCGCGAGGCGGCCGAAGCCGGTGACGGCCTCAGCGCCGACCAGATGGTCACCGAGGCCACCAAGGCAATCGAACGTCTCGTCCGATCCTGAAGGGTCTGAGCATGAGCACCCATGATCACCACGCCGACCACGGCGACGACAACGGACACGCCCACCACCCGGAACCCGACCACAGCAGCAGCCAGGCCGCCGAAACCGCACCGGCCACACACACCACCGTTCATTCGGACGCACATGGAGCCCACCACGGCAACGGGGCGCATGGTGGACACGACAAGCACGCCGGCCACAGCGTGGCCATGTTCCGAGACCGGTTCTGGCTCTCCCTGGCCCTGACCCTCCCCGTCGTGTTCTTCTCAGAGATGATCCAGGAGTGGTTCGGCTACACCGCCCCCACCTTCCCCGGATCAGACTGGATTGCCCCGGTCCTGGGCACGGTCATCTTCTTCTACGGCGGATCCCCATTCCTGAAGGGAGCGGTCCAGGAGGTCCGGGATCGCCAACCGGGGATGATGCTGCTGATCGGGATGGCGATCACCGTCGCCTTCGCCGCCTCAGCCGCTACCACCTTCGGCTGGTTCGACCTCGAGTTCTGGTGGGAGCTGGCGGCGCTGATAACGATCATGCTCCTGGGCCACTGGATGGAGATGAGGGCCATCGGCCAAGCACGAGGAGCCCTCGCCGCCCTCGCCGAGCTGCTCCCCGACGAGGCGGAACGGGTCACCGACGAGAGGACCGAAACGGTGTCGATCGGGGAACTGACGGTAGGGGACGTCGTGCTCGTTCGTCCCGGCGGGCGGGTCCCAGCCGACGGAGAGGTGATCTCGGGTGAAGTGGAGATGGACGAGTCGATGGTCACCGGAGAATCGAAGCCCGTGACCAAACGGCCCGGCGATGGGGTCGTCGCCGGAACCGTGGCAACCGACAACTCGATACGGGTCCGGGTGCGAGCTGTTGGAGAAGACACCGCCCTGGCCGGCATCCAACGTCTCGTCGCCCAAGCCCAAGAGTCCCGGTCCCGAGCGCAGGTACTGGCCGACCGCGCTGCTGCGCTCTTGTTCTACGTCGCGGTTGCGGCGGCCGTGATCACCGTTGCCGCCTGGCTCATCGCCGAACAACCCGACCAAGCCGTAGTCCGGTCGGTGGCCGTCCTGGTCATCGCTTGTCCCCATGCCCTCGGATTGGCCATACCCCTGGTGATCGCTATCTCCACCAACCTGGCCGCCCGCAACGGGATCCTGGTCAAGGATCGTCTGGCCCTGGAGCGGATGCGCACCGTCGACGTTGTTCTCTTCGACAAGACCGGAACCCTCACCAAAGGCAGCCACCGGCTCGCCTCACTGGCCACAGTCGCCGGTGACGACGACCGGGTCCTGGCGGCGGCGGCCGCGGTCGAAGCCGACTCCGAACATCCCCTGGCCCGTGCCATAGTCACCGCAGCGCGGGAACGAGGCGAGGTTCCCACGGCCTCCGGTTTCAGAGCGATGAGCGGCCGCGGGGTGGAGGCCAGCGTCGACGGATCCAAGGTGATAGTGGGCGGCCCCACCATGCTCAACGAAGGACGCTTCGAGCTTCCCGAAGACCTCGCCAGCACCGTCGAGGGGTGGAAAGAGCGGGGGGCTGCGGTCCTCTACGTCATCGAGGACGGAAAGGTGACCGGCGCCGTCTCGGTCGAGGACAAGATCCGCCCCGAGTCCCGTCAAGCCGTGGAGGAATTGCATCGGCTCGGAGTCGAAGTGGCCATGATCACCGGAGACGCCCGCCAGGTGGCAGACGCCGTCGCCATAGAGCTCAACATCGACCGGGTGCTCGCCGAAGTCCTCCCCGAAGACAAACACTCCGAAGTGGAGAAACTGCAACAGCAAGGCCTCCGAGTCGCCATGGTCGGCGACGGGGTCAACGACGCATCCGCCCTCGCCCAAGCCGACGTCGGGATCGCCATCGGCGCCGGCACCGACGTCGCCATCGAGTCGGCTGGAATCGTCCTCGCCTCTGACGACCCACGAGGTGTGGTGGGCATTCGCAAGCTGTCCCAGGCCGGATACCGCAAGATGATCCAGAACCTGGTCTGGGCCACCGGCTACAACGTGGCCGCCATCCCCCTCGCCGCAGGCGCTTTCGCCTGGGCCGGGATCGTCCTCAGTCCGGCCGTCGCCGCCGTCCTAATGAGTGTCTCCACAGTCATCGTGGCCATCAACGCCCAACTACTGCGGGGACTCGACCTCAAACCGACATGAGAAGAGTCATCGCCGGTGTCACAGCAACGCTGATCCTCGCCAGCTGCGGCAACGGAGCCGCCGAGACCACAATCCCGGTGCAGGACTCCGACCTGGTCGAGGCCGGGTCGGCCCTCTACGCAGCCAACTGCGCCCAATGCCACGGCGCAGACCTCAGAGGAACCAACCAGGGCCCCTCACATCTATCCCAGGTCTACGAGCCAGGCCACCACGGAGACGGAGCCTTCCTCGTGGCGGTCACCGCAGGGGTGCGACCCCACCACTGGAACTTCGGCCCGATGCCACCCATCGAAGGCCTGACCCCCGCAGACATCGAGGCCATCATCGCCTTCGTCCGTGAACGCCAGCGCGTCGAAGGATTGGAGCCTTACCCACCCTGACTGCTGTGGGCAACGCCACGTTCGCTTATCGCGCTAGAGGGTGCGATTGGACGGTAAAAAAGCACGCGAAACCAGAAATGGCCTCTGTCAGGCGATGTAGTGGCATCAGGGACAACTCGGGAACCCGGTAGAACGGGGGGTGTTTGACATGCCTGCAGGTACAAATCGACTATGAGGAGGGTCGACAGCAGCCTTCTCAAGTATCCTTAGAACCAATATCCCCCCCGGTCGCTTGATCAGTCGCATCACCAGACGGGTCCCCAGAAGCGGCTGGGCAAAGGATCACCCAACAGCTGATCAGGCTCTCGTCTTTGTCTCCTCCACGGTGCCGCCAGTATCGCTGGGTCGGGCAGTCGGCAGTCATGGCGAGGACCGATGGTGGGGATCGTGGACCCGCAACGACCTGTCGCGTCTTGGCCAGGCGGAGCCACGGGGGGTGGGTAGGGGGGCGTGGTCTCCGCCGTGCTGGGCGACGGTGGCGGGGTGTGGGGCTGGGGTGCCGCCCGCGTTTTTACCTTACCAGGCTGGCATTCACGGCTCGACCCGACGACCCACCCCCGGCTCGGTGACGGGAGCGGGAGGCGGTGAAGGCGGCTTTTGGGTTTCTATTGGGTGCAGTGTTCTTCGGCGGTGTGATCGTCGGCGGCTTGGGCGGCTTCGGCGAAGCCGAAGGGTTCGACGATGCGGGTGATGTCACCTTGTTGTTTCATTTCGGTGAGGACCTGGTTGAACTGGTCGCGGAAGGCGATGTCGTCTTGGCGGAACCCGAAGGCGCCGCAGCCGGGCTGTCCTTGGTGGGTGAAGCCTTCGGTGACTTCGACTCCTTCGAAGTTTGTTTGGGCGGCGAGGTTGGCGAGGGAGATGGTGGTGAGGGCGGCTGCGTGGATCCTGCCCGTCTGGAGGGCGGAGAGGATGTCGGCGGGGTTGTCGAACCGTCTGACATGGCCGGGTGGGATGCCTGACTCCGTGGCTTGGGTGGCTTCTACGGCCCCGGTTAGGACTCCCAGCCTCAGTCTGGGTTGGGCGGCGATGTCTTCGTAACGCAGGATGGCATGCGGGTTTCCTTCGGCGACGAGGAAGGCTTGTTGGACGCAGTAGTCGGGGTCGGAGAAGAGGATCTCCTGGCAGCGTTCGGGGGTGATGAACATGCCGGCGGCGATGAGGTCGAAGCGCCCCTGCTGGAGTCCGGAGATGAGAGAGCCGAAAGGTGTGGTTATGCCGTCGAGTTGGGGTACTCCCAGTTTTCGCATCACTTCCCGTGCCACTTCGGGGGCGGCTCCGGTCAGTTGTCCGGTTTCGTCGAGGTGCCCGTAGGGGGCCTCGTTGGCGAAGCCGACCCGGATGAACCCCTGGCTGCGGGCCCGGCCCAACGTCCCGTCGGCGCCTGTGGTTGCACAGGCGGCGAGGAGTGGGCTGAGGATGACACCTCCGGAGGCGAGCAGGGAGAGTGAGAGGAACTCTCGCCGTGACAGCCGCTGTTCTCCGATTCGTCTGGGTGTGGGGAGGGGCGGCCTGCTCCGAGTCGGCCTGCTCCGACCACCGGACCGGGTGGTCCAGTCCGGGTCAGGTCCCGACATGGTTGCGCTCCCGGCGTGCGTTGTCGCGCCTATCGGATGGTGTTGCTTCTCCGATCCGGGTCTTGGGTAGCCGCAGTTCGAACACGGTCTCGGACCCGGTCCGCCGGTAGGTGAGGTCGCCGCCGAGGGCGATAGCGAGCCGTTTGGAGACACGCAACCCCAATCCCAGGGAGGTGGGGCCTCCAGGTGTGTCCTTTTTCCCCGAGGCGGCGGTGAACAGGCTGGGGAGCTCGGCGCCAGCCACTCCCGGCCCGTCGTCGACCACGGCGAGTCGCACCTCGCGGAGGCCGTGTTCGATCTGGTATGCCACCCGGTGGTGAGCGTGGCGGACCGCGTTGGTGTGGAGGTGGCGGATCACATGCCGCAACCGGAGCGGGTCCGCCCACACGTCAGCCGCACCCTGCAGTGACACTTCGACGTGGGGTGGGGCATCGACTTCACGGATGATTCGTTCTACCTCCCAGGCGAGGTCGACGGTCTCGGGCCGCATGGGGAGGACTTCGGCGTCGAGCCGACCCAGCAGCAAAAGGTTGTCGACCAGGCGGGCCAGCTCGGTTCCCTGCTGACGGAGCAAGGTGACGTACTCCCGTATTTCAGGGTCCGACCCCAGGGTGCTCTCCTCGAGGATTTCGGCCATACCCACCACCACCGTCAGCGGGGTGCGGAGTTCATGGCTGATCGCAGCCATGAACTGGTCCTTCTCCTCGGCCAGGCGACGCAGCTCGGCATTCTCCTCCCGGCTCCGTAACGCCCCCACCCCGATGTGGGCGCTGACCGCGGCCGCCCCCGTCAACAGCAGACCCAAGACCACATTCGGCCATGCTGGCCCGCCCGTCAGGGCGTTCCGGGCCGCTTCGGTCGGGATCACCTCAACCCGCCACAGTCGATCTCCCACTTCGAGAGTCTCGGTGCGGCGCAGCGGATCAGGAGACGCTGGACGGGCAGGTGTGGCGGTGATGTCGCTGACACTCCAGACCACAACCTCGGAGAGGCTGGCGGCAAGTTTTCCCTCCACCAACGCGTCCACCCGGGAGAGGGATACGGTAAAGCCGGTCACCTGGCCGGATTCGGCGATCGGGGCCACCATCAGAAACCCCCACAGGTCGGGCCTGCCGAACAGTTGGGTGAGAGGAGAAACAGAAACCCCTCCGTTCTCGGCTGCCCGTTCCAGCGCTTCCACCCACACCGGGTCGGTGCCGGCATCGAAGCCTCGCAGATCCAGGTCGGTACCGGGACCCGGCACCAGATACAGCACCGGATAGTGGACTTGGTCCGGGCCAGCGGGAGACTTTTCACCGTCAGCGTTTAGAGCAAACATGCTGTATGCCGGATCCGACTCGCGGACCCCCTCGAGGAACGCCGACAGCTCAGATTCGGGGACCACCGGGATATAGGCCAGACCGAGATTGCCCACCAGCCGGCCCACACTCTCGGCGAAGACCTCGAACTCGGCTTCGGTCACCTCCTCACTCGCCAAGAACAGGCCCGCCGCTCCCGCGGCGTCTGCCCTCGTCGCCTCCACCGAGCCTCTCGCCGCTTCGGTAACGAACAAGCCCCGTCGATCCATGATCTCTCCGGCCGCATGCTGGGAGCTGTCGCTGCCCGACCGGACCACGGCCACCGTTAGCCCAACACCCAAAAGGACGATGAGCAGCGTCACCCCGTGTCTCATCAGGAAATGTCTGCGGATCCGCGACACGCGACTCCTCTAACCGTTCTTCTTCGGTTATCGACTCATGACCGCCACATCTTCACCCCAACTCGGCGACATCCACACCTCCCATCATCAGGGGTCGGCGGAGCAAGGCCCGACCGGGTCAGGGATCAGGCAATCCTTTGAGTCGACCGTTGGGGGAGTCGGTCGGGATTGTCTCGGTACCTGAAAGAAATGGGTTGTTCGCCCGATGTGGCCGCAATCACTTCCCGGTATGTTCCAGGGGGTTCAATTCGGAGGTGTCGATATGACCGGGGCAACCAGCGATGAGGCAACGATGGAACCCCGCCCGCTAGCCGTCGACATCGCTGGTGAGGGTGAGGCGTTGGTGCTGATACCGGGTGGCATCACCGGCTGGCTGTCGTGGATTACCCATCAGGAACGTCTCAGCGACCGATACCAGGTCGTCAGGGTCCAACCGATCCACAACGAACTGGGCTCGGCCGGCATGCCAGGTGATCCTTCCTACACCTGGGAGGTAGCAGTCGAGAGCCTCCTCCTCACCCTCGACCACCTCGAGATCGAACGGGCGCACTTTGCTGGCTGGTCGGCTGGCGGCAAAGGCTTGCTCGACTTCGCCATCGCTTACCCCCGCCGGCTGATATCGATGACCCTTGTCGAGCCGGCCGCAGATTGGATCCTGGCAACAGTGGGCGAGTCCGACCGGGAACACCAGGAATCCACCGAGTTTCTCTACTCGCTAGCAGGCAAGGAGGTGACCGAGGACGACCTGGCCCGAGTCCTACACCTCGCCGGTTTCGTCAGCGACCCAGCTGCGGCCCGATCGGACCCGTACTGGGAGCGGGCGTGGCCTCATCGCATGACCCTCTCCTGGTTGTCGGAGAAGCTGATGGGATCCGACTACTCGATCGACGACCTCAAGGCGGTGGACTGTCCGGTGCTCCTCACCAAGGGAACAGAAACCGGGGAAACCGAGAAAAGGGTCGTGGACAAATTGGCGCGACATCTCCCCAACGCCAGAGTGGTCGAGTTTGAAGGCAACCACGCCCACCACATCGAGAGCCTCGATCGGTTCCTTGATGTACTCGACGACCATCTCCAGACCCGGTAGCAGAAGTGCTCTGAAACCAAACAACTCAGCACCTCCTGGAGAGTGAGGTCATGAGGTCCCCAGCCACTGCGATTGATCCTGTCGTGCCCTCGTCTGATGACAGACTGATGACAAACGACCCAGCACCGTCTGACACCATGGGGTACACGTTGGCATACGTTCCCAAGCGCCCTGACGTTGCCTATCGGTAATCAGCGGGGGTTACTACCCCAAGAGGTCTCCCTCATAACCCGAAGGTCGTGGGTTCAAATCCCACCCCCGCTACTCAAGGAAAACCCAGGCACCGCCTGGGTTTTCTGTTTTCTGGGGTTCCACTGGCGGTTGATTGTGATCGTTGATGCTTCGCATCGAGGTCGTCCCATCGTGACCCCAAGACCTCGCCCCGACGCATCCCCGACATGGCGTCAGACGCCAGATCGGGAACAGCCGATCGTCGGTGCTGCTCCCGAAGAATGTCCGCAACTGATCCGCATCCCACGTCACCATCTCGGGACCGGCCGTCGGTGTTCGGCGAGTTCCCGAGGCAGGGTTATGGGGGATCAGGCCTTATGAACTGCATCTTCGAGTGCACGGTGAATGGTGAGGTGCACGTTGTGCACCGTCTTCGGCGCCGGCCGTCGCTCACCAGGCGATGAATTGCCGTCCTGGACCCAGGCCTAGAAGGACTTCACCCGGTTCGGACTCAATGCCTGCAGGGGCACATCTCCGATCCCGAAGTCGATCGCTCCTCAACGAGAACTCGGATCGGCGATCTCAACATCGAGTGCACTGCCCATTGAACGCCGCCCGAGGTGCATTAGGGGGCCGAACGCGTCTGCATTTGGGGCGTTGTTTCAGATCCGGCTATGGAAAGTCGGGCAAGGAACCGGTCAGCTCAGGTGAGAGGGTCGCCACATCCCAGACCATGAACAGGGACAGGCCTTTATCCGGTTTCGACAGGTCGAACACGATCCGCATCACTGCCCCTACCTGGTCGAGCCACACGTGGGTCTGGTCGTCTACCTGCAAATGCACCGTTTCGGAGTCGGCAAGGGTCTCGTAACCCTGTATCACCACCCTGTCAGTTTCGAGCCACCCTGCGACCATGTCCTGTGCGAGGGGCCACATCGGGATTGGCAGCGGAGACCACTCCGACCCCTCGCTCTGCTGCCAGGACCCGTCCTCCGCCTGGTAGAGCAGAACTCCAGCAGGTGTTGCCACCTGACGGAACCCACCCGGGTAATCCCATACCGTGATCCCATCGAAGTAGGTGATGGTCATCTGCTTTTGCAGCAGGTCTGGGTCGTAACCTGCAAAAGCCAACTCCTCTGCATCGGCACCGGTCATGTGTCCACTGAATATGCGGGCGCGGGCATGCGGGGGAGGACGAAAAAAGGAGTCCACCATTGTGGTGGCAAGCTCCTCGACGGATGGAAATGCTTCCGGGCGATCAACCGGAACCCCTTGTGGAAGGCCCAGCTCGACCAGGTCAGCGGACGCACTGTGATCAACGGTGGTGGTCTCGGCATCCGTTGTAGATGTCGAGGTCGATGACGATTCCGCGGTGGTCGTTGCTGGTGGATCGGGGGCCGTCACCGTTTCTGAGGTTTCCGCTAGGGGAGAGCCGCAGGCGATGACGACAGCAGCGACAAACAGAGACAGGGTGCGGGTCACGTGCGAATGATCGGCCCTTATCCGAGTCTTCTGAAGCCGCCGACGGGGCACCAACCCACCATACGACGCTCGTGCAACGCCGGTGTGAGAATCGACTCCGTCACGTGGAAAGGCTCTCAACTCGAAGATGCCCATTACCTACCGATCCCCTCCCAGCCGGTTCCAGATAGAGAAGCCGCATAGCGCTAGCCAATCCAAACCCAGCCGAAAGGGTCGGTACCACGACCACCTCCTTGTGGGTCCTCATGGGTTTCTCCAAGCTCCCAAGTTGCGGCTTCGCCTCCACCAATACGAACAACAGCCCGCGGATGGACGACTGAGGCCCCCGCTCCGGGCCGGTGTGAATTCTCACGGATAACCACGGACACGGCTCGGAGATCTACGGATCGGGAGGAAGGGGATTCGGTTCCTCCGGGCGTCCCAAGCGAGCCCCGCGTATACGAGTTCGCGGAGCGCCCGCTCCATTGTCGAGGTCTTCGCTCTGCGACCGGTGGGAGCTATTCCTCCCGGTCAGGCGATCTCGACGGGTGACACATACGATCCGTGCACTGGTCTCGTTGGCTTGCGATCAATGGACAAGGTGTTTTGTCAGGTAGTCAGCTTGGACCGTGCTCGCTTCGTTGAAGAGGTCGCTCGGGTGGTAGAGGAGACCGAAGTGCCCACCGCCGATGTCATACCAGTCCTTCTCGCCGCCCACTAGGTCGAAGGCTCGGCGGCTGACCTCCGGATTGGCGTGAACCATCTCATCGGCGGGTGCGACCATCATCAGCGAGGGGACGCTCACATGCGGAGCGCAGAGGTACGGGCTGTAGGGAGCGGTGTTGGAAGGAATGACCCGGGTGGCCTGGTTCTGCCACCCGCTGCCGTGCCTGCCCCCGTAGTCGATGAACCAGCGGTACGCCTGGATCGGCATTAGCAGCGAAGGGGTGCCCAATTGGTCGGGTGAGACCACCGGAATCGGACCGGTCCCGTCTCCGGGTCCTCCGGACACGTCACCGGAATCGTATGTCTCACGGATCGCGGCGAACATTTCAGGGGTCGGACCCACCTCGGGCAGGGCGGCGCCGAACGTCGGGCATTGGGCAACCACGACCCTGACCCGTGAGTCGCAGGCAGCCACCAAGAACACTTCACCACCCGAATACGAGTCGCCCCAGACCCCTATCCGGTTCGGATCGTGGTCCTCGATCGTTGAGGCGAAGGTGATTGCATCCCGATAGCCACGGCACTGCACCCATGGGTTGATCTCCTGGCGCGGCTCGCCTCCACTGATCCCCAAATTGCGATGGTCATAAAGCAGGGCAGACACTCCGGATTCTGCGAAGACCTCTGCGTACCGATCGGCAACCATCGGGATGGTGGCGGAGGTGCCGTGTGCCATCACCACCAGAGGAAAGGGCGGCTCGCCTTTCACAGCCTGATAGAGGAACCCTCGAAGGGCAGCACCTTCGGATTCGAATTCGACCCCAACCCGGCGAGAACCCCAACCCTCAATGAGAGTCACCTTACGCCGTCCGACGGTCGAGGCGAGCATCGGGGATCCAGTGAGCTGCGGGATCAGCGACCACCTTCCGGGTACAGAGTCGATCTCCGACGTCCAGGATGTGGCTGCCCCGCCTTTCGAATGGAAACCTCGAGAGAGATGCGCCCTCCAGTCGCCGTTTGTGTATCGCGGGTAGGGGTTCCACCAGGTGTCTAGCTCCTCGGTGGCAACCGGGGGTCGACCTTCCCGCGGCGTCGACGCCGGAGCCAGAGTTAGGCTCGTGGCACGATGGGTGATCCTCTCGATGTCGTGATCGTGGGTGCCGGTCAGGCTGGGCTTGCAACCAGTCATGAGCTCGCCAAGCACGGCGTGTCTCATGTCCTGCTCGAGAAGGGCCGGGTGGGCCAGACCTGGCGGGGCCGTTGGGAGAGCTTCTGTCTCGTCACGCCGAACTGGAGCATGCAACTTCCCGATCAGCCTTACGACGGCGAGGATCCAGATGGATTCGATTCTCGCGACGAGATTGTCGGTTTCCTCGAGCGCTATGCGCTCCGCAACGACAGCCCGCTCCGAGAAGGTGTCGAGGTCAACGTGCTCGACCAGATCAACGGGCAAGGCTTCCGGTTGCATACGTCGGCAGGCGACATCGAGGCGACAACGGTGGTCCTCAGCACAGGCGCTTATCAGAAGCCTCACCGTCCCGATGTCGCAGGCTCGCTTCCCACTGGCCTCCTCCAGATCGATGTCGAGGACTATGCGGAGCCTTCGGGTCTTCCAGACGGTCCCGTCCTCGTGGTTGGGAGCGGCCAGTCGGGCTGTCAGATCGCCGAGGAGCTTTCCGAGTCCGGCCGCGAGGTCTTCCTCGCCTGCGGACGGGCCCCCTGGGCCCCGCGCCGGATCGGCGGCCACGATCTCTTCTGGTGGCTCGAGGAGTCCGGCTTCCTTTCTGCAACCCTCGACTCGCTGTCCCCTTCCGCCCGTTTGTTTGCCAACATCCTCGCCAGCGGTCACGACGGCGGCCACGATCTGAACCTGCGGACGCTCCACGAGAGGGGTGTGAACCTCCTCGGCCATTTTGCCGGGACGGAGGGGAGCCGAGCCCGCTTCCGTGCCGACCTCGAACAGTCGGTCGAGTGGGGCGATCAGCGTCATGGACAGTTGAAGGATCTGTTCACCAGGTTTGCGGCCGAGCAGGGGATGCCGGCACCCGAGATGCCCGATCCACCACCGCTGGCGGTGGACACTCCCGACCAGATCGACCTCGCCGGGTTTGGTGCGGTGGTCTTCGCCGTCGGCTTTCGCCCCGACTATGGATCCTGGGTGAACATCCCGGGCGCCTTCGACGAGTTCGGGTTCCCGGTCCAGAACGAGGGGGCGAGCACCGTGGCGCCGAGCCTCTACTTCGTCGGCGCCCACTTCCTTCGCAACCGGAAGTCATCGCTCTTCATCGGAGTCGGCGACGACGCCTCCATCGTCGCCGATACGATCGCGGACTCCTGAGCGGCGGGCACGAACCAGGAAAAGATGCCTCTGCCGTGACACGCACCATGCGTGTCATGCCGACGTAAGGTGAGAAGATATCTGGTGAGGTAGTTGGCTTGGGCCGTGCTGGTTTCGTTGAACAATTCACTGGGGTGATATAGGATCCCGCCGACGTGCTCCTCGGCCGACTCGCCGTTCCTTCGCATGGTCGACTCTCTTCCTTGGGGCTCGGTGGACGAACCGGCTAGCGCGCAACCCGGTAGCGGAGGTAGACGACTCTCGAGCTGAAGGTGCGGGTCTCGACGAGTTCGAGATCCACCCGGCGCTCGCGCTGGGCAAAGAATGGAGTTCCGCCGCCAACCAGCACCGGGTAGACCATGGCCCGGTACTCGTTGAGCAGACCCAACGCGGCCGCCTCAGCGGCGAGAGTCGCCCCGCCGATGGCGATGTCACCCTCCTCCGGCTCGGCTCGCAACCGCTCGATCTCCTCCGCCAGGCCGCCGGAGGCCAGCCGGGCATTGCCCTCCACCGCCGACAAGGTTGTGGAGAACACCACCTTGGGGAGCGGGTTCCACAGCCCGGCCCACTCGAGCTCGGCGGCGTCGAGCGACGGGTCCTGGTCGGCGGTCTCCCAATAGAGCATCGTCTCGTACAGCCGTCGTCCCATCAGGTGGACGCCGACCTCTCGTATCTCGTCGATCCAGAAGCGGAAGACCTCCGCGTCGGGCACCGTCCAATCGAAGTTGCCGTCCGGCCCGACGATGTAGCCGTCAAGTGAGACGTTCATCGAATAGGTCACGCTGCGCATCAGAAGTGCTCCTTGGTAGCAGCTGCGACGTTACGACCGCCGGGCTCATCGCGGATTGTCAGACAGGGGCAGGGTCGCCGGCCGCGGCACGAGACCAGCGAAGCTCCCCGAAGGTCGCGGTTCAAATCCCGCCCCCTCTACTGAAAGGCCTGGCCAGAGCCCCTTTCTTCCTGTTCAGGCGGTCTTCCTGCGACGATTCAACCGGCCAATAGGAATTCAGAGCTCATGGCCGTCAGCTGCTCGGTGCGATGACGAGCCAGATCGCGAGCGCGACCTCGGCGCCGCCGCCGAACGCGACGACCGCGAGCGTGGACCAGGTCGGGGCCCCAGGCACGACAGTGATCAGCCACGCGAGCCCGGCAAGAACGACGAGCACGCCAAGGGCGACCGGCGCGAACGTCGAGCGCGCGATCAGATACCCCAGCACGATCAGGAAGCCAGCGAACGGGAGCAGCGCGAACCGACGCATGCCGCTGTCGGCCCGCACTTGCCCGACACCTTGGATCACGCAATGAATGAACGCCAGCGGCAGCAGCGCCAGCGCGATGCGCGGGTCGGCAGGCGCGAACAGCCGATACAGCAATACCGCCAGCACAAAGCTGAACGCCGTCCCGACAAGCTGGAGATGCATGCTCCGGAGGGCCATGCCCGCCACGGAGAGAAGTAAGGACGCGATGTACACGATGCCGACGACCATCACGGCTCCACCCCTTAGCCCGCTTGCAGGGCGTACAGCCCGAAACTTCTTGAGTGCTGCCGTCGGTCAGGCCGGCGGTAGCGGGCAAGCCATGGTATGGGACGGTGTATGCGCTGGATCGAACCCATTCACGGTCCCCTGTTTGTTGCAGCTGTGTTGCACAAGACTAGAGAAGACAGGACGACACACCAGTATCGCGGACACATATTTCAGAACGGTCGGCGAGCACTAGACCACCAGAACATTTTCAAGGAAGACTTCAACTCCGCTGACCACTAAACCTGAAGGTGCTGTCTCGCCGAGCGGGTGAATGGCAACCAAATGATGGCTAGAGACCAGGTGATCAACAGCGGGTGCATCACGGGATGGAAGGGCACCAGGAACAGCTCGATGATCTCGAAGAGCAGCATTGCGACTCCGGTCGAGACCGCCCCCAACCATGGCCAGCGATACCCGATGCGGGACTCGATGCCCTGGGCCCATTTCCACGGCCAGCGGAACACGAGGCCGGCCAGCGTGAGCAGGGCGGCGAGGGTCATCCCAAGGAAGAACATGCCGGGCCAGAAGTATGTATCAACGGGCGCATTGTCCAGCCACTCTGTCGTCATGCCAAGAGGCTCCAATGGATTGGTAATCATTGCGCGGGCCGCCGCGAACGTGCCGACGACAAGGATCCCGAGGAGCACGGACAGCACCACGATGCTCACAGGCAGTCGCTTCCGACTCACACGAGGCGTGCTCGCCCGCCTTGATGGGGCAATTGCAGACATTCCACCCTCCTAGGTGTTATCTGATCGAATTAGTCGTCAACGCGGCTCGACCGCCCAGAGTCGAAGTACTCATTCGTCACTCGACCTGACAGATACCGTTTCGACCTACGGGGTGGGACGCTCGTAACGCGAAATGACGAGAAGCAAAAACCGCTGCTGAGCAGGCTCTTGCGCGAGTTTCCCCCGGTCAGCGGTTGCCCCGGACTCGGGCTCATAATTACAGAGGGCCTCTCGCCGATACCTGCCGCTCTGTCTCGACAACGGCGGCCGCCACACCCCGACAGCCTGAGCTACAAGAAGCCCCAGACCCTCGCTAGAACCGGTAGTGGACAAGCAGCGGACCGGGCATGCCCAGCTTCAGAGACCGGGCAAACCCACCCAAAGCAGAGAAGGACTCAGCGCTCGCCTCCGGCGTGGGCGATGTGGGACAGTTCACGCCAGATCAGGGTGAGGATGAACGCCGAACCGACGAAGGCGAACCAGAAGGGCCCGGTGACACCCCATCTACCGGCGATAGCCCCGCCCAATGCTGCTCCTGCCACCAATCCTCCATAGGAGCCGAGCTGGTTGAGACTGCTGACTCGTCCCTGGAAGTCGGCGGGCACGGCTCGTTGGCGAATCGTCGTGGTCGTGGTTCCCCAGATCGAGTTATGGGCACCAAACAGGAACAGGATGGTCAGTCCCATCCAAGGTGTGGTGGTGGTCGCCAGGGTCAGGTGGGTGAGGCATTCGACGACAAGGCCTGCCCGCATGATGTCGGCCAGGCTGAACCGCGACTCCAGCGCCCGGTAGGCCGCTGCACCGAGGAGTCCTCCAACGGCCCCGGCCGTGATCATCAGCCCATAGCCCACCTCTCCAACCTGGAGGCGTTCGATTGCGATCAGGACCAGGACGGACCAAGCGGCACCGAAGGTAATGTTGAACACGAAGACGGTGACTGCCAGGGTGCGGAGCGGGGCATGATTCCAGAGCCAGCGGAATCCCTCTTTGAGATCGCGCCCGAGGTGGGAGTGCTCGCCTGCCTTCACCGGTGGGGTCCGGGCGATGCGGGAGATCAACACCGCCCCCAGGGCCATGCACATCGCCTGGGCACCAAAGGGCACGGCCATCCCGAATGCGAACAGGAACGCACCGATCGGAGGCCCCACGAGCTGGTTGGCGGTGATGAATCCGGACACGATCCGGGCGTTCGCCACTCCCAGGTCCGGCTTGGCCACGACCATCGGGAGGAGGGTCGACTTGGTGATGTCAGCAAAGACTTCGGCAATGCCCAGAATGAAGAGTGTGGTGAGGACGACGACCACGTTTGCTCGTCCGCTGGCGATGGTCACCGCCAGGGCGCCAACCACCAGGGCACGCAGGATGTTGACCACGATCACGACCCGCCGTCGGTTGAGTCGATCGGCCAGCACTCCCACGTAGAGACCGATGAGAAGGTAAGGAAGGCGTTGCACGAGAAGGGCCATCGCCACGAGTCCGGGATCGCGGGTCTGGGCCGCCATCAGGAGGGGTCCGGCTGCCACCGCTATACCGTCGCCGATGTTGGTGGTCCAGGACGCAGCGAACAGCCATCGAAAGTCTCGCCCGAGACGACTTGGAGCTATGGCTTCAACGACTCGACGCACAACGGCTGCACGCTAACGACCGGCAAAACCTGGACTTCCGGAATTTAGCGGACCGCTGTCGAGGGCTTCTACCGTTCCAGTTCTTCGTCAGGCCGCATGGGGCAACCGACAGATAGAGGGGATTCGCACGATGGCGATGACCGAACATGCAGTAGTGATCGCAGGAGGCGGGCCAACCGGGCTGATGCTGGCCGGCGAGCTGGCCTTGGCAGGGGTCGATGTCGTCATCGTCGAACGACGCGCCAGTCAGGATGTCGACGGCACACGAGCAGGGGGTCTCCACTCCCGCACGATCGAGGTGCTTGATC
This sequence comes from Acidimicrobiia bacterium, assembly GCA_040905905.1. GTDB lineage: Bacteria > Actinomycetota > Acidimicrobiia > Spongiisociales > ZC4RG35 > JAICND01. Next base: position 22,528 of record JBBDQN010000041.1, read on the forward strand.
AGCGTGGCATCGCCGATCGATTCCTCTCGGCGGGACAGGTACATCCATTCGTGGGCTACGCCGGGACCTTCTTGGACATCAGCGACTTCCCCACCCGCCACAACTACGTCCTTGCGTTGTGGCAGAGCCTATTCGAGCCCATCCTGGCCGGCTGGGTCGAAGAACTCGGGGTGCCGATCCTTCGTCGCCGCGAAGTCGTGGGCTTCGCCCAAGACGACACCGGCGTCGATGTCAAGGTGTCCGGCAACTCGTCGCTCCGGTCGCAGTACCTCATCGGGTGCGACGGAGGACGCAGTCTGATCCGCAAGGCAGCGGGGATCGACTTCCCCGGGTGGGACCCAACCAATAGCTACCTGATCGCCCAGGTCGAGATGGCCGAGGAGCCGGAGATCGGCATGCGCCCCGAGGGTGGTGGCATCGGTCCCGTCAATCGCGAGGAAGGCGGAGGGCCGTACGGGGTCGTACTGCTCGAGAAGGACGTCGAACACAACAGCGCGCCCACTTTGCAGTACCTCGGCGAGGCACTTGTCGCCGCCTACGGGACGGACTTTGGGGCGCACAGCCCGACCTGGATCTCCCGTTTCACCGATATGACCCGGCAAGCGGCGTCCTACCGAGAGGAACGGGTGCTGCTGGCCGGCGATGCCGCCCACGTCCACGGCCCACAAGGTGGACAGGGTCTTAACACGGGCGTGCAGGATGCTGTGAACCTGGGATGGAAGCTGGCCCAGGTGGTCAACAAGACATCATCCGAGAGCCTCCTGGACACCTACCACGCCGAACGGCATCCGGTCGGTGCCCGGGTGTTGCACAACACCATGGCGCAGGTCGCGCTCGCGAGCCCCGGCGACCGTCACCAGGCCCTGCGCGAGACCATGAACGAGCTGGTGAGCATGGACGAGCCGCGCAGGCGCATCGCCGCGATGCTCTCCGGTCTCGACATCCACTACGACCTCGGAGAGGGACACCCGCTGCTCGGGCGACGCATGCCCGATCTCGACCTGGAAACCGCCGACGGTCCCACACGCGTATTCAACTTGCTGCACGGAGCCCTGCCCGTGCTCCTCAATCTCTGTGAACCCGGCGGTTTCGACATTTCTCCCTGGGCGAATCGAGTCCGGTTGGTCGACGCCAGACACGATGGCGTGTGGGAGCTCCCGGTCCTCGGCGAGGTCGGCGCGCCCCCGGCCGTGTTGATCCGACCCGACGGACATGTCGCCTGG
>JBBDQN010000042.1:0-21216 GCA_040905905.1 Acidimicrobiia bacterium
CGCGCCTCGTCGCGCGCCCCGCGATGCGCTAAAACTACGGACGTGTCATTTGCCCACCTCCACCTCCACACCGAGTTTTCGATGCTCGATGGGGCTGCCCGGGTAAAAGACGTGGTGGCGGCCGCCGCCGCTGATGGGCAACCGGCCGTGGCAATAACCGACCACGGGGTTATGTACGGCGTGGTCGACTTCTATAAAGCGGCCACCGCGACGGGCATCAAACCCTTGATCGGGATCGAAGCTTATGTCATCGACGGCAGCCGTTTCGATCGACCCCGGGGGAACGACAACCTTCGATATCACATGACGTTGTTGGCCATCAACGAGACCGGCTACCGCAACTTGATGAAGCTGTCATCCCGCTCGTTCGTGGAGGGTTACTACTACAAGCCGCGCATGGATCACGAGCTGTTGGCTGCTCATAGCGAAGGCATCATCGCCACCTCGGGCTGTCTCGGGGGCCCCGTTGCCAAACGGTTGGCGCCCGACGCGTCACGCGAGGACGGCTCGGTGGGGTCGGTCCGTGACTTCGACGCTGCCCTCAAGGCCGCCGCCTTCTATCAGGATCTGTTTGGACGCGATAACTTCTACATCGAGATCCAAGACCACGGTCTGGAGGCCCAGCGTCGGATCATGCCCGATCTGGTGGCTATCTCCCGGCGCCTGGACGCCCCACTCCTTGCGACCAACGACGCCCACTACACCCGTCGCGAGGAACATGAAGCCCACGATGTCCTGCTTTGCATCCAAACGGGTTCCAACCAGGAGGACGCCAACCGTCTGCGGTTCGAAGGAGACAACTTCTACCTCAAGTCGGCCGCCGAGATGCGCCAGCTCTTTCCTGACGACTCCTACCCACACGCCTGCGACAACTCGCTGCTGATTGCCGAAAGGGCCAAGGTCGTTCTCGACTTCGGCCGGATCCTGCTCCCGCAGTTCCCGGTCCCAACCGGGCATACCGAACAGAGCTATCTGCAAGAGCTTGTCTATCAAGGCGCCCATCGCCGGTATGGCGACTCGTTGAGCGACGAGGTTCGCCAACGCATCGAAGAAGAATTGACCGTGATCCTTGACATGGGCTTTCCCTCCTATTTCCTGATCGTCTGGGATCTGATCCGCTACGCGCGGGAGCGACGAATACGGGTAGGCCCCGGGCGTGGCTCGGCGGCGGGATCAATCGTGGCCTACTCCCTCGCCATCACCGATCTCGATCCGCTGGTCCATGGCCTCATCTTCGGGCGATTCCTCAACCCGGGGCGACGCCAGATGCCCGACATTGACATGGACTTCGACGAGCGTTACCGGTCCGACGTCATCCGGTATGCCGCCGAGAAGTACGGCTCGGACCACGTAGCCCAGATCATCACCTTTTCAACGATCAAAGGGAAACAGGCCATTCGTGATGCCGCCCGGGTATTGGGTCATCCGTATTCGCTCGGCGACCGGGTTGCCAAGGCGATGCCTCCGGCGATCCTCGGCAAGGAGGCCACGCTCGATCAATGTCTGACCCCTCCATCCTCCGACGCCGACTCGGAGGTGAAGGACTGGTACGGCAACGCCACCGAATTGCGGGAGATGTATCGAACCGATTCCGACGTTGCCAGGGTCATCGATGTAGCCAAAGGTCTTGAGCATCTTCGCCGCCAGGACTCCATCCACGCAGCTGCAGTAGTGATCTCACCGGCGCCCCTGACCGACCTGGTACCGGTGCAGCGCAAAGGCGAAGACGCCGAGTTGGTCACCCAGTACGAGATGAAAGCCATCGCCGCGCTCGGACTGCTCAAGATGGACTTCCTCGGCCTCCGCAACCTCTCGATAATCGAGCGCACCCTGGAACTCATAAGGGACGGCCGGGGGGTGGAGGTCGACATCGACCGGGTCGCCCTCGACGACACCCTCACCTACGAGTGTCTGCGGCGGGGTGACACCGTCGGGGTTTTCCAGTTGGAGGGGGCTGGACTCCGCAACCTGGTGCGGGCATTGGCTCCGGACCGATTCGAGGACATCGTCGCTCTCATTTCGCTGTATCGACCGGGACCGCTAGGGCTCAACATGCACACCGCATACGCCGACCGCAAGAACGGTCGCAAACCAGTCGAGTACCCCCATCCCGCCACTGAGAGGTTCCTGGCTGCCACTTACGGGATCATCGTCTACCAGGAACAGGTCATGCAGATTGCCCAGGAGATGGCGGGATACTCGATGGCCGAGGCCGACGACCTCCGCAACGCAATGGGCAAGAAGGTCAAGTCGGCGATGCAGGCGCAGCGAGACAACTTCGTCGCCCGCTGCGTGAACGAGGGCCACTCGGCGGAGCTGGGAGCCGGGCTGTTCGACGCCATCGAACCGTTTGCCGGTTATGGCTTCAACAAGGCCCACGCAGCTTGTTATGGACTGGTGGCTTACCAGACCGCATGGCTCAAGACCCACTACCCGGCCGAATACATGGCTGCCCTGCTCACCGCTACCAAGCGGGACAAAGATCGCACCGCCATCTATCTAGCGGAATGCCGGGCCCGGGGGATCGAGGTGCTGGTGCCCGATGTGAACCAGTCAGACATGGACTTTTCGGTCAAGGAGGCCAAGATCCGGTTCGGCTTGTCGGCGGTACGCAACGTCGGCGAGGGAGTGGTAGAAAAGATCGTCGACGAAAGGACCCGGGGTGGTCCGTTCACCGACTTCCACGACTTCGTCGGCAGGGTCGACCCCCTGGCGCTCAATCGCCGAACGGTCGAGTCCCTCGTCAAGGCGGGTGCCTTCGACAGTCTGGGCTACGCCCGCAAGTCTCTCCTCCTCAGGATGGAAGAGATCATCGATGCGGCCCTGGAGAGGCGTCGCAACGAGGAGATGGGTCAGTTCTCGTTGTTTGGGGGCGAGAGTGCGGCGTTGGACTCGCCCCGGCTCCCGATCGGTCCCGACGAGTGGGCGCAGAAGATCAAGCTCAGCTTCGAAAAAGAGATGTTGGGGTTATACGTTTCCGACCATCCGCTTCTGGCGGCCACCTCGGCGCTGGCTTCCGCCATGTCGATTCCGTCCCTGTACGAACAGAAGGACAAGGCGGCGGTGGTCATTGGCGGGCTGGTGGGATCGATCACCCGCCGTTTCACCAAGAAGGGCGAGCTGATGCTCTTTTTCCAGGTCGAAGACCTGGAGGGATCGGTGGAGGTGGTGGCTTTCCCCGGTGTGGTATCCCAGTACGGGCCCCTGGTGACCGATGACAGCGTTCTCACAATCAAAGGTCTGCTCGATCATCGGGGCGATGACGTCAAAGTGATCGCCCGCGAAATCGCCGAGGTAGATCTCCGGACAGGCGCCGAGGTGCGGCTGGAGGTGCCAGCTCGGAAGTTGTCGGCCGAGCTAGTGCAAAACCTCAAAGACGTCCTGGCAAATCATCCGGGCTCGGCGCCTGTGTTCCTCCACATGGTCTCGGACCGCACCCACCGGGTTCTGCAACTTTCCGACCAGCACCGGGTCGAGCCCCGATCGGCCCTGTATGCCGAACTGCGGGAATTGCTCGGGTACAGCGCCGTCCGTTAGATAGCCCGACGGGCTCTCTCGACGATGCGGCCATGCCGCCGCCCCAACAGATAGGTGCCGAGGGCAACCCCGACGGCGGCGCCGGTGCTAAACCCCACCGCCACCCGCTGTTTGGTCTTGCGGGAGAAGATGACCACGGGCCACCCCCGCTCATGGGCTACGTCATCCAGGTCGCTGTCGGGGTTGACGGCCACCGGATGACCAACGGCTTCGAGCATGGGCAGGTCCGAGATCGAGTCCGAATATGCATAGCTGTTCGCCAGGTCGTAGCCACGGTCGGCGGCGAGCTCGATGATGGCCTCCAGCTTGCCTTTCCCGTACACGAAGGGCCCGTCGAGCTCAGCCGTGTAGTGGCCGTCGACCGCCCTTCCCCTGGTGGCGATGGCACCGGTCATGCCGAGGGTCTCGGCCAGCGGCGCCACGATCTCGTGCGGGGAGGCAGAGACGATCCAGGTGTCGCGGCCCGCCTCGTGATGCATCTTTATGAGTCTCCGTGACTCGGGTCGCACCCGGGCCACGAGCCGAGGCAGGACCCTCTGGGCCACTCCGTGCAGGACGTCTACGGAAACACCCTCGACCCTCCCCAACAAGTCGATCCTGACCACTTCAGAACGTTCCCCTTTGTCACCAAAGAGTTTGAAAGCCAGCGCGCCGGTGGCAAACCGGCGGATTTCCTCATTTGAGATGAGACCGGCCCGCCAGGCCTCCACCCCAAACGGAAAAACCGAGGCTCCGGCAATGAGAGTGCGATCCAGGTCGAAGAACGCTGCTGACACCACCAGGGAAGCTAGTCGGGGAGGTCGATCCAGTTTTCGGCAAGATCGATGAGGTTCGCCAGGGCGTCGACATCGGTAGGCGCTTGTGGCACCCAGGGGATGGTTGCCAGGGGGGTCTGGTAGTGCGAAGCGAATTCGGCCTGGGCGTCCGCCTGGCGTTGTGCCTCGGCTCCCCACCGGCTCAGATTCTCGGCGAGGGCCAGGTTCGTCCTGGGAGCAGGTGTGGCGGTGGCCCAACGCAGGGGGAGCGATCGATTGAAGACCACCAGACCAGGGGGTGAGGCAATCGAAGGCAATTCCCGAAAGAACCTGATCGCTTCGGCCAGCGGGGCGGGGTCGGCCGTTGTCACCACCACGGTGAACGACCTCCTGAAGTGTCCCTCGATCTCCTCGGCTCTCCTCCTCACCCCGTCATAGGTCGTGCGCAGGTCCATGAGGAACTGGGCCACTCTCTCCAGCAGGTCGGACCCGAGCAACTGGTCGGCGAATCGCAGCAGAGGCTTGGCCCCCCGGTTGAAAAGAAATCGACGACCAGGCAACCGGCCTCCCGTGAGGAGACGGAGCAGGGTTCCTCCGACCAGGTCCGACATTTGCGACGGCGCGGTGAAGAACTCGATCCCCCCAGCCGCCGGGGGGGTGTCGACCACCACCAGGTCCCAGCTGCCCTCGTCCATATATCCGGCAGCCTGCTCCGCCGCCGCGTACGACTGCGAGGCGGGGAAGTGAACGCTGGCGGCCAAGAAAAACTCACTCCCGATGAGGCGATCGGCGACGGCCGGGTCGGCGTGTTTGCGGGCCACTGCCTGCCACGATGAGGCGGCGTCGACCATCGCCCCCCACAGCTTGGGCTCTCCGCTGATCTGACGGGGCTCGGATCCGAGCTCGAGACCGAGGGCACCTGCCAACCGGCGGGCCGGATCGACGGTCACGACCAGGGTACGTTTTCCTGCCCGGGCACTGCGAACGGCGACGGCGGCCGCCACCGTGGTCTTGCCCACGCCTCCGGCGCCGGTGACAACGATGGAACTGGTCATGATCCTGCCCACGAGTCAGCGAGTCGGGCCGCCACCTCACCCGGAGTCAGAAGGCCAAAAAGATATGGAAGCGTCCGGTCAGGAGGAAGTCGTACCAACCATTGTTGTTGTTCTGCGTAGAGGGCTCTGTGGAGGGCGGCGGCCTCGGCGACCTCACCGCTGCCGGCGGCGGCAGAACGAAGTTCGGGGAGCACCCGGTTGGCGACGATCTGGTGATTACCCACCAGCTTCTCATCCAGGAGGTAGGCCAGGGTTTCTTCCGTTTCGACCACAGGTAACTCTTCGGCCAGGGTCACAAGTACGAGCTGGGTCGCGATCGGGTCCAGCAAAAGGTCGCGCATCCACTCGGCCTGCTGGCGGATGCGGCCGGTCGGCACCAGTTCGGCAATTGTGGCGGGGGCTCGAAGCAGCCCGGTGACCTGTCCGGTCGGAAGACAGTCGGCGACCACCAGGTCATAGCGGCGCGAACGGGTTTCCCACAGCACTTTGCCGAGAGTCACGATCTCCCGAACCCCGGGAGCCGCTCCAGCCAGAGCGTCGAAGGCTCGGGCGGCCGGGGCCAGGGTGAGAATGCCTGGCAACCCCGCCTGCACCTGAAGGTACTCGATCAGGGCTTTGCTGCGGTCGATGGACATGGCGTGAAGGCCGGGCCGTAGCTCCCGGGGGGCAAAGGCCAGCGAGCCGATTCCGAAATGAGCGGCCAGGCCCCCACTGCCGGCGACGTCGATCGCCAGGACGCTGCGACCGGCGCGGTGAGCACTGGCGGCCAAGGCGGCGGCGACGGCTGATTTGCCGACACCCCCTTTGCCGGAGACGATCAGCAGGCGTTGGGCAGGTGGGCTCAAGGGGAGAGCGGGATGCGTAACACGAGATGGCTCTCGTCGACCGACCAGGTGGCAGCGCCCACCAGGGCATAGTCGGTGAAGTCTGTCTGGGCTTGTTCGATGAACCGGCGACGTTCTTCGCCTGCCACCGGTGGCAACCCACGTTCCTTGACTGCCTCGGCCCGCCGTCGGAACCGCTCGATGAATGCATCTACGTCAAGTTCTGCCACAACTCCTCCTGCTCAATGACCCGACGGCGGCACCGTCGATGCCTCCCGACGCGAGGCTGCCCGCCGTTCTCCTTCCAGTCGTTCGAGGTCGACGCTGGAATAGTCGACGAAACTCATCGCCGCCGCCAGCGACCTATGGCCCGCCACCTCGGCGATGAGGCGGTGCATCTTTGCGCACACCGCTCGATAGGCAGGATGGCCGGCCGGCTGAGTGCGCAACTCGAGAAGATGAAATGCCTGGCGGGCGTTCATCTCGATGACGAACCTGATGTTGTACCCGAATGGCACCACGTATTGAGCGACGTCTTTCCCCAACTCCGCCCGGGCCAACTCGTGGAGGTCGGCAGCCCGGTCGATCACATCCAGGTAAGTCTGGTCGAGCCCCGCTTCGATCAGGTCGGCCGGCAGGTCGTATCCCAGCCGGGTGCCCAGGCGCTGCCACTCGATGGTCATCAGCCGATGACGTTGCAGATCGCGGAACGCCCCGAAGTCGCAGAGAACGTCAAACCGGTAGTAGGTCCTTTCCATGGCCCTGCCGGGTTTGTGTCGTCGATTGGATCGTTCCCCGACCAGGGCTGCCAACACCTCGGCCCGGGCCTCGGGCGTCATCTCGCGGGCAATCTCCTGGATACGGTCATCGGAAAGCTCGGACCCTGCATACAGGGCGGCTGCCACCACCTTGACCTCCCCGTCAGGATCCCAATCGGTCAACGTCACATCGGCGCTCTCGGCTGGCGGCTCGGATGGGGGGGACAGCCTTTCGAGAGCCGCTCGGGTCGACTCCAGATATCTGCTCCAGCTGACGCCACGGTCGGGACGGTCCACCCTGGTAAGGAAAGAAGGGATCACCTTCCGCAGCTCTTCGAGCATCATCACTGAGTATTCGCGAGCCTCCGCCAGAGGATGAGACTGCATGCGTATCAACGCCATCTCGTAAGCCTGGCCTGTGCCATAGATGCCAACGTTGGAGAGCGTTGAGGCCGGAAGCACTCCCCGAACCGTGTCGCAGGCTTTCGCCCGGATGGTGGCATTCCAGATTGGGGCCGGTTCCTCACCCCGAGGAAAGCGGTCCCGGTAATACGAGCCCATCTCCGCCACGAGCCGGGCGTACGAAACAAAGGCGAATTCACAGAACTCTCGATAGGGGGCCTCGAGGGGAGATCCCAGGATCTCGGCAGGAACCATGTACCGGTAGCTCCCGCCCAGAGGGGCGTCATAAGCGATGTACCGCGTCGATTGCTCTAGATAGGCCGCTAGCCGGCCCCACTCCAGGATCTTGGTGAGGATGTTGGAGGCCTGCTCACAGGCCAGATGGACGCCACCTAGCTGGGCCACCGAATCGTCTCCGTACTCGAAGAACACCCTCTGATAGAGAGTTTCGGCGCGGCGCAGATTGACGAGATGGTCATCACCATCGATCTGACCGGCCAACGCCCCGATCCCGGTTTCCGGATCTTCGACAAACTCGTCGAGGAAGAGCCGCCGCAAGGACTTGGCGGAGCGTGAGTAGCGGGCAAAGAGCGCTCCTTTGACGACCTCAGGGAGATTGACCAACGCAAAGACCGGGCGGTCGGTGTTGGTGAAGAACCGGGATAAAACCGCGGTCTCAGCCGGTGTGAACGGCTCCTGGTAGTAGGCCACCGACCCAACCTAATGCAGACGCAGACTGAACCGGTTGCACCGGGTACCTTCGAAAGCCGGAAGAGGGGCATTACCGTTTCTGGTGCGATGATCGCCCTCCGCATCCTGATCCTGGTGCTGGTGTTAGCTGCCCTGTTAGTGGCAGCGGTGCCGGTGTTGATCCTTCTCGACCTGGTTGGTGGGGGGACCGGGGCCGGTCTTTGCCCTGGAGGTTTGGAGGCCTGCCCACTGCGGTTTACCTCCGGTCCCACCCTGGCGGTTTACCTGACCATCTCCTTGATGGTCGTCGTCGCCCTTATCCGAGTCGTCAGCAGGTTGCTACGCAGGCTCGATCGTCAACGCGTCAGCGAGCCGCGCTGATCATCTCGGTCTCGATTGGTGACATCTCTTCGCCCTTGGTGACCACCAGATAGATGGCTCCGACGATGAGCGCCGCCCCTAACCAGCCAGTCGGGGTGAGCCTCTCATCAAGAACCAGGGCTGCGGTGGCGACCGCGAACACCGGCTCAAGAGTCAAGAGAATTCCGGTCCGGGCCGGTCCGATCACGGTCTGCGCCCAGATCTGTAGAAGGAAAGCACCGGCGCTAACGCCGAACGCCGTCAACAGCAAAGCCGGCACCTCCCGAGCGCCGGGAGGGCTGACGCCCTCCAGCAACGCTGCCAAAGGGAACGCCAGGACCGCCGTGACCAGCAGTTGGGCAGCGGTGAAAGGAACCACCTTGTGGCGAGGGGCGAATCGGGACAAAGCGACGATGTGCCCGGCGAAAGCACCGGCACAGACCAGCGTGAGAAGATCACCTGGAAGCAGTTGCAAACCTTCGTCGGCGGTCAGCAGCACCACTCCCATAAACGCCGTGACGGCCCCGACCACCACCCACCCACCCGGAGGACGACGAGCCATGATCGCCACCAACAGGGGTGTGACTATGACAAATAGCCCCGTGATCAGAGCCGAATTGGAGGCGCCGGTCGTCGTGAGCCCGACTGTTTGGGCGGCGTATCCGACGAACAACAAAGACCCGGTGATCCCAGCATCACGCCACAACTTCCTGCCCCGGGGAAGGCTGAGCACGCCCAGTGCCAGTCCCCCGAGGAGGAATCGCCAGGCTACGAAGTTGATGGGGGGAAAGTGAGCAACGACGTCTTTGATGACGACAAAGGTCGACCCGAACAGGACGGCGGCGCCGGTGACAGCCAAACCCGCCAGGGTGGATCGCCTCACGTCAAGTCTGTAAAAGGTCGACGACCTGATGGGCGACCACGTACAGCCCCGATGCTTCAACCGCTACTCCCGAGGAGGTGTGGAGCTCACCGGTGATAGGTAGCCGGCGGCCCGAGCGGTCACCCATCCACGCCCGTAGTTGGAGGGGTTCTTCCACCGGAACAGGCCTGCGGAAACGGACTCGGAGGTTGGCGGTCACGCACAGCACCCCTTCTTGGATGATGCCTGCCCAGGCCATTATCTCGTCGAGAGCAGTCACAGCCAGGCCACCGTGCAACACCCCGAAGGTCCCGCGATGAAGGGGGCCGGGAACAAATCCGGCTGACACTCCGCCCTCGAGCGGTTCGAAATTGTCGATCCCGAGGCCAAAGGGATTGGCACGGCCGCAGGCGAAGCAGCCGTCGTCGTAGTGCCGGCGCACGCCGTCGACTAGTTCTGCCAGTGTGGGGGCCGTGCCCGAAACCGGGGGGACCGTCACGGCCGAGGCTTCGATGCTGAACTCGTTCACAAGTGCCGGAAGGGTAGGCAATACCATCCTCTGGCCATGCAACCGGTTCGACCGCCTGCCAGCGTCTCTTCATCGCGTCGTCGGGCCGCCCGCATCCTCTCCCGGCTAAAGCTCCGTTACCCCGAGATCGGCACTGCCCTCGACTATCGCGACCCGTGGCAGTTGCTGGTCTCCACCGTTCTCTCGGCGCAGACGACCGATGAGAACGTCAACCGCATCACCCCGATTCTGTTCACGCGGTTCCCCACTCCTTTCGACCTGGCGGAGGCGAATCCCGAGGAGGTAGAGGCAATCGTCTTCTCCTCAGGGTTCTACCGCCAGAAGACAAGGTCGATACTCGCTCTCAGCAAGGCGCTGGTGGAGAGGTTCAACGGCGTGGTTCCCAACGACATCGACGCATTGGTCACCCTCACCGGAGTGGGCCGCAAAACGGCCAGTGTCGTGCTGGCCGAGGCTTTCGGGGTGCCTGCGATCGCGGTCGACACCCACGTCCGCCGGGTAGCCCGCCGACTGGACCTCACCGAGGAGATGGACCCGGTCAAGATCGAAAGAGACCTGCGCAGCCTCTATCCAAAGAAGGAATGGTCGGGGATCTCCATGAGGATCATCCAGTTCGGCCGGGACGTTTGTGACGCCCGCCGACCTCTGTGCGGCGAGTGCGAGCTCAACCGTATTTGCCGCTGGCCGGGCAAAAGGGTGTGAACCCCGAGCTATCCCGTTGGCCCGAGTTGTCCCGTCGAACGGTCGACCGGCGAATCCTCGCTCTCTCTATACCCGCCCTCGGAGCTCTGGCAGCGGAGCCTCTCATCTCCCTCGTCGACACTGCCTACGTCTCCAGGCTGGGCGTCGCGGAGCTTGGCGCCCTCGGGGTCAATGGGGCCATCTTCGGATTTACATTCGTTGTGTTCAACTTTCTGGCGTATGCCACCACCCCCCTTATTGCCCAGGCGCTGGGCAGGGGAGATCCCGGTTACGCATCACAGGTTGTTGCCCGAGCCTTGTGGTTGGCTTCGGTCCTCGGATGTGTAACCACGGTGGCAATGATCGTGGGCTCTCGTTGGCTGGTGGCGCTGATGCAGGCCGGACCCGAGGTAGTCGACCCGGCCATCGCATATTTGCGGGTCAAGGCCGTAGCCGCTCCTGCGGTGCTCATCATCACCGCCGCCCAGGGAGCCTTTCGAGGTTTTCAGGACAACCGGACACCTCTCAAGGTGGTTGTGACCGCCAACCTGGCCAATGCCGCGATCGATCCCATCCTCATCTTTGGCCTTGGCTGGGGCATCACCGGCGCAGCCGTCGGTTCGGTCATCAGCCAGTGGGCGGCGGCTATCTGGTTTCTGGTCTTGCTCACCCGCCGCATCGGCCGGGTCAGTGCCCGGCTCCCTCGATGGGAAGAGATCTCGGGATTGGCGAAGGCGGGCGGGGTTCTCACCGTCCGCACCCTTTTCCTGGTAGCGGCGCTGGCGGTCGGAACCGCTACAGCTGCCGCGAGCGGCACTTCGGCTCTGGCGGCCCACCAGGTGGTCAGGGAGACGTGGTTCTTCACGGCAATGCTGGTTGACGGCCTCGCCATCGCCGCCCAGGCTTTGATCGCCGAGCAGGTGGGGAGGGCCAACCGGGCAGGCGTGCGTTTCGTGACCCGGCGCTTGGTCATCTGGGGTATCGCGGTAGGTGGGCTGATGACGGTTGGGTGGCTGCTGATAGCCCCGTGGCTTGCCCGGGGGCTTTGCGCCTGATCCGGAGGTGGGCCGGCTGATCGTGGGGGCTGCTCGCATCGCTGGCTACATGGCGCCCCTGGCAGCGCTGGTCTGGGTACTAGACGGGGTCTTCATGGGCGAATTGCGACTCCGGGCGCTGGTGGCTTCGACCGGCTTGGGAGCCCTGGCGGCTGTGGCCGGGTTCGTCCTGACCGAGCGACTCGGCTGGGGGCTGACGGGGGTGTGGTGGGCAATGGCTGCCTTGATTGCGGGCCGGGGCCTGGTCCTCGTCCTGGCGGGTTCAGGCAGTCAGAATCCTGCCTTTGGTCTCGGGGAGGGCCAGGGTCAACCCGGCGGCGATGAGCACACCGACTCCCAACAGGTTCATCGTGCTCGAAAGCCCCATGCCATCGATGGTGAACCGCCCGATGGCGAGACCGGCCGCTGAGCCCAAAGTCCCCAGCCATCCCAGGCTTGAGGTGACGCTTGCCCTTGACCTGGTGGGGAACATCTCCGCTCGGTGGGTCGCGGCCGACGGTATGTAAGCAAACGAGCCAAACGACGACACCGCGATGGCGGCGATCAGAAGCGGTAACTCCTCCACCTGATAAAGAGCCACTCCGCCGCTGAGAATCATCAGTAACGACAACACGGTGGTGGGCTTGCGGCCCCACGAATCCGACAGTCGCCCGCCGATGAAGAACCCCACACCACCGAGGGTCCCGCCGATGAGAGTCACGGCGACGGCAGACGCAGTGGTGAGACCCACGCTTGTGACCAGCCGCTCGGTCGAGAACGCAAGGCCGACCGCCGAGAACGCCGAGGCCAGGAGACCAGCCGCTCCTGCGATCCAGAACCGCATCGCGCCAGCCTCCATGGCTACCGCCCCCACTGCCTTCCCTACCGCCCAGCGCGCCCCCCGGCCGGCCTGGACCTCGGAGTCCATGAGAGGGCTTTCGCGGACTCGTTTCGAGAGCCAGGGCACCAGGGCCAGGCCCGCCAGGGTCAACAGATAGGGGAGGCGCCAGTCGCGTTCGGCCAGAGGGAGGGCGAGAATGGCGGCGCCCGCGCCCAGGCTCCCCGCCGCGCCGTAGAGGCTCACCCCATAGGCTCGCACGGCCGGGCTCAGCTGCTCGGCCAGCCAGACCACTCCCAGGGCGGAGATAGCGGAGGTTCCGATCCTGACCAGGCCCTGAGTCGTGGTGAACCCGAGGGGACCCGCGATCAAGGCAGTAGCACCCGTGGCGACGACCAGCAGGACGTAGGAGCCGAGCAGCGGCAGTCGTCGTCCCCGTCGATCTCCCACCATGGCGATGACAATCGCCCCGAGGCTCAACAGCCGGGCGATGGCAAGCAGAGCACTTATTTCGCCTTCCGTGAGGCCGAGTGCCTCTCTGACAAATGGAAGAGTGGAGGCAGGTTGCGCCTGGGCGAAACCCTGAACGACACCCACCGTCCACATCACCAGAGCCACGGCCCGATCGTGAGGGTTAAAGCGATCGGTCGGGAACAGGATGCGAAACGGCTTCATATGACGGGCGTGGGATGATGGTCGAAACAGGTACTTCCGACCGAATCTGCGACCTTTATGGCCGACGCAACCTTTGCCCTACAAATCCTCATCGCCTTTGGAGGCGGGGTCATTTCCTTCCTGTCCCCGTGTGTCCTGCCCTTGCTGCCTGGATACCTTTCCATGATGTCGGGTTATTCGGCGGCCGACCTGGAGACGGGGGAAGTGTCCAGGCGGAGGATGGTGCGGGTGGTTCTGGCGTTTATCGGTGGGTTCACGGTCGTCTTTGCATCTTTCGGTGCGACTGCCACCTCGCTAGGAATATTCCTGTCTTCCAACCTGACTGTTGCTACGCGCATTGCCGGCATCGTCGTCGCCATATTCGGTCTCATCATGATCGGCCTCGCCCTCGGCACCGGGGGTTTTCTCCGGTTCTTCGAACGAGACGCTCGCCTGCGCGTTCGCCCATCCCGTCTCGGAGGGTGGGCCCCGCCGGTCATGGGAGCGGCGTTCGCATTCGGATGGACTCCTTGCATCGGCCCCATCCTCGGGGTGGTTCTCGCTACGGCCTCCGTGAATGACACCCTGCTGGAAGGGATCGCATTGCTGGTCGCCTATTCGCTTGGTTTGGGTCTCCCCTTCCTGGGAGCGGCGCTCGGCCTCCACCGGTTCTATCGCAGGCTGAGGCCATATCTGCGCCCGATCAACGTCGTCTCCGGGGTGTTGCTCACGGCATTTGGCGTGGTGATGTTTACGGGCAACGTGAGCCGGCTGGCAGCCTTCTTCAGCGACATCATCGTTGGCATCCCGTTTCTCGAGAATCTTGCCCAGATCTGATGGTGCAGCCCACTGTCGACCAGTTCCTCGACCTGGCTAGCCGTTACAACGTGGTGCCGGTCTGGGAGACGGTGCTGGCCGATCGTGACACACCTGTCTCGGCCTACGAGAAGCTGGTCGCCAACAGTCCGGGCTTCCTGCTCGAGTCGGTGGAAGGTGGCGAACGCTGGGCACGCTGGTCGTTTCTCGGTTGGGACCCGGCCTTCACACTGGTGGCTGACAATGGTCGCGTCGAGGCCGAGATCGAGCTGCCGGCCGGTGATCCCCTCGAGGTGCTCGGGGAGGTGGTCGACCGGTACCGGGCGCCCAACCTGGAGGGGCTGCCGCCTCTCCACGCCGGCCTTGTTGGTTACCTCGGCTACGACTGTGTGCGCTATATCGAGCGACTTCCCAACCCCCCTGAAGACGATCGACGGCTGCCGGAAATGGTCTGGCAGGCAGTCGGGGCGCTTGCCGCCTTCGACCGCTTCGATCAGACCATCACCCTGGTCCGCAACGTCTATGTGGGTGAGGACCCGGCCAGCCAGTACCACGAGGCAGTGGCGGCTCTGACCCTCGACGCCGACCGCCTGGGTCGGCCTCAGCCTTACCGGGTCAGCCCCGTCCACCCTCCAGCCGCCCCCCTGACCGTCGACTCGACCATGACCCAGGACCAGTTCCTCGCAGCTGTCGAAATGGCCAAAGACCACATTCTCCACGGTGACGCGTATCAAATCGTCCTCTCCCAGCGTCTCTCGACACCCTTCACCGGAGATCCATTCGCGGTCTACCGGTCGTTGCGGCTGATCAACCCTTCCCCGTACCTGTTTCTCATCCGACATCCCCGGGTGACGGTGGCGGGGTCGTCCCCGGAGCTGATGACCCGGGTACGGGACGGGATGGTCTACAGCCGACCGATTGCTGGCACCCGCCCACGGGGCCCTACTGAGGAAGCCGACCGTCGGCTCGAAGAAGAGTTATTGGCTGACCCGAAAGAGCGGGCCGAACATGTGATGCTCATCGACCTGGCCCGCAACGATCTGGGAAGGGTCTGTGAGTACGGGACGGTGGCCGTGGATGATCTGATGGTCATCGAGCGTTATTCCCATGTGATGCACATCGTCAGCGGAGTTTCGGGCAAGTTGCGGCCCGGGACGGGACAAGTGGACGTCTTGCGCGCCACCTTTCCCCACGGAACGGTCTCGGGCGCCCCCAAGGTGGCGGCCATGGGGATAATCGATCGGCTCGAGCCCGTAGCGCGGGGTCCCTACGCCGGAGCCGTCGGGTACCTCGACTTCTCCGGCAACATCGACACGGCCATCTGTCTGCGTACCGTGGTGATCGGCGAGGGACGTGCCTGGGTCCAGGCCGGGGCCGGGATCGTGGCGGACTCCGACCCTACAGCCGAGTACACCGAAACCATGAACAAAGCCGCGGCCGCGCTGGCAGCGGTGGAGATGGCCGCCCATGTTTGACCCCACCGGAATGGTCGCGGGGACCCACGAACTGGTAACGGTGCAAGGACCCGGCGCCGCCGCCTTCCTCCAGGGGCTTGTCTCCCAGGACGTCGAGGTCCTCGACCCGGCCAAAGCCCGCAGGTCTTTCTTGCTGGGGCCCCAGGGAAAGCTGCGGGCCTTGTTGTGGATCGCCCGCCAGGACGATCGCTTCGACCTATATACAGACGCCGGACTTGGCTCCGTGGTGGCAGGTGACCTGGCTCACTACAAGATCAGGGTCAAAGCCCAGATCTCCGAACCGCTTCCCGTTTGGCAGTTGATCGGTGTCGGTGGGGGAGTTGATGCCTCGCCGGTTGATGCAACTTTGAGCAGGTCTTTCACCTCCGTGCCACCAGACGACCTGCCGCCTCTTTCTCCAGAGCTATGGGCCGCCCTGCGCATCGAGGCAGGTGAACCGGTCATGGGAGTGGATGTCGACGAAAAGACCATCCCCCAGGAAACGGGCCTTGTGGACGAGTCCGTGTCGTTTACAAAAGGTTGTTACCTGGGCCAGGAGCTGGTGGCCCGCATCGACACCAGGGGACGGGTCAACCGCCACCTGCGCGGACTCAGATTCACCCAACCCACCGCGCCGCGAGCAGTCGCCACCTTTGCGGGCGAAGAAGTGGGATCGGTCAGCTCGATGGCATGGTCGGAAAGCAGGTCAGAGCACATCGGACTCGCCATGCTCAAACGCACCGTCCAACCAGGTGACACCGTTGCTGTTACGGCCGGCGACGCGGTGGTGGTCGAGCTGCCTTTCCGATACCCGGCTTAGATACACCCATGACTCAATCGTGGTGGGAGACCGGTGTCCTCTATCAGATCTACCCGCGCAGCTTTTCAGACAGCAACGGTGACGGAATCGGAGACCTCAACGGGATCATCGCCCACCTCGACTACCTATCCGACGTGCTCGGGGTTGACGCCATATGGCTTTCACCCTTCTACCCCTCCCCCCAGGACGACTTTGGTTACGACGTCGCCGACTACGTCGCTGTCGACCCGATCTACGGCACGCTCGCTCACTTTGATCATCTCGTCGAAGAAGTTCACCGACGCGGTCTCAAGGTGATCGTCGACTATGTCATCAACCACACCTCCGACCGTCATCCGTGGTTTATCGAGTCGCGCTCGCGTCTCGACAGCCCCAAGCGGGATTGGTACGTATGGCGCGAGCAACCCAACAACTGGGTGTCGGTGTTCGGAGGCTCGGCCTGGGAGCATGATCCCGCCACCGGCCAGTACTACCTCCACTCGTTCCTGGCTTCCCAGCCTGACCTCAACTGGAGAAACCCAGAAGTCGAGGCGGCGATGTTCGACGTCCTTCGCTTCTGGATGGCCAGAGGAGTGGATGGGTTTCGCATCGACGTCGCCCATTTCCCCATGAAGCACCCCCAGCTTCTTGACAATCCCATGGCAGTGGCCCTGCCCAACGATGCTTCCAAGCTCGACTCCGAATACGCCGCCATGGAGCACGTCCACGACAAGGCCCATCACGATATTCATGCCCTCTACCGGCGGCTGCGCGGTGTCATCGACGAATACCCCGATCGCTTTACGGTGGGAGAGATCCACGAGTACAACTGGAAGGTGTGGGCCAGCTATTACGGCCAGGGCGACGAAATCCACATGCCCTTCAACTTCGCACTCTTCCCGGCAGGGATCGACCCGGGACGGATCAGAGCAGCCATCCGCGGGTTGGAGGGGGCCTTGCCCAAGGCTGCGTGGCCAAACTGGGTGGCGGGCAATCATGACGAACCCCGCATCGCCACCCGGCTTGGTCAAGCTCAGTCTCGAGCCATGGCAGTCATTCTCTTGACTCTGAGGGGAACGCCCGTCCTCTATTACGGCGACGAGATCGGGATGGAGGATCTGGCCATTGCACCCGACCAGCAGCAGGACCCCTTCGGACGCCGCAAGCCCGGCCGTGGCAGGGACGGCTGCCGCACACCCATGCAATGGTCACCGAAGCCGTATGCGGGGTTCACCGCCGGGTCGGCGGCGAGCTGGTTACCGGTCAATCCCGACTTCACCACTCGCAACGTGGAAGTCCAGCGTGGCAACTCCGGAACCCATCTGGAGCTCTATCGCCGGCTCCTCCGGCTTAGAAAATCGACCCCCTCCCTGCAATCGGGCTCGATCGAACTTCTCGAAAGCCCTGATGTGGTTCTCTCCTACCGGAGAAGTCTCAAGGGATCACCCGTTTTCGAGGTCCGGGCGAATCTGTCTGCAGCGGCGGTGCGCGCTGGCCCGGGAGGTCGGATTGCCCTGGGAACGGTCACCGGCCGCGAAGGCCAGCAGTTCGACGGTTCCTTGGGTCCCTGGGAAGCTGTAGTGGTGGAGGTCTAGCGCCTGCACCTACCATCCCTCCATGCTTGATCGAATCGTGACGGCCACCAAAGACCGGGTCGCTGATCTGCGATCGCGACGGGCGGCGGTGATGGAGCGGGCTGAATCCGCCAGCGATCCCCCTTCTTTTGAAGCGACTCTCCGGGGTTCAGGCCTCAAGTTGATCGCCGAGGTCAAACGACGGTCACCCTCACGGGGCGAGCTGGCACCCTCGCTTGACCCCGCACTTCAAGCAGCCGCCTACGCCCGGGGTGGCGCCGCTGCTATGTCGGTCTTGACCGAACCCCAGTTCTTTGCCGGCCATCCTGATGATCTGCTGGCCGCCCGTGAGGCAAGCGGATTGCCGGTCTTGCGCAAGGACTTCGTGGTCGAGTCGATCCAGGTTTGGGAGTCGCGGGCGATAGGCGCCTCAGCCGTGCTCCTCATAGTGGCGGCGTTGACGCCCAACGAGCTTGTAGGTCTGATCTCTGACGTCCAGAGGGCTGGCCTGGCAGCGCTGGTCGAGGTGCATGATCGGGAAGAGGTGCGGATCGCTCTCGACGCGGGTGCTCGGATCATCGGTGTGAACAACCGGGACCTCTCTACATTCGCCGTGAGCCTGGAGACGGCCGAACTGCTCGCCCCCGAGCTCGCCGGAGCAGAGTTGACTGTGGCCGAGTCGGGGATCTGGACCAGAGCCGACGCCCGCCGCATGGCGGCTTGCGGCTACAACGCCATCCTGGTGGGGGAGGCGCTGGTTACGAGCGCCGACCCCGCCGCTTTGATCACCGATCTGGTTTCGTGACCTGGGTCAAGGTGTGCGGCCTCACCCGCCGCGAAGACGTGGAAACGGCAGTCGAAGCCGGGGCAGATGCCGTCGGGTTCGTGCTAGTGCCTGAATCGCCGCGGGCGATCACTCTCGACCAGGTCATCGAGCTGGGCCGTCGGGTGGAGACGCTCAAGATCATCCTCACCAGTGACCTGCTCCCACAAGATCTGGTGGCGGCGGCACTGGCCACTGGTGCCGATGGTGTGCAACCTTACGGTGCCCATGCCAGGGAGTCCTCCGCAGCGGCCATGGAGGTCGGGCTGTTGGTGCTTCGCCCGATCCCGGTCTCCGGACCCGTCGAGGTCGAAGACATCCCCCCTGACCAGATCATCTTGTTGGACAGCGTCTCCCCCGACCGCTGGGGAGGCACCGGGGCATCCTTCGACTACTCCTTGTTGCCGACCCATGAGCGCCCCTTTGTGCTGGCCGGTGGTCTCGGTCCCGACACGGTCGCCGGGGCCATACGTCAAACCGGCGCTTGGGGGGTGGATGCCTCCTCGAGGCTGGAGTCGGCGCCCGGTCGCAAAGACCCCGAGCTGATCCGCCGCTTTGTAGAAGAAGCGCGCCGGGCGTGATTCCCCGACGGCTTGACCGGCCCGATGAAGCAGGACGATTTGGTGAATACGGAGGCCGTTTTGCCCCCGAGACCCTGATGCCGGCCCTGGCCCAGCTGGAGAAGGAGTTTGACTCGGCCTGGAGCGATCCGGTGTTTAGGGCCGAGTTGTCACGGTGGCTCGTCGACTTTGTCGGTCGACCGACACCCTTGCAAGAAGCTCACCGGTTATCCGAGCACCTGAGGGTGCGGATCCTGCTCAAACGCGAGGATCTTGCCCATACCGGGGCCCACAAGATCAATAATGCGATCGGTCAGGCTCTGCTCGCCCGACGGATGGGCAAACCCCGTGTGATTGCCGAAACCGGTGCCGGACAACACGGGGTCGCCACCGCTACCGCCGCTGCCGCCATGGGACTCGAGTGTTCTGTGTACATGGGGGTAGTCGACATCGAACGGCAGGCGCTCAACGTCCAGCGAATGAAGCTGTTGGGAGCTGAGGTGATATCGGTGACGGCCGGCGCCGGCACGCTCAAGGACGCCGTGAGCGAGGCAATGCGGGACTGGGTTCGCACTGTGGAGAACACGCACTACATCATCGGCTCGGTTGTGGGCCCGCATCCTTTCCCGTGGATGGTGCGCGAGCTGCAAAAGATCATCGGTGAAGAGTGCCTCGAACAACTTGGCGGAGAGTTGCCGGACCTGGTCGTGGCATGTGTGGGTGGCGGGTCCAACTCGATCGGGATCTTCTATTCCTTCGCCGGGGGCGAGGTGGAGCTGGTCGGTGTCGAGGCAGCCGGTGAGGGCATCGAAAGTGGTCGCCACGGAGCTTCCATCTCGGCTGGCCGACCGGGGGTCTTGCATGGCACCCGAACCTATTTGCTGCAGGATGCCGATGGTCAGGTTCAAGAAGCGCACTCCATTTCTGCCGGCCTCGACTACCCCGGGGTCGGCCCGGAACACGCCTACTTCCACGACGCGGGACTGGCCGTTTACGACAGCGCCACCGACCTCGAGGCTCTGACCGCAGTCGATCTGCTGGCCCGCACCGAGGGGATCATCCCGGCTCTGGAGTCGGCCCACGCTATTGCCTGGGTGGCCCGCAACGCCGCTCGCCTGGCCGGCAAGACCGTGCTGGTCAACCTCTCAGGCCGTGGCGACAAAGACCTCCAGACCATCGCCCAACATCAGGGTGCCCGGTGAGATTGGTCCGGCAGATGTTCGCCGAACTCGGGCGAACCGCCCTGCTTCCCTATTTGACAGCCGGTCTGCCGACCCCGTCTCACTCGGTCGATCTCTTCCGGGCGATGGGCGAGGCCGGGGCCGATGCCTTTGAGGTTGGAGTTCCCTACTCCGATCCGCTGATGGACGGACCAGTGATCATGCGGGGGAGTGAGGTAGCGATGGCGGCCGGCACCAACGCCCGCGAGGCACTGGCGATCGTCGAGAGGGTCGCCGCCCTTGGGAAACCGACGCTGGCCATGACATACGCCAACCCGGTGATGCAAACCGGGTGGTTGGTCTATTGCCGCCAATTGGCAGATGCCGGTGCGGCCGGAATCATCATCCCCGACCTGCCCCTGGAGGAGAGCGGGCCGCTTCAGGCGGCCGCGGCTGGAGCCGGGGTCGGGGTGGTGCTGTTTGTCTCACCGACCACCGATCAAACCCGAATCGAGAGAGTTGCCCGGGCGGATCCCGAGTTCATCTACGGGGTGGCTGATCTCGGGGTGACCGGCGAACGCCAACATGTGAGCGAGCACGTGGCCGGGTTGTCGGAGCGGGTTCGCGCGACCACCGGGGTTCCTTTGGTGCTGGGTGTGGGTATATCAACTCCAGAACAGGTAAGGGCTGTTCGTCACCTGGCGGACGGTGTGATTGTCGGGACGGCTCTGGTGCGACTTGTACTCGAGGCTCCCGATGCCCCGAGCGCGGCCCGGTCACTGTTCGAAGCGGTGACTGCGCTTCGAACCGCGCTCGACTAGCTCACGCCTCACGCCTCACGCCTCACGTCTCAAAAAGAGCAACGGCCACTGTCATCGCCCGTCATCCTGAGCCAGGGAGTGGGGGAGTGGGGGGATGCGGCAAAGGATGGAGGCTCGAGTGGCCGTTGCCAGAAAGACGTTAACTAGCTAGTTCTCCAGGCCCGGGCATTGTTGCCTGTGCCGGAGGCGGGACTCGAACCCGCACGCGGTTTCCCGCAATGGATTTTGAG
>JBBDQN010000043.1:0-3361 GCA_040905905.1 Acidimicrobiia bacterium
TTGCCACTTGAGGACAATGTGAACGGCAGCCTCGGTCGGCTGCCGAACTCGCGCACGTTGGTGCTGGCTGACAGCCCATCCAAGCTGACCACGATCTCGACGCTTCGACGGGCTCAGGGATTCCGCGACAGTAAGATGGGTGGATTCGACAGGGTCGTCGTACTTGGCTGGAATTTCTCGGCTGGCATCGGGCAGGACATTGCCAACCTCCAAGACCCCAACTTGGAGGTGCTCGTCATTCCGCCCGACTTGCTAGACCGTCTAAAGAAGCAGGGTGCTGACAAACTTGCTGGTTCTGTTCGATTTGCGAGTTTGCAGTACCTCGAGGCCGAAGTGAGCTCACGCAAGGAAGCAGTCGAGGGAGAAGAACTGCGAGTCGATCTCAAGAATTACGTGCTGCTCTCACCAGATGCGATCAATCTGGACGATAAGAACCGCGAGGCGCTGCGCGAGGTCATGAACGCCGAGCCGCTGGCACTAATCGAGTATTGGGCTGTTGACCCTGACTATGACGGAGAGGTCTTCCGATCGGTCTGGCAGGACTATCGAGGCAATACGGAGAACAACGACGACCCGCTGCGGGTAGTCGCCACAGCGCAACTCCAGCTCTCAAGCAAGGACGGACCGCGTCGCGTTTGCATCCGCGCGGTAGACGTCTTCGGATTTGAATCAGAAGTTGTCGTCGATGGCGTGGAGTTGGATCAATGAGCGCCCAGCGCGATCCGTTCCCACTTGCAACTGGGCTGTCCAAGCTGATCGACCCTCAAGTGCCCGACCTTGTTGCCGGTCTCGAGCCTGAGATGCTCGGGCAGGTCTCGCCAACGACTGCCGAGCTTCTGCGGTTCTGGTTCCAGCAGGACTATTGCGACCTCCGCGCGCTCAACTTCCATGATGGCCAGCGCGCTGCCATCCTCAACATCGTCTTCGCTCATGAGGTTCTTGGCGCGAGGAGCCTTCGTGATCTCTACGAAGCGGTCGCGGGCGACGCGATGCTCGATGGTGGCGTCCTGGGTGAGGTCACGCGCGACCGCCACGACCATCCCAAATACGCGGCGAAGATGGCGACTGGGACGGGGAAGACGTGGGTGTTGAACGCATTGCTTGTGTGGCAGTATCTCAACAAGCTTGCCACGCCCGAAGATGAGCGATTCACGAGCAACTTTCTGCTGGTGGCACCCGGCCTAATCGTTTACGACCGGCTACTCGACTCATTCCAAGGCAAGATGACCGATGGCGAGCGTGACTTCACAACCAGCGATATTTATCAGCAACGCAACCTGTTTGTCCCTGACAATTACCGAACACCGGTTTTTGGCTTCATGCAATCCTCGATCGTCACCAAGCAGGAAATTGGTCGCAAGGTCACCGGCTCAGGTCTGATTGCAATCACGAACTGGCATCTCCTCGCTGGGGAGGAGGACCCTGACTTCGTCTCTGATGAAGTTGATATTGAAGCGCCGGGACAAGACGTCGATCCCAAGGCGGCAGCTCAGAGTTTCGTCCCGCTGACGCCGGGAACCACCGCCGGCAACGCGCTCGACACCCTCGACCGCCGGTTCCTGCGCGGAGGTCCACTTGAAGCCCTCAAGGACCTGCCAGACCTTCTCGTCTTCAATGACGAAGCACACCACATCCATGAAGTCCGCAAAGCTGAGGAGGTGACGGACGTCGAGTGGCAGAAGAGCTTGATCGAGATCGCATCAACCAAAGGCTCTCGCTTCATCCAGGTGGACTTCTCAGCTACGCCTTACAACCAGGTTGGCTCTGGCAAGAAAAAGGGTCGCCAGTACTTTCCGCACATTGTGGTCGACTTCGACCTCACCTCAGCGATGCGAACTGGACTCGTGAAGGCGCTCGCCCTCGACAAGCGTAAGGATGTTGCGTCTCTCCCGCTCGACTTCAGGGCGGAACGTGATGAACAGAAGCGGGTGACCGGGCTCTCGGAGGGCCAGCGCGTGATGCTGCGTGCTGGGTTGAAGAAGCTGCAGATCCTTGAAGATCAGTTCACGAAAGTTGACCCGGACAAGCATCCAAAGCTGCTCGTGATCTGTGAAGACACGAACGTCACCCCACACGTCGTTGAATTCCTGCAAGGAACTGGCTTATCCGAAGATGACATCCTCCGAGTGGACTCAGGCCGGAAGGCGGAGCTGGGTGCGAAGGATTGGGAACCGATCCGGGAACGACTCTTCGACATCGATCGGCACAAGCAACCCAAAGCAATCGTCTCGGTGCTGATGCTTCGCGAAGGCTTCGATGTCAACAACATCTGCGTGGTTGTCCCGCTGCGTTCATCGGAGGCATCGATTCTCCTCGAGCAAACAATCGGGCGCGGCCTGCGGCTGATGTGGCGCGGCGATGAGTCCATCGACGAACTCAAGCGCGAAACGCGTGAGCGGATTTCGAAGCGCGAGGAACCCACCAACTTCTTCGATGTGTTGTTTATTGTCGAGCATCCGGCGTTTGCGCAGTTCTACGAAGATCTGCTCGGCGATGATCTGGTCGGAGAAATCGGCGACGATTCTGACGACACCAGCGCGACCGGAGATCTTGAACACGTCGACTTACGTGATGGGTACCAAGCGTATGACTTTGAGATTCCAATCATCATCCGTGATGCCGACGAGGAGCTGAAGAAGCCGAGCATCGATCCGATGGATCTAGCCGTCAGCAAGTATCAGGTCGACTGGTTGATCAAGCAGATTGGTACTGGTGATCGCTTTGTCTCACACGACGCCCAGACAGGAACGCAGTACGGCGACTACCGCGTCGATGGGGGCGTCCTGACAGCGACCGGATACAACGACTACCTGTCACGCATGACGACGCGGATCACTGAAGCACTGGGACGCAACCTGACCAGCAGCGCCGGCAAGTACAAGGAGATCAGCCAATTCCCGATCCTCCAGGCGTACAAGCCGCTACTCACCGGATGGCTCGATACCTACATCAGACGCAGGCTGTTTGGACAAGACTTTGATCCGCTCGCAGACGAGAATTGGCGAGTTCTTTTGCTCGATGATGTAGCCCACGAGATTGCGGGAGTGTTTGCGACCAAGCTCACTGAGATCCAAGCGACGCAGGCCGTTGCTGAGGCTGAAGTGCGCCATCAACTTCTTTCCGATGTGAAGACCATTCCTGTTCGGACGAGTTCGTGCGTCGAGGTCAGCAAGTGCATCTACCCGAAGCTGCCGATCCCTTCGAAAAGCGGTGGCCTTGAACGCCTGTTCATTGAGTGGGTAGATAAGGACACCCGTGTTGAAGCTCTTGCCAAGGTCCACGAATACCGCCATGACTTCCTCCGCCGCCCGTACCTCAAGGCTGACGGCATGCCCGCCCAGTACTCGCCGGACTTTCTCGT
>JBBDQN010000044.1:0-20259 GCA_040905905.1 Acidimicrobiia bacterium
GGGGGTCGACGCACATCGGGGAGAAGTGGGCATGGACGACGCGCCAGCCCTCCGGTTCTCGGTGGTAAATCTGGGTGGATCGTGAGAGGAAGGGGCCGGTCGGGATCGGGCTCTCCCCTTCACCTAGCCATTCGATCTCGGCGATCCGGGAGCAGGTGATCCATCCGCGATCGCCGTGGACTCGGATCACCTCCTCGAACGGTTCCCAGCGTCGGATGAACCGCAGCTTGGGCAGGACCGCACCCTCGTACTCGAGCCACTGCTCCACGCCTCGCAGGGTTCGTCCTGAGTAGTTGAAGTAGACACAATCTGGGTCGGCGCTCCACAGTTCCCGCACATGCTCGTTGAGATCCTTCCGATCCATAGCGAGATATCGGTCGTGGACAGCTCGGATGGCTGCAAGATCTGCCGCCTCGCCTTTCATTTGACCACTCACTTCCGTTGTCGCGGGCGCGTCAGGGGTGCCTGATGATTCGACCTGCCGCCGCACCGGTGTGCTCTCCGGCGCGCCAGGTAGTCCTTCCGTTGACGATGACCAGGTCGATACCTGTGGCGTAGCGTTTCGGATGTCGGTAGTCGGCGGTGTCAGTGACACGCGCGGGATCTACGACAGTGATGTCGGCGTGCCACCCACGCTCGATCCGTCCTCGTTGCACTATCCCGAACGTCTCGGCGGGGAGTGAGGTGGCTTTCCGTATCGCTTCGGTGAATGACAGAACACGCTGGTCGCGCACCATATGACCCAGCACTCTCGGGAAGGTTCCGTAGAGGCGCGGATGTGGAGCGCCATCCAGAGTGGGTACGCCGTCGGTACCGAACATGCATCGTGGATCGGCAAGCACGGTCGCCACGTCCTGATCGCTCATTCCAAAGTACACGACCGAGGTTCCCGGGGTCGGTGTCTCCAAACGGGTAACGACGGTCTCGACCGTGATGCCCCATTCCTCACTCAGGTCCCGCAGGTTGCGGCCCACGGTGCTCGGATGGTTGGCGGAGTATGCGATGAAGACCTCCTCGGGAGGGATGGGGGTCGTTGCTCCACCGGCGACGAGGGCTTCTCTCAGGAACGTGGAAGCTGCGGTGTAGGGGTAGGCGTCGCAGGTCGCTCCGGCAGCTTCGATCTGATCGAGGAGTTGTCCAACCTTGCCCCAGTTGGAGCGACCCAGCGCCTTGAGGTGGCTGATGTGTGCCGGGTGGCCGGCATGCTCACCGATATCGACGGCTTCGGCGGTGGCCTCGTTGACATGATCCGCCTCGTCGCGGATGTGCGATGCGTAAACCCCACCCGCGTGCACCGCCGCCCGAGCCAAGGCGAACAGCTCGGCGCGGTCGGCAGCGCGACCCGGCGAGTATGCAAGACCCGTCGAGAGGCCGAGCGCTCCTGCGCCGACCATCTTGGTGACGACATCGCACATCTGCGAGACCTCGCCAACCGTGGCGGCGCGCTCTGCCGCTCCGCAAACCAACTGCCGCACCACGTTGTGCGGGGCAAGCACGCCTACGTTCACGCTGGGGGATGCATCCTCGACCGCTTCGGCGTAATCGTCTAACGTCTCCCAGCCGTGCGACGCACCTGTTCCAAGGACGGCGGTGAGGCGGCCCTCGGGTCCCAACAGGTCCGAGCGGGTCGCCTTTGTGATGGGAACTGCACCGAGACCGCAATTGCCGACGATGACGGTCGTGACGCCCTGAGAGACCTTGAAGTCGAGGTCGGGCCTGGCGACTACGGCGAGATCATCGTGCGAATGGGCATCGATGAATCCGGGGCACACCATTCGCCCCGAGACGTCGATCACTTCGTGATCGCCGTCTGGGACGGGTTCTCCCGGTTCGAGGAGAGCGGCGATCAGACCGTCGTCAATCAGAAGGTCCCCGCGCCGCGGCGGTGTACCCGTCCCGTCAACGATTGACCCGCCGCGGAGGAAGAGCGAATTCCTCACGGTTCCGCCCTACTGACTGCACTTGATTGACCGAGCCCGGCCTGAGCCAAATGGAAGACCTCCAGCGGGACAGACGTGAGACCGGCAGCCACGGGTCCCCCACCGGGGTGGCGATGGGCGAATCCGGCGCTGAACGTGGGGAGTACTCCCGTTTCGACCACACGCTCCACCGAAATGGCGAACGGGCTACCCCTCAGTCCCTCGGTTGGGAGGAGATAGCGCGGATGATCGATGAGGCACACCCGGCGCAGGTCGGCGACGATACGCTCGGCGTCGCGAAACGGCATGCCCAGGCGTTGAGCCAGCACCGGAGACGAGGTGAACGCAGAGGCTCCCAGACCCATCGTCTCGGCGACCGCCGAGTCGCCCAACAAAGGACTCGCATCGCTCCTGGTAAATCCTTCGCGAAGGGTGATGCGTTCGGGGAGATGAGCCAGTGCTTCAAACCACTGTCCCGGGAGCCCGCTGACTCTTATTCCAATGGTTCGCCCGTTGGCGGCGATGGCGGTGACGATTCCCGGTGGTGCCGTGTCATCGACCCGGTCGGCGACAAGCTTCGCCGCCGCGATCGAGACGGACAGGAAGAAATGCACGTTCGATGCCAGCTCGCGTAGGACGGCGCCGGCCACGTCCCGGGGCGATGTCGCCACGACAGGAGCGGCGAGCTGCATCCCGAGGAGAGCGACGCAGGCGACGTTTCGATTGTGGCACTCGTCGCCGCGCCGCAGACCCTCGGCCTGGATCTCGAGGACGTCGATGGCCTCGGTCTCTCGGAGCGCGCCGGCGAGCGCCGGGGCCAAGACGTCGCCCATCCATCGCAGGCGTTGAATGCTGGATTCGTCATAGTTCCCGAATCGAGTTGCCTTACCCAGTCCTTCATTGAGCGGCGAGAAGCAGCGACGGCCGGTTGAGTCCTCGACCACGACGACCGGGGTGTGCGGCGTGACCACGCCGGCTAACGCACCGACGGCACCGACGGCATGACACGAGGTTATCTCCACGCCGCCGTCGTCGAGCATCCGCGCCGCATCCTCGGGAGAGTCGGCCTCACCCTCAAGCAGCAGTCCGGCGATTACGGCCCCTCTCGACGGGCCAGTGAGCTCCTGGATCTCGATTGGTGGGCCGGCGTGCAGGAAACGCCGCGGCCCGATCGCTGGGCACACATCACTCGCTTCGCAGAAGTCAGCCAGCCACACCGGCTCACCAGCCGCCTCCACCAGCGTGTCGCGTTCGGCGATGCTGGTCATCGCCGTGCCCATTCCTGTGCCGTTTTCGCCACGTCTCCCATGGCACGCCTCAGATCTGGGACCCAACCTCCCAGGCCGAACGCCAGCTCGGTGACACCCGCGTTCTCGAAGTCTGCAAGGCGGGCAGCACACCTGTCGGGCGGGCCCCAGATGCAGAGTTCATCGACAACATCGTCGGAGATGACCGAGGCCACAGGTTCACCTGCCTGGAGGCAGTCCGCCATCTCACCCAACTCGGTGAGGTTCACATTAAGGCCGGTGACGAGCCGAGCGATCTCCGGGTGACTGACAATCGTTCGCACAAAGTGGCCGGCGAGCGGTTTGAGATATGCCTCCATCTCCTCTCGGGACAGGTTGCCCCCGAAGTAGCTGTATGCGACCACCTCGAGCGGTTGCCGGTCCGGTGCCGTCGCCCTCGCGTGATTGACACGTGCAATGGCGTCCTTCAGATAGGCGATTGTCGACCCCAACGACAGGACGACGCCATCGGAGAGCTCCGCCGAAAGCGTCAGGGTCTTGGGGCCGACCGCTCCCACGAGGACAGGAAGGGCCCGACCCGCGGACTTGAACGCAATGGTGGAGGCGTTCGAAGGATCGGCAGAGGGAACCGCCCCGCCCCTGAGCAACGACCGGAGCACATCGATCTGTTCGGAGAGGAGGGCGAGTCCGCTGCGAACTGGAAGACCGAGGTCACGACGGACATCGTCTCCGAGTCCGGCTCCGAGTCCCACGCGCAACGGATGCCGGCAGAAGGCATCGGCTGCGGACACATCCAGCGCGAACACGATGGGATGGCGAAGGCGTACCACCACGACACCGAGCCCCAGCCGCAGGTCGGGGTGGGCCTGACCTACGACGGCGGCGGTCACCGCAGCCGACCGTTCATAGGGGTTCTCGGCGAACCAGCATCCCCACAACGCGGACCGCTCCGCCAGTCCGGCACAGTCGAGGATGTCGGAAGGCGCGAGATTCGTACTCAGACGGATGGAGAGTCTCATGGGTGCCTTCGCGGGATCTTCAGATGCCACCGGGCCTGGGCTCGCTGCTCGAACGCGAGAAGTGTGCGTGGACAACGCGCCATCCGTCCGGCTCGCGGTAATAGATCTCGGTCGAGCGGGACTCGACCGGTCCGGTCTGTGTCGGCGCTTCCCCTTCTCCCTTCCATATGATCTCGGCGGTGCGGGCACACGTCACCCAGGCGACGTCGCCGTCCACGCGGATCACACGGTCATGCGACTCCCAAGGCGACACGGTGATGATTTTGCCGTGGTAGTGCCGCCAAAGGTCGAGCCAGTGTTCGAGCCCGTGGTAGTTGTGCCCTGTGAGGTTGAAGTACCAGTTGTCGGGGTAGGCGCTCCATAGCTCTGGTAGCTTCTCGTAGTTGACCTCGCCGTTGAGTACGAGGTAGCGCTCGTGCATCGCCTCGATTGTGCGAAGGTCGTCTTCCTGTGACACGATGGATCTCCCTCCAGAGTTGCGCGACCCGGCGGGCCGCTCATCCGATACGTCCTTCTCGCCAGAACACAACTCTGCGATCGATGAAGTCGACGGTGGCGTAGAGCGCCCAACCGATCAGACCGAGAAGGAGAATGAGGGTGAACACGTCCGCTATCTGGAGCTGGAAGCTGTACAGCTCGATGAGGTAGCCGATGCCTTGTCGTGTGCCGACGAACTCGCCCACGACGACACCGACGAGGGCCAGGGTGATGCCGGTCTTCAGCCCGGCGAAGATGTTCGGGAGGGCGGTGGGAAGAGAGAGCTTCCGCAGGATCTGGCCACGCGACGCTTTGAGGGATCGGAGCAGCGTCAATGATCGATCGTCGACGAGCCAGAGTCCGGAAAGGGTGTCCACGAAGACGGGGAAGAAGCAGATGACAGCCGACATCACTATCTTCGACGAGATCCCGAAGCCGAACCAAGTGACGAAGATTGGGGCGAGCGCCACCTTGGGCAAAGTGAAGAACACCACGATGTAAGGGCTCAGAGCGCGTCGGGTGAACTCAGAGACCCCGAGCGCGATTCCGAGCGCGAAGCCCAGCGCCGAGCCGATGACGAAGCCGAACAGCGCCGCTTTGACAGTTGCGAACAGATGTCCATAGAGGAAGCCCTGCGTGGTGAGGGAGCCGAGGCTTTTGGCGACTGCGCTGGGAGCCGGGAGGACGATCGCATGCACTCGCCCACTGGAAACGATGTACTCCCAGACGGCGACGAACGCGACCCCAAGGAGCGCTGCAGCTACATAGGGTGCCCACCGTCGACGCGGCTCGTCGCCATCGTCGATCATCGGAAGGGCCTCCGACTGGTGCCCGCTCCGGGGCGGCTCGGTCGCCGACTGATCACCGGCCACTGCGACCGTCTCTCGTCATGAGTGCGTTCCGGATCCGCCGTACGGTGTCCGTGAACACCGGCGCGAACATGTGATCAGGATGCCGTGGTCTCGGCACCGGGACATCGATCACCTCGGCGATCCGTCCCGGCCTCGGCGTCATCACGACGACCCGGTCCGACAGGAACACCGCTTCCGCGATGTTGTGGGTCACGTAAACCACGGTGATTCCGCTGCCATCCCACAGTCGCAGCAGCTCCAGATTGAGTGCCTCGCGCGTGAACTCGTCCAACGCCGAAAAGGGCTCATCCATGAGGAGAACGCGAGGCTCGTACGTGAGAGTCCGCACGAGAGCGGCACGCTGCTGCATGCCACCCGAGAGCTCTTTCGGAAGGCCGTCACGGAATTCCTCCAAACCCGCCAGCTCCAGCAGGTCGAGGGCGCGAGTGAGGACCGCATCGCGGTTGTAATACCGTTGCTTGATCTCGTACGGAAGCAACACGTTCTCAAGGACGGTCCGCCACGGGAGGAGCACGGGAACCTGCAACATGTACCCCACGTCGTCACGGGGAGATTCCACGGTTTCGCCGCGCACCTGGATCACTCCGGCCGACGGTGTGATCAAACCGCCCACCATGTTCAACAGTGTGGACTTGCCGCACCCGCTCTGACCCACCAGCGAGACGAACTCGCCCACGAAAACGTCAAGGTCGATGCCCGATAGGGCCACTACGACCGAGCCCGTCTTCGGACGAAACACCTTCCCGACACCTCGGACGACGATGTGCCGCTCACGATCGGTACCGATTCTGCCTCCACGAGGCGCTCCATCGCCGACTTCGGGAGGTGGCTGCACTCGTCAACCCGCCGCGTCCGCATAGGCGCGGGCGGCGTCCTCGACAGCGGCACGGTCCCAGTCGTTGAGCTCTGGGATCAACTCATTGGTCACAGCCGTGTTGGCATCGACGTCCGTCTCGATGATGGGATCTCCCACGGGTGGCGCAGCCTTGAGGAACTCGATGTATGACACCCAGCCATCGATGTCGGTCTGACCATACGCATCAGTCGAGGTCGGGGCGTAGAGCGGGCCGAGAAGATCCAGAATGAACTGGGCAACCTCGGGATTCGCCCACGACTCGGGCAGGGCGGCCTGAGTTGCGGCGGCGGCTGCCTCGGGGACCGTGTTCCAAACATGCACCCCCTTGGCGTAGCCTCGAAGGAGCCCAACTACTGCGTCGCGATTGGATTCGAGGAAGGGCGCTGATACAGCTAGCACGCCACCGATGGGGAAGCTGTCGTAGTGCTCTGTTTTCAGATACCGGAACGGGTACTCGATCCCCCCGAGAGCCGAGAAGTCAGTGGCTGAACCTCCGAATGCATCGATGCTCCCAGAGTCCAGAGCCTCGATGATGTTCGCCGGCTGATCACCCACAGGGACCACGTCGACGTCCACTCCGAAGGTCAGGCCGGCGTCCTGCAGCATGACATTGACCACGGGCACCTCACCGCCCTCGAAGCCGGTGATGCCGATCGTGCCACCGGTCAGCTCGTCGACGCTCTGGATTGCAGAGTCCTCGCGCACAATCATCCCGAATACGACCCCTTCCCCGGCGCCGAGGGTCTGATAGATGCCCTGGATGTCTCCCCCGGCATCGACTCCCGTGAGGAACGCCTCGGTCGACGTGGTGGCTACGTCGCCCTGTCCAGCAATAAGCAATTGGACAGACTGGGCACTCCCTTCGGTCGGTTCGAAGACAAGTTCGAGGTTCTCATCCTCGAAGAACCCGAGCTCGTCGCCAATGATCCACATCGCCTCAGGGAGACCCGATGAGCCCTGCAAGATCCTGATCTCGGTAGGTGCGGCTGCCTGGGTGGTCGTAGCGGCTTGGGTGTCGCCCGTCGCGGTCGTGTCGCCGGTGTCGATTGGCTCGGAGATCGACGACGGGTCATCCCCACAAGCGCTGAGGGTCAAGACCAACCCGACCACCAAGATCATGCTCGCCAACCGGTGACCGCGCATCCAACCCTCCCTAGTGAGACTGGACCGTTATTGTACTAAACATCTGATGTTCAGTCAAATTCACGAAGGCAAGGTCACAGGAGTCCCCCCCGCAGTCTCCGCTTCTTCACCCACGACGAAGTTGTTGATCAGTGTTGTCATGGCGTCAACATGGGTCTGCACCAGCGACCGGGCCGCCACGGCGTCACCATCGCAGATCGCATCGATGATCGACTCGTGCTGTTGGTGCGACCGTCGAACCGACACGTCGAACGTGGGGATGAGCGCGATGAGCTCGTCGAGGTCCGCCTGAACCTGAGCGATGCTGACGGCGAGCGCCGGCACCCCGGACATTAGACCAATGGCAACATGGAGACGGGCATCCGCCCGTCTGAACGATGAGGGAGCCTGATGGCTGTGCTCGAGAAGCGTACGCAACACCCCCTTGGAGAACTCATCGCTCCGGCGGGCCGCAAACTCTGCCGACGCCGGCTCCAACACGGCCCGGAGGTCCAGACACTCAAAGAGTCTCTGGCCAAGCTGTCCGCTGAGTCGCAGGGCCTCGTCTCGGGTCGCCTGCCGCCGAGTCTCCAAGATATACGACCCGCCTGTGCGTCCGCGCCTCGACTCGAGCAGGGAGGACTGTTGGAGACTGCGGATCGCCTCCCTCAACGTCGCCCGACTGATCCCGAGCCGCACCGCCAGGTCCGCCTCGGAAGGCAGGCGCGTCCCCGGAGCCAGCAGACCCAACTTGATGGCGGTCGTCAGCCGGGCGAGGGTCGCCTCGAACACGGTCTGCGTCTCCACGGGGGCGAAAACGAAGGACTCGAAAAGTCCGTCGATCTCTGACTTCTCGGCCATTTAGAATCCAATCGTGTCTGCCCCCGTAAAGATAACACTAACGGTCAGACTGTTGAGCCGAGGCGACCTTCGTCACAACCTCGCGCCATCATTAGAGACTCCCAACGCGCAAGAACATCATTAGAGACTCCCAACGCGCAAGAGAAACCGCTGCCGGTCGGACTATGCCAGCCGAATTGGAGCGACCGCCCGAATCTCTTCCTCGAGTTCGGCTCGCACCACACCAGACACTCGAGTTCGCACCAGGCAGCTGGCATCGTTGATCGTTCCGTTCCGCTTCTCCGCCAGCACCGGAGCATCTTGGATCGGCATGCCTGAAGAGCGGGAGCCTGTCAAGTTGCGGTTTATGAGGGGGTGGGCTTAGGCGCGGACGCATGTGATCGTCACGGCTGTGAGGGTCGTGGTTTGTCGGTTTGGGTTGTTGACGGTCGCGGTCGCCGGCACCTGGTTGCCGCTAGTGCGGTGGGCAGCAAGCTGGGGTGTGCAGGGTCATGCCTTCGCCGCCTCCCACTCGGTTGGTGAGGGTGGCATGGAACCAGCCGCCAAGTAATAGGTTCGGAAGCCTTCAGGATCGGCATCCTGATCGATCGACGTCAGCGCGAACAGCTGGTCGATGAGAACGTATGGGCCCACCAAGCGGAACCAGCGCGGCTGGCGCTGGAAGGTAGGCGCCAACGCCGCCGAGTACATGAGATGGCGAAGGTTGACCACTAGCGCCGCGGTGATGGCGGCAACTATGGCGACACCCGAGCCGAGGAGTGAGATCAGGGTGAGCTGAGCGGCCCCAGCGAAGATCAGCCAGGAACTCGACCAGCCCACCAGTGGATCAATGCCCGATTCGACGATCGCGAGCCCGACCACCAGAGCGAAAGGCACCACAGGTAAATGAAGCGGAAGAGCATCGGTTACTCCTCGACGAACCATGGCGCGGTCTATCGACATGAAGCCGGCACCTTAAGAGCCGAAAGAAGCGCGCCGCACAATCCTCGTCGAGGAGGTCGGCACTAGCTCAAACGTTACGGCCAAGCTAGGGTGCGACCACTCTGGCACGCCCCCCCACGCGGCCGGACGGGCTATTACAGCTATCGGCCAGTACCGACCAGATGCCAGGAGTGGCACGGAACCAATCCCACTCGGTGAGTAAGGTGCCGCGAACCAGGCTTCAGTTCTTTCTCGCCAGTTCCTCTTTGACCGCCCGCTCCTCCTCCTCGGTGAGAGACAGCCAGCGTTTTGAACTCTTCGAAGAGCTCTTCTATGTTCTTCGATCCTTCGTTGTAACGGTCGATCACCTCCTGCAGCTTCTCGCCCAGCGAATAGGGATGGAGACCGGCAAACCCGACATCTCCGGGGTGACGTCACCTCTGGAGCGCCTTTTGCAAGAGTCGATTGCCGCCGTCCCCTTGGTCACCGATCGACCTGTCGGGCCTCCGTTTGACCTCTCCCATATCAACTTCGAGGTGTTGATCGAAGTGTTCAACGCAGGTAGCGGTCACACAGTCCCTCGAGAAGGAGAGAACCGGTGGCTTTCGTGGGCGTCACTTTCCAGGCTGGGCGCCGTTCGTCAAGTTGGCCCGCACCGGCACGCCCTCACCCCTGGGCACAAGCCTCATGTCCCACGAAAGCGGCCGTTATCCATGATTTGCATACTATCGCACACAAGAGTATCTTACGGTATAGTCGGTGGAATGATTCGAGCTGAAAGCGCGACTGCGGCCCTAGGAAGGATGATGACCAGTCACCTTGACGCGGACGTCGTGATGGGTCGGTGGGGGCAACCCAGCTCTGTCTGCTGCTTTGGAGGCGCGAAGGCTCGGAGAGCGTGTTCTCCTAACTCGGGCCGGCGAGATTGGACGAAATTGGAGGAGAGGGGGTGCAGTCCCAACATCGACGAGGAGTGGCCACCATGCTAAGACTGGCACGCCGAGTTCTCGGCGTTCATGGAATGACATGGAGTAATTGGCAAAAGCCGTTGACCCCCATTTGTCACGAACCGACAGGTTTCTTCCTCGGAGGGGGCAAGGCAATTGGTCACCGCGTATTACATGCCGGCTAAGAGGCCGGTATCGACCTTTTGGCGCAACACCCCAGTCCTTTCGGTGACATTGACTTTTACCTGCGGTCCTCCTTTCGTCTGGAGCGAAGCTCTCAAGCTTCCCACACAGGCAGCTGGGGCGGAGAACTACCGATTCAACGTTACGAACCTGGGACCTTGCAGTCTGGATAACACCGGTACTCGGTGAGATAACGAAGCATTACAATTCACTAGAAAGGATGGCGTGATGATGCAAACTCGGAAGAAACTGACTTACTACTTGGCTATCGCCCTTGTCACAGCATCAGCAGCCTGTGGTTCCACTGCCGACACGAGTTCCACTACGGCCACGAGTTCCACTACGGCCACGAGTTCCACTACAGACACGAGTTCCACTACAGACACGAGTGCTGGCACCGAGGAACTGACTGAGATGTCGATAGGCACCGTAACCAACGTCTCATCGTTAGCACTTTTTGTTGGAGTGCAGCAGGGTTTCTTTCTTAATCACGGGCTTGACTTCACCTTAGAGCCGTATGGAAATGGCGGAGACATGACTAGGGCCTTTCAGGCAGGAGATCATGATGGAGCCGATGCATCCGCTACCACGCTCGCGGCGGCAAAGGCCGGTGGCTTCAGCACCGTCATGTATGCGCCTTTTCTTAACGATGCTACCAAGTCACATTGGGACGACAACATCACCATTGTGGCGCGTGCGGACAGCGGGATTGAACCCGGTAATGTCGACTCATTTGTCGGCAAGACCTTTGGGGTGTTCGTGAGTGGAACGGCGGATGATTATCTGCTGCGCCATTTAGAAGGAGCCGGATATAGCGAGGATGATGTAACCCGGTTGAATGTGCCCTCGAGTGAGTTACTCGTGGCTTTGCAGAATAACGACGTCGATGCGATTGCATCGGTGGAGCCGTTTCCTACCCAGATCCTCCACGAGATGGGCGATGATGCAATCCTAATCGCACGTGGCGGTGGTCTCAGCTTCTCCATCATAGGCCTTGTCGCTACAGAGGATTATCTGTCTGCAAATCCTAAGGTTGTTCAAGCAGCTACTGATGCTGTCGCGCAAACGCTGTGGTTTGTTCGCAATAACCTTGACGTAGCCGCAGCAGCGGCGACAACTTGGGTCCCGGGCATTGATCCCGAAGTCGCGTCGCAGGTGGTGCAGGAGCTCCTCAGTTTCGACCCGCGGATATCTGGATGTACGTACGAAGGCTTTCAAGACGAAGTCGATGGTTTGATCGAACGGGAGATCGTGCAAGCGGGGGCGTCTGCAAATGATATGTTGATTGATGACTTCGTAGAAGCCTCAGCGACGGCGTTTCCAGAGTACTTTGAAGATCTCGACCCGATCCCTCCTGAATGTGGCTAGGGAACTTTGGTTTCGAGGGCTTTATATTTGTGACAAGTTCATGCTGCGAGAAGTCCTGCGTCGGTGCGGTAGCTGTCGATGCTGCGGTTGATGTTGTTGAGCGCGGCGCGGAGCTGGGGCCGGGGTGTTGGGTTGCTTGGCGAACAGCGGCAGCAGGACCCGTTCACCGAGTTGGTGTAGGAACAGGGCGGAGCGGTGCCCTTGGTCGGTGAGGACGTAGCGGTTCGTGCCATCGATACCATGGATGATGCAGGCTGACCTAAAACTCCAGCGGTCTAAAGAGGGAGGAAAGGATCAATGAACAGCAGGACTCGGAGCCAACCGATCGCGGTCGCTCCCGAGGATCATCCATGGTATCAAGACATCTGTGACGCGGTCGAACGCGGCCACGGCACCGTGTCCACAGTCAAGGACGCGGCAGGGCTTATTTGGCTTGCCAAGTTCGAGCAAGATCTTGGTCCGGTCTTGCATCCCAAGCTCCAATGGGTCCAGGTGCGGGCGGCTAGTGTCGACAATTGGATCGACAGTGGCATACTCACATCAGACCGTACGTTCACGTCTGCTCGGGGCATCTACGGTGAGGCAGCGGCTGAACACGTCCTCGCCTTGCTCTTCAGTGCCGCGCGTCGGCTGCATGTCTGCGCTAGGTTGGATCATTGGGATCCGGATGAGGGTCGCGGACAGGAATTACGCGGCTCTACCGTCGTCATCGTTGGAGCAGGTGGCGTGGGTGGGCAGACAGCTTCCTATTTGAAACCCTTCGGTGTACGCGTTCTCGCGGTCACACGCACGGGTCGGATAATACCGGATGCTGATTCAAGCTTGGCTTCTGCCCAGCTTGACGACGTCTGGCCGCAAGCCGACTACGTCGTCCTCACTGTACCCTTGACCCGCGAAACGAAGCATATCGTGGGACCGAAGGAACTCGCGGCAATGCCGGATCACGCGTGGCTAATCAACATTTCCCGCGGATCGTTAGTTGATACCGATGCACTTGTCACGGCGCTCCGCGCCGGCACTATAGGCGGCGCCGCACTCGATGTCACGGATCCGGAGCCCCTACCTGAAGGACACCCTCTCTGGCAATTGCCGAATGTGTTGATCACGCCACATGTGGCCAACCCAAAGGCTAATCAGCGGGCGAAGCTCATCGAACGTGTCGAGGAGAATGTCCGCCGCTTCGTGCAGGGGGAGCCCCTACTCGGCGCTATCGATGCGTCGGTAGGCTACTAGATCTCAAGGGGTACGCTCTTTTCCCCTTTCAGGAAGTGCGATTTGCAGACAACATTTGCAGAGGGTTTAGGAATTCAACGACTCAGCGTGGAGATCCCACAAACCAGGCGAGGAGGAAGCGCATAAACGAATGAAAAAACGGAAAGTGGGATCGCTCGATGTTTCAGTCGTCGGACTAGGTGGTAACCAATTCGGACGCAAAGTCGACAGGGAAATGACATCTAGAATCATAGATGCGGCCTTGGAATGTGGTGTTACTTTCCTCGATACGGCCGACCGCTACGGATATGGACGTCAACCATTCTCTGGCCAAGCACGATCAGAGGAGTTCATCGGAGCTGCTTTGCGGGGCCGGAGAGAAGAGGTCATTCTTGCTACGAAGTTCGGCAACCCGATGGGGGATAATCCTCAGGATCGGGGCGGGAGTCGGCGTTATGTAAAGGTCGCATGTGAGCGAAGCCTCAAGCGCCTCCAGACCGACTACATTGACCTATACCAAATCCACAGCCCCGACCCAGACACCCCAGTTGAGGAAACGCTTGAAGCGCTCACCGACCTTGTGACTGAGGGAAAGGTCCGCGAGATTGGTTGCTCTGACTACTCCGTGGCGCAATTGCAGGAGGCTGTAGGCGCTGCCGAACGAGGCGGGTTGCGATGCTATGTCAGTATTCAAGAGGAGTACAGTCTGCTTGAGCGCTCTGCTGCGGAGAAACTACTGCCATTTTGTGAAGGAACCCGCATCGCGTTCTTGCCATATTTTCCGCTGGCTGGTGGTTTGTTGACGGGGAAGTATCGGAGGAATCGAGAAATTCCCCAGGATGCCCGGCTTGCCGAATTTCCCCCCAACCGGCCCCATCTCGGACTAAGCACGGAGAATCTTGATCAGATCGAGCGGCTTAGTACCTTTGCCGAGGATCGGGGCCATTCACTGTTGGAGCTCGCTTTCGCGTGGCTGCTCGCACATCCACCTGTCGCGTCGGTTTTCGCCGGCGCAACGCGGCCTGACCAAGTGGAAGCGAATGCGAGGGCAGCGCGCTGGGAACTGACTGCACAGGAACTAAAGGACATTGCGAATCTTACCAGATAAGGCCCTATTGCTCCGCGCCTTCCACTCAAGTCCAAGCTAAACACCTGGAACGACATCCACGCTGGGCATACCTCAATTGGGCACGGGGCGCACACCACCTACGTAGGCTGAGAACGTGAAAGAGACTCGGCCTCCGCTTTGAGTATGCCAGTCTGAACTACCCCAGGTTTGATGGCGACTCGGTTTATTGGTTTCCAAACGGCACGCTGACCGCGAGCTGAGGGTATTCGGCTTCGTGATTGGCCGGTGGGATGTGCCCAAGCGAGCCGTCAAACCTCGTCTCCTTGAACCAGCTGACCCATCGGCCTGATGATCAGCGTCAGTCTTGTACTTGGTCGCTGTTCACCGGAATGTGTATCCCAGTACCTGCGTTTGATCGGACGAGCCACTGGTATGCGAGTAGCACGAGCGATTCAGTGGCTCGGTGCTGTTGCGCTCAGCCTGAGCTTGTATCTAGACTCGATATTTCAAAGGTGATCCAGTCCTAAAGCTTGAGCGGATGGTGTATCTGGATGATGGTTATCCCATCGAATCAGTGACTGACTAGTTCGGCGATAAAAGGGTACAAACATTACAGCGAATCCCATCGTGAGTTATAGAGGCCCGGAAGATTTGAGTAATCGGAACGGCGGGGATTTGAGGGGAGGTCATGGATACCCTTTGCGAAGGATTTGCCGACCATTTGATCGAGGGGCCGTGGCAGTCGTGCGATTGACATTCAGATGAGAATCGTTGACTCTCAAATACACATCTGGGGTGCGCATACCCCTGAACGTCCATGGCCAAGATTCGGCTTCGAGCATAATCATGGAGCCGACGACTATCTAACACCGCATGTACTGGCACTTATGGACTCTGCTGGTGTCGACGCCGCAATACTCGTACCTCCGGCGTGGGAAGGTGATCGCAACGACTTGTGCCTCGCGGCGGCCCAGAAGCATCCACATCGCTTCGCTGTGATGGGGCGGATGGATGTTTCAGATCGCTCGAACACGAAGTTGCTTGCAACGTGGCGCCAAACCCCAGGCATGCTCGGCCTCCGGGTTACCTTTTCCCGTGGGCGTACAGTTCATTGGTTGGAAGAAGGCACTGCGGATTGGCTTTGGCCTGAGGCAGAGCAGTGGAACATCCCACTAATGATCTGGGCCCCTGGTCAAACGCCGCATCTAAGACGGATCGCGACCGACTACCCTAGACTGCGACTCGTAGTCGATCACTTGGGAATCCCTTCGGATCTCCGCGACCACGAGATCCTTCACCCTCTGAGGGAAACGCTCGGCCTAGCCGACCTGCCGAACGTCGCGGTTAAGGTATCGGCGCTTCCGAGTGTGGTAACGGAGGCATTTCCCTTCCCATTCCTTCAATCCGTTGTCCGTGATACCGTTTCGGCGTTCGGTCCGTCACGTGTATTCTGGGGGTCCGATTTGAGCAGGCTTGCGTGTACTTACCGCGAAGCAGTACAGCTATTCACGCACGAACTAGGCTTCTTAACCGACAGTGATCTCGAGTGGATAATGGGAAAGGGTATCGAATCGTGGCTAGGCTGGGATCGAGGGTGACAGGACGATCCGGCGTATCGTTAGGTAGGCCACTTTTCAGTTGTTGTGCCCGTCCGAAACAACTGCGTAGCTTCTCTCATGTATCCGTTTTGACTGTGCATCGGCTAACCGCGGAGGATCAGGCGCTTTGGACACCGAATGACACGCCTACAAAACAGCGACTTAACGTAAGAGTTGACACCTCCGGTGATGTCAACGCTACACACGCTCGCTGTAAGCGGGCTCATCGGCACGTCTTAGACGAAAGGGAGAATCACACATGCCTGTGATTGATGTTCACGCCCACGTATCGCCCGACCGCTACAAAGAGGCTATCCGATCCGAAGGCTCATGGTACGGGCTGAGTTCTAAAGAAGGCGAGCTTGAGGTAGGTGGTTTTGCTAAAGCGACGTCTGAGCGACTCAAAGACATGGACCTGGTAGGTGTTGATATGCAGCTGCTGAGCCCCGCTGCTGGCTTCTTTCAGTACCAGAATGACTTGGAGACGACGAAGGCGATTGCCAAGGAGTGTAACGATGAAATCGCTTCAATGGTGGCTGAGCATCCGAGTCGGTTTGCGGGGCTAGGCACCCTCCCGATGCAGGACATATCATCAGCGATTTCTGAGATGGAACGAATAGTCGGCGAGAAGGGACTTCGTGGAGTCGAGATCAGTGACCATGTGTTAGGACGAACCTATGATCTAGCCGAGTTCCGACCGTTCTTTCGAGTAGCAGAGGAGTTGGGAGCAGTCATCTTCTTTCACCAGGCGTCCGATACATGTGTGCATGAGCGGATACCTCGTTACAGAATAGGTAACTCGGTGGGAAACCTGGCGGAGCGAACCGTCCTGTTCGCTACTCTTGTGTTTGGAGGAGTTATGGATTACTGCCCGGCTCTGGAGCCGATTCTCGCGCACGGCGGCGGTTATACGGCGTTCGGAATCACGCGGATGGACAAGGTGGCGGGAGCCTTGGATAGATCCGGGACTGATCTGATGCCACCCTTCCCGCAGGAAGGAGACGGTATCATTGGCCTTAGGCGACCGCCCAGCGACTACCTGAGTCGCTTCTACTACGACTGCTGCGTGTATCGCGGTTCTGTGCTCCGGTTTCTCGTCGAGGTAGTCGGGGCTGACCGTGTAGTTCTCGGTACTGACTATCCGGCTCCGATGGTGCTGCCTGATGCAGTCAATTGGGTGCTGGGTCTCGACGAACTCACGGAGGACGAGAAGCGTGCCATTCTCGCGGATAATGCTACTCGCCTGCTCCATCTCTAGTTGCCGGCTGGTTACACGACAGAGTGGAACTTGAGTCTCCGAAAGGTCATGTTGGGAGGAAAGCCGCAAGGTGGGCGAACGGGATGGTCACCCGTTTGCTCTGCGGCTTGATCGGATGGACATGCACCGCCGAAGAGATCATGCAAGGTGTCGGTAACAGCTCAGCCGCCCTTGACCGACACAACTGACACCCACCACCAGACGTTCGATCAGATCCACCAGTACCGCCGCCACGCGGATACGATCACAGGTGAAAACGAACAGACATACGATCGGGCTCCATCATGGCCCCCTCCTCGCTCGATGACTTGCATCACCGAGTATCGGGGGGCCCTGACCAGCAGCCCGGCATCATCACCAGGAGGCTGTTCCCCACCTCACCGCACAGTCACCCAATGGCACACCCCTGCCCGTATCATCTCGAGCGGACGCCGGGGACATCGTCCGAAATCCTCGAGGGCAGGC
This sequence comes from Acidimicrobiia bacterium, assembly GCA_040905905.1. Taxonomy (GTDB): domain Bacteria; phylum Actinomycetota; class Acidimicrobiia; order Spongiisociales; family ZC4RG35; genus JAICND01. The sequence continues at coordinate 17,395 of JBBDQN010000044.1, forward strand.
CCAGCAGAGCCGACCTTTTAGGTGCCTACCGAAACACGCCGCACTCACCTGAACATGCCACCTCCAGGCCCGACCCCCAATGCGGGAACAGATCAGCACGCGCCAAAACCGACAATCCCCCCGGCGAGCTACGCACAGAAGGACCGATAGCGCGGCGAACTCCTACGGATCCACGCACGCCCATAGCCGAAAACCAACATCATTGGTCCCGCTCATCCCCGCCGTGAACAATCATGGCTAAGTCAATCCGCTTCCTCGACCGTCTGCACCCAGTAGTACCCCGCAATCGTTTGCAGGCTCGAAGGATTAACACGAATGAGATGAATCTCATTCGTATGGACACCGGCAAGGGTCCCAAACTCCCTTAGTTTATTCACATGAAACAGCTCAGCATCGAAAGCAAGAATGACCTCGATATCGTAGAGTTCCCGGGAACCGCTTTCCATTGAGGACTGCAGCTGGGAAGAGAGTCGCTGCTCCCACGACATCCATCCGAGGACGGAAGGAGCCAGCAGGAACGCCGCCAGAATAGCAGCCGGAATACCAAGGCGCATTAACAGTGGTCTCATATGCTCTGTAGTGTTCCCCATCGCTCGACTGTCCGTCGTTCTAAAGGCCGAAGCAGTAGGCCGTCTAGCAACATCCAGAGAGAGCCGATCACGAGGATTCCTGCGAGAATTCGGTCAGTTCGGAACCAATTGCCGGCATCGTATATTAGGAATCCCAAGCCGCTCGTGGCTGCAATAAGTTCGGCTGCGACCAAAGCGCGCCAACCGAAGCTGAATCCAATGCGCACCCCAACTATAATTGAGGGCAATGCTCCCGGCAGGAACACGTGCCGAATAACTGAAAACCGAGAACCTCCGAGTGTCCGAACGGCATGTTCCAATACAGCGGGTATGGAACGAACGCCGAGCACAGTATTGAAGAAGACCAGAAAGAAGATGGCATTCCAGATTATGAAGGTTACTGCGGCCGTTCCTAACCCAAACCAAAGAATGGCGAGTGGAATCCACGTGATGCCACTCATAGAGTTGAAGAAGGACGCTAGCGGCATCAGGAAATCACCTAGCCTCCTGAATAGACTCACTACCATTCCGAGTCCAACACCCATTCCAACGCCTATGGCGACAGCGCGAAGGATACGCGCCATACTGACCGAAATGTGTTCCCATAATTCACCAGATGCAGCCAAGCGCCCTAGTTCCCTGTAGACTGCTTCGGGCCTAGGGAGCGTCAAAGGTGTGACTAGCCCACTAGCCGATATGACCCACCAGATGCCCAGGAGAATTGCAAAGGGCAATACGGAGAGCCATCTGTCAGAGCGCCAGAAATGAACGGCCGAGGTAACAGTACCTAGCAATGAGGTCCCAGCGCGGCTACTCATCGGTGGACCATACCCCATCGCTGCACGGTGTGAGCCTCAACTGGTCTAAGGAAGAGATGATCTGTGGCCAGCCACAATGCGCCTGTCAAAACCATACCGAGAAGAATGCGATCTGTTTGCTGGAAACCCCGGCTGTCGAATAGCAGGACACCGAGTCCACTGCTAGCGACGATCATCTCGCTCCCGACTAGGGCGCGCCACCCATAGCCCACTCCAAGACGAACACCTGTAAGTATGCTCGGCAAGGCTCCCGGAAACCAAACGCTCCGATACAAGTACCATCGGCGAGCGCCAAACACACGCGTGGCGTTGATCAGATTGATCGGCACGGACGAGACTCCTACAATCGTATTAAAGATTATTGGAAAGACGAGGGTATAGAGAATGAGGGCCAGAATTGTTACCTCCCCGAAGCCCATCCAGATGACCGCCATGGGCAACCAGGCGATCCCGGATAGGGCTTGATTGAAGTTAAAGAAAGGCAGAAGGGATCGACTTACCCGCCGATTCAATCCGAGCAACATTCCTAGCACTATTCCTAAGGGAATACCAACTAGACAGGCCGCGAGTATTCGAACTAAGGTAGATGACATATAGTCGATCAGTATGCCCTTTTGCAGCAGCTCGCCCGCAGCCGCAATGAGGTCGGTCGGCCAAGGAATGATACGGTCGTCTAGATCGAACGCGAGTTTAGCGAGCCACCAGATGAGAATGAGTACTACAAAAGGCAGGAGGTGTATTCGAAACTGATCGAAGGTGACACCGAACCAGCGACGTACGGAGGCTTTTTTCTCTACACGCATGCCCACGAGGAGATTGGCGTTCATTATGACCGCTCCTGACCTTGCGGGACCAGTTCCTCTCGCACCGACCTCATAACTTGGTCCCGAGGCCCTAAGAATCTCGGATCCGAGACGATCGAATCCCAGTGTCGTTCAGCGCGCGCAATTGGTACTTCAAACAAATGTTTCACGCGTCCAGGCCTCTGCGACATCACTAGCACTTGGTCCCCGATAAAGACCGCCTCGTCAACGCTATGCGTAACAAAGATGATCGTCTTGCCTGTGAGCCGCGCTATACTGAGTAATTCTTGACCCAAAGTTATCCGAGTCTGGGCATCCACCGCGGCGAACGGCTCATCCATTAAAACCACGTCGGGATCAGCAGCCAGCGTCCGCGCGACAGCGACGCGTTGCTTCATGCCGCCGGACAACTGATGAGGGTAATATTTTTCAAAGCCATCTAGCCCTACCATCTTGACGTACTTGTCGACAGCTTTCCGTATTTCCTCGCGGGATGCCCGAGCGATCTCCATTCCATGACCGATATTCCTAGACACCGTTCGCCATGGCATCAGCGCCAAATCCTGGAACACTACGCCCCTATCTCGGCCCGGTCCTTTCACCTGAACGCCATCAATCAGTATCCGGCCTGACTCAGGAATAGCTAAACCGGCGACTAGTGCGATAAGGGTGGAC
>JBBDQN010000045.1:0-20127 GCA_040905905.1 Acidimicrobiia bacterium
CTCGGCCATCAGGGTCTTTCCGGTACCGGGTGGGCCCCAGAGCAGGATGCCTCCGGGGATGTATCCACCTTTGGCCTCGATCTCATCGGGCTTTTCGAGAAAGGCGATGTTCTCTTTGATCAGATCGAGGACGTGGTCCTGGCCCCAGACGTCGTTGAATCGGTTCTTGATCTCCTCCGGCATGATGATGTTCACGCCACCGCGAGAGAGGAACCAGAAAATCATCGCAAATTGCCCGACGATGATGAACAAGTACATCACCATCCGCAGGAGCTCGGGGTTGGTGATGAGGCCGACCAGCAGACGAGGCGCTTGCGTGATCGCCTCGCTGGGCGAATTGATGTCGGGCACCAAGTAGCTGACTGTCACGGAGTAAAGACCGAGGATGATCAGCCAGCGGATTGAACGGCCTAGCCGGAAGCGAGTCCAGGGCTTGAAGTGGTCGAGGCCACCCTCAACCCTTCCGAAGACTCCTTGCTGCCAAAAGCCGTGATAGCCCGCAGACTTCTCAGACAGGAGATAGTGGATCTGGCGGAAGACTTCCACAGCGAACAGGATCGCGAGCAGTCTTCCAGGAGTGGTCGCCAGAAACTCGGTGAGAGCTGCCTCAAGGGTCACAAAAGGAGGATTGACCTGGCTGCCCACCACCGCGGTGGTGATGACCGCGAGCAGAACCAAGAACTTGATGCGATCCCAGGTGTCCGCCTTACGGCGGGTCATGTTCAGGACGTCTTTTTGTTTACCAGCCACGAATCCACCACCTGTTCTATCAGTTGCTGATTCTGTATAAAGCAATCACGATTGCAGCCAACGACGATCGAGAACATTCGCTGGTCGGCCGGGTCGGTAACTGAGATCATGTAGGCCACTCCCACACTAGAGCTATCACCGTCGGCAAAAGAGACCAAGACCCGCACCCCGTCAAAGCCGTCGCCAAAGCTGAAGTCCTCCTTGACGTGTTCGGTCGGGTCGACGTACTGGTAATAGGGAATCACTGTCTGACTGAGGGTGGCCCGGGAGAGGAATTCTTTCTCGACGTCACCGACGGTGCGAACCGACATCGATCCGATCGGATAATTGGCGGCGGCGAGGGACGCGGTGACGTTGCTGATGTCCCTGGCGGGTGCAGCATCGAAGGCTATGGAGGCGACGTGGGGAAACTCGAATTGTTGGAAAGGCGCGTTGAACGGAAGGTTCTCGAGGGTGGTGAGCTCGTCGAGTTGATAGGCGTTCCACTCGGCTGGGACATTGACCAGAGAGAGGTTCCCCGGGTCGGTGTAGGTCATGGTGTCTGCCTGCTCCGAGCCGCACGCCGCCGCCAAAAAGGCAAGCGCTGACAACCCGAGCAGGAGACGTCGGCTCATGTACTTCATAGAATACGCCACAAAGGTAAATATCGGTTCAAGACCCGCCATGTCGTAGGACCTTTTAGGGGTGAACCAAATGGTACGTGCCAGGATTCACATTCATGGGTACATTCGTCGCCGGCCAGCTTCTGGTTGCCTCACCCTTTTTGATGGATTTCAACTTCGCCCGCACGGTGGTGCTGGTGCTCCAGCACGACGATGAGGGTGCCCTGGGAGTGGTGCTCAACCGGCCCAGCGATGAGGCGGTGGACGCACACCTCCCGGAGTGGGCGCAACGCCTGGAAGATCCGGGTGTGGTGTTTGTGGGAGGCCCTGTAGAACCATCAGTCGCGATCGGAGTAGTCCGTAACCAGCGACCAAGCGAACCGACCGCAGTCACCGGCGTGGGGATGGTCGATCTCAGTGCGGATCCGGCCGCAACCACCGCCGGGCCAATCCGAGTGTTTTCCGGTTATTCGGGCTGGGGGGTCGGTCAGCTCGAGGCCGAATTGGAGGAGGGGGCGTGGATCGTGGTACCCGCCCTGGCTCCGGACGTGTTCACCGAACGCCCCCAGGAGCTGTGGTCGGAGGTTTTGCGTCGACAGGGAGGCAAGCTGGCGATGCTGGCGTTCTATCCAAGCGATCCGTCCCTCAATTAGACAGAAGACCGAAGTCGGAAGACGGAGGTCAAAAGGGGTACCCTCCCCTGGTGGTAACCACAATTCCCCGGTTGCGGTCGGCGATTGTCGACAAGGCGCCCGGGCTGGGAGTGGAGCGGCAGTTGTGGGCGGCCGGGCATCGGTACGTGGTGGGAATCGACGAGGTGGGCAGAGGATCCTGGGCCGGACAGCTTTCGGTGGGGGCAGCGATCATCCCCGTTGGCCGACGGGTTTACAAGGTCCGCGACTCCAAGCTTCTCACGGAGGTAGAGCGCGAAGCCATGTTCGACCGGATCGCAGGTTGGTGCGAGGCCTGGGCCGTGGGCCATGCAACGGCCGAGGAGTGTGACACTCTTGGCATGTCGGAAGCTCAGCGTCTGGCGGCACGGAGGGCGCTGGAGGAGTTGGGCATCAAACCGGACAAAGTGCTGGTCGATGGCAACTGGGACTTCGTGGGTGGGGCGGCCAAACTGGTCGGAGGTGACCGAACCTGTCTGTCGATAGCCTCGGCGTCGGTGCTGGCCAAGGTCACCCGAGACCGGATCATGCGGGGCCTTGCCGAGCATTTCCCGTTCTACAACTTCGAAGCCAACAAGGGGTACCCGTGCCCGGTCCACAAGGCCGCCCTCCAGGCGTGGGGCCCTAGCGCAATCCATCGACGGTCATGGATCTTCATGGAGGGGCTCGTCTGGAACGGTCTCGCCCGATATTCCAGGGATCCCCAACTCTCGCTCTTCTGAGGTCCTCTCGGGCTTAGAGCTGGAGGAGCCGGTGCTCGAACGGACCGAGTACGTGTCCGTCCCAAACTTCCTGGCTGATGAGATCGAAGTATTCACCTTTCGGTAGGGAGTCACGGGCTACCAGGGCGATACGATCGGTCAGGTTGGCGACCAAAAGGGACCCGCCCCGCCCGAACGCCACCACTCCGATTTCTCCAGGATCGATGGGCTCTATGGGAGTGGTCGGGTCGACTCCCGATAGGGCCCGGCGCGCTGCCAGGAGACCCTTGAACCCGGCGAGCACCTCGGCTTCGGGCCCGATTCCGGCCAGAGCGCGTTCCATCCTGACTTGATCGAAACGAGGCCGTTGCATCCACAGCACGTCCGCGGCGTGGTGCGGATCGGCTCGGTGGGTGTGGTCGTTGAATATGGCGATCTCATCTCCGAGCAAGAAGAGCGGGATCTCTGCAGCCGCGACCACCACCGCCCAGGCGGCCAGGATTCGACGAACCGATAGCGCCGACGCGGTTGGATCCATATTTTCGGTAGCTGCCTCCAGGCCCGCTAGCGATGCAAGCGTCCCGGCGATGCCGGCAACGGCGGACTCGCCATTGGGCGGGACGAGCGCTCCCTTTGCGAAGGACCCTGATGCCTCGCCCGAGTAGAAGCTGTTCAGGTAGAGACGGTGAAGGGTGGGATCCATTGCCAGCCGAACCGCGTCCTCATCGAGAAACTCCCAATGGATCTGATTGTGGTCGCGGAGATAGGTAAGCCACGAGGATCCTGGCGAACGGTGGCAGCGGTTTCCTAGTGCGATCCGGAGGAGGCGGGTGTCGGCTGTAGCGATGGCCTCCCAAATTGAGGACATCAACAGGTGGTTGTATCCCAGCCGGCACTCCTCCGAGTTGACGAAGGCCGGAACGTCGCTAATGAGGACGACAGCGGGGGCGGCTATGTCGACCAACATCTGCAGAACTTGCACGATCAGGTGCGCTTCGGGAAGGTCCTCGCAGGCGGTTCCGGGTGTTTTCCAGAGATGGCCAACGGAGTTGAGGCGAAGCGCCCCAATTCCGAGGTTGGCTATGCCCAGGAGTTCTGTGGCTATTGCTGCCAGGACCCGCGGGTTCGAGTAATTGAGGTCCCACTCGAAAGGTTGGAACGTGGTCCAGATCCAGCGACCCCCCTGTACGTCGGAATGCCAGGTAAAGCTGTCGCCCCCACGGTCGGGTGCGTTCGTTTTGAGATGCGGAGCGAATTGGTCGGGGATAGAGCGATCGGTGTATAGGAAGTAGTAGCTCTGTTCCGCTTTCCCGGCCGCGGCGGCCCTGGCCCACTTGTGATCGGACGCGGTGTGGCTCAACGTGAGGTCGAGGACCAGGGAGATCCCGGCATCGTTCAACTGCTTGGCCAGGTCGGCCGACTCCTCGTTGGGTTCTAGACCCAGCATGTGGAGATGGGTCACTCCGAGGCTCTGGAGATAGCCGATCCGGTCCGTCAATCCTGCCACGGTGCCGGCGAAGAGATCGAGATACGCCATCGCCCAGGTGGTGCCCTGCTCGGTGACCCACGACCGGGCTCCCGCGCGGTCCGCCTTGCGCAGCCGTTTCGACCTCGCCAGGTATCCATTAGCGGCAACCTGGATGATCGACTCAACGGTCCAGGCGAAGTCGTATTGCCAGCCGTAGAGTCGATGAAGACATCGGAACAAGCCATCGAAGTGTTTGGCCAACCGATCATTGAATTCCACCCACTGCTCTGTTCTGAATCGTGGTCGAAGGGTCTGGGAGAGGTGCTCGCGCGCTTCGGCGGCGGCGAGCACCAGCCAATCGTCGGCGCTCACCGGACGAGCTGTTTCAAGAGGTGAGCTCGTCCAGGTATCGAGGAAACATCTCCCGCCAGGACACCCAGTCGTGAGGCCACTCCGGTCCCCATTCGTCCACCCGGTTGGGTATGCCTTTGTTTCCTAGGATCGACGCCATTCTCCAGGACTCGCCCGGCTCTTCGGCTTTGCCCTGGCCATGGCAGAACAGGACGAACCGGCGACGCAGCTGCTCAAGGTGGTCTGGCTCGTCGAGGGTAGGCAGGTAGTGGAGGGGAGAGGAGAAGAAGAAATCGGGGGTCATGTGGCCCCGCAGCCACTTGGTGAGGTCATATGTGCCAGATACGCAAAGGGCGCTCGCGAACACGTCAGGATGTTTGCTGAGGACCTCGAGGGCGTTAAAGGCTCCGATCGAGGCTCCAGCCGCGATCACCTCGATCGAGTCGGAGCCGCAATCGGCCCTGATCGCTGGGACCACTTCATGGCGGATGGCCGAGTCGAAGGCCGTCATCATCCACCCTGCGTGGCGGGAGTCGGCACCTGCAAGGAAGGCCCGGCCGTTCAGAGAGTCGACCGAGTAGACCTTGATGCGTCCCTGGTTGATGAGATCTTCGAGTGCCGAGATCATGAGGAACCGCTCGATTTCTTCGGAGTCGCCTCCGGCGGTTGGAAAAATCAGAACTGGCTCCCCGAAGGTGCCCCAACGAGCGAGGTTGAGCTCGGCCCCGAGGCGTTCGGAGTGCCACTTCTCCACCGCCTTCATAGGTTCTCCTCCACCCGCTCTCCCACATGAAGGGGCTCCAGCGGTTTTTCATCGATTGCCCGCGCAGGCATCGGTTTCGACCCGAGGAGGTCCAGGCGATCGCGTTCGGTCCTGCGCCAGAACTGCAGGAGGCCCCAAAAATGCTCGGTGTAGAGGTCCACCTCGTGAGGAGGAAAGATCACCGACACCTTGCGCCGAACTGCTTCCAACGCTCGGTCCGTCGAGAAGTAGTCCCAGGTGATCTCGTCGAGATGGGACAGATGGGTGTCGCAAAACTCGAGGAAGCGGTCGGTGTCGTAGGCCTGGTGGGCAAGCGAGGCGTAGGCGGAGAGTTTGTCCCGGTAGGGCCGGTCGGAAGCGGCTATATCGAAGTACGGCTCCCAGTCCGGGTTATATCGCACCCGGCGGTGGGTGGCGGCGACAAACAGGGACCACCGGATCTTGGCCTTTACGAGCCAAGGAAGGTGATAGTGCAGGCTGGTCACCTGGGAGTCAGGACAGGCATTGGCGAAGTCGATCGGGTAGAACGCCCCCTCTTTGCGCAACGCCTCGCAGGAGTTGAAGTCCCAGTTGAAGAAGCTGTTGATGGTCAGCACCATGTCGGAAAGAAGCTGCCATTCGTCGGCATCGACAAAGTTGAAGTCGACCTTGTATCGATCGTGCATCGGGGCCGTAGGGTCGTATCGGATCACGTTGACCTGGGGACCCACCGCCAGCGTTCGGACGAACAGGTCGTACGGTTCAACCGCTTCCTGGAGATGCATGATCGAACGCCCGCTTTGTTCGTACGCGGACCGGAGCTGATCATCGTTCTCGATCCGGGACACACCCCGCCAAGCCCCGCCATCGAACGGCTTCATGTAGCACGGATAACCGATCTGTTTGGCAATCTCAGCGAGGTCGAAGAAGCGGGCGTATTGGTCAAGCGTCACCTGAAGGTCGGGTTGGGGTGCCGTCTCCTTGGGCGGCAAGAGAACCGTGCGAGGCACCGGCAGCCCGAGGCGCATCATCGCCGCGTAGCTGGTGTGTTTCTCCATCGACTGGACCGTGAACGGGTTGTTGAAAACATAGAGGTCGTCGTGGACCACGGCCTTTTTGATCCACTCCCTGGAAGTGTGATACCAGTGGGTGAGGCGGTCGAGAAGTACGGCATACCGCACGGGCTGACGCAGGAAAAACGGTTCGATCGTGACTCGCTCCACGCGAAATGTGTGGTGATCTGACCCGATCGGTATCCGGGGTTCGAGGCGGGCGACTATGTCCTCGAAGAAGATGGGCCATTCGAGGTCGGCCCCCAGCGAAAGGCCGATCGTGAGAGGAAGCTCCGCCATCCCTCCGAGCCTAATTGGTGGGGCTCAACAGAGGCCGGGGAGGAAAGAGGAATTGGAGGCACTCACCCAGTCGATCGCGCCAAGCACCCCAGTGGTGACCGTCCCAGGTCTCCACTGCCGCCAGCTTTAGCCCGACGGCTCGTAGTTGGGGGTTGAGGCGGCGGTGGAAATCGGTCAGACCTTCGTAGCGGCCCACGCTGGAGTAGACGGAATAACCCTCGACCCGGGGATCTCGCCCGAATGTCTCAAGAAAGGAGGCGATCGGACGGAAAATCTCGTCTGGCCAGTTGTCGTTCAGAGTGTGTACGAACGTGCCGGATAACAGTCCAAGGCCGGCGAAGTGGCGGGGGTAATGCCAGGCCGTGGCAAGTGACGCCACCGCCCCCAGGGAAGCGCCCATCAGGGCCCGAATCGAGGTTGCCGAGTACACGCCGAGCCTGCGCTGCAGGTGGGGGAGGATCTCGTGGACGATATGGGTGGCGTGATCCCGTGACGCGGCGTATTCGGCCAAGCGGTGCCAGGGATCGATAAGGACAGCCACCAAGGGCCGGATTGACCCGGAAATGATCAAGTGGTCGAGGGCCGGCCTTATGTCGGCGTGTTCAAGAAAGTCTCTTCCGTCGTGGATGACCACCAGGGCCAGGTTCGCGCCTCGCTTGAACCCGGGCGGGAGATACACGTGGTGGTGGCGACGGCCGCCGAGAGCCGCCGAGGTGACCCGAATCTCCACGACGTTGCTTGCCGTCGGAAGCCCGTCGGCTGGAGAGGAGAAGGCGCGATAACCCTGCCCGGTGAGGACGGAATTGCTTCCAAAGGGATTGCTGGCTGCGGGTGGGTTGGTGGGATCGTCGACCTCGTGCCAACGCCCGCCCCGTTTCACCGCCAAGCGGTACTCGATTCGGGCGGTGGAGGGGAGGGCGATGGGCAATAGCCAACGTTCGGTCCCTTCGATCCTGATGAACGGACCGGGATCGGGAAATCGTGGCATCCAGGTGCGGAGGCGAACCTCCTGGGCGGGTCCGTCGTAGACGAGAACCGTCCGACCGGCATGGTGAAAAGGTCCGGTCGCGGCGAGGGCGGTGCTCTGCAATGAGGCGGGTGCTGTCACAGCTCCGCGATTTTGGCAGACACCGGTTGTGGGTAGGCCGGGGCCAGGGCGGTAGCCTGACCAGGTGCGGGTTCTGATCACCGGGGGGACAGGGTTTATAGGCAGCCACACTGCCGCCGAGTTGATCGCAGCGGGTCATGAGGTCGTCCTCGTCGACAACCTGGCAAACTCCTCGGCCGACGTTGTCCACCGCCTCGGCGAGCTGACCGGTTCGACCGTTTTATTCCACCAAGCCGATATCGGCGACCCTGCCGCCATGGACCTGATTTTGGACAAGGCTCAACCGGAGGCGGTCGTCCATTGCGCCGCCCTGAAAGCGGTGGGGGAGTCGGTCAGTCAACCCCTGCGGTACTACGAGAACAACGTCGGAGGTACCGCTCGGCTTTTGCAGTCCCTCGAACGTCACGGTGTCCGTAACTTCGTCTTCTCGTCCTCCTGCACCGTGTACGGCGACTCCGACCAACTACCTTTGTCCGAAGACAGCCCCACGCAGGCGGCAGCCAATCCCTATGGCTCGACCAAGCTCATGATGGAAAAGGTTCTCACGGATCTCCAGGCCGCTGACCCGCGCTGGTCGATCGTGCTGCTCCGCTATTTCAATCCGGTCGGGGCTCACCCCTCGGGGCTCATCGGGGAGGACCCTCGCGGCACTCCGAACAACCTGATGCCATATGTCGCCAAGGTTGCGGCCGGGCGACTGCCCTATCTGCGGGTGTTTGGCAACGACTATCCGACCCCTGACGGAACGGGCATCCGCGACTTTGTGCACGTCGTCGATATCGCCGATGGGCATGGGGTGGCGCTCGAGAAGCTCTCCGGTGTCGCCGGCCGTCATGTCTACAACCTTGGCACCGGCCGCGGCCACAGCGTCCTCGAAGTGGTTTCAGCCTTTATGGAAGCCACCGGCAAAGACGTGCCGTACCGGATCGAGGGCCGCAGGGCGGGTGATGTCGCCGCCACCTGGGCCTCCGTCGACAAGGTGCGCGCCGAACTGGGCTGGAACGCCACGAGATCACTCGAACAGATGTGCCTCGACGCCTGGCGCTGGGAGATCAGGGCCACGCAGGGATAGGCGGCTGCGCCGACGGCATCCTGGCAGCTAAGTTGTCATCTCGTGCAGAGTTCGGCCGCACCCGCTGCCAATGCAGTCCTGACTGAAGTCCTCGCCAGTATCAAAGCCGATTTCTCCGAAGCCGATCGGGAAACCGCCGCCGAACTGGCCCGGGCCTACTTGCGGCGCCTTCCGCCGGCGAGCACGAACACGGTCGATGGTTGGTATGCCGAGCTCAGGGGCATTTTCGAGTTCATCCGGGAGCGAACGGAACCCATCAAGGTGCGGGTTTTCAACCCCAACCTCGAAACCGATGGTTACACCTCGGTCGGCTCCGTGGTTGAGGTGAATATCGACGACAGCCCTTTCCTGCTCGATTCGGTCTCAAACGAGATCCAGGCCCATGGTCTCGAGGTAGTCAGCGTCCTCCATCCGGTGGTCGGGGTGGAGCGTGACGCGGCGGGAACCTTGTTGTCGATCGGCAATGCCCACAGCGCTCGCCACAAAGAGTCGGTTGAGCACTACGAGCTCGATCGCCGGCTGTTCGAAGCCGATCTCCCCGGTCTGGAAAAGGCCATACGGCAGGCCCTGGGCGACGTGCAGAGAGCGGTCCGTGACTTCTATCCGATGATGGATCGGGTCAATCGGATGGTGGAGCTGGTCCGGGAGGCGGTCGGATTCTTCCCCGAGGCGGAGATCGGCGAGGCGATCGCCTTTCTGCAGTGGCTGCGGGACCAGAACTTCGTATTCCTCGGGTACCGCGAGTACCACCTGGTTGACACCGAGGAAGGAAGAGCGGTCCAGGCCGACCTGGGGAGCGGGCTGGGAATCCTCTCAGACCCGGATCGCTCCAGCTCGGTCACACCGGTGCCACTTTCGTCTCTGCGGCCCGAGCTGGCGGCACGCTATGAAAGCGGCGACCTCCTGGTCATCACGAAAACCAATCGATTCTCGACCGTGCACAGGCGGGTCAAGCTCGACTATGTCGGTGTCCGCATCATCGGTCCCACCGGGGCCACGGTTGGAGAAGCCCGGATGGTGGGTTTGTTCACCTCCAAGGCCTTTATGGAACCGGCCGGGCACGTTCCCATCCTGCGCCGGAAGCTGGCAGACATCGTCTCGTCGGAGGATCTGATCGAGGGCTCCCATGACCACAAGGCCGTGATCGAGATCTTCGAAAGCTTCTCGAAACATGACCTGTTTACCGCGCCGGTCCTGCACCTGCGGACCGACATCATGGGATTGCTTGCTCTTCAGGAGACCCATCAGGTCCGCCTGTTCATCAGGCGCGATCTGCTCGAACGTAGCGTGTCGGTATTGGTGGCGCTGCCGCGCGACCGGTTCAACGCCGATCTCCGCAAACGGCTCCAGGATCTCTTCACCCGTCGGTTCAACGCCAGCTCTTGCGAGTACCACCTGGAACTCGGCGAAACCGACCCGGCCCGCATCCACTTCACCGTTTGGGTGGATGGGCCTATCCCCGAGGTCGAGTTCGAAAAATTGGAGTCGGAAGTCCTCGACATCACGAGGAGCTGGAGAGATCGGCTGATCGAACAGTTGGGCACGTCGATTAAACGGTCAATTGCTCGGAGCCTCGTCGACAAGTGGGCCGATCGCTTTCCTGACTATTACCGCGTCTCCACCCCCCTGGAGGCGACCGCCGCCGATGTCCTTGCCCTGGAGGCACTCACACTGGACGCAACCCCTTTCCGGGTTGGCCTCCGCAACGAGGACGCCGGGCCCGAAAACCTAACCAGGGTTCTTTTGTATCGCTCCGACGGCAAGCGGCCTTTATCGGAGCTAGTCCCGGCGCTGGAGGACATGGGGATGCACGTGGTGGAGGAGGTTCCCACCCGGCTGCAGGGCGGGGACGCCTTTTTTGTCCACGACTTCGGGGTGATCGGTGGTAATGGCCAGCCGCTCGATCTTGGTGGCTGTCAGATACGGGTCGAGCAGGCGCTCACTGCGGTTTGGGCCGGCGAGGCAGAGTCTGACCCGCTGAACCGCCTGGTAATCACAGCCGGCTTGAGTCATTGGGAGGTGGGGATCCTTCGTGCCTACAGGATTTACTGGCGACGCCTGGCGCTCTCCTTCACCGTGGGCTACCTGAACGACGTCATCAACGAAAACCCGGGCATGGCGGCCGATCTGGTCCGCCTCTTCCGGGCACGCTTCGACCCCGCAGAAGCGGACACCGACGCAGAACCGATCCGGGCGTCGATCCTCAGCCGCCTGGACGCCATTCCTTCACTCGACCATGACCGGATTCTCCGCAGCTTCTATCGACTGATCGAAGCGTCTCTTCGCACCAACGCCTTCCTCAGCGGCAATCGGGTGCTGGCGATCAAACTCCGATCGGGGGACGTGCCCGACATGCCCGCGCCGGTTCCTTACGCGGAGATCTTCGTCTACGGACCGGATGTCGAGGCAATCCACCTCCGGGGTGGGCCGGTGGCACGGGGAGGCATCCGTTGGTCGGATCGTCGCGAGGACTATCGAACCGAGGTCCTCGGGCTGATGAAGGCACAGATGACCAAGAACGCGGTGATCGTGCCAACCGGGGCGAAAGGCGGGTTTGTGCTGCGGCGGCCGCCAAGCGATCCCGCTCTCGTCGGCGAAGAGGTGCGCAATCGGTACGAGGAGTACATCCGCGCCCTGCTCGATGTCACCGACAACCTCGTCGAAGGTGAGGTCGCACACCCCCGCGATGTGCGCATCCACGATGCGCCTGATCCTTACCTGGTAGTCGCCGCCGACAAAGGAACCGCGACCTTCTCCGACCTGGCCAATCAGGTCGCCGCGGAGTACGGCTTCTGGCTTGATGACGCCTTCGCCTCCGGAGGTTCGGCCGGCTACGACCACAAGGCACTGGGGATCACTGCCCGCGGTGCCTGGCGATCGCTCGAGCGTCACTTTCTCGAGCTCGGACTCGACCCTCATCAGACCGAGTTCTCGGCGATAGGTATCGGCGACATGTCGGGGGATGTCTTTGGCAACGGGATGCTGGGAACGGATCGGATGAAGCTGGTGGCCGCCTTCGATCACCGTCACATCTTCATCGACCCCAACCCCGATCCGGCCAACTCCTATCGGGAACGGCGACGGCTCTTTGAGCTGGCTCGCTCCAGCTGGGCTGACTACGGGCGAGAGGTGATGTCCCCCGGTGGGGGAGTGTGGCCCCGCTCCGCCAAGCAGATTCAGCTTGCGGCCGAGGCGCGCCGTGCGATCGGGGTGACGCAATCGGTGTTTGTTCCCAACGAGCTCATATCGGCGATCCTGCGGGCGCCGGTGGACCTGTTCTGGAACGGGGGAATCGGAACCTATGTTCGGGCCTCCTCCGAAAACAATGCGACTGTGGGGGACCGGACCAACGACCCTGTACGGATAGACGCTTCGCAGCTTCGGTCACGGGTCGTGGTGGAAGGCGGAAACCTCGGCCTCACCCAGGCTGCCCGGATCGAGTACGCCTTGGCAGGCGGGAAGATCAATACCGATTTCATCGACAACTCCGGTGGCGTCAATTGTTCCGACCGTGAGGTCAACCTGAAGATCCTCCTCGGGTTAGCCGAGAAGCGAGGAGAGCTGGAGCGCGCCGACCGCGACAAACTCGTCGCTGAAGCGGCCGACCAGGTGGTGGTGAGGATTCTCTACGACAACTTCCAACAAGCGCAGATGTTGTCCCAGGAAGAACGCGCAGCACTGCGCCGGGTGGGTGCGTACGAACAGCTCATGTTGGCGTTGGAGGTCGAAGGCCTTCTCGACCGGCGGCTGGAAGGGCTCCCGTCCAGCGAAGCTCTGGCGGAGAGAGCGCGCTCGGGCCGGGGACTCACCAGACCGGAGTTGTCGGTGCTGCTGGTAGACGCCAAACGCAGCATCTCCGAGGCGTTGGTAACCGCTGAATTGGTCGACGACCCGCATCTGGTAGCCGATCTTCGCAGATATTTCCCCGAGGCGGTCATCGATCGATTCGCCCACTTGCTCGACCATCATCCATTGCGCCGAGAGATCCTGGCCAACATCCTGTCCAATGACGTCGTCAACAGCATGGGGAGCACCTTCGTCAGCCGGATCTGCCACCGAAGCGGGGCCACGGTGGCCGAAGTGATGAGGGCCTATCGCATTGCCCGCGATGTCTCAGGTGCCGTGGCGCGTTGGGAGGCCCTCGAGTCACTACTAGGCAAACTCGACCACGCCCTGTGGAGCGAGCTCATGACTGGGGCCGATCGCGTCGTGGCGGCCCTCACTCGCCGCTATCAGGTCCGAGCGGCTGGAGTGGGGTTGGCTGCGACCATCGAGGCCGACGCCGAGGGCTTCGCCGAGTTCGAGGCGGCGCTTCCGACTGCCGGACCAGAAGACTGGCAGGCAGCGGTGGTGGCGGAGGGTGACTCTCTGGTCGAACGGGGGGTGCCGATCGACATTGCTCGCCGACACGTCTTGCGCCGTCGTTTAGCGCACGGGCCCGACGCTATCGAACTTGCTCGCCAACACGGACGCAAGGTGGCGGAGGTGGCCGAGATCATGTTCCACGCCGGTGAAATTGTTGGGCTGGGCCATCTCGAGAAACTGGCCGCCGGTTTCTTCTTCACCGACTCCTGGCAACGGTGGGCTTTGGAGGCGTTGGAAGACGACCTCCTCGAGCTACGAAGGCGGTTGACCGAGCGGATCCTGATCGAGGCAGGCGATCGCGGCCCCCTGGAGGCAGTCGGGCACTACACCGCCGCCAATGCGGGCGCCCTCGATCGGCTCCGGGCGTTTTTGGACGGTCTGGCTGGGGAACGACCCGAAAGCCTGGCCCCGCTCATGATCGGGGTGAGGCAGCTGCGGGCCATCCTCTCTTGAATTCGGCCCTATGTAACATAATCCGCTCAACACAAGCATCTATGTAACATAACGGGGATTATGGGCGTATTGGCGACCCTGCTGCCTTGGGCTCGATTCTGAGGGCGCGTAACGCAGCCGCCGCTCCATAGAGATGCCACAGAGCCTCACGGTGCCCTCCAGGATCGTCCACATCCGCCAGGTCGCGATCGATGTCCTCCAAGGCGGCCTCAAGCACGTAGACGGCATCCTGGATCTCTCCCAACAGACTCGCCGACATCAGGACATCATCTGGACCAAGCTGATGAACTGTCGCTAATTGCCTCGCTTCGTAGGCACGTTGGCGATGGCTGCGCTGGCAGTACCACCGTGGCCTCCCCGGGCCCGGCGTTGGTCGAAACCCGGCGCCGCACCAGGCACACCTCACCCTGGTAGATAACGTCACAGTGACGAAAGTATAGGCTCTAACCGAGTGAGCTCAGGCGATCGACGAGGAGCCGAGCAAACGACTCCGAGTCGACCGTGGTCCCGACCCGGGCATTGGGCTCCATCGACGTGACACCCCAGAAGTCGACGACGGTGCGACCGCGGCACAGCCTGGACTCGGTATCCACCGTCACCGCCACATGTTCGGTGGTCAACAGCCCGGGCCAAATCAGGTGGGCAACCGCCAGCGCGTCATGAATGGGTACCCCGTTGCGGGCGTCGTAGTGGCGCGGATGATTCGCAATGAAGAAGTCGAGCAACTCGGCGACGAACTTCCCGACCACTCCCCTCCCCCGCAGCACCTCGGCATGGCCACGGTTGAGCAATGCCTGGTGGGTCGCATCCAGCCCGATCATCGTGAGGGGAATTCCTGAGTGGAAGACGCGATATGCCGCCTCTGGATCGACATAGATGTTGAATTCCGCGGCCGGGGTGACGTTGCCGGTTCCAATGGCGCCACCCATCAAAACGATTTCGCTGACGTTCGCCGCAACTTCGGGGTGACGGCTCAGAAGAACCGCAATATTGGTGAGCGGCCCCACCGGAACCAGCGTCACCGGGCGATCCGACCCCAAGATCCGCTCGGCCAGGAATTCGACGGCATGGGCATGGATGGTGGAACCGGTCGGCGGCGGCAGCATGGGTCCGTCCAGGCCGCTGGTGCCATGAATGTTTTCGGCCACCACGAGTTCCCGCATCAGTGGACGGTCACATCCTGCGGCCACCGGGATGTCGGACCGACCGACCAGTTCCAACACCTTGAGGGCGTTGGCTGTCGTTTTTGACAGAGTGGTATTCCCCGCCACTGTCGTCACGCCCATCACCTCGAGTTCGGGGCTGGCCAAAGCGAGCAGGAGGGCGATGGCGTCGTCGTGTCCGGGATCACAGTCAAAGAGGATGGGAATGCTCATCGGATCAGGATGGTGTCGACTTCGGCGGCGGTTGGCAGCGAGGTTTGGGCACCGGCCCTGATGGTGGCTAATGCCCCGGCCGCACAGGCTCTCTCCAGTGAGTGACCGACGGTCATGTCATCGAGCAGGGAGACCGCCAGGGCCGCGACGAAGGCGTCACCGGCCCCCACCGTGTCGACCGCCACCACCGGGGGCGGGGTGGCGTCTGCCAGCAGCCGGCCATTGAGAAGCGCGACAGCTCCGGCTCGGCCCATGGTCACAACAACCAAACCAGGACAATCATCGAGTGCAGTCGTGTAGTAGTCGCGCTCGGTCTCGTTGACAACAACGACGTCGGCTCGTTGCCAGACTTCGGTAGGGACCGGACGGGCCGGAGCGGCGTTTAGACAGAAGAACCCGGAGGTCGCGGCCGCCGCCCGAACAACAGTCTCGATGGGGACCTCGAGCTGACACACGATCGACTCGTCCTGGCCTAGGTCAAGGGAGTCTGGTGAGAGGTAGGCGTTGGCCCCAGGGGCAACGCCGATCATGTTCTCTCCGCCTTCTTCCACCATGATCAGGGCCACGCCGGTCGGGATGTTCTCGTAGGCCCAGCAACGATCCAGCACCACCCCTTCCTGGCGCAGCAAGGCCAGGGCGGCTTCCGACATGTCGTCCTCCCCCACTGCAGCCACCAGGTTGACTTCTGCACCAAGGCGGCGAGCGGCCAGCGCCTGGTTGGCACCTTTGCCACCGGGGTGACGAGAGAACTCACCAGTCGTGATGGTTTCACCGGGAGCGGGCAGGCGCGGCAGGCGAACGACCAGGTCGAGATTCACACTCCCTATGACCGTGAGGGTGGGCATCGGCCGCCGGACGATAGCCCGGTCGATACACTGCTGATCCCCCGTGACGCATCCCCAGCCCGACCCCCGCGTCACCGCTGCTCTCGATCAATTGGGGGCGTCATACGAGATGCTCCCATGTGATCCCGAGCTGGCCGACACCGCCGCGTTTTGCGCTGCTTACGGGATTCCGATGGAGCGCTCGGCGAATACCATTGTCGTCGCGTCGCGGAAGCCCGAGGGCCAGCACGTGGCCTGTGTCTTGCTGGCGACCACACGGCTTGACGTCAACGGGCTCATCCGACGGAGGATGGATGTCAAGAAGGCCTCGTTCGCACGGGCGGAAGAGACCGCTGCCTTGACCGGGATGATGATTGGTGGGGTGACTCCCTTCGGGTTACCCGACGTCCTTGAGGTGTGGGTGGATTCCGCCGTCATGGATCTGGACTGGGTGATCCTGGGTGCCGGTTCGAGGTCAGCCAAGGTCAAGATCGACCCGGCGGTCCTGCGGTCGCTCGCCAATGTCTTGGTTGTGGAGGGTCTGGCGACTCCGGTTGTTTCTACCGACCCTTGATCGCGCGTCGCAGCAAGAAGACATATCCAACTACCCCTATCGCAGCAAAGGCGAACCACTGAATTGCGTAGGCGAGGTGAGGCCCCTCATCGTCCAGAGCCGGTTCGGGAATCAGCACAGGCATTGTCCCGTCGCCTCTTTCCTGAACGAGATAGAGCGGGACAAGTCTCCAGGGAAGACCCGGGGCGAGACCCGCGACGTCGACGCGGGTCACCGTCCGGCTCTCGTCCGGAGTCCCTCCTGGGGTGGCCCGCTCCTCGCTTAGGCGCAGCCAACCGCTAACCTCGACCTCGCCCTCTGGTGCAGTCGCCAGGCTCGGCACCGAGTCCATCTCCATAGGGACCCAACCGCGGTTGACCATGACCGCCTCCCCGGTGGGGAGGACGAGCGGGGTGATCACATGAAAGCCGGCCACTCCCTCGTTGACCTGGGAGCGGACCAGAACTTCGGACGCGGGTTGAAATTCTCCCCGGACTGTTGCGCGGCTGAACTCGAGGCTGGCGGTGTCGCTCCCGACTGCAGCGAGGAGCTGCTCCAGCGGCTCCGGTTCCGCTGTCAGCCGAGCAGTAAAGACCAGGTTTTCCAGCTTCCTCTCCTGCCAGCGACCCAGTTGCCAGAAGCCGAGGGTGCCGAAGGCCACGGCCAGGCAAACGACGAGGAGGTGGGCGATCCACCATCGAAGGTTGCCCAGGACCGAAGGCACTCCCGGCTCAGGCAGCTAAGGCGGGCTCGTCGTCCTCGTCGGCGAGCAATCGCTCGGCCACCGTCATCGCCTCGCCATCACCCCGAACTGCCTGCGGCTGGCGAAGCCAGCGCTCCATGATGGCCCCGTTGGAGTGTCCGTTGGACTTGAGGAGGCGGGCCAGATCGTCAGTCCAAAACCAGGGCATGAGACACCTCCTCGGGGATAGGGAACATGGCGAGTGTACGTGCCATGTCAAGGTGGCCCATGGTCCTGAAAACACTGGGCTGCCAGCTCATCGTCGGAGGGAAAGGTGACGTGTTCGGCGATCATCTCGATACGACTCCGGCGACCATCGGGTCCCTCCCAATAACGCCGCTGCAACGAACCGGTAGCCCACACCTGGGCGCCTACCTGTGCAAGCCCGGAGACATCATCTTCGGATTGGTTCCACCAGATGACTGGAACCAGATCGAGTCGTTTCACCGGCCATTCAGAGCGGACTGCCACCAACAACCGGACAGTGGTGTTCTCGTTGGTAACGATGTCGGGCGGAGCACTGAGCCGCCCGAGCAGGACAACCAGGTTGAGGTCCACAACATGCCTCCTTCTCAGTCGGGGAAGGGCGGGCAATGAGAAAGTTATGGGGTGGGTGAGACAGAAACTCAGACCTGCGCCCGGAGTTCGTCAAGCCCGGCCATGGCCGGGTATTCGCGAGCGACCGCATTTATCAGCCTGGAAGCGGCTTCTTTGTCACCAGCGGCGAGAGCTACCCGGGCTGCTACGAACCATCGGCGCACCTCTGACTCCGGGGAGGGGGTCACGAGCCGTCCAGGTTTGATCACTCGCCATGCTTCGCCAACCCGGCCCCGATCGAGGAGATAGCTGGCATAGACCACGGTGGCTTCTCGCTCAGTGTCGCGATCGCCACCCAATTCCTTGAACAGCTCCCAAGTCTTCTCGACATCTGCGTGTTTGCCAAGGGCACGGAGTACATCCATCTCGACCGGCATGTGGGTGGTTTCGCCCGCCAGCCGGCGAAATGCCCGCAACTCCTGCAGGGCCGGAGCCCAGCGCTCGGTGTAATAGGCAGCCAACCCCATCAACTCGCGAATGGTGGCCGCCCGCGGGGCCAATGACTTGGCGGCGGTGAGACTGTCGAAGGCAGCCTGATATCTCTCCTCTGCGAATTGCGCCACTCCTCGTTCGAGCTGGCGGATAGCCATCTCCCGGCGTTCCTTGGACGTGGATCGGGTGATCTCGTCGCGGATCCAACGGGGCAGATCACCGGCGGTCACCGAGGTGATGGGTGGGCGGGATCCCGGGCTGCGCCGGGTTTGGTGGTTGCCTCGTGAAGGAGGGCGGGGTTCGTTGCGGCTCACCGGTTCCTCCGAAGTTCGGGCGCGATCGGTGGGCGCGCTTTGGTTACGCGAAGAGGGGGCCGGCACTGTCGAGTGCGACCCCCTGCTCCAGAAAACTGCCCGGCGGTGACCTACTCTCCCAGGGGGTTGCCCCCCAAGTACCATCGGCGCTGGCAGGTTTAACTTCCGTGTTCGGAATGGGAACGGGTGGTTCCCTGCCGCTATACCCACCGGACAAATCATCGAGCGACTCGGTACCCCGAGCACTCCATAGCGAGCACGTAAGTCTTGAATTCAATCCAAGTCCTCGGCCGATTAGTACCGGTCGGCTGAACGCATTACTGCGCTTACACCTCCGGCCTATCAACCTGGTCTTCTACCAGGGGCCTTACCGGGTTAAACCCGTGGGAGATCTCATCTCAGGGTGGGTTTCGCACTTAGATGCCTTCAGCGCTTATCCCTTCCGTACATAGCAAACGAGCCATGCTCTTGGCAGAACAACTCGCACACCAGCGGTACGTCCATCCCGGTCCTCTCGTACTAGGGATGGCTCCCTTCAAATCTCCTGCGCCTGCGGCGGATAGGGACCGAACTGTCTCACGCACAGTAGTCTCTCATCACTGAGAGTGTAGACTATCCCTTCATCCTCTTTCGAGGAGCTGGCGTATTGCGCAGTCCTTAATTTTGGTCACCTATGACCACTAGACCACGCCTCTTCTTTCGAATCAGTCGTTACGGGGATCAACACACCCATCTTCTCAAATTGCGTTCGTACGGTCGCTGCCGTTACGAAGCGCGACTTAGAGAAGTTCAGGGATGCAAATCCGTCTATCTCCTTACAGACTTCGAGGAACCCCAACGGGTCCTTAGGTGGGGGCAGGTGATCGAGTAGCCGGAGACCGGCTTTCACCTGTGCGTCTTTGAAGATCACGTAAGGCTGCATCTGTTCGAGATTCGAACGGATGGCAGCTCGATTGGTGATCGTCAAATCGGACATGCCGCCAACGCGGCGCCGAAGCCGACCCCCCAGGTGTTCGGCCAGGCGTAGTAATCCGGCTTCAGCCGAGGTGGCTTGGTAGAACACCAGAGACACTCTCAGATAGAAACCGAATCGGTACACCTTTGACCGAACGATCTGGAAGTGGAGGCTTCCATCGCCGTCGAAAAATCCTGCAAGGTACGGATAGAACGAATCCATGTGCTGACCTTCCCTCGGGATTGTCTGTCAACCGTAGTTCGAACCGGTGACAGATTTCCCCGATATGAGCCAGTGTGCACTTCGGAATTACTCCCGAAGGACGCAGTTTTCTACGTTCTGAACCCAGCTCGCGTGCCGCTTTAACGGGCGAACAGCCCGACCCTTGGGACCTGCTCCAGCCCCAGGATGCGACGAGCCGACATCGAGGTGCCAAACCGGGCCGTCGATATGGACTCTTGGGCCCGATAAGCCTGTTATCCCCGGAGTACCTTTTATCCGTTGAACCATGGCACACCCACGTGCCACCATGGGTTCACTAAGTCCGACTTTCGTCCCTGCTCGACTAGTAGGTCTCGCAGTCAAGCTCCCTTGTGTCTTTGCACTCAACGCCTGATTGCCGACCAGGCTGAGGGAACCTTTGAGCGCCTCCGTTACTCTTTAGGAGGCCACCGCCCCAGTGAAACTGCCTGCCAGACA
>JBBDQN010000046.1:0-19835 GCA_040905905.1 Acidimicrobiia bacterium
ACCACCACCCCGACCACCACCCCCCACACCACACCAGATCAACCGGCCACTGATCAACCGCTTACTCTCCTCGCTGTGGCTCCACCCGGGCATCGGTCCCCCTATCTACCCAGCCGCATGGCGTGGCGAGTTGCCCTGTTTGGGATCCCCAAAGTCGCCAGGGTGGCCTGGCGGACCCGGATCAAACCGGGCAGAGGATTCCCTGAACCTCCGTTTGTGATCGCCGCCAACCACCACTCCTTTCTTGACCCACCGCTGGTTGGAAGCGCCTACGGCCGGCGGGTCCGGTTCGTCACCCTCGCTGACCTGTTTGGCAACTATCGCCTACTCGATTGGGCACTACATCTCTTTGAGGTCATCAGAGTCAGGAGAGGAAAGATTCCTCTTGGCGCCATTCGAGAAGCACTCGCCCACCTTGCTGGAGGAGGAGTGGTGGCAGTCTTTCCGGAAGGCCGACGGGTGGTTCGATTTGGGGACTTTCCCTTGCAACGCGGGGCTGCCTGGTTGGCGGTGCGAGCCAAGGTGCCGCTGGTGGCCGTGGCCATAACGGGAACCGACCTGGTCCTCGGCATCGACAACAAGTGGCGGCGGGGCCGGGTGACCCTCGTCATCGGCCCCACCCTCTTCCCAGACGGAACCGGCCGAACCGCGGTCGACGACCTCATGCGCCAGTGGACCGACTGGATCACACAAACCATCGGGTGAGCCTTTAAGGGTGCAGACCGGGGTGATTCCTGAAGAGCTCCAGCGATTCGGGGTTGGCCAGAGCCTCCACATTGGTGATGGGTTCACCGTTGACCACAGCGGTGACCGCCAGCTCGCTGATCTTGCCGCTGCGGGTTCGAGGAATGTCGGCCACCGGGAGGATCAGGGCCGGTACGTGACGGGGCGACTCCTCCTCGCTAAGGCGTCGCCGTATCTCCGCTTCCACCTCGGGCGTCAACCCGGCGCCCTCGGTGAGCCGGACGAACAAGACGATGCGGGTGTCGGAGTCCCATTTTTGGCCTATCGCCACTGCCTCCGCTACCCCTGGCACCGTTTCCACCACTCGATAGATTTCGGCAGTTCCGATGCGTACGCCTCCGGCATTGAGGGTGGCATCAGAGCGGCCCAGGATCACGTAGGTCCCACGGTCGGTTACCCGCGCATAGTCGCCGTGAGTCCAGATGCCTTGATTCTGCGAGTAATAGGTGGAGACGTACCGTGCCATTCCGTCCTCTCCCCAAAACCGCAGGGGCATCGAGGGAAACGGTGCGGTGCAGACGAGCTCACCAGGCGCCCCTACCACCGGCTGGCCATCGGGGTCTAAGACCGACATCGCCATCCCCAAAGCGGCCCCCTGAATCTCCCCGGCGTGTACAGGCATCGTGGGGTCGCCACCCACAAAGCTGCCGCAGAGATCGGTTCCACCCGAAATCGAGGCAAGGTGGACGTCAAGCTTGATCGAGTTGTAGACGAATCGGAAGCCGTCCTCAGAGAGCGGCGAGCCGGTGGAAGTGATTGTTCTCAGTGAATCGAGCCGATGGGTCAGGGCCGGTCGGACACCCGCCTTGGACCCCGCGTCGAGATATTTCGCCGACACTCCGAAAACTGCGATCTCAAGGTCATCGACCAGATCGAACAGCACCTCGGGTCCCGGGTGGAAAGGGTTGCCATCGAAGAGGACGATCGTGGCTCCGGTGGCAAGACCCGACGCCAGCCAGTTCCACATCATCCAGCCACAGGTTGTGAAGTAAAAGATCCGATCTCCCGTTCTTAGATCGCAGTGGTGCTGTTGCTCTTGCAGATGTTTGATCAGCACCCCCCCGGCCCTGTGCACGATGCATTTCGGTTGCCCGGTGGTTCCCGACGAGTAGAGGATGTAGAGCGGGTGGTCGAACGGAAACCGCTGATGGTCCTCGGTAGCGCTTGCCTGCGACGACAGGAACGCCTCATAGGTGACGGCCGAGGCGACCCCCTCCAAATCCGGCGTCGGTGCTAGGACAGGAACGACCACCACCTTCTCGAGAGAGGGAAGAGCCGCCGCGATCTGACGAAGCTGTTCCAGACGGGAGAAAGCGCGCCCGCCGTATAGATAGCCATCGGCCGCGATCAGGACTCGAGGCGCAACCTGGCCAAACCGGTCGACCACTCCACTTACCCCAAAGTCGGCTGAGGTGGAGGTGAAAACCGCTCCGATCGTTGCGGCCCCCAACATGGCGACGATCGTTTCGGGTACGTTCGGCATCCAGGCAGCCACCCGGTCGCCAGCACCCACTCCCATTGCCCGCAACGCTGCTGCGAACGCAGCCGTCTGGCTGCGCAATTCGGCCCATGTGAGAGAACGACCCAGCCCATCCTCGCGGTGATAGATGATTGCCGGCTCCTGATCGGCCACGCCGCGACCATCGAGGAGGTTCTCGGCAAAGTTGAGCGAAGCCTTTGGAAAGAATTTCGCCTCCCACATCGCCGATCCCGGCTCCATCGCCAGGTCTCCTTTGTGGCCGATCACCCCGGTGTCGTCCCAGGTCAGGTCCCAGAACCGTCCGGGTTCACTGACCGACCAGGCGTGGAGCGCTCGAGTGTCGGGTAAGTCCAACCCGGTTTCAGCGGCCACCCGGCGACGAAAGGCAGCGAGGTGGCTGGCCTCAACTCGAGCGGGAGAAGGGGTCCACAGCGGCAGGGTCATGTTCGCCTCAAATTTCAATCGAACGTGATCTCGACCATGGGCGCCGTTTCTACCAGTGACTCGAGTGGCTCGGCCGAGAGGTACCAACGACTCCACGGATGGCGCCGGGTAAACACCCACTCGCGAAGCGCGGGATCGAGGACGGGCCGCGCGGTGGCCGCCAGGTCCGCACGCGCCGACTCTTTGAGATGGAAAACCACCGACGGGTTGGCGAGGATGTTGGCGTACCAGCCTCGCAGTCCGGAGGTGCCGGTGATGAATGTGCGATCCTCGAGATGGAGGTACCAGATCTCGATTCGGCGCGGTTGGCCAGAGCGGGCCCCGATCGTGGTCAGATCGATGGTTCCATCCTGCCGCAGCGCCGCCAGGACGTTGGCATCGAGTTCAGCCAACAGCGTCCACCGCATCGGCGAAGGCGGCCAGAGTGGGATAGGTCCAACCCGGCCGTATCGAGTCGACAGTCGGCGCCGGGGTGGCACCGAATCCGTCGTGATTGGGACGACGATCAATCCACACCGATGCCAGCCCGTACCGGGCAGCCGGTTCGTGATCGTGGAAAAGACTCTGGGCAACATGGGCCAACTCCGACCGCTCAAGCCCAAGGGACGGAAGACTGGCGAACAGAGCCTCGAAATGAGGCGGGCTGGGCTTGTACGCCCCCACCTCCTCGGCGGTGATGATCCGATCGAACTCGACCCGGAGGAGGGCATTGCTGGCGGCAAAGGATGAGCGATCGACGTTGGAAACGATGATGAGTCGGAATCGCTGCTTCAGCCGCGACAGCGCGCCGGCGGAATCGGGAAACGCAGGCCAGTCGCGAACCGACGCGCCAAATGCGGCGGCATCCTCTTCGGTCACCACCGCGCCACAGCGAGCGCCGATACGGCGCAGGGTCTCGGCCAAAACCTCGGGGTAGAGCAGGGCCGGAGATCCTTCCTGTTCGATCACCGTCTCCAACTCGGAGAACCAGCGGATCATGTCGTCGGAGGTGGCGTCAATCGCGCTTCTTGACCGCCAACGATCGAGTGCCTTCCTGATCCCCGTTTCCCAATCGATCAGGGTTCCGTAGCAATCGAAGCTCAACGCCCGGAAACGGTCGAAGTCACCCATAGAAACCAGATTTCAGCCGATGTCACGACGTCGGAGTCCCGCCATGCCGCCCAAAAGGAGGAGAGCAGCCGTCACAAGCAGCCAGATAAGCGGGACGGCATTCACGTCGTCGGCTAACAAGTTCGGCACGTGGGTGAAAGGCGACAGATTGAGCAGCCATCGAGGGAACTGAAGGATTTCGCCCAACTGGCCAAACACCAGGCAGGCGACCAGGACCCCCCAGCTCAATGTCGTCAATCGTGGTGCCAAACCAAACAACGCTGTCGTCACTCCGACCACAACCCACACCGCCGGTACCTGGATCAAGGCGGCCCCGAGCACCCTCCACACTTGGCCGGTGTCACCGGCGATGGCACCATAAGTGGCTCCGGCTACCAGTCCTGAGAGGCCCAGCATCAGCACCGAGCCGAAGAGCGCAAAGTAGAGATGGCTCCGTGCCCATCGCAGCCTTGGAACGGCGGTGACCAGGACCGGTTCAGCCAGCAGTCCCTCTTCATCGACCCGGAGACGGAGGGTCGTCCGAATCGCGTACGCCGAGGCGATGACTGCCAGGATTCCCATGGCCGTAGAGAAAAAAGCGTCGGTGATGCCCTGTTCGCCGCCGAGAAGCTCAAAAATCTCCGCCAGTTGCGGGCTGTCAGTGAGCAGGTCTCCGATGCTATCGCCCACGCTTCCATAGACCGCCCCAAGAACTGAGAGACCCAGCGACCAACCCACCAGACTGCCCTTCTGAAGGCGCCACGCGAGTCCAAGCGGCGATCTGAAGCTGGGGGCAGCCTGGGCGGGGCCTGGTCGGGGAGGCAACGCCCCCGCCCCGACATCCCTTCGTGCCGAGAGGACATACCCCAGGGTCCCCAAAGCCAAAGTCAGCCCCAACGACAGCGACACGACCCACCACCGCTGCCCGGTGGCGGCAAATGGTCGGAGCTGGGTGAACCAGCCGATCGGTGACAGCCACGAGGCCCACGGCACCCCGCCGCCGTCACCAAACATCCTCAGAACAAAAGCTGCTCCGACTGCCGCCACCGCGATCCCCCGGGCGGCACCGGCGCTCTCCGTAAGTTGGGCGGCGACGCCCCCAATCATCGCGAATGTCAGAGCGATTGCGGAGAAGCCGAGACCGAATGCGAGGGCTCCGCCTGTCTCCAATCCGATTCCAACGAACCCGGCAGCCAACAACAGTCCCAATATCAGCCCGGCTCCGGCAGTCACCATCAATGCCGCGGTCAGCGGGGCGTGCCTCCCGACCACCGTCGCACCAAGCAACTCTCGCCGCCCCGTCTCTTCCTCCTCCCGGGTGTGGCGGATCACGGTGAGGACGGCCATTAGGCCGACCAGCACCGATCCGATTACCCCTACCCGCCAGGCGGTGACAGCTCCGATGCTTGATCCAAAGATGGGCCCAAGCAAGGCGGCGAATGCTGGATTCGTGGCCACGGTGTTCACAAGCTGCTCGCGCGACGCTTCACTCGGATAGAGCGCCTTGAAAGCATTCGCTGTCTGGACGGGGACGAGGGTCAGCACCAGCAGCCAGATACTCAATCTCACCCGCTCGCGGCGAAGGATGAACCGTATGAGCCGCGAAGTGCCGACCAAGGTGTTCATGTCGAGGCGTCGGCGTCCCGATAGTGACGCATAAACAGCTCTTCGAGGGTCGGGGGATGGCTGATCAGGCTCTTAACGCCGAGCCGGGTCAGGTGCGACAGCACCTCGCCGAGACGATCGGAGTCGACCTCGAAGTCGACCCGCGAACCTTCACTCTGGAATCCGTGAACCCCCGCCAATGCGCCAATGCCGGTAGGGGGTGAAGCCAACTCGGCCGAGATGGTTGTTCTGGTGAGATGGCGAAGGTCGGCCAGCGTGCCGCTCTCCACCGTCTTGCCGGCCCGCACAATGCTCACCCGGTCACACAATGCCTCCACCTCGGCGAGGATGTGGCTTGCCAGCAAGACCGTCCGGCCCATGTGGCGATCCTCGTTGATGCAGGCACGGAACTCGGCCTCCATTAGAGGGTCAAGACCGGCAGTGGGCTCGTCCAGGATCAACAGTTCCACGTTCGAAGACAATGCCGCGATGAGAGCCACCTTCTGCCGGTTCCCCTTCGAATAGGTACGGCCCTTCTTGGTGGGGTCGAGGTCGAAGCGTTGCAGGAGCTTCTGTTTCTTGTCGAGATCGAGGCCACCACGGAGACGACCGAGCAGATCGATCACCTCGCCGCCGGTGAGGTGGGGCCACAATGTGACGTCGCCCGGCACGTAAGCCAGGCGACGGTGCAACTCGGTGGAGTCACTCCACGGGTCTCCTCCGAGAAGCATCGCCTGCCCGCCATCCGCTCTGATGAGACCGAGCAGAATCCGGATCGTTGTGGTTTTGCCGGCTCCGTTGGGGCCTAGGAAGCCGTGGACTTCTCCCTGACTGATCTGGAGGTCGAGCCCGTCAAGGGCGAGGGTGTGACCGTAACTCTTCCGGAGACCCGAAACGGAAATGACACTATCCATGGGATGTACGGTAATTCAATGCATACACGCCAAACCCGAGGCAGAACGGGGCCTTATCCCGAGCCGGGAACCATATGACGGAACCGCTCCGTCATAGTGACATGCGTCGACTCTCCTTGCTCCTGGCCATCACACTTCTCATCACCGGCTGTGGCGGCGGTGCCGACGACCCCATCGACTCCACTACCTCCGCTACCCCAACTCCATCGACCATCCCGGACGACGCCGGGCCCGTGTTCGTTGAGACCACCGACATTCTCCTCATGGAGAGCTTCCCGGTGCAGGTAGCGCTCCGAGTTACAGGGAATCTCCCAACTCCCTGCCACCAGCCTGTATGGGAGACCGACGACGATGGCACCACGATTGCGGTAACTCTCGCCTCGACCTCCGAGCCTGACGCACTCTGCGCCCAGGTTCTGGAGCCATTCGAGATGTCGATTTCGCTCGGCGAATTCGAGTCGGGTTCCCGGGTGGTCACCCTCAACGGCGACGAGATCGGCGACTTCGACATCTGAGCCACGGCTGGCGAAAGACGCCGGCTCAATCGAGTCCTTCGTAGTCGTGCCCGACCTCGACACTTCTGACCTCGCTCAACCTACGTATCTGTTCGGTGAGATCATCGAGACCGGATAGCTTTCGACCCGCCACCGTCACGATTACGCGCCGGACGGCCCGTTCAGCGTCGTCTCGAATCTTGAGTTGTTCGAGTCGGAGCTTCCGTTGCTCCAATGCCTCCAGAATGGGGGCGAGTGTCCCTTTGCCCTTTTCATATTCGATTTCGAGAGTCACGGTTTGCGAGGTCCAAGAAGCGATGACTGGTTTGGCCACGCCCAGCCCGACCAATGTCAGAAGCACGATCACCGTCGCCGTCAGGGTGGCGAAGGAGGCGCCAGCTCCGGCCGCCACCCCCAGGGCACCGGTCAGCCACAGGGTCGCCGCCGAGGTCAGACCGCGAATCGAAGGACCCTGGCGAATGATCGAGCCGGCCCCGATGAACCCGACCCCCGAAGCTACCTGGGCGGCAACCCGAGCCGGATCGGTGGTGGCGGCCTGATCGATATCCTCGAAGCCATAGGCACCGGCGACCGTGAAGAGGGCGGCTCCCAGAGCGACCAGAACGTGGGTACGCATCCCCGCCTCGTGCTGGGTGAGTTGGCGCTCGAACCCGACAGCGAGTCCGCAGAGGGCTGCCAACCCCAGTCGGCCGACCAGTTCCAAGCCGTCCATCTCGTCTCCTCCTCTTTGGATGCGTTACGTTTGATATCAACCAGACGCGGGTACAGCTAATCACGTTCAAGGAGGACGAAGGATGACATGCAGACATCGTATGTGCACCTGTCAGGTCTTTGGGGCCGAGCCTTTCTGTAGCGAATTTTGTCGCCAGCAGCCTGACGACGAGTCCCTGGTCGTGTCCGACGAGCCATACGCCGGTGGAGCGGTGGCCGATTGTGGGTGTGGTCACTCTGCCTGTTCCGTCGCCCCGGTACCCATCGACTGACCCATTAATCTTCCATCATCGAACCCCCAACGGGGTCCTGCCACTTTTCGGCTAAACCTTCTACAGTGCGCCCGGATTCCAGGAGGTTGTCGTTTGGCGTTGCTGAAGCGACGAGAGGACAAGGTCGATGTCATTGGCGATGTCGCCCTCTTCGCCGGACTCTCGAAGAAGGAGCTCGGCGAAATAGCAAACATCGTTAAGGAAGTCGAGTTCCTGCCGCGCGACTACCTCGCCTACGAGGGCGAGACCGGGCGGGAAGCCATGATCGTCATCGCCGGAAAGGCCACGGTGCGACGTGGTGGCCGCAAGATCGCCGAAGTCTCGACAGGATCGGTCGTCGGAGAGATGAGTCTCTTAACCGACCTCCCCCGCAACGCCACAGTGAGGGCCGACACCTTCGTTTCGGCTCTGGTCATGAATGCAACTCAGTTCTCAAGGCTGGTCGACGAACATCCCCAAGTGGGCGTAAAGATCCTCCGGACGGTTGCTCGGCGACTCGCCGCGGCCACCCGAATCCACTGATTCACTACGGTTCTCAAGTCGCCTTGCAAGAACTCGCTACCGACCCAACAGACCCTGCCTATCCCTGCCTAGATTGGTCACGAAGTACGAGAAGGAGGCAGAGTGGCGGACCATCCGAATGCGGCCAAGTACCGCGAGGTCACCGAAGCGTTCAATGCTGGAGATTTCGACGCAATGGCGGACTATGTGGCAGATGACATCGAGTGGTGGTACATCGGGGGCGCCGAGCCAGTGCGCGGCAAGAAGGCCTTGATGGAGTTTTACGCGCAGATGTCGGGAGACGTTGACGTCAAAGTCGATTTACACGACGTTGTGGCCAACGACGAGCATCTGGTGGCGTTGGTCAATGCCCACGCTACGAGAGAAGGCAAGACCTTTGATTATCGAAGCGCGGAGATCCATCACGTCAAGAACGGCAAGGTCACCCATCGCTGGGCCTTTTCCGACGACACCGAAGCGATCAACAAGTTCTTCGCTTAGAGGGCCTCTTGACACTCCCCCCGCCGCGATGGGTACCCTCTACGAACCGGCCACCGCCGCCAACCCAAAATGAACAACCGCCCTCCCTTCCGCGCCGATCATGTCGGCAGCTTCCTCCGACCTCCCGAGGTCACTACCGCCCGGCGTCAGCGTGAGGAAGGACAGATTGACGCCGCTGACCTTCGCAGGGTAGAGGACAAGGCCATCGCCGACCTGGTGAAACGGGAGGAGAAGGTGGGGCTTCGAGGGATAACCGACGGTGAGTTTCGGCGGTTCTTTTTCCACCTCGACTTCCTGGAACAGCTCAGCGGGGTCACCGTCACCGAGGGACAGTTTCTGGCCAAGTTCAGGCGGGACGATGGAACTGAGGTCGAGTTCACACCGCCGACGATGCTGGTCGAAGCGCCTATCAAACACACCCAACCTGTCCAGGGGCGTGACTTCGACTTTCTTGCCTCGCAGGTGAGCCGCACCCCCAAGGTATGCATCCCGGCTCCGTCGATGCTCCACTTCCGGGGCGGGAGAAAGGCCATCAGCGAAGAGGTCTACCCCGACCTCGATCAGTTCTTCGACGATCTGAGCGCGGCATACCGCGAAGAGATCGCCGACCTCGCCGGACGAGGTTGTACCTATCTGCAGATGGACGACACCAACCTCGCCTACCTGTGTGACCCTGAGATACGGGAACGGACAGCAGCCCGAGGCGACGATCCCGATGACCTCACCCGCCTCTATTGCCGGCTGGTGAACGACTCTTTTCGGGGCAAGACCGATCAGATGGTGGCGGCGATCCACCTCTGCCGCGGCAACTTCCAGAGCGCCTGGGTTTCCCAAGGTGGCTATGAGCCGGTGGCGGAGATCCTCTTCAATGAGATGGAGGTCGACGCCTTCTTCCTCGAATACGACGACGAACGATCTGGTGACTTCGCACCGCTCAGATTCGTCCCCAAAGGTAAGACGGTGGTCCTTGGTCTGATGAGCTCGAAACACAGCCGGGTGGAAGACGGCGACGAGATCAAACGCCGGATCGAAGAAGCCGCCCGCTACATCCCCCTCGACCAGCTGGCGTTGAGCCACCAGTGCGGCTTCTCATCAACGGTCCACGGCAACGCCATCGAACCCGAAGACCAGTGGCGCAAGCTCGCCCAAACAGTCGCCGTCGCCTCCGAGGTTTGGGGCTACACCCCTTAGCGACTCGACGTCGCCCGAATCCGCTGCCAAGTCGGTGTCGGCGGCCCAACAGACTTAGGCGTCGATGTCGGCGGTGAGAAGAATCTCCCCGGTCGGGGAGGGACCCCTCCGGATGGTTCTTCGGTGAGTGCGAACACCAGCCGATTAACTAGCCGCGAGTCGATCAGTTGGTCGGGCCAGCTATGTCGAACCGTGCGAATCTGCCCGTGGTCACGGCGTTCGGATCTCCCGAAATCACCAGGTAGGTGCCGGGTTGCGGTCCACCGGAGGGTCCGATTGTGATTGATGTCGACTCACCGGCGAGCAAGATGGGTAACGAGCCACCGACACCCTCCGGATGCACAAGGCCGTATCGGGAAGCCGCTCGCGTAGCGTCGAAGGACACGTTGGCCATCGTGAGGTCGAGTAGGCCGTCGGGGGTCAGTGGTAGATCCTCGGCAGCGCCCTCTGACAGATTGATTACCAGGAAGGTCTGGTCCTCATCGGTTGCATTAGCGATCGTGATAGGCACACCTCTGCTCGACCAGGCGAGTTGGGACACATCCATCGACCAGGTGTCTTCACCGATTACTACCGTCGCACCGGTCACGACCTGGCACGCCGACACCAAGATCAAAGCGGCTACCAAGGGTTCTTTCATCTAACGACGCAACCATACGCCGATCTCGACGCCATCGCGTCACGTCCGGGAGCAGAACGGTGGCAGTGTTGTGGGCTGTTTCGGTTGTGAGGCCGAATCGCCATTCCGGTGCCTGGGAACCCTTGGTGTTCGACTCACCACCTGAACCCTGGGAAGGTTTTTTGCCCATCATGTGACTTGAAGGAATTGTTGGGAGTCCTCCGGCACGCCAAAATTGCAGTCGTCGGCGACCTAGAGTGGCGACCGGTGGCAGACTTCCGTGCAACCGATAGCCGGCCCCCCGCGAGCGCGTTGGCTGCCTTCACCGCTGTGGTCGTCCTGGGAGGGGCGAACGCGGTGGCCGTCAAACAAACCGTCCAGGAGCTGGCACCCTTATGGGGAGCTGCCCTTCGCTTCGGCGTCGCTGGCTTGTTGATGGCGGTGCTGGCAGCCATCACCCGCAGGAAGATGCCTCGTGGGAAGAGCCTGGGTGGCGCCGCGCTCTACGGACTGCTGGGGTTTGCCGCTGCCTACGGGCTGCTTTACACGGGCATCCGGCATGTGCCAGCCGGGACCGTAATGGTGCTCGTGGCCTTGACTCCGCTCTTCACATTCGGTCTGGCCATCTTCCACCGCCAGGAGAGCTTCCGGGTGCAGAGCCTCCTAGGGGCGCTCATGGCCTTGGCCGGGGTTGCTCTCGTCTTCTTCGACCAGATAGGCGCCGACGTGCCTCTCGGATCCATGCTTCTCGTCTTGCTCGGCACAGTGGCCATCGCCGAGTCGGGTGTGGTCGCCAAGGGGATCCCTAGGAGCGACCCCTTCGCCACCAACGCCGTGGCGATGCTGGCCGGGACGCTGGTTCTCTTGGCTCTGGCACTGTTCGCAAGAGAGCCCATTGACCTGCCGGCCGCGCTTCCTACCTGGATCGCCACTGGCTATCTGGTGATATTCGGTTCGGTGGCGATGTTCGCCCTTTACATCTTCACTCTCCAGCGCTGGACGGCATCCGCTGTGTCCTATGTGACCTTGCTTATGCCTCTCGTGACTGTGGTTCTGGCCGCCATCCTCTTCAATGAGCAAATCACACTCACATTCGTCGTCGGGAGCGCCATCATCCTCGCCGGGGTCTACGTCGGGGCCTTCCTCACCGACCGCCCCCGCCAAACTGCGGCGTCGAGCCTGCCCGAGTGCCTCCCGGTCGAGAAAGCGCAGACCGCCGATGCGTAGCCAGCCCACCCTTCCAATGGAATCGCGTCGGACCTGAGGGCTCATGGGCGCACGCTAGAAAAAACACAACGAGCCGGCGGTTCGATGCGCGCCTCTCCGTGACAAATATTGCCCGAACCGACCGCCGACGTGATTGAACTGCGCTCCGCAGTCCTCTGACCTGCGGTTTTGGTAGCTCCGGGGGAGAGACTTGAACTCTCAACCAACGGATTAACAGTTCCGACCAGCCCGTCCATCCAGTCCGGGTACGTCCAGCTTGGTGCGGTCCCGTCCGGGTTCTGTCCCCGTCCGTCCGTCCAGTCCGGGTCCGTGCGGTCTGGTACGGCTACACAAATGGCTACACCCAGCGATCCGAGCCGCTGTTCTACGGCAAAGCGATCCTCCTTGACAGAGCCACCATCCAGGTCACAGCAGAGGCGATCAATGCGGAAACGCCTGCGGCGATCAGCGCCGGTGTCCGACTCGGCTCGAACGGTTCAGGTTCCCGAGTCTCAATGCCAATGGGACTGGTACAGACGACTGGTGACACTGGGAAGACGTCGGCGCATATCTGCTAGTGGCGTGTGGGTGTCGATTGGGAACCGATAAGGGTCCGTTCCCGGTCCGGGTCGGCGCCAATCGAGGGGGCCATTCGCCACCGGTACCACGCAGTCGTCTCGTCCAAGTGGGTTAGGTGGCCACTCCGCACCCTCGGCCTAGTTTGCTGCTCGTGATCAGAAGCATGTGCCCCACAAGAACGAGCCACCAGGTCAACGATATGATCGTCAGGTTGCTGGCGAAGGAAGGCAGGGTTGGAAGCTCAGGGCGCTCCCGGCAGCCGAGAATCACTGTCGCCTGGTCTGGTCCGCGGGGTGGGAGGGCCTTGGCCGCTGGCGGTTTGCTGTTCGCGGTAGCGATAGTGTTGCACCCCTCCCAAGAGACCCCGGTCACTATTCTCGACACCGAAGCGAGGCTGGTCGGATCACACGCTGTGTACGTAGTCTCCTACGTGCTGATCCTTCTTGGTCTTCCCGGCGCTTTATGGCGCCGCATGGCGACGTCTGGGGCGGTGGGGGTTGGTCGGCTTCTTGGTGACTTTCGCCGGCACCGCTTTGCTTGCGGTTTCTAGCCAGTTCGGTTTCATCGTCCCGGTCCTGGCCGCTGAGGCACCCGCAACCCTCGACGCGATCATCGTCTATCTGCCCGTTGTGGTTTTCAACGGGTTCGCAGCCGGCGGTTTCATCGCCGGGTATGTGATATTGGGCATCTCTATCGCTACATCGAGAGCCTTCCCCCGATGGTCAGGAGTCCTTATCGCAGTGGGCGCACCGGTTCACTTGGTGGGGGCCGGTGTCGCACAACTCGGCTCACCGGCGCTCTGGTTTGTGGCCGTTCTCGGCAGCCTGGCCCTCGGCTCGGGGCTTGCGTGGTGTGGTTATCGGATGTGGGCCGAACCGGGGCTCTGACATTCGGATGCACCGTGGCAAGCTGATCAGCATGGGAAGGGGCCATTAGATCCACGAGACCAGCCCGGGCGTTCGTGATGGCGATCCGGACCTTCTTCAAGAGCTAGAGGACAACTGACCATCGCCAGCCGACTTCTCCCAACCGTGCTGCGAGCGCCGTAAGCAGTGCCCGCGCTTCCTTGACCTCACTCACCCTGGTTTGTCGTTACGGCGCAGCCAGACCGAAATCGAGGAAGGTTGAAGGGTAGAGCCCACCAACCCGGCTAGGTCCGATTGCAGGGTGCCCAGTTGGACGTCACCTCGCAGGTGGTTTCTGAACTCCTCGACGGTCCGGTTGGCGTCGTAGCGAGCCCGGTTGAAGCGACGGTCGACGAGGTTCTGGATTCGTCGCCGGGCCGGTGAGAACAAAGCGGCTATTGCCAGGGTGGAGGCAGCCACCACCAGATCGCTCGAACCCACCAGCGGGCGCAGAAGTGGGCCCAGAACTAGAACGCTGACGCCGTACACCGACACCAGAACAGCGGTGAGCAATGCGTAGCTCACGGTCCGGCTGATGATGCGGTCGATGTCGTACAGCCGGTAGCGGAGAACTGCGATCCCGATCGCAATCGGGAGCAGGACGGGCGACAGCGTGCCCACGATCGTCAACGGCAGTAACCACTCATTCGCGCCGGATCCGTCAGGGCCGGCACTGTTGAAGAGGACGATGGTTGCCGATAGGCCGACCACGGTGAGCACGGAGGCCAGCGCAATCCATTTGATTTGCTGGCGTTCGATGCCGTGCGAGCGACGGAAGCGGAGTACCAGCGAAACCGCCGCCGCCGCGAACCAGACCAGCCCGACGGCTCGAAGTGGCCCGGCGATGGCGGCAAACAAAGTTCCTATGGGGGCAGGAGCGGCCGCCGGATTCGCGATTCCGAGCCCCAAGAAGTCGTCGAGGGGGCCAGCAGCAACAGCCGTGGTAAGGGCCGTTATCAACGTCCACCCTGCCACGGACCGGGCGATCGGGCGCCACCGAGGTGAGACAAGGATCCCGGTGGGGAATACCAACATCAGAAGGATCAACAGCCCCTGGCTTAACACGATGGTCCAGGAGTCACCGCTGAGCCACAGTGCCCAGTCACCCCCTGCAACGGCACCGTTCCGGGTGATCAGGGCGTAGTTGGCAAAGCTGGTGGCGGCGTTGGCCAGTGCCCAGCCGAGGGCCATAACACACAGCAGCCGACCCGCCAGATTGGATGGTCGCCGAATCAGGACAACCGCACCCACCGCCGGGAAGGTGAGGGTGACGATCCCGAACGCAAGCGATTCCGCCATGCCCGCTAGCCAGGGGACGCCGGGAGGGATTGACATCGCCGCATACACGAAGGAAATGAGGATGAGGCCCACTTGGGCGGCGACAGCCAGGCCGAAAGCCGTCATCGATCCCGTCCAGTCACCGACGTCTCCTATTTCGGCGTTTCATAGCCCCCCCGGCGGGCCAGTGGTCGAAAGATGGATAGCGGTCGATCGTCCCGAAATCGTTACGGTGCCAACGTTAGGCGCCGGAGACCACCGCGCCTTTTTCGAGCAGCGATTCGCCTCGGTCCTTGCCGACCGGCGACCCGACCAGATGCTGAACCGTCCGAATCAATGACTGCTTCGCTGATCCGGCGTAAGCGTTGCGGACGGGACCTCTCGGCCGACCCGATAGCCGAATCGACACAAATGGAGGGACCCCAATTGAACCGTTGGATGAATAGACCAGCAACTAGAAACGATGCCATCGCGATTGCTGTTGTTGGAGGGTTTGTAGCCCTTGGAAGTCTCCTGCCATGGGCGAGAGTGTCCTTCATAACAATTAGCGGCACCGATGGAGACGGCATATTCCCCTTATCGCGGGTGTCGTGATCGCCGTCATCGCACTCGTGACTAAGGAGCGACCCAGTCAAATCGCCCGCCTCGCCGTCCTGGCCTTGTTCGGCTTCTCCGCCTACATCACCTACAACATCGTCACCAGTCTCAATTTCATCGAGCTTGATTCGGTCGCGTCCCGGCTCTGGCTGACGTTTCTGGCAGCGGCTGTAGGCGGTGTCATGGCACTGGTGTGGCTGGCTCGAAAGGTGGCAGCGGGAGCTTCCACACCACCAGCTCCCCCAACTCCACCCACGCCGCAAGGTCGTCACTCCGAGTCTTCCTGAGGGTAAGCCCTCTTGTCCCCCTTCGCGATCAGTTCCTCGAAGTCTGAGCGGAAACGCCGAGGTCCGGACCGACATTGGTCCTCAGGCGCTTTGAGCGGCCCAGCCGATGCCTGGCGTGACCTAGGCAGACCTCGGAATGATCGCGCAACTCTCCCAGCAGCTCCCCCGCTCCTCGCCGCGATGTATGAAGGACAAATAGGGCGCCGAAACCGGCACCCTATCTCTCAACTCAGCTATCTCTTGACTCAAGCAGTCAGCTCGCGCAGGGACTTGCGAATCCGACGCCGGCTCTCGCCGGTGGCGTCGTGGATGGTTTCGATCAGCTTCTTCGCCTGCTTGCGCTTCTTGGGGGCGATCTCCGACCAATCGGTGGGGAGCTTTTTCTTGATGTCCTTCCAGTTGGCCTCGATCGTCTCCTGCAGGCTGTGGTTGCGCTGCCGGCGGACAAAAACCCCGAGACCGATCACCGCCAGGATCGCTCCGATTCCCTTGAGGATGCTCATACTTTCTCCTGTGTTCTGCATTAGGGGTCTTTTCCCCGGTTTGGAGGCCGCCAAACCTCACTCGGGCCAGACCGGCTAGCTCCAAGCTCGCCCTTCGTCCGCCGAGTATGAGCGGAAGATCCGCAATGACACCATCGAAGAGCTTTTGTCCTCCGGTGACCCAAGGGGAAGACCAGGCCTAAACGGCCTCTAAGAACGGTCCCGGCTGATCCGCCACCGTTGATAGTGCAAGCCGCACCATCCACGAGCGTGTACGGGTCTCTCGCACCCCTCGTCCTGGCAAATCGCCGGCATCTGGAACTTGCCGCCGCCAAAAGGATCGCCCCAAAGTCGCCACTGGTCATAGTGGTACATGCACCATCCCCGGGTTCGGCTCCTCCTATCGCACCCCGGCGACCTTGCAGACGGCCACAATGACGCCTCAAGGCTACGCAGGACGCCGGTAGAGGGCCTCAGGGTAGATGAGCACTCCGAGTGAGGGTTAGAAGAGAACTAGCCGTTAAGGCTTGAATCCGACTTCTCTTCCAGCGTGTCTTGAAAGTGAATATCGAGATTCACTAGCTCACCTCTGAGCTTTTCGAGCGCATTCTTGGCCAATTCCTCCGCCTCTGGTGGATAGTCGTACGTGTAACCATCACCTTCAGCCGGCGGCGGCGAGCTGCTGGCCCTTAAAGGATGCGGCGTTCAAGGTCGTGAGCCCCCACCCGGGCAACACCAAGGCAACATTGGGAACTTGGGCCACATCACAGGTGAGACGGTGCAAGTGGAGGCGAAACGATGCAAGGGAATAATCCAGGTTCTATCGAGGGTGTTCCCAATTCTTCAGCTCCGGAGGAGAGACTTGAACTCTCAACCAACGGATTAACAGATCGTTCCTGCCGCAACGTTATCACCGGCGTTTATGGCCGAAATCCCTTTTCTATCAGGCCGTTTCGGTGGTCATCCGTTGTGGGTGGTGCGCACCGTTTGGCATCGAAACGCGTCCTGTACGCGTCCTGATCGAAAGGGCCACACGAACTCGAAAGGGACGCGGGCCGTTTGTCGGGGGAACCCGGTTAGGTGCTTCGGCAGATAAAGACAATACAAAACACTCTCAGGGCGAGTAGGGCTCAAGATGCAAGCTGTTCCTGAAGTCACAAACAGGTTCAAAAGCAACATCGAGCCATCAGTTGGGTGGGCGTGGCTTGACAGGATCGCCCGGCTCCCAAGCTCCGTATCCGCCGACCGGTGCTTGTGGACAAATAGCTTCGATGGCGGCACCTTCGGGACCGAGGGTATCCACATCCGTGTAAGGGTGCCAGACGCCCGTTGTCCATGTTTCGATGACGACCTCCAACGAGGGTGGATCTGGCAATTGGTAACCCTCGTGTTCGAGACACTCAATGAGGGCCAGGTTGTAGTAGTACGTCAGTGCGATTTGGTCCTCGGTTGGAGGCTCATACGGGGGGACGTTCAGGCCCTCCATACACGCGTTCATGGTTTCGTATCCGACCTGGTTCTGGTCGGGCGGGATGTTGGCAGCCGAGATCCCCGCCCCATCGGGTGTGAGAGTGGCCGGAAGCCCCCGGTCGTTCATACACCGGACCACCAGTTCAGAAACGTAGAACCAGTCGATCTCGAAGTAGGGCTCCTTAGAGAAGTCCCCATAGCCGGTGATTGGTGCCATCGTCGTCGAAGTCGACGATGTGGTTGGACCAGTGTCGGCACCTGTTGGAATTGAATGCAGCGCACTCGTGTCGGCATTCACCGTCGTAGTGGTGACATTCCCGCCAAGCGACGAGCAGCCCACGATGACGACCGACAAGATCGCGGCGACCAGACGCGGGCCGGCCATAGGACGGCCTGTGGTCGATTCAGTCTGGACAACTCGTGTTGGTTGAAATCCAGGTGTCACCGGAAGTGGGGGTACGGCGGACATTCTTCGCGCTGGATCTCGTAGAAGAGTTCGCCGTTGTCGACCACTCGATACGGATCCCACATGTCGCTTTGGCTGGCAGCACTGTCGACATATTGGTCGACCGTGGGAGGCTCGGGCACATCAAACCCGAGTGCCTCCAGACAGTCAGCCACCTCCAGCATGTACAGGTACTGGTCTTCCACAGACAACGGTGGAGGCGCGGGATACCTTGCTTCGACCTCCTCCCAACACTCGCCCTCCGCCACCTCGGCTAGCTCAAGCGCGGCCTCGCCTGCGGCATGTGTCAGTACGCCAAAACCCTCGTACGATGATGCGTCGAATCCTCTCGCTTTGACGCATTCCACGACGAGATCGATCCGATCCGCGTATGCCAGGAACTCGCCTTCTTCTGTTGGAGTCTGCGAAGTTTCCGCTCCGTCGCTGCAACCTGCAACGACAAGCGCGGTGGCCGCAACCCACACGAGTGATCTTCTGGCCATTAGACGAGTCACCCTCGGGTCATTGGACCATATCGCTTTCGGGCCATCAAACGCAGCTTGCTCCCGAACTCAGGAAGCTGTAGGAAAACCCGAACTGGTTGGACAGTTTCCACTGCATCGCGAAAGGTGCCCATTTGACCCAGGACTGAGTTTGCGCGCCTTCTGGACCATGGAAATGGGCGTCGGTAAAGCCGACCCTGGTGTGCCGGTGATGGGCAAACGCGGTAATAACAGTTTGAACGTCATCATCGAAGTCGCATTCCTCGGATCCAGTTTCCGCGCGTTGTGTAGCTTACTGTGTGGCCCAGTGCCGGCCCAAAAGAGGCAAGCACTAGCGTCACCGTCACAGGAACGCTAGGCAGCATACGGGCGAGTGAGCGCCGTCTCGGATCGCGATGCTCTTCATCCGGCTGCTTAACGCAGGCGTGATTGATTTCCATGGAGTCCTCCAAAACCTAGAACCGCTGGCTAGACGTTCTAAAGAACGCCATGGCCGACGAGCTTCCCCCGTCACCTTTGTTCGCCGATGAGGCGTTGCCGGTTCCCAATCGCAGCGGCGCAGCGGTCGGGGCGCAGGGGAGCCTGGACCTTCTCAGGGCACTCGCAACACTTTGACCGGGTCGCGGTTGGCTGCGACTACGGCGGGTGGTAGGGCGGCGGCGATGGTGGCGAAGACAGCGAGGGTGGCGACGGCGGTGGCGAAT
The DNA here is from genome assembly GCA_040905905.1 of Acidimicrobiia bacterium. Classification (GTDB taxonomy): domain Bacteria; phylum Actinomycetota; class Acidimicrobiia; order Spongiisociales; family ZC4RG35; genus JAICND01. The sequence goes on from JBBDQN010000046.1 coordinate 19,043, forward strand.
TGGAGGTCGGGTGGGTCTCCGGTGAGACGCCATACCACTCCCCCACCGATCAGGGTCCCGATTGCCGCCCCGACGATGCCAGTTATGGCAGTTTGGAGTGTCACCAAACCAACGATTGCTCCCCGGCTCGCTCCTAGAGCTCGGCGGCGTCCGAAGTCGCGGCGGCGAGTGGTGACCGTCCCATACATGTTCAACCCGACCAACACCAACCCGGCTCCCAGGACCATCAGCACGAGCCGCCGCCCGAAGGTTCCCAGTTCGCCTTGCACCGCCGCCCGGATCTGCGCCAACGCCTCCGAGGTTTCCACTCCGACCGAGGCCGGATCCAAAGGGTCCAACACCGCTATCACCGCCTCGGCCACCGCTGCCACCTGCTCCGGCCGGTCTGCCGGGACATGGATCGAACGGAGGACCGGGTCAGGATCGGCCGGATCGGCGGCTTCAAGCAGCGACCGGTCCAGGAACGACAAAGGATCAGCAGCGTCGAACCATCCCACTACCGCCAAACCGGCACCATCGGCCGACTCCACCCCACCGGCCGGGACCCGCAAACCCAGAATCGACTGGGCCTCCACCCCCACCAGCACCGTCCCCGCTACCCGCTCCCAACCCGAAGTGACGACGACCGGCGGGATCTCCCCAAACACCACCCGGGCCGCCGCCGGCTGACCACCAGCCACCCCCGCCGCCCTCACATCCGAAGCCGGACCCAAACCAACCACCCACTCCACCCCCGACAACCCCTCGATCCGCCCAACCGCATCAGGATGAAGACCCGCCCGACCATCCAAAT
>JBBDQN010000047.1:0-53012 GCA_040905905.1 Acidimicrobiia bacterium
CATCACCCGGTGTTGCGATCACCCCCTGACAACAAGACGCCCAGGCGCCAAAGAATGCTACCCAGCGCGGGTGATATCCCTCTTGGCCGAAATACAACCGTCGGCCTCACACCTGCGGATGCGACTGACCAATCGATCAGGCCAACTGACCCACTACCGCATTGTACCGACTGACGGCCCGCTGCTAACCTCCCTTCCTCCCGGCCTCTGCGTCGGGCGCTCCCATATCTTGAATCCGTCCACCGCGTAGAAACCGCATAAAACCATGGCCAACATCAAGTCGCAGATCAAACGCAATCGCCAGACCTTGACGCGCAACGCCCGCAACAAGACGGTCCGGTCCGAGTTGAAAACCCGTACCAAGAAGCTGCTTTCCGCAGTGGAGGCCGGGGAGGAGACGGGCGAGCTCTACATTGCGGCCCAGAAGCGCATCGACATGGCGGTCAGCAAAGGGATGTTGCATCCCCGCACCGCCGCCCGACGCAAGTCGCGGCTTGCTCGCCGTATCAATAGCGCGGGCTAAAACCCGCCGGTCACCGGCGACGCGACCCGACCCACAGACACAGTGCGACTGTGAGTCGCTCGAGCGTCACCTGATGCAACTCTTCGGGTTGTGACTTGAGCGCCCGTTCCGCCCTCACCAGGGCATCGAGCGAACGCCGCAACGCCGAGTCCTTGATCCTGCCCCGGTCTCGCCACAGGCGGGCGATACGCCGATCGTCGGCCCTCGCTCCCAGCCATTGGCGAAGCAACTGCTCGTCAGGGGCTACCGAGGTCAGCGAGCGACGGCGGAGATCGTTTTCGATGGTCGCCAACAATGTCAACGGGTGCCCGTGGGTCAGGAAGTCGTTGAGTCTTCGCAGCGATTCCCCTACATCGCCGGAGGCAAGGCCGTCGAGATAATGTGAGAGCGGTTCGTCGGGCCGGTTGCGGAATCGCTCAAGGACTAGTTCGCGGGTGATTTTGCCCCGGTGCTCGTGGAGCTGATCGAGGGCTCCCCCCAGCGAGGCTATGTCGGTCCCAAATCTCTGGAGGAGGGCGTCGGCCGCTCCCGCTTCGAGAGTCAGGCCCCGCCGGTGCACTTCTTCACTCAACCACTCACCGGCCTGCCGCTCCCACATCTTGCGAACCGTCACCGTTTCGCCTCCAGCCTTCACCACCTTGGCCAGGGTGGCGGGCAGAGAACCGAAAGATATGAGAGCGATGGCCACAGCCTCGGGGTCGGCCGTACCCAACAGTTCGGCGAGCAGGGCGCTCTCAGCAGCATTGAGGCTTTGGGCATCGACCACCATCGCCCCCTGTTTGTCTCCAAACAGCGACGCCGATTGCAACATCGGCACCAGGGCCTCCAACGCCGAGCGAAGCGGGCCCTCGGTCTCGTCATCGTCCTGGTTCTCTCGTCTCTGCCCCCTACCGGGAACGTCGATGCGGACCACCGAATCCGGCTCCACGCCCGCCCCCCGGAAGAACCCACGGGCCGCATCGAGGGACTCCTGTCGCTCCCCCGGCCCCGCATTGTTGGGCGCGGCTACGTGCAGCAGGAGGCTCATCGTCCCCAGGCGGGCGGAGTGCGGCCGAACAGCTCGACCAGGTCGCAGGCCGGGGCAACGTCGTGCACCCTGATCAGGTCGGCCCCGTACTCAAGCGCCATTGTGATGTAGGCCATCACGCGGTGATCTTCTTTCTTGCGCGGAATAGGAATCAAAACGGGACGTCCCAGGGAGTGGAGAAAACGGCTCGCACGAATCACTTCGAGTTGAGTTTTCGTGTAGGCCAGATAGTCACCGCGATAGTTCAGGGCAATCCCAGGGTCGATGATGACATCGTGAATCCCCTCAGCTTCCAGCTGGGTAAGACGCGGTTCGATCAGCGCCGCGGTGCGACGGGCCTTGTCGGGTTCAGTGTCCACCTCACCAACACCGTGAGGGTTTTCTCCCTCGACGTAGACCAACACCGTCGGCACCTTCCATTCCGCGATCACTGCCCGCATCTCCGGATCGGTGAGCCCACCGGTGTCGTTGACGAGATGGGCACCGGCGGCCAGGGCCGCCCGGGCCACCGCCGGTTTCCAGGTGTCGACCGAAACTAGGTGCCCGTTGGCAGCCAGGAGCTCCACCGCCGGCGCCAGGCGGTCGACCTCTTCGGCCTCCGAGATCGTGGGATTGGCGTAGTGCGAGGACTGCCCGCCGAGGTCGATGATCCTCGCCCCTGCTTCAGCGAAGGTTTCTGCCATTGCCAGGGCTTGATTCGGGCTGTGGGCCACGGTATGCAAATTGTGGGACTCCGGGGAGAGGTTGATCACCGCCATCACCCAGGTATGGCCGCCTAACGCCAACTCGCGTCCTCCGAGGATCAGAGGTCGCCGTCCGATCATGGACCGATCAACAACGAGCCCTGGAAGCTGCTCACACCGTCCGGTAGCCGGAGGACCACCGTCTCGCTGTGGGTCTCACCCGCCGAAATCAATCCTTGCGTGATGGGGATCAGTGTCGATCCAACGTGGAGCTGAACAGTGCCATGCCAGGCCGACTCACCGGCGTTGGTTATGGGAACTGTGACCGCGAGTCGATTGGAGCCCTCCGAGCGGACGCTCATCTCTGCCGTCAGGGGCCCACATCCCGTGTCTTCCCCGGCCACCACGACTGCCGAGCTGGTGATGGTCGGCTCGCCGTCGACAAACTCGACATGAAAGGGTCTCTCGACACTTGCGGAACAGCTCACGACGTGGGTGACGCCACGCAGCGACGACATCAACGAGACGGGTATGAGAAAGACGCCGAACAAGACGGCGACGGCGAGGCGAGAGCGAAGCAGGGCTGGCACGAAGTCTTAGACGATCCTACCGGCCAGCAGGCACCTGAACCCATACACTTGTCGCATGGCGCGTGGCTCCACCCTCACATATCAGCGCGCCCGGTCGTTGTTGCTGCTTGCCGGGTTCACTCTCATAGCCGCCGTCGCCCTAGTCGCCCTGGTGCGCGGAGTGGATCGCGTTGAGGTGATCGGGACTCTTTTGTTCATTCCTGTTTTCGCAGGGTTCATGTTGTTCTCACTTCCCGTAGCTGTGGGCGTTTCGCTGGCAGCTGCCGCCACTTACCTCTTGTTGCGCCTCCCGGCCATCGAACTGGTCGGTTTCGGACCGCTCGCCGGTCAGGTCACCGCTCGTCTGATTGGCTATCTCCTCTTTGGTCTGGGCGGTGGATGGGCCATCCGCCAGATCAAAGGAACTCTCGACAAGATGGAGTTGTACGACGACATCGACGATGAGACTGGGCTTGGCAATGCTCGGTCATTCCTGGAGACGGCCGATGTGGAACGGGCCCGGGCCGAGCGATACCAAAAGGTGTTTTCGGTAGCGGCGGCCGACTTCTTGGCATGGGAGGATCTGCCCAGTCGTAAAGCCAGGACCGCCCTCCGCGAGCTCGGGACCAGGCTGGCGGCAGGAGTGAGGTCTTCGGATCATCCGGTGCACGGGCGGATCGGCAACCGCCACGTAATCGGCGTAGTCCTTCCAGAAACTTCGACGGAAGGCGCTCGGATCGTGGCCGACAACCTCAAGAGCCAGTTGACCACCGCCACCGGAGTCGATGTCAGGGTGATCACCGCCACCCATCCCGGCAACGAGGCGGCCATGGCCCGGATCATCGAGCTGTTCAAGGAGATCGACCGGACGTTGCGACCACCAACTCCCGAAGCGGATCACCCACCAGCGGGACGATGACGTCTCCCACCTGATCGGTTCTGACCACAAACGATCCGGTGGTGAGGAGTTCGACTACTTCGGCCGCCGGATGTCCGAAGTCATTTTCGCCGACGCTTATCACTGACAAAAGCGGCATGTTGGCGGCTAGCCATTCGAGATCTGAGGTGAGAGCGCCGTGATGGGGCACCTTGAGAATGTCGGGGCGCAGCAACCCAAGATCGCGCTGGGCCGCCACCTCGATGTCACCCGTGAGGAGCAGGCGGGATGCACCCGCTTCTACCCACAAAACCACCGATTGGTCATTGATGCCGTCGTACCTCCTGATCGGCCCGATCACCTCCAGTCGGAGGCCGTCGATGACCTCAACCATCCCGGGAACCGCTACCTCTACCGGTATTCCGAAGGCCGCCGCCCCGGCCACAACCTGTTCCCAGCCATTTCCTGTGTGGGGTAGGCCCGGATACCAGATCCGGTCAATCGAACGCCGCCCGGGTAGGCCAGCGATGCCCCCGACATGGTCTTGGTGGGCGTGAGTGACCACCACCAAGGCGATGTCGTCCACCCGGTAGCGATCAAGTGCCGCCACCAACACCACCGGGTCGGGTCCACCGTCGACCAGGACCGCCTCCCCATTCGCTCCCAGAAGAAGGGTCGCGTCGCCCTGACCGACGTTGAGGAAAACCGCGCCGAGCCGCGGCGGCGGTGACACGAGGAAGAGGGGCCATGCCACCATCAGGGCCGCGGTCATTGCCGCCAGCGGTCGTAGCCGGGGCGAACGAAGGGCCCAACCCACTATGACGACACCAACCGCGACTGGCGGCCCGACCTGTGGCCACGAATCCGCCAGCCGCGCCACCACCAGCACCACGCCTGCCCCCAGGACTCCCAGCCCTGTCAAGGGAGGAAATCCGAGCAGAGACCCAACGCCGCCGATCATGGTGGAGAACGCCACCACCGGCGCCGCCACCACGTTGGTGACAGGCGAGAGCAGCGGCACCGTCCCAAACGCCACCAGCAACAATGGCAGCACTGCCACCTGGGCCGAGAGGGTGGCGCCCAGCGGGGCGCGGACCCACGCCGGCCAGGTTGGAGGGAGAACAGTGTGACCGGCGAGGATGCCGCCAGTCGCGAGTACCGAGAGTTGAAATCCCAGGTCACCGGATAGCTCGGGTGATACCAGCAGGGCCAGAGTTCCCGAAGCGCCAAGCGCGGTCCACGAGTCGATCGGCCATCCCCCCAGCCGCCCGGCGAGCACTGTCCCGGCCATCAACGACGCCCGCACCACCGACGGCTCCCAGCGCGTGGCCACTACGAAAAGCACGAGGCCCGCCAATCCGAATAGTCCCCGGCGGCGGCCCAACGCCACCGGACCAAGGACCAGCCACCAGAGCAGGAGGAAACCGGCGACGTTGGAGCCGGACACGGCAACGAAATGGGACAGGCCCGAGCGGCGCAAGGCCTCGTAGTCGACGTCGGGGAGCTCGTCCGTCGCCCCTACCAGGAACCCGGCCAATAGAGCAGCGGCCGGGCCGTCACCCTCGAGCTGGCTCACGACTCGGCTACGGACCGCGTTCCCGGCGCCAATCACCATCGACGTACCAGCGAGCTCGGAGATTGATGAAGCGTTGAAACGGGCCCCGTATGGAGAACCCCTCGCCCAACCTGGCCGGCTGATGAGCCGACCATCTATCTGCGCTCTTTCCCCGGCGGTTAGCCCGGCCGGTACCTCCCCGTTGACCAGGATGGGCGGCCCCCGCCAAGCCAGCACCTGACCGGCGTCGACAATCGCATCGGGTCGAGCCAGGAACCAGGCGTCGCCATAGTCCCCCGGGGCAGGGTCCATCGTCGCCCGCACTTGCAGGGTCGACCAACCCTCCGGAACGGCGGCAGCGAGCACCGCTTGCTCGCGCTCAATGGACATGTGACCTGCCAGGGAGCCGGCCACAATGGCAACGAAGGCGGGGACAGCCAGTCGATGGCGGCGGACCGGTACAAGTGCCACCACCCCAGCCAGACCCAACCACCATGCCGCCGACCGGCCGATGAGGACCCCGAACCAGGTGACGAGGAGCGCCCCAACCGCTGGACGGGCAGCCCGGTCGGGAAAACGCAGGTTCAAGGCACGATCATGTGGTCGCGCAGACTGGCGAGTTTGGCTTCACCGATACCTGGCACATCGAGCAGGTCCTCCACTGTGCCGAAAGGGCCGTGCTCCTCTCGAAACTCGATGATCCTCCCCGCCAGCACCGGTCCTACGCCGGGCAGAGTCTCGAGTTCGACGGTCGTGGCCAGGTTGATCCGAACCCGACCGTCCGCGTCGGTGGCCGAGCTTCCACCCCCAGGGGCCGGCTGGCCGGAAACGAGTCCCGGAATGACAACCTGCTCGCCGTCACGCAAGGGTGCCGCCAGGTTCACCGCCGACGTGTCAGCCCCTGGACGCAAGCCTCCGGCCGCCGCCACGGCGTCGGCCACCCGAGCCCCTTCACCCAATTCGACCAGTCCGGGGGCGAATACGAACCCCGCTACGTGCACCGTGATGGTGTTGGCAGTGGCGGGACTGGTCCCGGCCGGAGCCGCCCACCCCACCGGAGGTGGTTCGGGCGATCGTGACCCCCAGAAGAACCCCGCGACGACAGCCACCAACAGCAACGGCACGGCCATTCGCAGCGTCTGACTCACAGCACCCGTTGTAACGGCCCCGATGTGGTGGGTCTAGGGTGGAGTGGAGTCCAGCGAGGGAGATATGCACCAGTATCGGGTGGCCACCGCGTCAAAAGTCGACCTCGGGCGGTGGGATACCAGCGATGACGGCGGGATCTCAAAGGACGCGGGCCAGGCAAAGCTGACGACCCTTACCAAGCGCCTCGAGGAGCTCCAGGAGCTTCTCTTCGCCGATCACCGCCATCGTCTTCTCGTGGTGCTGCAGGCGATGGACACCGGTGGCAAAGATGGGACCATCCGACGGGTGTTTGACGGCGTCAACCCGGTTGGTGTCAAGGTCGCTTCGTTCAAGCGCCCGACCGAAATCGAACTGACCCACGACTATCTGTGGCGGGTCCACCCGCAAACTCCGGGCAACGGCGAGATCGTCATCTTCAACCGCAGCCACTACGAGGACGTCCTCGTCGTCCGGGTCAAGAACCTGACTCCACCGGAGCGATGGGGCCGGCGCTTTCAACAGATCGCCGACTTCGAAAGGATGCTGGTTGAGGAAGGAACCACCATTCGCAAGTTCTACCTTCACATCTCCAAGAACGAGCAACGCCAGCGGCTCCAGGAGCGGATCAACAACCCGGAAAAGAGATGGAAATTCCACGAGGGAGATCTCGAAGAGCGCAAGCTCTGGGACGACTATCAAGAGGCGTACGCCGAAATGCTGGGACGGACCTCAACTGATGAGTCGCCGTGGTACGTAGTGCCCGCCGATCGCAAGTGGTACCGGGACCTCGTGGTGGCGACCATCCTGGTTGAAACCCTGGAGTCCCTCGACCTGCACTACCCCCAACCTGAGACCGACCTATCACACATAGTGGTCAACTAACTGCGTTTTTATCACCTGGACCCACCGCGAAACGGTGGGTCCAGGTGATAAAAGCACGGTTAGTGGCCGCTTAGCCGCCGGGCCTCCTCCTCGAGGGATATGGCCAGGTACGCCTTTTGGTGGCCGAGGCCGGCTCGCCGTGCCCGGACATAATCGGTGAAGTATCGCAACAGGAATCGGGTCACCCCTAGTTGGTGCCACTGGCGAACATGAACGAGTTCGTGACGGACCAAGCCTCCCAACACCTGTCGGTCACCGGCCAACACACCGGGTTTGACGTAGATCGCCCACGGCAGCGTCATGGCCGCCGCCCGGTCGCCCCAGGCGCGCACCATCCATCCAGGAGCCCGTCGCACCGGTACCCGGTCGAGATCTGCCAGACCGAATTCGGCACCAACCGACGCCGGGTCGAACCCTGACATCGTCATCACGACCGAAGGCGGAAAACCTTTCAACGCACCACCAGGTTGACGAGATTGGGGGGACGGGAGATCACCTTTACGACCTTGTCGGCATGAGGCTGCACCTTCGGTGAGGCCAGCGCCACCCGCTCGGCCTCAGCTGCATCGATCGTCGCTGCCACCTCGATACGATCGCGCACCTTCCCGTTGACCTGCACGACCAGAGTGACCACGGCCTCCTTGACCAGGTCCGGATCCCATCCCGGCCACTCCTCGATCGCCAGCATGGCGCCCCGACCGGTGCTCTCCCACAACTCATGGCTCATGTGGGGTGCCATCGGGCCCAACATCAGCAACATCAGCCGGCTCACCTCTTCGAAGGTCTGGCGGCGAGCTCCTCCCCGTAGGTAATCGGACATCACGTTGCCGAGGCTCATTAGAGCGGCCACCGCGGTGTTGAAGCGGAACTTTTCGATGTCCTCGGTCACCTTCTTGACCGTCCGGTGGGCGACGGCAAGCACCTCCCGATCCTCAGGCGACTCGTCCCCGTCGACGATCGACCCCACCCCACCCGTCACCATTCGCCACACGCGGTCCAGGAACCGGGAGGTCCCCTCGAGACCGTTGTCGTTCCAAACGGCGTCGTCGGTGGGAGGACCCACGAACAATTCAAACAAGCGGATCGCATCGGCTCCGTAGCGCTCGTAGTAACGATCCGGGGTGACCACGTTCCCCTTCGACTTGGACATCTTGGCGCCGTCTTTCACCAGCATCCCCTGGGTGAACAGCCGGGCAAACGGCTCGACCACCGGCACCATCCCCATGTCGTGCAAGACCTTGGTGATGAAGCGGGCGTAGAGGAGGTGGAGGACGGCGTGCTCCACCCCGCCGACGTACTGATCGATCGACATCCAGTAGGCCACCTTGGCCGGATCGAAGATCACCTCGTCGTTGTGAGGATCGCAGTAACGGAGGTAGTACCAGGAAGAGTCGACGAAAGTGTCCAAAGTGTCCGTCTCCCTCCGGGCGGGCCCCCCGCACACCGGACAGGTGGTGTTGACGAACTCGGGGACGGCAGCCAGCGGTGACTGACCCTGCGGAGCGTAATCCTCCACGTCGGGGTGGATGACCGGCAGATCCTCCTCGGGGACCGCCACCAACCCATCGACCGGGCAGCTCACGATCGGGATCGGGCATCCCCAGTATCTCTGGCGCGATACGAGCCAGTCCCGCAGCCGGTACTGGATGGTCCCCTGGCCGATGCCCTGTGCTTCGAACCATTCGATGATCTTCTTCTTGGCCTCCGGGACGGTGTGCCCATCGAGGAAATCGGAGTTGATCACCAATCCGTCTCCGAGATAAGCCTTACCCTCCCACCCGTCCGGTGGTTGCACGGTGGGGATGATCTCGAGCCCATACCGTTGAGCGAAGTCCCAGTCGCGTTGGTCCTGTCCGGGCACCGCCATGATCGCCCCGGTCCCGTAGCCCATGAGCACGTAGTCGGCCACGTAGATCGGAACCCTCTTGCCGTTGACCGGGTTGATCGCATCTACACCTAGCGCCACTCCCGACTTGTCGCCCTCCGCCAGCCGCTCAACCTCGCTCAGCCGGTTCGCCTTCTCGATGTAGCGACGGACCTCCTCCTCACGATCGGTCCCGGCCGCCAATTGCTCGACCAGCGGATGCTCAGGAGCGAGCACCGCAAAGGTCATTCCAAAGACCGTGTCGGGCCTGGTAGTGAAGACCTCGAAACCGGTGTCGGAGTCGGCCACGTCGATACGGAACCGGCAACCCTCGGAGCGGCCGATCCAGTTCTTTTGCATCACCCTGACCCGCTCGGGCCATTCGCCGAGCTGGTCGAGATCGGCCAACAGGCGATCGGCATAGTCGGTTATCCGGAAGAACCACTGTTCTAGATCGCGCCGTTCGACCAGAGTGCCGCATCGCTCACAGGCTCCGTCAACGACCTGTTCGTTGGCAAGCACCGTCTGATCGCGGGGGCACCAGTTGACCTGAGCGAGCTTCTTGTACGCAAGCCCCTGTTTGAAGAGCTGCAAGAACAGCCACTGATCCCACCGGTAGTACTCGGGGGTATGGGAGGCCAGTTCCCGATCCCAGTCGTAGACGGCGCCGAGCCTGCGCAATTGCTCCTTCATTCGGACGATCTGGCGTTCCGTGAAGATCCGGGGATGGATGCCCGTCTGGATGGCGGCATTCTCGGCCGGCAGCCCAAACGAATCCCAGCCCATCGGCGACAGCACGTTCTTTCCCCGCATGCGATGGAAACGGGTCAGGAGGTCCACGTACGTGTAGTTGCGGAGGTGGCCCATATGCAGGGCACCCGAGGGATACGGATACATCTGCACGTTGTAGAACTTGGGCCGGTCGGAGTCCTCGGTCACGTAGAAGACCCGCTGTTTTTCCCAGCGGTCCTGCCATTTGGTCTCGATGGAACCGAACTCGTACGACATGAGAGATTGAGGCTAGCCAGGCCGCGCTTGACCGCCCGGAGAGTTAAACGCCGGGACTCTGGGTGGCGAAGCCCTGGAGCGAGTCGGCCAGGATGATCAGTTCATGGCCGGCCGATAGTTCAAGGGCAGCTGGGGCGTTGGCCACGACTTTGCCTTCGAGATCGACCACCCCGACCAGGGTGGCACCAAATTGAATGAGCAGGGCTGGAGCAGCTTCACTCACCTTCTGGCCAACCAGATCTCCCGGTATTTTCACCCGGTAGAGCTCCGATCCCATACCGCCCGAGACCATGTCGGTGACGAGGTCGCTCAGCCCCGGGTTGAGGGCGGTGCGAGCCAGTAGCCGGGAGGCCAGCTTTGAAGTCACCAGTACCTCGTCGACGTCGGCCCGTCGGAAATGATCCACGTGTTTGGGATTGTTGACCTCCACCACTGTCCGCACTTCGGGGGCAAGGCTCTCGATGGCAAGGACCACGAGGATCGAGTGCATGTCGGCGTCGTCAGTGCCATCGCGGGGACAAACGATCGCAGCCCTGGCATCGGTGATACCGGCCCGTAGGAGGTCGGCGTCGGTGGCACCATCACCCCGCACGAAGTAGACCTTGTCGCCGGCCGGGTTCCGTTCGGCTCCATCGATGAGAACGACCCGGGCGGAGTAGTCATCCGTATGGAGCTCATCAATGAGATCACGGGCGGTGGAATTCCATCCGCACACAACCACGTGGTCCGTGAAACCGGCTGCACCCATGCCCTGACCCTCCTTCAACAAGAAGTCGATAACGAAGCCGACCAATGCCCCGGTGACAGTGGCGACGATTCCCACCCCGAACAAGTTGAGCAGCCAGCTAACCAGCCACCCACCGGGGGACGATACAAATCCAGACTCACCCTGGCCGATGACGGTGGTCAGCGCCCAATAGAAGGACTCTCCGAAGGAGGCGAAGGTGATGCTCCGCTCGAACAAGGTCACGGCCATGGCCGCCAGCCCCAACACCACCAGGAGACCGATCAAGAGAGATCGATAAAACCCGCGGTCGAGCTGACCGCCGATACGTTTGGCATGAAAGCTAAGACGCCTCAACAACGGCGCCGAGAAAATCCCGGAAACCCACCTCCGCATGCGTTCCTTTGCCTTGGGAATCCGGCTGGATTCAAGTCGACGTAGTGGGTCTCTACCAGTTTTCCTCGTAGTGGATGCTCCCCCCTGTCATTTCGCGCCGTTTCTCATGCTCCCGCGGAATATCCGCGGGACGCGCGGAGGGCTTCGCCGGATCCGAGTAAGAGCTATCAACCTTTTCGCTGTCTACGAACAGCGCAGGCTTATCGAAGATCAATGGCACATTGCCGGGGCCAGAGCTGCCCGGTGCCGGTGCTTGGGTCACCGTTGAGTGAACTGAGACTTCACTTCGTCCCGATGCCGACGTTGACGGCGTTCGTCAGCACGGCGGGTCCATCCCCTCCCGAGTGCTCCCTGAGCATCCCATCGAGGACCTGTCGTATCGTGGCTCGCTGCTCCTCTGCGAGGTCGGCGACGAGCATGCCCGGGATGGGATTGCCATGAAACACCCAGTCCCACATTTCCTGTCCGGAGCGGAAGGCGGGTCTCTCAGCCGTTCTCTCGACCCTGATCCTCTTGAGGCCGGCCTCGCTCAGCCGCCGGTGGAGGATCTCCGGGTCGGACACCTGGAACTCGAGGGGGGGAGGGTCGTCGGGTAGACCGGGGAAATCCGGGACGACGGCTCGCAAGGCACCGATGAAGAACTGGAGAAACTCGAGCTCGGCGGGAGAGCCGTAGGCGATCAGCAACACCCGGCCGCCGGGCTTCGTCACCCGGACCATCTCACGCAGCGCGACTGGCAGCTCCGGAACGAGCATTACCCCGAACTGGGATCCCGTGACATCGAAGGTGTTGTCCGCTAGTTCGAGGGCGTGGCAGTCCATCACCCGCCCTCTTGCATCCGACAGACCCTCTTCGCGCACGCGCGCCTCGAATCGTTCGATCATGGCGGGGGACCAGTCGGTGGCGAGCACCTCTGCTCCCAGGCGCGCAGCCGGAAGACTCAGACCTCCGGTCCCCGCGGCGACGTCGAGGAAACGCTCGCCGGGCTTCAGACCCACGAGGCCGAGCGCTTCGTTAGCCAGCGCCTCCTCCTGAGGAGCGACGTATCGGTCATAACCCGCCGCGATGGCGTCCCAGGCCTCCGGGGGCGGAACGTGGTCCTCTACCGTGGGTTCATCGTCCTGCCTCGTCGTCATCACTTCCTCCTTGTCTGGCTGCGTGCCATCCAAATGGCTGGCAATTACCTTCGAGGAGGAAGATAAGGGTCGAGGGGGTGCACCGACTTCGGGAGAAGCAACCAATCGCAGTCAAACGATGTGGGTATTTCTGTGTATTGGTCCCTACCGGACCAGTCCGTGCTTGTAGGCGTAGGCGGTTGCCTCCGATCGGGAGGAGAGCCCCAACTTCGTCAGGATGTTGCTGACATGACGGGCAGCCGTCTTCTCGCTGATGAAGAGCTCGAGAGCGATAGCCCGGTTGGTCTTGCCGGCCGCCACCAGTTCGAGCACCTCCTTCTCGCGGGGACTCAGTTCACCAATGGTCGGAGAAAATGGCACGCCCAGGAGCCTGGTCACTTGTCTGAGATCGGGTGCGGCGCCCAGTTGCTCGAAGACTCGTCGAGCCGCTTCAAACTCCAGGCCGGCGCCGCCCTCGTCCTCCAGATCGCGGTAGGCGACGCCTATTAGAACCCGAACACGCGCCCCGTGGTGCGGGGCGTCGAGATTTCGCCAGGAGTTGTACGCAGTGCGCAACTCGATGATTGCCGCCTGTCGGTCTCCCTCCGAGAGAAGGACTGCGCCCAAAGCGTGAGCGGCCAGAGCAGACAGGTACGGCGCGTCAAAATGATCTGCGATTCCGGCCAGTTCATCCGCCGCCGCCCGGGCAGCTGCGACTTCGTTGACCTCGAGCATGATCTCGACGTACGCAGGCAGCATTTTTGACCGATCGATGGGATCCTGCGTTTCCTCCATCACTCGGCGGATGGCTGCGAGGGCTCCGTCTGTGCGGCCCTGGGCCAAGCCGAGCAATGACATCCCGGGCTCGGGTTCCCGTCCCGCCAGGCTTGCTTGACGGTAGGACGCTTCCGCTTCCGCGAATTCGCCGCGTAGCCGCTGGATTTCGGCCAGCTGGTAGTAGGCCGATCCCAGCGTGTCCCATTGGGGTGGCCCGGCGAGCCATTCGCACGCACGCTGTGCCGCGTCGAACGCCTCGCGCCATGCCCCTTGCAACTGGAAGATCTCACAACGATGGACCAGGCAATTGCCTCGGTATGGAACGAGGTCTGGCTGGGAGTCGCACCATCGGGAGAGCGCCTCCGTCCACTCTCTTGCGCGGCGCAGGTCGAACACCGTGTGGCAAAGCTCGATTACCTGGCAGTAGGCGATACCGGCGAGGATCGGCGACACCTCGTCCGTCGTGACGGCGACCATGACCTCGTCCAGCAGCGCCATGCCTTCGCCGGTGCGTTGCTGCAGGATCAGGGCCTGTCCCCGGGTGAGACGCGCAAACATGGTTGCGTCGGCGTCGTCGAAGCGCTCCGCGGTCTGGCCTGCTTCGACGAAGTGAGCATAGGCGCTCTCCGCCTCCCCTTGGAACATGACCGGCAACGCCGTGAGCATCATCAGCCAGGCCTGTTCGACGCAGTCGTACCGCCCGTCCTCCAAGACGCGCCGGCCGCGGGCGACCCAACCCATTGCGGGAGCAAGGTCGCCTCTGAAGAACAGCCCGAGCGCTAGCTTGAATGCACATTGTGCAGCGTGTTCCCCTTCGCCCCGGCGCAACCACTCCTGATGGGCGCGCATCCAGGCCTCTTCGCAAACGTTGTCCTTTCCGACCATGTAAGCGGCTACCGCAAGGCGCTCGAGATCCTCGACTTCCAAGCCGCCTTCCCGATGAGCAGCTGACAGAAGGGTGAACGCCTCCCCCCAAGCCCGCCTTTCCAAGGAATCATGGGCCGGCTTGAATCGATCGGTCGCGCTCATCGGCTCAACCATACGAGCAGACGGCAGTGACGGCCACGGGACTATTCATCCTAGGTCGCCGCGGTTGCGCCTGCCCCCCGCCCCGTAATACGGCCACTCACACCTCTTCGACCTGACATTCGAAGGCTCGCATCCCCATCGGCCCCTCAACCCAAAACGGGTTCGTCGACTGCTCGACGGTGGGTTGTCGATTCGGGCCCTGGCCGAGTATCTGGGCCACACCGATCCTGGGTTCACCTTACGGATATATGCCCATCTGATGCCCGACTCAGAGGACCGAGCTCGTGCCGTAGTTGACGCCGCGCTCCGCGCTCCGGCGGAATCCCCTCGGAATACGGGCACCGCCACACCCTAATTCTTCAACTACTACAAGGGTTTTCTCGGTTCCACTACCAGTATTCCTCGTAGTGGATGTTCCCCGCGACTCCCCAGCACCGGCTATCCCTCGCCCGTGTAGATTCGGGCCAGGTTGCCGATCTCCTCGATCCGTAGCTCCGCCAGTCGTTCGGCCGCTGTGACCGGCTCGACTCCTTGCTCGCGGGCCAGTTCCAATATCCGCAGAGTTGCTTCGAACAAGTTGTCAACGCGATGCATTGCCCGAACCTTGGAGTACCCGCGTAGCTCCTCGTAGACATTGATGAGGCCGCCGGCATTGACAACGAAGTCGGGTGCGTAGAGGATGCCTCTGGTGACGAGGCGCGAGGCGTCCTCGCGGGTTGCTAATTGATTGTTGGCACTACCCATCACCGCGGCACAGGCCAGCCGGGGAATGGTTTCGTGGTTAAGGACTCCCCCCATCGCACACGGCGAGAACACATCGCAGTCAACCGAGAAGATTTGGTCGGGCTCTACGGATTTGACGCCCAGCTCAGTCACTGCCTTCACAATCGCATCTTCCCGAGCATCGCTTACGACTACCTCGCATCTTTGCTCTACCAGGAGGCCCACATATGCATAACCAACCTTGCCCACACCTTGTACGGCGATCTTTCTGCCCGCCAGTTCGGTGGTTCCCCATAAGAAATGCGACACTGCTTTGAGCGAAGCCAACAGACCGCGGGCGGTGGTTGGCGAAGGATCACCCGAGCCACCGTCGGCCACCGGCGAACCCAGCGCCCACCGGGTTTCACGACGGATCAGCTCCATGTCCGACGCCGTAGTCCCTACATCTTCGGCGGTGATGTAGCGCCCGTGAAGGCTGTCGACCATGCGGCCGTAGGCTCGGAACAGCCTCTCGCTCTTTTGGGTAGCCGGGTCGCCGATGATTACGGCTTTGCCTCCACCGAGATCTAGGCCGGCGGCCGCAGCTTTGTAGGTCATTCCGTGGGCCAGTCGGAGGACGTCCACCAATGCATCCTCCTCCGAGGGATAGGGATAGAACCTGGTCCCACCCAAAGCAGGGCCGAGGGCGGTGGAATGGATGGCAATGATGCACCGCAACCCTGACACGGGATCGTGACCGTAGACCACTTGCTCGTGGCCGGTTTCGGCGAGCCGATCGAATACTCCCAACTGGTGGTCACCCTCTGGTCGAGAGCCCGACTCTAAACGCGAATCTCAGGGCTAACTTGCCGACGTGGAGCGCTCCCTTGTTCTAGTGCCCGACAACATCGTCGACACGATCGCCGGAACGGTGCGGAGCGGGTTGGCGGTCGCGGTCACAGGAAACCGGATCGAGTCCCTGGTGCCGGTTGCCCAGATCCCGGTTGACGCTCGCCGCCTGGATCTCGCCGGCCATACCCTCCTACCTGGGTTGATCGACGTTCACACCCACCTGATCGGAGAGGTCGACAGTGGCCAGGGTTACGCCGGGCTGGTGACGAGAAGTGCTGCTCAGGAGACCCTCGCCGGTGTGAGAAATGCAGCCGCCACCCTGAAGGCAGGCTTCACCTCGGTCCGCGACATTGGGACCTTCCGGGCGTTTTGTGATGTGGCATTACGAGACGCCATTGACGCCGGGTGGGTACAGGGACCCCGCATGATGTGCGCCGGGGCATACGTGACCTGTCCGGGTGGGGCCGGCGATATCACCGGCTTGGCGGTCGATGTCGACGCAAACCTGCCTCGTGAACTTCGCTTCGGCGTCACCACCGGGGTCGACCAGATGCGAGCGAACGTCCGCCAGATCCTCCGCTTTGGAGCCGACTTCATCAAGGTTCTCGCCACCGGTGCCGTGCTTACCTCCGGGACTAACCCGGGAGTACCGGAGTTGACCGAAGCCGAGCTGGTGGCCGCGGTCGAGGAGGCTGCCGGTGCCGGGACCTTCGTGGCCGCTCACGCTCATGGCGCCGAAGGCATCAAGCGAGCGGTTCGGGCCGGAGTCAGATCGATCGAGCATGGCTCCTTGATGGACGACGAGGCCATCGAGATGATGGCCACTGCAGGGACATTTCTGGTCGCCGATCTGTACGACGGGGACTGGATCTCCCAACAGGGACCCCAGCTCGGGTTCTCGCACGAAGTACTCGCCAAAACGCTGATGACCACCGAGGCGCAGCGGCAGGGTTTCGAGAAGGCGGTCAAGGCGGGAGTGCGGATCGCTTTCGGGACTGACGCTGGAGTCTTCCCACACGGTCTCAACGCCCAGCAGTTCGCCTATTACGTCCAGTACGGGCTCACCCCGATGGAGGCGATTCTCAGCGCAACCCGTTGGGCAGCCGAGCTCATGCGTTGGGACGATAGGGTGGGAGTGATCGCTCCCGGCTTCGCTGCCGACCTCATCGCCGTTCCCGGCGATCCGACTGTCGACATCGAACTTCTAGGCAAGGTCGACTTCGTGATGAAAGACGGGGCCATCCCCCGTTTTGACGCGTAGTTTTGCTCCCCTGGTGTCGATCGTCCGAACCAAAACGGGGGACGAAGAGCCAGGCCGGGGGCACATAGCTCAATGGTCGCACCTAGCCGGGCACCAGGACGACGTACTCAGGAACCAGATCGTCTGGCAACGGACGAGGGGCGAAATGAGGCCCGGTTGGTTTACGAAGCTCAATCAGGTCAACACGGAAGTTGGCCCAATCGCCAAGATCACTGTCCCACGCCAAAATGAAACAGAAGCCCCCGCCAAACACCAAGCGGTGCGGTTCCACCGCACGGAAAGACGACGCGCCCTGTTGGTCTCGGTACACAAAGCGGATCCGCTGTTGGTCACGGCATGCCTCGACTACGGCAATTAAAAGGTTGGGATCCGGGACAGGTCCGTAACCAAGTGTTGAGCTAGACCTGAGGTCGGTGACCCTCCGACGGAGTGGAACCGGCAGGACCTGCTCAAGCTTTCCGAGCACCCGCAGAGAGGCTTCCCCAATTCCATCCGCATTGCGCTCGCTGGCGAGCCGAAGCCCAATAGCCACGGCCGCCGCTTCGTCCTCGTCGAAGAGGAGCGCCGGGATAGTCGTGCCCGGTCGGAGCCGGTAGCCACCGGCCACTCCCGAGGTCGCATGAACTGAGTAGCCCAAACTGCGTAGCCGTGCGATGTCGTTTCGCACGGTCCTAGTCGACACCTCGAGCGCATCGGCCAGGTTCGACCCGGTCCACTCGGATCGTTCCTGAAGTAGTGACAACAGACGCAGCAGACGAGCCAAGGTGTCCAACATGAAACGGCGAGTCTATGAAACTCTTTGTGGTACCGGAGGTCCCGCAAAGAGAATTAGCGATTCAAGAATGAGCAGATCGCCTCCCGTGGCCGGCGTTACAGTGCCGGGGATGGCGATTCTGAAGAGACAGGACGACAAGATCAAAGTTCTGGCTGGCGTCCCGCTCTTTGCAGGCTTGTCCAAAAGTGAGCTGGGAGAGATCGCTCGCCTGGTTACCGAAGTAGAGATTTCTCCCCTGGACTATCTCGCACGTCAGGGCGAGGCTGGCCGGGAGGCCCTGGTCATCTTGTCGGGCAAAGCGACGGTGAGAAGGACCGGTCGCAAGATCGCCGAGCTCTCAAACGGTGACGTGGTCGGAGAAATGAGCCTCCTGACCAACTCGCCCCGCAATGCCAGTGTCAGAGCCGACACCGTCGTTTCAGCCCTGGTCATGAACACGAGGGAGTTCTCCTCGCTAGTGGATCTACATCCGCAGGTGGGAAAGAAGATCCTCCGCACGGTGGCCCAGCGGCTAGCTGAGGCAACCGGCGCCGACTGAGTTCCCACAAGACTTGGGGTCTTGTTGGTCCCTGATCCTTGAGTCTCTGAAAAGTGGAGCTGAGGGGATTTGAACCCCTGACCTCTTGCATGCCATGGAAGAAGCGGTGTGTACCCCGATGTCCAGCGAAGTCTCGTGGCATGCCATGAAACGAGACGGCATCGGGCACTTTCAGCCTTAAAAGCTGGAAAACCCAATAGCGACTGCGACTCTCGATCGGAGTGGTTTGGCACCCCAATGGCTCCCCAACTGGCTCCCCACGGTCAGCCTTGACGGCGCGCACGGTTTGCTTCTCTCAGCTCCTCGGTCCGGTGTGCGACCATGGCGCCCAGACCCGCTCGCTCCGACGGCGGTGTCAAGGGCAAGCGACGGGTCTCGAGATCGAAATTCATCGTCAAGCCGGCTCGATGGTGAAGGCCGCTATTCCGTCGCTGATTATGGGGGAGAGGCCAGTTCGCGCCATCCGTGTTCAGGCGACAGTTCCTTACGCCGATAAGTGTCAGAGAAGCACGCGTCAAGCTTGTGATCGTTTGCTGGGTTTCCAGAAGCGATCACGGATCCCATGGAGGGCCTGGCCTTGAAGCGCAAGGCTGCTACATCCAAGGTCACACTTGCGACTGCCGCTGTCGTCGTTTCAAGCCTCCTTCTTGTTGCGGTGCCGGCTACGACCAGTATTTGGGCAATTGGTCGTTCGAAGAGCGCGGTGGCCAGCCAGATCAACGCCGCCCAGCAGGCTGCCGCCCGGACCACCGCCTCACAGGTAAAGCAAGCCTTCGACTTTGCGGGTTCGCTGGCGAGATCAGCCGCCCATCGTCCTGGAATGGTCCTTTGGACCGAACAGAGAGAGGTGGAACAACAGCGAGCAGTCCTTGCCAATGTCTACTCCACATCCAGTTTCTTCCACGCACTGGCCATCTTCGACCCGGGCGGCCAACTGTTGGTCCAGTTCCCTGAGCCGCTGGCGTCGTCACCAGCCGAGGTCGCCCAAGACTGGTCTCCTGAGGTCTTCCCGGCCCGTCCTCTCGGTGATGATGCCATCGTCCCGGTGCGGGAACCGATGAGTAGCGACGGCGGACCGGTGGTGGGTTTCCTGGTCGCCGAGATTTCTCTTGCTAGGGCACTTCCCGATCTCCTCGGTTTCCGGTTAGGCTCGACCGGGACGGCGACCGTGGTGAATGATGACGGAGCTGTCCTCCTCGCCGGCGAACCCGAGCGACGCGGCGAGAGCTTTACGAACCCTGAGATACTGCAGATCATCGCGTCCCGCCATGAGGCTGAAGCGAGTTATTTCGGTTCGTTGCTCGACCGCCGCGAGGTTGCCTTCTACGCCCCCATCGAGGGAAGCCCCTGGGGAGTGGTGGTATCTCAGGCCGAATCCGAGGCGTTCGCCCCAGCCGACCAACTATCTGACGGGTTGACTCTTGGTATTGTCGGCTCGGTTGTCCTTGCGGTGCTGATAGCGGCTTTAGCTGTGATCATTGTCCGTCGTCTGCTCCGGAGGCTTGATAGTGAAGGGCAGCGCCTAGCCGCCATCCTCGACCACACCACCGCCGTCGTTCACCTGAAGGACATCGAAGGCCGTTATGTTCTCGTCAACCGACGGTTCGAGACCGTTTTTGGGCTCACCCAGGACGAGGTGGCAGGAAAGCGCGACCGGGAGTTGTTTCCGGCAGAGACTGCCGCAGTCTTCGAGAGGAACGATCAGATAGTGCTCGAGGCCCGCGGTCCGATGGAGTTCGAAGAGACGGCGACCCAAGAAGACGCGGCCCACACCTACATGTCAACGAGGTTTCCACTTCTTGATGCAGAGGGTGAGCCGTATGGTCTTTGCAGTGTCTCGACAGACATAACGGAGCGAATCCGCGCCGAGGAGATGGTCCGCAGCGCCCAGGTCGACGCGGAAATGGCCAACCTGGCCAAGAGCGAATTCCTCTCTCGGATGTCCCATGAGCTCCGGACTCCGCTCAACTCGATCATCGGCTTCGGTCAGCTTCTTGAGATCGCCGATCTCGCCGACGACCATCGAGACTCGGTCAAATACATCCTCAAGGGCGCCCGGCACCTGCTCGACCTGATCAACGAGGTGCTGGACATCGCCCGTATCGAAGCTGGCCGGATCAGCCTGTCGTTGGAACCGGTGCCGGTAGCGACCACTGTGAGCGAGTTAGTCGACCTTCTCCATCCGATGGCACAACGTCGCAACGTCGAGGTCGAACTCGAGGGATGCGGAGACTGCGATCGGCATGTTCTCGCTGATCGCCAGCGGTTCATCCAGGTTCTCCTGAACCTGCTTTCGAACGCACTCAAATACAATCGGGTCGGTGGCCGGGTCACGGTGTGCTGCCATCCCACCGAAGACCAGCGTCTGCGAATCTCGGTGGTCGACACCGGTCCAGGAATCACCGCCCAAATGCTCGACCGGATCTTCACACCCTTCGATCGCCTCGGAGCCGACAACACAGACGAAGAAGGCACCGGCCTCGGCCTCGTCCTCTCCCGCCACCTCGTCCAAGCGATGGGAGGCACCCTCGAAGTCGACACCGCGGTCGGAGCCGGGTCTACCTTCACTGTCTCCCTTCCCCTCGCCGGCAGCCCCCTCGATCAAGTAGCCAACAGCACCGCAGAGGTCGTTACACCGATCGGTGGCAACGGCGTTCGGCGAAAAGTTCTGTACATCGAAGACAACCACTCCAACCTCACACTCGTCCAACGAATCCTCGACTATCGGCCCGGCGTCGACCTCCTCACCGCCCTGCAAGGACAGATAGGCATCGACCAGGCACGCGAACACCGTCCAGACCTCATCCTCTTGGACCTAGACCTGCCCGATCTACCCGGCCGCGATGTGCTAACTGAGCTTCGCCGAGATGAGCGCACCGCCCAGATCCCAATCGTGGTCATATCCGCCGACGCTAGTTCCGGCCAGATCCGAAGGCTCATCGAGGCAGGCGCCGACGGATACCTCACCAAGCCACTGGACCTGACCCAATTCCTCGCCACGATCGACGAAGCGTTAGCCACCAAAGCTGAAACCGCTACCTGATCAAACGCACGCCGGAACAGGCGATTCTCGGTATTAGAGGTCAAACTTCCAACAGCTACGGTGGATCTGTCGACCGATGTTTTGGCACCCTACTGGCACCCTACTGGCACCCCACCTCAGGCCTCTATGGCACGCTCGATGTTTTCAGCCGCGACGTCGACAGTGGGCGTCACCGGGTGGCGATAGTGACGGAACACCATCCTGGTGTCCATATGACCGAGGAGATCCGCCAACAGCTCTGGGGCCACGCCGGTAGCCGAGAGAACCGAGGTAGCGGTGTGCCGGAGATCATAGGGAGTGACACTGCCCTCAATCCCCCCTGCACCGGCAATGCGTCTGACAACGCGCCGTACATTCGCCGGATCTAGTGGTAGGCCATTGGGCGTCACGAAAACAAGGCCAGCCCATTTCGCCGGCCATCGAGCTCCAGCTATCAACCGCTCTTCCGGCTGATGCTGACGGTGTCTGCGGAGCGCTGTAACGGTCCTCGAGGGCAAGGCGAGAGTCCTAGACCGCTTCGACTTCGGCGCTTTTAGCTCAGGCTGGGCTCCGACCCATCCCAACGACCGGTAAACAACCACTCGTCCGCCGTCCAAATCAACGGCATCCCATGCCAGCCCTCCCTTGCCTCTTCGATGGCGCAGGCGGCACCACCGCCACGCGTGCCGGATTCCAGCTGACCAGCCCAGTTCGAGTTCCAAAATCCTGCCCTCCATCGAGAGGTGCTTGACAATCCAGAAAATGGGACGTCGCTCCCATCGCAGGTAGCGTTGCTCTGTGGAGGCGCTGCGAATACACCTCTTCGGTGGCTTCCTCTTGGAGCGCGGCGGTGTCGCTTTGCCCCCCATCGCATCGCGGGCGGGGCGGTCGCTGTTCGCCTGGCTGGTGATGCATCGGGGCCGGCCCCAACAGCGCGACCTGCTGGCTGGCTCCTTTTGGCCCGAACTTCCCGAGGGGAGGGCTCGACGTCGCCTCAGCCACACCCTGTGGCAGATTCAGGACGTGGTGACCGAAGGTGGGGTGTCACATCTGGCGGTGACGACCGACACCCTCACTTTCGACACCACCACGCCCTACTGGCTTGATGTCGAGGAGTTCGATCGCATCTTCGACTCCTCACATCTCTCTCGCCGGGACCCGCTAGGCGGAGCCATGGTCGATGTCGCGGCCTTGCGTGCTTGCGTGGAGCTCTACTGGGGCGACTTCCTCGCCGGGTTCTTCGACGACTGGGTGGTGGTCGACCAGGATCACTATCGTCAGCGCTATCTGGTCGCCCTCCGTCGCCTAGTCGACGTCACCAAGGCCAACGGCGCCTACGAGGAGGCGTTGGCCTATGCCCGCCGGCTAACCCACCACGATGCCCTGAGTGAGGAAGCCCATCAGGAGGTTATGCGTCTCTGTTACCTGCTCGGGCGGACCAGCGAGGCGGTGCAGCAGTTCGAGCGATGCCGGTCGGTGCTGGCAGACGAGATGGGGACGGAACCCTCCGAACCGACGATGGATCTGTACGACAAGATCGTCAGACAACGACGCGCCGGGATCCGGCCTCTCCAGGGTGAAGAGCGGGCTGTACTGCTGGGCAGCCTTGCCGAGGTTCCGTTCGTAGGGCGAGAAGAGGAGCGCCGCGGACTGGTCGACTATCTGGAGCGGGTGCTCGCAGGGCCGGGCGGGGTAGTGCTTGTGGAGGGAGAGCCCGGTGTGGGCAAGACCCGCCTTGCGCTGGAGGCAGCCGAGGATGCCGAATGGCGGGGGTTCGAAGTGAGCTGGGGAAGGTGCACCCCGGGAGCGTTGCGTCCCTTCGCTCCCCTCGTTGAGGTGCTCGAATCGCTGAGCCCGCTCCGGGCGGAGCAGCTCTCCGAGCAGGTGACACCGGTCTGGTTGAGAGAGGCTCTGCGTCTGGCGCCTGGGCTGAGCGGACGGGTCTTCCCTTCTTCTGCCTCCGCTCCACTCCGTCCCGCGGAGGAGTCGACCCGGATGAAAGAGGCGCTAGTTCATACCCTCGGCGCCCTTGGCAAGATCGCACCCCACCTGGTGGTCGTCGACGACGTGCATTGGGCCGACGCCGATACCCTCAGCGTTCTCACCCAGCTGGGCCTGCGTCTCGCCGGTTCCCGGATCCTTCTGCTGCTCCTCTACCGGAGCGAGGAGGCTCGAGGCGACCCCGAGGTGTGGGACGTACTGCGCGACCTCGACCGCGCCGCTGGTCTAGGACGGGTTGTGCTATCGCCGCTCTCCGTGTTCGAGCTGGGAGACATGGTCAAGCGGATCCTGGGTCTGGGCAGACTCGAGCCGGCCATTGCCTCCCAGCTTCATCACCGGACCGGGGGCAATGTTCTGTTCGCCCTGGAGACCCTTCTGGCCCTGCGGGATCAGGGTTTGTTCGAGGTCGGTGACGACCCGGCCGGCGTGCTCGAGCGTCAGTTGGCAGGACGGACCATGCCGGTCGCACCCCGCGTGCGGTTGGTGATCGACGCCCGGATGTCCTTGCTCGGTGCTGATGTCTCGGCGGTATACGAGCTCGCCGCGGTGTGCGGTGATCCGGTTGATCTTGACCTGCTCGCCACCGGGGCCGACCTGCCCCGGCGCTCCATCCTCGATGCCGTGGACGAGCTGCTGCATCGTGGTCTCATCCGGGACGAGGGGGACGGTCACTATCGGATAGCCCACGACCAGGTGCGTCAGGTCGTTTACGAGCGCATCGACGCAGCTCGTCGGATGGAGCTGCACCGGCGGCTGGCCGAGACGCTGACAGAGGTCGACCCCGAGGACGTAGAAGCCATCGGACACCACTTTCGGGAAGGCGGAGTTCCCGATCGGGCTGCCACTTTCCTCCTCAAGGCGGGTCTGCGCGCGGAAACGCTCAATGCCTACGCCACGGCCTGTCAACACCTACAGGAGGCTCGGGCGGCGGCTTCACAGGCAATGTGGTCACCACAGGATCGGCATCGGCTCCTGGCCCATCTTGAGACCGTGCTCAACGTTCTCGGCCGGCGCAGCGAGCAACACGAAGTGATCGAGGAGATGGCGACCTTGGGTCGGTCGAGACCGGATCTGCGGGGCGATCTCGAGAGGCGGAGGGCATGGCTGTTGGCGCACACTGGCGACTTCCCCGGGGCCGAGAAGTCCGCTCGGCGGGCGGTCGAGGTAGAGCGACAAGCGGGTGATCGAGCCGCGCTGGCGGCCTCCCTCGTTGCGTTGGGCACTTGCATGCGCTGGTCGGGCCGACCCTTGGAGGCTGTGCCACATCTGGAGGCTGCGGTGGGAGCGGCGACCGACGACCACCAGCGGCGGGCCGAAGCGCTAACCGAACTGAGCAGCACCCTGGTCGAGGTGCAACGGTCAGCCGAAGCATTGCCTTATCTCGAGCAGGCGCTGAGCATCTTCCGGGAGTTAAGCGATCTGCGTGGTGAGGCGGAGGTGGCCGGGATCCAGGCACGTGCCCTTCGTCAACACGGTGATGGAGATCGGGCCAGCGCCGAGTTCGAACGGGCCATCGAGTTGTGCCTGAGGATCGGCTATCGCCACGGAGAGGGGGTCAATCTAGTGAATCGCAGCAACCTCGACTACCTCCTGGGTCGGGTGGCCGACGCCCTCTCCGGATACGACCGGGCGGCCCGCATTTTTGGAGAGTTGGGTAACTTCCGGGGCGAGGCGATGGTGCTCGCCAACACTGCCTCGGTGCGTCACAGCCTGCTCGGCGACGACGACCGGGCTCAGGCCGACGCGACAAGGGCGAGACGGCATTTCGTCGATATCGGGGACAGGGCACGTGAGGCGCAATGCATGGAGGTCATCGCCGGGGTGGCAGGACGACAGGGTCGTCACGACGAGGCGCATCGCCTGCTCGAGGACAGCCTCCATGCACTCGCCGGGACCGGCAACCGGGTCCTCGAGGTTCAGCATCTCCGTTCCCTCGCCCTCCTCCATCTGGAGCGTGGAGAGTACGAAGCCTCGCTCGCCACCCTGGATCGGGCAGATCGGGTATCAGAGGAGGCGGAGCTAGACGATCTGGCTGTGGAGCTGCTCTCGATTCGCGGCTCCACCCTTCTCGCCGCCGGACGGCCAGGGGACGCCATGGCAGCCACCCGACAGGCAGTTGAACGCCTCACGCCTGGTGTGGAACGCGCCTATCTCGTCCATCACCGCCATGCTCTCGCCGCTCGGGCGGCTGGCAGTGGCGAAGAAGCTCGCCGGGCGGCCTTGCTCGCCCACCGGCTACTCGAGACCACACTCGAGGGGCTCCCGATCGAGGGGCGTGAGGCTGCCGTCGAGCGAGTACCCGAGCACAGGGAGATCGTGGCGGCGGGGATCCGGCTCACCCCTCAAACCATCGAGGTTCAGCTTCCTGCGGTCGGAGCCCCAACGGGGCGCCCGCTGGGAGTTGCCGAACTGCGCCAGGTCACCTGGACAATCAACCATCCAGACGATGACCGGGTTACGTCATCCATCGACCGTCGACGTAGACGGTTGTTGCGCTTGTTGACCGAGGCCGCTTACGAGGGTGCTGCGCCCTCTATCGAGCATCTGGCCAGGGCCCTGGGGGTGAGCGGCTCCACGGTAGGTCGGGACTTAGACATGTTGCGTCGAGCCGATCATCGTGTCACGACCAGGGGCCAACGACCAAGGGTGTCATGACGGAAGGTCGGATCTGATCCGCACCTCTGGCTGAGACAGCTGCGAGACGGCCCTTCCGCATAGTCGACTTTGCAAGCAGAAGTCGGGCTCTAGGGAGGTCCCAAATGCGTCGTCGTGTAATTGTGTTCGTCCTGGCAGTGGTCAGCGCCCTCGTCTCGGCCGCCCCCGCCGTGGCGTCGATCAGTGATATGAGCTGACTCGGGATCGGCCCCTCCCCTGGGGCCGATCACTCCCCTGGAGTCGGCTCCATGTCAACATGTCAAAACGTGTCTCGGCCGAGGCGGACGCGCCGATCCATTCAATGGAAGCGACGTCTTCGGCTCGTCGCCAGTTCCAAGAGGCTCTTTTCTCGTTGGTGATCGAGACGCGAGTCATCGCGAGGATTAGGTGTTGACTGATATGTCCGAAGCGGATCTGGGCTCCAACGACGAGGTGTTGTCCGCGCTTCCCGAGACCATCGTGCAGGTCGACGCCGACTTCCGGATCGGAACGGTGAACCGGTCGGAGTCGCCTGTTTTTCTACGCGTCCCAGCGCCCGGAGACCGTCTGGAGGAAGTCTTCGTAACGAAGGCAATAAGCGTAATCGCAGGTCTAATCGACAAGGCACAGCGGACCGGTGAAGCCGATGCCGAATATGACAACGGGCCCGAGCAGTTCTGGATCACAGCGAGACGACTTAAGTCGGCTCCGCGCACTCTGCTGGTCTTCCAGGACATAACCAGCCTGAGACACGCCAAGCAGGCTCTTGCGGATCTGGTTAAGGACAGGAGCAGCTTCCTGGCTTCGGTCAGTCATGAATTGCGGACGCCGCTGACCGCCGTGCTCGGCTACGCCAACCTGTTAGCAGAGCCCAATCCCCACCTGGATGAAGCGACCCGGAGCGCTATGGCGCAGGAGATGACTGACCAGGCTTGGGATCTGGCTGGCATTGTGGAAGACCTGCTTACCGTAGCGCGAACCGAAATCGGAGAGCTACGTGTAGTCCGCGTGCCCGTCAACCTCGCCGCCAACGCAGCCCAGATCATCGAATCCATGGGAGGCCGAGGCAGTTGTGTCATGGTCAGCGGCGACATGACCGTGACCGGTTTGGGGGACCCGGCCAGATTCCGCCAGATCGTCCGCAACCTGTTAAGCAACGCCCTAACCCACGGATCGGAGCCAGTGACCGTCGAGGTCAACTCCGACGAGACCTACGCCGTCCTACGAGTCAAGGATCGAGGACCAGGCGTGCCCCACGTGCTTGTCGAGTCGATATTCAACCAATACGTCACCGGGGGTGATGCACATACACCAGGCCGGGTCGGGATCGGTCTGTGGATCTCCAGGGAGCTCACCAGCCTGATGGGCGGACACCTCACCTACCAACGAGAACCAAACGAGACGGTTTTTCAGGCGACGATCCCACTCTTCGATGGTACCCGGAACCAGTGAGGTGAGGCCTGCTCACGGTCCGGCCATTCAACCAGATGAAAGACGACGGTGAGATCACCCGTCTCGTAGAACCCATCGGCTTCACGAGGCGGCGGCAGCTGCCCGAGGCCTCATCGCCGACGAGCTGTGCACCGGCCGACCCCAAGCCCTTCAAATCCCAGCTCACATGGCCATGGCCGCACCAGCCCGATCCACCCACCTCATTCACACCGCCGCTGCGATGCCCTCCAACCCTTGAGGGACATCCGGCACCATCGTTTTCGCATCGGATGCCCTCGGGTTTTAGGGCTAGGTGAGGTGTCTGGTAGGGTCTTGGGCGGCCGTCCCGGCACACCCCCATGCCTCCCAGCGGTCGGCCCTCCGGCGGAGGCCACGGCCCCCCTACCCACCCCCGTGTCTCCGCCTGCGCAGATTCTCTCGCGACAAACGAGGGAGGGGGGATCCTGTTGCTGTCGCCCTGGCAGTATCCGGCCATGCCGGTGAGATTGAGTGTTCGTCTCGGGTCCCCGCCGTCCCATGTGACCCCCGTGCTCATGCTGTGACCTTTGTCGTCGTCTCGGTTGCGCAATTGACGCGCTCGCGGCATTGGCGCGGAAGCGCGTTGTCAACAACGGTGCACTTTTGATCCCTGGTAACGGTCCACTTTTGACCCCCTTTGGTCACGCAGCGTCGTCATCGGGGACTCTTCCGAGGTCGCGGTCTTTGAGGCGGTAGCTGTCTCCTTTAAGGTTGATGACTTCGGCGTGGTGGACCAGGCGGTCGATCATGGCGGCGGCCACTACCGGTCTCCGAAGGTTTCTCCCCAGCGGGCAAAAGGCTTGTTGGAGGTGAACGATGGGCTTCCTGGGTAGGTATACGCTGTTTTCCTGAGACGCTTCGTCCCTGCTCTGTGGCTCCGATTGCATCCGTCGATTGAGCAACTTCTAGTCGAAACCACCGTCGAGTCTGTCATCAGAGCGCGGGCAAAGCTGCGATGGTCTGACCCACTGTGTAGCGGTCGCGGGGATCACATCGCGCGACCCTTTCCTCTTCGGAAGTTGGGTCGGCGAGAAACGAGAACCGGTCCCGGACCCTTTCGAGCCACGCCTCTATGTCTGGTTCTCCGGTGAGGAGTCCGATGTCTTCTGGCGGGAAGTCTCTGAGTTGTCGACCGAACAGGTCATCGACCGGATTGAATGGCGCCGATGCGATGCCTTCTTCGACGACATCGACGTATACCTTCAAGTAGGTGAGCCTGCGGATAAGCGGTTCGTCGAATGCTCCTTGCATGGCGAACCAGGCGAGGTCGTAAAGGTCACGCAGCAGCGCCCGTCGGCGATAAGCGGCGATCTTCTCGGCGAATGTCTCCTCGAGGCTCATGACTGGAGCCGCCACTGGCCGGAACTCATAGCCCTGGTGGACCGGAAAGTCGACCGGGGCGAGTCGCTCACATGGGAGCCACGGCGAACGTAGGGTGATCTCGATCCGTGCATCGATGGCCGGACTGCCGAGAGGTGTGGTCACCGTGAGCTGCCCTCGCCGGTGCGGCGTGACCACCTCGACGGTGAAGCCGACCTCGTGCAGTTCGGCACCGTTCAAAACGTCGAGCACGATGTCGGCGACGGCTTCTTCGGCCGCAGCGAAATCAAGGTCGGTCGAGAAGCGGCCGAGGTTTCCGGCCCGATACTTGCGGAGGGCGGTGCCACCTTTGAAAGTGAGACCGAGTTCGAAGATTCCGTTGTCGCTGAGGAACTTGAGGGCGTAGTCCTGCGCCACGTCCAAGAGGGCGGGGTCCCGGCCTCCATGACGACCCTGATAGTGGCGCGCCAGGTACCCTTCGGTGATCAAGCCGTCTTCCCGGGGTCAGTTGTAGGGTGTCGGTGGCGGAGTACTGAGTCGTGAACCTCCCACTTTCGGTTGTATTGGCCTGGCGCGTCTCTCGGCCCTAAGTAGAAAGGGCCCGTCCCGGGAGGAGCGGAGTCGCGAATCTTGTCGGCGAGAGAGACAGCCTCTCCCGTCTCGATCAGATATCCCGTACGCATCCACGTCGCCCGGGGCCGCGCTTGGAGTTCCGCCAACAGAAGCTGCTCGTCCACCCGAGACACCGCCGTGTTGAGCCATTCTCGCATGTTGGGCCAGTCTCTAAAGGCATTGGGGCGGGCCCCGATGAGCACCAGCACTGATTCCACCGGCCAGACGGGTAGACCTCGCATCTGATCGGGATCGAGGCTGGACTGAACCCTCGTGACCCGGAAACCTCTCAGAGCATGCGGCACGCTCTCCGATCCAGGGATGGAGATGACATGCTTACCCGGACTGCGACTGGTCAGTCGGTGAACCCAGGCCGCCGACTCGTAGGCCACCATGACCGGGAAGTCGGGCCGGCGGGCCAACGTGGCCCTGACCTCGATGAGAGGATCCCCAGAGCCGATAGGACCCGCTCGTGAGCCGGGAGCGAACTCCCAAGTCTCTCTGGTTCGAAGCGGCAACAGCCATCCATGACGCTGTAGGCGTTCGGCCACAGCCGAAACTGGCAGCGTCACGCCAGCCCGACGAGCAAAGTCGGCGAGCTGTCCCTTGGTGACGATCTGCGGCTGTTGAAGTTCAAGTTCTGACAGGACGTTGGCCACACTGGCTGGAGCGCTTCTAGAAGTCATTGTCATTCCATGTCGACTTTCGTAATATGTTACGTATTAAGACACACAATGACAACGACTCGCAGCCCAGGCTCGAACGGGCAGTGAGTGATGGTCTCGTGGCTTACCAACCGGGCTCGTTGCAAGGAGACGCCCAAAACGACGATAGGCAAATCGGTAGCCTGCGGTGTTAGGCGAGTCCCATCGCCAGGGGGCTTCTGTATGCGAAAAGGCTCCGTTGCGGCTGTATGGGCTGAGCGGACTCTTCGGGGTCCAGAACTCGCGTGGGGAGAAGCCCCGTGCAATTGGTTGGATGTTAGGTGTCTTCTCGATTTGAGAATCCGATCAGACCGTTCACAGCGCTGGGCTGTCTCCCCAGCTCGGGCGGGGCGTTGGTGCAAGTTCCAGCGGATCGCTTCCAAGACACTTGACATCATCGGAATGACAGTCGACGGCGAGACTGCTGACTTGGCGTCGGGCATGCTTTGGCTCGAAGCCGAAGAACTCAAGGTGCACGGTCGGACCATCGAAGGGCTCCGCCGTTGGATGGCAACAGCACGCCTCAACAGCCACCCAACCTTCGATGTCGACATGCACCCGATCACGATCGAAACCTCCGAAGGGACAAGGCACCGGCCAGGCGATCATCACCCTCAACGTCTCAAGCGGCACCCACCCGGTGACTGTGACACTCCAAGGATCAGGAGCCCTCACCGGACTCGAGTACCCAAAAGTCAATGACTAGGAAGCCCGAGTCGAGGGCGATCCCAACCTTGGCGCGTGTGGACGCGTTGTTGAAACCTCGCGCAATTTCCTGAAGCACCTGCCACCGGTGGGTTCTTGACATCGAAAACGCCAACTGCGTAATTGATTCGCGGCGGGGCGCCGTGTCC
The DNA here is from genome assembly GCA_040905905.1 of Acidimicrobiia bacterium. GTDB lineage: Bacteria > Actinomycetota > Acidimicrobiia > Spongiisociales > ZC4RG35 > JAICND01. The sequence goes on from JBBDQN010000047.1 coordinate 30,903, forward strand.
CGAACTAGCCGAACTCCGCGGAGTTTCCGAGCTGCCTTTCGCCGATGGCTTCCGAGATCGTTTCGAGGGCGATCCTCTTGCAGTGCGGCCACTAAGCCTCACACTCGCGGTTTGGCTTGTGTTGATGGCCTCCTATTGGTCGAATCGACACGGGCCCTTTTCGCGAGAAGCCACTCCTATCAGCCGCGTAACCAACATCGATGTTCATCACAACTAGTCGGTCACACTCTGCAGCGAAAGCTAAGAACGTTTGCTGCCGGTTTGCTTCTTATCGACTTCGTTGAGCCAGGCCCTGAATAACGCTTTAGATGTCCGGTGGGCCTCTGTCTGGTTCGCAATGGCCTCGTCGAGCAAATGATCGGGGTTGATGCCGTCGCTTTCCAGTTCGCTAGGTTCGGAGCGCCGCAGCCAACCACTGACTATTGCAGGTGATGCTTCCGGGTGGAACTGAACTCCGAGCGAATTGCCTTTGCGATAGGCGTGGGGATAACGGTCGGTCTTGGCCAAAACATCGGCGCCTGGGGGAACGGTGAATGTGTCGTGATGCCATACGAAGACGGGCCCTTTTAACTGGCGTAGCACGGGGTCGTGTCGCCCAGCGCGAGTGAGGTGTAATTGTGGATAGCCGACTTCGCTGCTGGGTGCCCGGTAGACATGACCACCGAGGGCATCGGCCAGGAGCTGGGCACCTAGGCAGATCCCGAGAATTGGTACGCCAGCCTGATCCACCCTTTTCAGGTATTGCTTCTCCTCCGCAAGATACGGGTGACGGTCATCTTCGTACGCACTTTGGGATCCTCCCAGGACAACCACCGCCATGAGTTGTTCGATCGGCGGCAGACCTTCACTGCGGTGTGGCTGGACGACGTGTTCAACGTGTCCCGTTTGGGTTATCGCTTCGGCGAGCCAACCGGTGTCAGGGTCGGTTGTGTGTTGGATGACAAGTATCGGATGTAGCACTTTGACGGGACGCGGGTCAGTTGTGATGTGCAGCGCGATCGTTGTGTTTCGCGACTGGAATGCCGACTGGAATCAGCTCCGGTGGTTGACCCGACCCCTCAAAGGCGGGACCATATCGGTGTGGGTGCTGGGCCGTCCGGCATCCACGATTAGTCACGAAGTAGGGCACCCCCATCAACATGAATGCACTGGCCGGTGATGTTACGGGCATCGTCCGAAGCGAGAAACGCGGCTAGCTTGCCGATGTCTTCGGGTGTTTGGGGGCGGCCCATCGGGATCACATTCTCGTACTGACTCCAGAACACCTGGTAGTCGTCCAGATCACTGAGGGTGGGGTTGTGTCGCCGAAGCGCTTCGACTTCCCCCTCCTGGAAACGAGTCTCCCAGACCGCACCGGGGCATATAGCGTTGACAGTTATCTGGTATTGCGAAAGTGGTCTGGCTAGCCCCTTGGTGTAGCGGAGGACGGCTGCCTTGCTTGCAGCGTAGGCGCCGCCGGTACCCCTGGCCGCGTGACCAGCCATCGAGGCGATATTGATGATCCTACCGGACCGACGTTCACGCATATGAGGAACGAGAGCGTCACAACAGTGAACGGTGCCTTTGACGTTGACCGCGAAGGTCCGGTCCCAGTCCTCTTCCCGGTCGCCGGGGGTGGTCCGCTTCGGATCCGCAGCCACACCGGCGTTGTTGACCAGGATTTCGAGGGTCCCCCACCGCTCTAGCACTGTATATATAGCTGCCCCGACCGAACTCGGGTCGGTGACGTCAAGGGCCAGGTCCATCGTATCCGGACTAAGTTCGCTCTTGACTTGGGCAGCCCAATCGGGGTTGACGTCGGTAATAGCCAGTCGGGCGCCCTGTTCAGCGAGTGCGCGGGCTATACCTCGACCGATTCCGGAACCGGCGCCGGTTATGAGCGCCGTTTTGCCAGTGAGATCAGCAAACACCAGGGTTCCTCACTAGATGTGCCATGGGCCTTCGATTATCCCGGGAAAGCCGTCCGCACACGGGGATCACCATGCTCGTCGGGGTAGAACTCTGAGTGCTTGTAACGGCTGGCCCAATCGAACCCCTGCCAGGTGATGATCCTGCGAGGCACAATCTTGAATGTCCAACAAGGTTCGACGTTCACCGAGCCACGGTATTCTTTCGATCGTTCTTCACCGAGGTAACGAGGCCCGGTGTACTTCTCCCCGATCTTGTTCCAAATCGACTTTTCACCGTCGTCGAGGTAGGGACCGACGCCGGCCTCGACAACGACGGCGGTACCTTCACACATCACCTTGCGGATGGGTGGATCGGGCTCGTCGACGACGAGGCAAACCCTGGGATCAAGCGCCATGAAGTGTGCCCACTCCGATCGTGCCCGTGGGATTACCCAGAAGCCGACGCCGTCCCAGTGGTACCAGACTGGCACGACGTATGGCCAGCCATCCGGTTTTAGGCACGCCAGGCGAGCCAGCCACGGACCCTGAAGGAACTCATTCATCTCGTCGGGGGTCATCCTCCCGACCCTTGCTCCTCGCCAGGTACTGGTCTCCTCGGTCACGAGCTCCTCTCCGCCTCCCCTCTCCCTCGGATGAATGCCAAGTTGCTAGTCAAGACAGACACCTGACTAGAAGGGCGGCCACTGGCCGACGATCAATAGGTAAGCGGGAATCATGAGCGTGATAATTGACCCCACTCCGAGAATCCAGCGGACGACCTTGCCAAGCCTGGCATTGTCGTACGAAAGGTTGCCCCATGCCGCCAGGAATAGTATCGACCACACGAGAGCAAACACACCGAAGTAGTTGTCCCGTGCCTCAACAAAGAAATAGAAAGCGGAGATCAGCACCCACAGGCCAGCACCTAAGCAGTACCACCCAAGTCCTTTCAAAGCGAATCCACCCAGAAGACTCCAGGCCAGCACGAGATAGAACGTGGCAAAGGTGAGACTGAGGGTACTGAGGATCAGCGAAAACGCCTCACCGTTGGCGGTGAAGCCGATTTGGAGTCCCATTATTGCCATCAATCCACCCAAAACAGCGTTGACGGCACCCATCCCCTTCGCCTCCGCCTTGCCGAATAGGAAAGCCGAGTCTGCAAGGAACAGGAACGACGCTGCGAGCAATACGACCGGACCCATGTCTCCTCCTCTAGGTTTGTTGGCCGGTAGCGGATCGTTTCCGCGATAAGGCCTCGTACGCGTAACCGCCTGCCGCCTCTCTGGCGGCAGCAACAAGCGCATCGAATGGTCGGCGTGAGGCGATGTTGTCGGGTGTACGAAACTCGGGATGCCACTGCACGCCCAACATGGGCCAGCTCTGGTCTTGTGCTTCTATTGCTTCGATCACGCCATCTTCGGACCAGGCAGCAGCTCGGAGCCCCTTTCCAAGGCGTGAACAGGATTGGTGATGTGACGAGTTGACGGTGACCTCGTTCGGGCCCAACATCCGGGCGAGGCTGGACTCGGGATCAAGCCGCACGGGATGGCTGGCGACTTCGCCCTCCTGCTCGAGTCGATGGTTGACGGAACCGCTGACTTCCAAGGGGATATCAATCACGAGATCCCCGCCCAAGGCGACGTTGACAACCTGGGCTCCTCGACATATCGCAAGGACGGGGAGGCTTAGGTCGTGAGCGGACCGGGCAAGGGCCAAGTCGAAGGCGTCCCGCTCTCGATCCACGCCATACACCGTGTCGGTGGTGGCCCGTCCATAACACGATGGGTCGACATCGCCACCACCAGTGATGCAAAGACCGTGGACCCGCCCGAGCAGGACTGCGATTTCGTCGACATCGGTGGTGATCGGGAGCAGCACCGGCACGCCTCCGGCTTCCCTGATGGCGCGCGTGTAGAGCCGGGCAACCACATGTACGTCCAGCGGCCCGAAGGATGACGGCAGATCCCTGATCAGGGTTGACACACCGATGATCGGGCGCATGTCTAGAAGATCTCAAAGTACTCGCGGTGCTCCCAATCGGTGACGTAATCGAGGAACCGATTGATTTCGGAGTTCTTGAGCGCCACGAAGTAGTCGACGAATCGGTCGCTTAGCTCTCTGCGGTAAAGCTCGCTTTGGTTGAGCGCCGCGATCGACTCCATCAGGCTGCGGGGCATCTTCGGTGCGTCTGCCTCATAGGGTGATTCGCTGAGTGGTCCCGGGTCGATCTTGTTCTTTACCCCGTCCATCCCGGCGATGATCTGCGACGCCATATAGAGGTAGGGGTTGGCGCAGGGTTCGCCTGCCCGATTCTCGATGTGGGCGGTTTCGTCTCCTGGCCCTCCGATCACTCGGATAAGGGCCGCCCGGTTCTCGAGGGCCCAGGTCACCCGGTCCGGAGCGAACGAATAGGGCTTGAAACGCTTATAGCCATTGATGGTGGGCGTGGTGAATGGCGACGCCTCGTGGGCGTGTTTCAACAGACCGCCAACGAAGAACTTACCCATCGCAGACAAAGGTTCACCGTTCTTAGCCCGATTGGTGAACGAGTTCGCTCCTTCTTTGATGCTGCGAAGAGACTGATGAAGATGCCAGCCGCTCGAAAAAAAGTTGGGCAGCCCGGGACGAGTCATAAACGTGGCGTGGTAGCCGTTCCGTCGACAGATTTGCTTGGCGGCTGTCCGGAACAGCAGCATATTGTCAGCAGACTCCAGCCCCCGGACCGGGTCGAACGTGAATTCGCATTGGCCGGGTCCCCATTCGTCCTCCATTGTCCGCAGTGGTAGGCCGAGGGCGGTGAGGTTGTCCAACAGCACCTGCAGGATCGGATCGATCTCGTCGTTGCGGTGCTCGGTCAGATACTGGAAACCGTGAGCGACCGCACTCACCTTTGGCGGATCGGGAGGCCAGCCCACCTGGTGCGGTTGGAGCATGGCATCCTCAAGCTTGGTGATATACCACTCGACCTCGAGCCCCGAGATGTATTCGTAATCCTGCGATTGCAGGTCGGCAAGGACTCGGCGTAGTAACCCCCGGGTGTCGAAAGGCACCAGTGAACCGTTAGAAAAGTACATGTCGGACAGCACCCAACCCGTCTTCGGGGTCCAGGGAAGCACTCTGAACGTGGTCGGATCCGGAACCAGGATCGAGTCGGGCCCACCCGCAAGCTCTTCCATGTCCAAACCGCCCCTCGAGCTGAACATTGGAGCGAACAGGTTGTTAGTCGTATCCATGTAGAGGGTGGCCGTCTGGAAGTCGATCCCATTGCGCATCGCATGGAAGAAGTCGTGTGTGGTCAACGTCTTTCCCCGCACGATTCCGTGTTGGTCTCCCCACGACACACGCACCGTTGTTAGCTCACGTTCCTCGATCTGGGCCTGGACCCGCTGGGCCGCCTCTTGTTGCTCGTCGGTCCACAGGCCGTTGCGCTCCACAAAGTCGACTTTGCCAACACTGATGTCCTCGAGCCGCGCCATCGATCCGCCTCCGCTCTAGCAGCGCGGCGCACGGTAAAGACGCTGTGCGATCCTGTCAAGAACTTTTCCGATATGGGCCAGATGTTGGGTTTCTGTAAGAGTCGTTACGATAACGTTGATGCCTGCCCAACGACACGACATGACAGTCCGAGAGCGAGTCCTGCAAACCCTGCCCGCCCTGTCACCCGCCGAGCGCAAGGTGGCACAGGTGCTCCTGGCCGCCTACCCGATCGCCGGCTTGGAGAGCATTACCGAGCTGGCCGAGCGAGCCAGCGTCAGCGGTCCCACGGTCACACGGTTCAATACGAAGCTCGGCTTCGACGGTTACCGGGAGTTCCAACAAACCTTGCACCAAGAGATCCAGGCCCAAGTCAGCTCCCCGATCGTCCGCTACCCCAAAGAGCTTCCGGTGACAGACCACCTCGGGATACTCAAGACAACCCTCAACGGTCTTGTTGCTGACCTCACCGAAACCTTTGAACAACTCGACACATCCGAGTTCGAGCGGGTGATAGACCTACTGAGCGATCCTCGCAGGCACATTGCCTGTACCGGTGGTCGGATGAGCCGGGTGATCGCATCCTATCTGTATGCACGCCTCCACCAAGTTCTCAAAAACGCACGGTTGTTGGGACATGGGCCCACTCCCTGGAACGAGGAACTCGCCGACCTCCGCAAACGCGACGTCATCGTCGTTTTCGACTATCGCCGGTACCAGGCCGACACCATCGCCCTGGCACGCCAAGCGCATAGTCGTGGGATCTACGTGGTGTTGGTTACCGACCGGTGGATGTCGCCCATCGCCGGCCATGCCCGCCACGTGTTATGGACAGCCGGCGAAAGCGGCTCACCGTTTGACTCGATGACCGCCAGCTTCGCACTTGTTGAAGCGCTCGTCGCCGCCCTCGTCTCCCGTCTGGGGGACCAGGCCCGCCTGCGTATGGAAGAGCTCGAAGACCTACGCAAGCAAGGGGTGCTCGGCGCCGACCCACAGCCGCTCGATTTCTGAGATGAACGGCCTCTCGGCTGTCGACTGTGAACTCGAAACAGTTCGGATCGCGACACTGTCTGGCCGAGTCGAAATGGCGCCGCCCTACCCGGACGACGGCGAGGTCAAGTTCCCCTCCGCTCAGTGTGTCTCTCCCCAAAACCGGAGCCTTTCACCACAGCAACCGCCTCGAAAGCTGGAACAGGTCCTTCAAGGCTCGTCCAGCCGATACAGCCGTCGGCCATTACCCTCGAAGATCGCATCACCGGCAGCTTTGACCCACGTCGAGTCGGCGCCTAGCTGGCGAAATCGGACGCTGGCTTGTTGCCACGCTTCCCGGAGCAGGATCGCGCTCAACCAGAAAACCTCCGGGAGCCCGTACCCGTCGGTTCCGGCCACGATACGGTCGGGTGGCGCCAACCCGGCCACTCGCACAATGGCCTCCGCAAGGGCTGCCGGGGCGAAAACACCCATCAGAGAGAGGTCGACCAGAACATTCGGACGAGCGGCGGAGAGAAAGGCGGCTTCCTCCTGAAACGGAAAACCTCCATGAAGCAACACGATCTGAGCAGCAGACCCCTCGGGGGTGCGAAGCAGCTCCTCGAGAAGGAGCGGGTTTGCCTCACCGAGGCGCAAATCCGAGTCGCCGAATCCTGTGTGGATCTGGACAGGCAGGCCTTGGTCAGCTGCAAACCGGAGAACGCGACGCAGCACGAAGTCACGCAGCGGCTTGGCCTGCCGATGAGCGGGGCCGTCAGCGGAAAGCGACATCCGGGCCGCCTGTTCCGAAACGTCAGGGACGATGGCCAGGCCGGTCCGGTAAGCCACAGCCGATTTGAGCGCGCGGTAGCCGTTCTCATATGCGTGGGAAAGAGCCCCATCCAAACCTTCCATTACGTCGCCAAAGGATGCCCTCTGCTCGAGCAGCGGATCGATGATGCTTTCCAAACGCAGCACCGGATGCACTCGGCAACCAGAAAGCGATGCGAAGTCGGCCACTCGGTCGGCCGACCCGGGCGGCCAGCTGGGATCCATAACAAGATCGGTGATCCCAGCGTCAGAAAAAAGACCGCCGACGTAGGAGCGATAGTCCCGAACAGCTTCAGCCCGCGCCAAATCAAGGTCATCAACCGCAACCTCGAGCCTTTCCGCCAATCTCGACCGCAGGACAGCCCTCCACAGGGGAGCCATCCTCTCTTGTCGCGGCTCTACCGCAGTGTCAGTCACCATCTCGGACAGGTCGATGGCTGCCCGTCGCAGATCGAACAGTCCCGGCTCGAGGTCGAACGGATGGCAGTGATTGTCGATCATCGAGACGTCCCAGGTCGGCGCCGAATGCTAGGACAGAGTTGGCTCGGCCAAGGCCCGATCTATGAACAAGCCCCGAAGCGCCATCAAACGGCGCCGAACGAAGGGCCGTAACCTGAACACCCCAACACTCCGCCTATTTATTGACGGAACCTGGACGCCGAGCTCCGACAGCGCCACCTTCGAAACCTTCGATCCTGCCACCGAGGAGGTTGTCGCTAACGTGGCCCGCGGTACCAGAGAGGACGTCGACCGGGCAATCCACGCAGCCCGAAAAGCCGTTGACGGCGAATGGCGAGCCACTCTTCCCAAGCGACGAGTCGAGCTGCTCTACGAGTTGAGCCGAGCGCTAGAAGGCCGAGCCGAAGAGTTCGCTGAGCTCGAGACGAGGGACTCGGGCAAGCCCATTCAACGCTCTCGACGAGAAATCGCCAGCACGGTCCGCTACTTCCGTTACTACGCCGGTGCCGCCGACAAGGTGCAGGGGAGCACCATTCCCCTCGGACCCGACTACCTCGACTTCACACTCAGAGAGCCGCTCGGCGTCACCGCCCACATCATTCCCTGGAATGCCCCGCTCAACATGATCGGCCGCAGCGTCGCTGCCGCCCTGGCCGTCGGCAACACTGCTGTCGTCAAGCCGGCAACGGAGACGCCCCTCACCGCTCTTCTTCTCGGCGAGCTATTCGAGCAAGTCGGCATCCCGGCGGGCGTTTACAACGTTGTCACAGGACCCGGATCAGACGTAGGCGCCTACCTCACCCACCACCCCGAGATAGATGGCATCACCTTCACCGGATCCATCGAAACCGGCCGCCAGGTGATGCACGCAGCCGCCGAGCACATCACACCATTAGTGTTGGAACTCGGTGGCAAATCCCCGAGTCTGATCTTCGCCGACGCAGACATCGCCTCCGCCACCGCCCAAACCGTCAAGGGCATCTACAGCAACAGCGGACAGTTCTGCAACGCCTGCTCACGACTCATCGTTCATAGCAGCATCAAGGACCAGGTCATCCATCATCTTGTCGAGCAGGTCTCCCGTCTGCGCATTGGACCCGGTATCGAAGGCACAGACATGGGACCTCTGATCTCCCAAACCCAATACGACCGGGTCCTTAACTTCATCCGCATCGGCCAGGAAGACGGAGCAGAACTGATAGCTGGGGGTGGTCGGCCCGTCGGACTCGACCGCGGCTACTTCATTGCACCCACGATCTTGGACCGGGTGGGCCCTGACACCCAGATCGCCCAAGAAGAGATCTTTGGCCCGGTCTTAGCCATCCTCACCTTCGACGACGAGGACGAAGCGATCACGCTGGCCAACAATACGCCTTACGGATTAGCCGCCGGTATTTTCACCAAAGACCTCAACCGCGCTCTGCGGCTAGCGACGAACATTCGAGCCGGTCAGATCTACGTCAACGAATACTTCGCAGGCGGTGAAGAAACCCCGTTCGGTGGGTACAAGCAAAGTGGATTCGGCAGAGAGAAAGGTCTCGAGGCGTTGCTCCATTACACGCAAACCAAGAATGTGGCCATCCGGATCTACTAGAGAATCGAACAGAACGCTCTCTACCAGGTATCGCCCTCATCGTCGAGGGAAGCTAGCGGCCGTCGGGTAACCAGGTGGTCCGGTCGAAGTGGCGGGGGTGACTGGCGATGAGGCAGTCGGGAGGATTCAAGGAACGCGCTCGGGACGCTACCTGATGCGTAGATCCGCCACGCCCGCCAAGAGTAATGACCATTTGCCAGCTTCCGTCGGTCACCCTGGAGGCTCTCCCACCATCATCAAACCCTGGAAGGTCACCTCGGAGACAAAGAACCGGGCTCATCGCAATGTCCCTATTGAGCCGACAAGCCCGGGCGGTTCGATTCGTCACCCTGATGGCGTTTGCTCAACTCCTATATGGTTCGGCTTAAGGCAGACAACCGCTATGACATCGGGGGCTGTATTCGTTTACGGCCTCTCGGCCGGGATGGTCTTTGCTTGGGCATTGACCGCTCAGTCACCGGACACCGAGGGCGTAGCGGCTGGTTCGCCCTCAGTGGCTCTCTCACGCTGGCGTTGGCCCTTTTGCTTCATTGGAAGTCGGTGGTGCGGGCGAGAGACCGTAGATGGCGCAAAACCCACTATTTGGCGCAAGTTCACCTGTCAGGCCATTTCGTTAAGGCGACGAACACTGTCGAGGGATTCTTCGGCCAATTGAAGTCAAGCCTCGACGGCACCTACCACCACGTTTCCCGGCAGCACTTGCAGCGGTACTTGAACGAATTTGACTATCGGTATTCGACTCGCAGGCTGACTGACGCGGAGCGGACAGAGCGGGCTGTTCGTCAGAGCGCCGGACGACGCCTTGCGTACAAATCGCCTACGGTCTCCTGAAAAGTTCGTGCAAGGCCGCTCCGTCACCTTCAGCCGCTTTCGCGACAAGGGTTTCGTCGAGGTCAACAAGCGATTCTTGGCGATTCTGTCCGAATGGGCTGCGCCTGACCGACCTAGCCATCTTCGGCAAACCGATCGGACGGCGACCCCGAAATAGACCTTGCCTCCGACCCCAAGCCTCTTGCCAAGCCTCGTCTTCGTGGGTCAAAGCCGCGAGATCCTTGCCGCTGAGTTTCCCGTAGCGGTTCAGTACTCCGCTCAGAGTTGCGCACTCATCACCGGTCAAAGCCTTGCGATTGCCCGAGACTGGTTCAGCGAAGGGCTCCTTTCCGAACGCCTTGTAGTCCTGGTACACAACCTCGACGACAGGACCCCAACGCCATGCTTCGACCGGTTCCTGAAATAGCGGCTCGTCCCGCCATGCCTGGCTCCAGGCCTGCGCGTAATAGAGCAGCTTTTGCAGCTTCCATTGATCGACTGGCCCGACGGCAATGATAATGGCGGCCGCGGTGTCGCGAACGGTCGCCATAGGTGCCTCCTTCCTCTGTAAGGGGAAAGTCTAGACCGCGTACTGCACCTAGATCGGAACCTATTTGGGGCGCTTCGTGGGGGGGGTCTTGCGTTTTTGCTTGGGGCCGTCGGCGGGTTTTACCTTCAGGAGATCGCTAACGGCTTCCTTGAAGCCAAGCGGAATATGGACTTTCTCCTGAGGTCTACCTGGCTTCTTTTGTGCCATCCGTATCCTCCGTGGACATTGTTGACGGAACGCCGGTTGCCGCTCCGGACTCGAGGCGGGTTCGCCAGACGGTTGCAAGGATGACCTTGGCAAGCTCCAGCCACTGAGTCTGAGCGGCTTGATCGAACGCGGTGTCGGGGTCCGGAAGTTGCAAGAAGAGCCCTTGTATAAGGGGGTTTGGAAAGCTGACTTCTTGTGTCGGCGGCATTCGACGTTCCTCTTTGGCGGCACCGATCAGCGGTAGTTCTAGCTTAGATTCGACAGGCTCGGCCGCTGCGCCAGTACTACCTAGCGGCGGTTGAACGAGGCGGTCTGGCCCGTGAGCGAAGAATCCCGCGTGCCTTGCGGAGCGTTGGAAGGCTTGTCGGGCTCGATCCGTCTGATTCGCTGTTACGCCTTCCCTTTCCATGACTCGCTCCAAACCGTCATCAGTCGGCAGGGTGGAACCACGGAATCGCTCATAGACCGCTCGGTACAGCGGCACATTCAGAAAAGCCGCGACCCGTGCCTTCTTCTGACGGCTCTGGTCAACGATGGCCCGGCCGAGCGGGGTCAGCGAAATTCTGCCACCGCCCGTCTTTACTAAGCCGAATTGGGCCAGTGCGGAAGCCCGACTTCTAAATGCGCCGCTTGTTAGTTTTGAGTCCAAAGCAGCGGCGAGTTGGTCCGTAGCGCATTCGCCACCGTACTCGCGGTGGATGATCTGGACCGTTCTCTCGGCATCGTCGAGACCAAAGTACGGAAATCTCGTCAGCTCTTTGGAATCGCCCACTCCGACAACATTGGTAACGGTCATGTCTAGCCCTATCTGGTAGCGGATGCAGACAGTCTACCGCAACGTAGACAGTCCTGCTAGCGCCGGGTCGGGCATGCCGCAAGAGGGGATGACAAGCGGAACAACAGATCGGGCGGACAGGCCTATACTGCTAACGGCCCCACTTGGGGTGGGGCCGTTGCAGATCCGTTTAACCAGAAAGGCCCGGTCATGGACCCTCCTTAGAACGAGCCCAGGAAGGCTTTAGCGAAGGCCGAAGAGGCCTTGCCCTTCTTGGGCGACAACCTCGCTCCCGTCGCCGAATTCTTGGTATAGGCAGTCGACTTGGGATCGACGGCGCTACGGCGCATCCGGGTTCGAACCCCGGCGGGAGCACTTAGTTGTCCGGTAAGCAGCTTAATCGAGGCCAGTAAGTGTTTGAGAATCTTCATCCCGATTGTGAATGCCTAGCGATTCGAAATCCTCGCTATGTAGGGGAGGATGATCGGGTTTACGGAGTCGATCTAGTTCAACTGGACTGGGACGACCAGGAACTCGAATCCAACTACGTCGACCTAACCGACAGCGGCTACTACCAGTCGCTGGCAGTCCTCCAAAGCATCATCACTCAGGTCAACAGTGGGCGATCCAGGTATCGAGAGCAAACCTGATAGTTCCGGTTCGTTGGGTGCGCCAAGTAGATAATTCCCCCAAAAACCCCAGGTCTAACCTTGCCAACCGTTACCAATCACCCGCGACCTAACCGTTACCCATGTCGCGCGACATCACACCCGTATTTAACGGGTCAACCGTCACAAGAACGGAAAGCTGCTCCCGCAGCAGATGGTTCTTTCGCAATGGTCGCCGTCTAGTCACTGTTGCGGCCGACGTACCTGCATGGTTAGGCTCTGGGATTCACATGACCCAGCTTTTCGCCCACGCCCATCATCACCACCCGTCACGGGTCGGCTGATAGTGGGCGAATAGCGAAAGCAACAACAACCCACACGCCGACCTCAGCGGTCGGCGTTTCTCGTTTACGGGCAAACCCACCGCAGCAGACGGCGGGAAAGAGCCCATATGGCTTCTCTCGACAATGGACAGATAATCCATCTCGCGGTCCCCAAGGGGCGGATCGAGCCTGGGGTCATCACCCTGCTCGCCGCGGCCGGCATGGAGCTGCGGGCCGGTCCTCGCGGCTATCGCCCAGTCCTTTCGGTGCCCGGGTACGAGGTCAAGATGCTCAAGCCGCAGAACATTGTGGAGATGCTGGCGGCCGGTTCCCGGGATGTCGGGTTCGCCGGCGCCGACTGGGTCGCCGAGAAGTCAGCTGACCTAGTAGAGCTTCTCGATACCGGTCTCGATCCGGTGCGGATGGTGGCGGCAACACCGAATGCCCTCCTCGTGAATGGCTCACTACCTGGGAGGCATCTGGTGATCGCCAGCGAGTATGAGCGTCTCACCCGCAATTGGATCGTTAAACAAGGTGTGGATGCGACCTTTGTCCACTCGTACGGGGCGACTGAGGTCTTCCCTCCTGAAGACGCAGACGTCATCGTCGACATCAGCGCCACCGGAGAGACGCTCGCTGCTAACGGTCTCGTCGTTGTTGACGAGTTGCTGCGCTCTTCGACCCGTCTCTATGCCAGCCCCCAGGCGCTCGACTCTCCGGCGAAGAAGAGCGCGATCGACGGCCTGGTCCTCACTCTTCTCTCGGTGATCGAAGCCCGCGACAGGGCCATGGTGGAGCTCAATGTCTCCCATGACGACTTGGAGTCGGTGATCGCGATCCTGCCGTCGATGCGGGAGCCGACCATCGCCTCGCTCCATGGCGGCGATGGTCTGGCGGTAAAGGCGGCGGTTCCCCGATCTGATCTCCGAACCCTCATCCCGTTGCTCAAAGAGCGAGGAGCCACCGACATCGCGGTGTCACGGCTGGAACAGCTCGTGCCATGACCCAGCCGACGAGCTATGTCCTACCAGGGTTTACGGTCCCCATCGATCTCGATCTCTCCAAGAACGAGGGTAGGACCCGCGCCGAGGAGCTTCTCGCTTCCATCCCCGACCCGCAGCGGGATGTGAGCCGCTACCCCGACACCACTGACCTCAGAAGGGCCCTCGCACGTCTCCACGGTGTGTCCGAAGACTCGGTCCTGGTCACCGCCGGCGGGGACGATGCCTTGTTCCGTTGCTTCCTGGCACGGGTCGGTCGCGGGCGACAGGTGGTGTCTACCTATCCCACCTTCGAGATGATCCCCCGCTACACCGAACAAAGCGGCGCCCGGCTGATCGAAACCCCCTGGTGGATCGGGGCTCTCCCCACCGAGGACCTCATTGCGTCCATCAACGAGCAAACCGATGCGGTCTTCATCGTCTCTCCCAACAACCCGACCGGTGCGGTGGCCGTCGAGGCCGACCTGCGCAACGTCGCCGGCGAGGCTCCGTTGTTGGTTCTCGACGCCGCCTACACCGAGTTCGCCACCCACGACCTGACCCAAGCGGTCCTCGAACTCGGCAACGTCGTAGTGATCCGGACCATGTCCAAGGCCTACGGGCTGGCCGGGCTGCGAGTTGGCTATCTCCTAGGGCGGCCCGACCTCGTGACCGAGGTCGCCGCATACGGCAACCCGTATCCGGTCGCCGCTTTGTCAGCCGCACTGGCAGTCCGGCGCTTGGAGCGACCTATTTCTGAGCTGACCGGGTTTGTCGAGGAGGTGAAGCGGGAACGGATCGATCTGACTTCCCTCCTGTCCGACCTTGGCACCCGGCCGTTCCCTTCCGAGGCCAATTTCGTGCTCACCGAGTGCGACGACGCCTCGTGGCTGATGTCGGCCACTGCCGCTCTCGGAGTCGGGCTCCGCTGGTTTCCGGACCGACCGGGCCTGGAGTCGATGGTACGCATCACCCTCCCCGGCCAGCCGGCCGACTTCGAGCGGCTGACCAGCACCCTGGCGACGGTGCTCGTCCCCGAAGCGATCATCTTCGACATGGACGGCGTCCTCGCCGATGTCAGCAGATCACGGACGATCGCGATCGTGAAGACGGCTCGAAGCTTCGGAGTCGACATATCCCTCGCCGACATCGAGAGGGCGAAGGCGGCGGGCAACGCCGCCGACGATTGGGGGTTGGCGAGGGGGCTCTGCCTGGAACGGGGGGTCGAGGCTCCCCTCGACGAGGTTATCGACCGATTCGAAACCCTCTATCAAGGATCCAACGGGTCTCCGGGATTGAAGATCCACGAAACCCCGATCGTCGACCATGCGACCTGGGCCAGATGGGCCGAATCCACGCCTCTCGCCGTCGTCACCGGCCGGCCCCGAACCGATGCCGAGGAGTTCTTGGAGCGGTTCGACCTCAAAGGCGGGGTCTCGACCCTGGTGACCCGGGACGACGCTCCGCTCAAACCCGACCCTGCTCCGGTGCGACTCGCACTGAACCTGCTCGGCGCGGGCCGGGCCTGGTTGCTCGGTGACACCCCTGACGACCTGAATGCGGCCAGAGCCGCCGGGGTGGTGCCGATTGGGGTGGTTGCCCCCGGCGACAACCCCGACCGGGCGCGAGAGAGCCTCCGGAGCGCAGCTCGCATCCTCGAAACCACGAAGGATCTGGAGGGTTTGTTGTCATGAAACGTAGAGCAGAGATCAGGAGGGAGACCTCGGAGACCAGCATCGAATGCCGGCTCGACCTAGACGGCACCGGGCAGTGCAATATCAAGACCGGACTCGGGTTCCTCGACCACATGATCAGCGCCCTCGCCAAACACGGGGGCCTCGACCTGGACCTGGTGGCGGGAGGGGACACCCACATTGACGACCATCACACCGTTGAGGATTGTGCCATCGTCTTGGGGAGGGCGATCAACGAGGCCCTAGGTGACCGGGCCGGGATCACCCGGTTCGGCTCTTCCTATGCCCCTCTCGATGAGTCGTTGTCACGGGCCGTCATCGATCTTTCAGGACGGCCATGGCCCGAGATCCATCTCTCCCTCACCCGGGACACCATCGGGGATGTCGCAGCCGAGAACCTGACCCATTTCCTCCGCTCCCTGGCCGTGGAGGCCCGGATGGCCCTCCACGTCGACGTGATCCGGGGTGACAACGACCATCACAAGGCCGAGTCCGCCTTCAAGGCGGCCGCGATCGCCCTCCGCACGGCAGTGACCGTTATCGGAGACGACATTCCGAGCACCAAAGGGTCTTTGGTTTGAGACGGGTCGTGGTCGTCCCCACTGGCACCGCCAACACGGCCTCGGTGATCGCCGCGTTCAAGCGTCTCGATGCCGAGCCCGTTGTGGCCCTGAACCCTAAGGACATCGAGGAGGCGGACCTGGTTGTCCTTCCGGGCGTGGGTGCCTTCGCCCCCGCTATCAACCGAATCGACCAGTTGGGGATGCGGAGGGCCTTGACCACCCGCATCGAGAGCGGTCAGCCCACTTTGGCGATCTGTCTCGGGATGCAACTCCTGTTTGCCGCGAGCGATGAAAGCCCCGATGCGGCCGGGCTCGGGATCGCGCCCGCGACCGTCACCCGGTTCGCCGGCGATGTCCGGGTTCCCCAACTCGGGTGGAACATGGTCGAACCCGACGGGTCGATATCGCTAGAGCCGGGATGGGCGTATTTCGCCCACTCCTACAAGGTCCCCCAACTTCCGGAGAACTGGTCGGGAGCGACCACCGACTACGGCGGAAGCTTCGTATCGGCGATGGAGCGGGGAGCGGTGCTGGCCTGTCAGTTCCACCCCGAACTCTCCGGAGCTTGGGGATCCAACCTGTTGCGTCGCTGGCTCGGGAAGGTGACCTGATGCTGGCGGCAAGGGTCATCCCATGTCTCGACATCAAGGATGGCCGGGTCGTCAAGGGGGTCCGTTTCCAGGAGCTGCGCGACGCCGGCGATCCGGTGAAGAACGCCGCCGCCTACCAAGAACAGGGGGCGGACGAGATCATCCTCCTCGACGTCTCGGCGACGCCGGAGGGCAGGGCCAACGCGGTCGAGACAGTACAAGCGGTGCGGTCGGTCCTCTCCATCCCGCTGACCGTGGGAGGAGGTGTCCGACACGAGTCCGACGCCGGGCGCCTGCTCGACGCCGGCGCCGACAAGGTCGCGGTCAACACGGCGGCAGTGAGCCGCCCCGATCTGGTTGCCGAGATCGCCTCGCGCTTTGGGTCCCAATGCACGGTCGTGGCGGTGGACGCGGCCTCCCGCCCCAGTGGTGGCTGGGAGGTCGTGGTGCAAAGCGGGTCTGATCGCACCGGTCTCGACGCCGTGGAATGGTGCCGGACGGCGACCACCTTGGGAGCAGGCGAGATCCTCCTCACCAGTTGGGATCGTGACGGGACCCGTGACGGCTATGACGTGGACCTGATTGCGGCCGTCGCCAGCTCGGTCACGGTGCCTGTGATCGCCTCCGGCGGGGCCGCCCGCTTCGAGCATCTCGTCGCGGCGATCCGTGCCGGTGCCTCGGCGGCGCTGGTGGCCTCGATCCTCCACGACGGCGATACCACAGTCGCCGACCTCAAGCTCGGGCTGAGCCGGGCGGGGATCACGGTGAGACGATGATCATCCCGTCAATCGACATCTCCGGTGGCCAGGCGGTCCAGTTGGTAGGAGGAGAGGTTCTCGCCATCGAAGCCGGAGACCCGTTACCGATCATGGAGCGATTCTCGGTAGTGGGCGAGGTCGCGGTCATCGACATCGATGCCGCCCGTGGGGAAGGTCACAACCGGGAGCTCATCACCGAACTCTGCCGGCGGGGCCGGGTTCGGGTCGGGGGCGGCATCCGACACTTAGACGCCGCCCGACGCTGGCTGGACCTCGGCGCCGCCAAGATCATCATCGGGACCGCGGCCACACCCGAGTTTCTCTCGTCACTTCCGCGGGATCGGGTCATGGTGGCTCTCGACTCCCGGGACGGCGACGTCCTCAGCCACGGATGGCGCCAGTCCACGGGCCAGGGGCTTCTGAATCGAATCGCCGAGTTGAGGGACCTGTGCGACAGCTTTCAGGTCACCTTCGTCGAGCGTGAGGGACAGCTCCGAGGGACCGACCTCGACCTGGCTCAGCAGGTGATCGCGGCCGCCGGTGAGGCCCGAGTGACGATCGCCGGCGGCATCAACACGGCCGAGCAGATCGCGGCGCTCGACCGGCTCGGCGCCGACGCCCAGGTCGGGATGGCGCTTTACACCGGGGCGATCTCGCTGGCAGATGCCGTCACCGCTCCCCTGGTCTCGGATCGGGTACACGGCCTGTGGCCCACCGTCGTCGTAGACGAGACAGGCGTCGCTCTCGGCCTCGTCTGGTCAAGCCGGGAGAGCGTCCGGCGGGCTGTCGAGATCAGACGGGGGGTCTATCAGAGCCGGTCGCGAGGTATGTGGGTCAAGGGGGAGACCTCGGGCGCGGTGCAGGAGCTCCTCGGGGTGGAAGCCGACTGTGATCGCGACACTCTTCGTTTCACCGTTCGCCAGCATGGTCCCGGGTTCTGTCACACGGGGGATCGGACCTGCTGGGGCCAGGACCACGGGCTGGGCCGGCTCCAACGACGAATCCTCATCCCGAAAAAGGACCCCGGCTCCAACACTCAGAAACTTCTCGACGACCCCATACTCCTGGGAGCCAAGATCCGCGAAGAGGCCGAAGAGTTGGCCAAAACCGGGGACCGTGACCGGGTAGTGGCGGAAGCGGCCGACCTTCTCTATTTCCTGTTGGTCAAGACGGCGGCGTTGGGCGTATCCCTCGACGAAGTCGAGAACGAGCTCGACCGTAGGGAACGACGGGTGACCCGGCGACCGATGACGGCCAAGGAGTCTCGATGAGCCATCTTCGCCGCGTCGACGCCGGGACGATCCGGTTCGTTCGCAGACCGGTCGAATCTGACACGCTGGCCGAGGCCGCTGCCATCATCGAGGATGTCCGACTTCGGGGTCGGTCAGCGCTCCGCCAACACGCCGAAACATTCGGCGACCTCGGACCCCAAGACGAGATCGTCTTCGACCGCAGCCAACTCGAGGAGACCCTGGCGTCCATCCCCGACGACGCACGGGGAGTCCTGGAACGAGTCGCCAGTCGGATCCGGTCATTCGCCGACGCCCAGCGTGACTCCCTCAAGGATCTCGATATCGAGGTCACCGGGGGACGGGCCGGGCATCGGTGGATCCCAGTTGCGTCCGCGGGGGCCTACGCTCCCGGGGGGCGCTATCCGCTGCCTTCCTCGGTGCTGATGACCGTCATCCCGGCACAGGTGGCTGGGGTGGAGTCGGTCTGGGTCGCCTCTCCCAGGCCGACGTCTATCACCGTTGCCGCCGCCGCCGTTGCCGGGGCCGACGGGCTCCTGGCCGTGGGTGGGGCCCAGGCGATTGCGGCTCTCGCCTTCGGGACGGTGACCCCCACGTGCGACCTAGTAGTCGGGCCGGGCAACCGTTGGGTCACTGCGGCCAAGAAATACCTCTACGGCGAGATCGGTATCGACGGTCTCGCCGGGCCGAGTGAGATCCTGGTCATCGCCGACCATTCGGCCGACCCAGAGTTGGTAAGCGCCGACCTCATCGCCCAGGCCGAGCACGACGATGACGCGGTGCCGATGTTGATCACCACCAGCCACTCTCTGGCCGATGAGGTGGACGGAGTCATCGGACTCCAGTTGTCCGATCTCCCCACCTCCGAAACCGCATCACGGGCGCTCGAGAAAGGGTTCTGTCTGGTGGTGGGATCTCTACACGAGGCGGCCTCGATCGCGAATCGGCTCGCCCCCGAACACCTCGCCCTCCACATCGACGACCCCACTCCCCTCGTCGAGGACCTTCGCTCCTACGGATCGCTATTCCTCGGGAGCGGCACTGCCGAGGCGTTCGCCGACTACGGGGTGGGGCCGAATCACGTCCTGCCCACAGGTGGTAGCGCCCGCTACCAGTCAGGTCTCTCGGTCCTCACCTTTTTGAGATCGCCCACCTGGGCGGCGCTCGATAACCCTACGTCTCTGATTGATGACACCATGCTGCTGGCACGCCTCGAAGGTCTCGAGGCCCACGCCCGGGCAGCCCAAATCCGCCGACCACGCTGACCGAAGGCAGGTGTCACTCGGACATGGCCTGCCACCCATGGAGCAGCGCATCGACCAGGCGCGCTCACTCGTATCCCCATTCTGCCGGCAGAACACACCCGAGTTCCCCAGCACGTTGCCTCGGCATTTGTGGAGCTGAGGGGACTTGAACCCCTGGCCTCTTGCATGCCATGCAAGCGCTCTGCCAACTGAGCTACAGCCCCGGGAATAGCGGCAGGGTACCAGAAGGGTTATCAGCCTTCGTTGGCATGACCGTCGAGCAAGTGACCACTATCAGGTGTCACACAGCGTTCTTCCGCTATGGGCTCCCACGCATCGGTCCCCCGGAATCAGGAGCATATGCGGCCTTCGAGGCCGCGGAGGGTGCGAGCCGCGTGACGGGCGACCTCGGGCAGCCGCTCAGGCTCGTCGATGCGTCGCTCGAGCTGGTTCAAAGCGTCAACGCTGGCCACGCGCCACTCGGCTTGGTCACCCTCAAGCTCGAGCAGTTCGAGGTTGGCCCGTGCGGTTGCGCTCGCTGCCTCGATCTCTGATTTATCGTTCGTATTCACCAGGACGTCGAGCTGCGTCGCAATACCCTCCAGACCCGATGAGCTTGCCGCGTCGCAGAGCTGACCAAGCGCCGCTTCTGGCTCGGTCACGGGTGACGAGGCCGATGAACTGGCCTGGCATGCAGTGAGGATCGTGATGGCCCAAGTGGCAACGGCGAGACGTTTCATCCGTGTGGATCCGGAGCTGGCTGGCCGGATCGTTGTAGCCCCTCCCAACATCGGGCGCAACTTCGCGCGTACGGCATTGCGTGAGCGAGTTCGCAAAATTCCGTCTCCTGGATCTTGACCTCAACGCTGGCGACTAGTTTTTGAACTTGAAGTCGCGGTTGTGTGCGTCGCCCTTCTTGACCGTGAATGTGTAAGACGGCGTCGTAATCGTCGCAAGAGGCAAGGCCTGCGTAGCCGTTCGCACCTCAGCCTTGATGCCCGCCGGGAACATCTCGCTTCCGGTGGGCGAAGCACCTTGGCCGAAGAAGGTCACAGTACTGCTCACATTCCCAGTGCCGAAGTTGAGGGCCGTGGTCCAGGTGCCTGTACAAGAACCATGGATGCCGTCATACGCAGAGCAACCCTGGCCGTCGAAGAAGACATAAGAGCCACCGGAGTCGGTCTTCGTGGTGGCCGTGTTCGTGCCTTGCTTGACCTGGACCCAAGTGTCGACCATCACCGCGCCCGACGGACTGGTTGCCGTCCCATACAGCATGGTGACCTTCTTGCCGCGGCCGATGACGGTGGTGCTAGAGAAACTCGTGCCTACCACGGCGGGGCTCTCTTGGTTATGGATGATGATGCTCGAGCTCAGCGGCCCGTACGTCACGGGCCTCTGCATCGGGTTGGGGGTGAGCGTCGAGATGTTCGAGCCCTTCGGCTTGAAGTCGATGTGGGCCATAACCCAAACGGTCGCTCCCGCCGGCACATCGTTGACGCTTATTTGACCCTTGTTCGCCGGGCAACCGTTCGCCGTCGTCCAGCAAATGTCCGTGGAATGCGAGGTCCAGTTCGTGAAGGTGCTGGAACCCGGCATCTGGATGAACGCATTGATCGGGTTGCCATCTGATGTCTGCGCCTCGAACTTGTCCGTCCAGTCCAGTTCGAACTCCCAAGAGGTGGTGATCGAATACGGGTTGGTCGCCCACTGGTGGTAAAAGAACTGCCCCGGGTTCGTGGCGACGATGATGTTCTGCCCGTTGAGCAGGATCTCAAAGTTGGTCACGAGCTGATTGGAGATCTCGGTGGTCGACTTGGCCGCCGAGTGCGTGAGCGCGCTCGTGGAGACCAGCACGACATTCACGGTCGCCGAGTCTGTGTGGCTAGCCGGCTGGCCCTGCGGGCCCTGCGCCGAGGCTGTCGCCGTGTTGGTGACGGAGCCGTTGTCCACGTCGGCCTGGGTGGTCGTGTAACTACCAGTGCAGGTGACCGTGGTGCCCGCGGCGATCGTCGTCGATGGGCAACTGACGGTGGTCACGTGAGAGTCGATCACCGACAGGTTCGTTAGAGTGACGTTGCCAGTGTTAGTCACCAGGAAGCTATAGCTGATGGTCTGGCCAACAGTGTTGTAGGTCGTCGGTGCCGCTGATTTCTCCAGCTCGAGGGTGGCCACTTGGGGGAGGAGGACGGTGTCACTGGCGATGTTGGAGGCGTCTTGACCTTGGGGGCCTTCGGCGGTGGCGGTGGCGGTGTTGGCCACCTGCCCGTCGTCGATGTCCGCCTGGGTGATGGTGTAGGTGGCGTCACAGTCGGTGCTGGCATCGGGAGCCAGGGTGGCGTCGTCGCAGGTGACCGTGATCCCCAGCGAGTCGCTAACCGCCACCTCGGTCAAAGTGACGTTGCCGGTGTTGGTGACGGTGAAGGCATAGTCGATCTCGTCGCCCACCTCGGCCCGCCCCAGGTCACCCTGATAGGTGCCGTCCTTGGTCAGCTCGAGGGTGGCCACTTGGGGGAGGAGGACGGTGTCACTGGCGATGTTGGAG
>JBBDQN010000047.1:53112-84730 GCA_040905905.1 Acidimicrobiia bacterium
CGTCGCCCACCTCGGCCCGCCCCAGGTCACCCTGATAGGTGCCGTCCTTGGTCAGAGTTAGCTCTGCGACCTGAATAGCACTGACCGTGGCTGTACCGGCGTTGGACGTGGTCGTCGGGCTGCCGCCGGAGGCGAACGCTGTGTTCGTAACCGAGCCGTTATCCAGATCAGGCTGTGTGATCGTGTAGCTGGCGGTGCAGGTGATCGACTCGCTCGGGTCGAGGAACTCGTCGTTGTTGCCAACGGTGTCAACGTCAGGGCAGGTCTCGTCGGTCGACTTGTCATCGCCCACTGTGATCGGCCCGGCGATGCCGACATTCCCGATGTTGGTCACCAGATAGCTGTAGCCAATAACCTGCCCGGCCGCGGTGTAGGTGGTCGGGCTAGCACTCTTCACCAAACTCAAAGCGCGCAGGTTGACTGTCACCTGAGCCTCGTTGGAATCGGTGCCGTCGGCGGTGGCGGTGGCCGTGTTGGTGACCGACTTGGCAGTTACGTCGGCGGCGGTGATCGTGTAGCTGGCGGTGCAGGTGATCGACTCGTCGGGATCGAGGAACTCGTCGTTGTTGCCGACGGTGTCGACGTCGGGGCATGTCACCGTGGCCCTGTCGTCGATAACCGTGACGGGGCCTGCGAGGGCCACGTCGCCGCTGTTAGTCACTTCGTAGGTGTAGGTGATCGCTTCACTAGCGGCGGTAAAAGTCGTCGGGTTGGCGCTCTTGGCCAGGGTGAGCTCGGCCGCGGCGGATACAGTGAATGTCTTGGTATCCAGCTGCTGACCGCTAGCGCAACTATTGGACTGCTCCTGCCGGCAGAGGACGACAACCCAGGGCGTAGCCGTGTCCGGAGTGAAAGTGTCCGTGCGCACCGAGCCATTCACCAAGCCCGAGAAGAGAGTGCTCCGGACCAGATTCAAAGCCCCAATCGAGTTTCTGAACCACTGGATCCGGAAGCTGTTGGCACTCGCCCCGCTGACACCCGTTACTTCGCCGCGAGCACAGATGGCGTCGCCCAGCACGAATGTCAACTTCGGCGTCGCACAATCCGCTTCGAGGAGCGTGAGAGTGCCAGTCTGAACGACAGATGCCACATACGGCCCCACGATTGGGCCGCCGCCGGGGGCGCCGGCGGGAGTAACGCCTTCAGTCGACTCGTCGATCAGGGCGCGGCCGAGGTGGAGGCGCCCATTACCCGCTACACCATCGACTGCTTCGGCGTTGCGAGCGAGGCGGCCCACGATCACCGATGGGGACGCACTGGAATCGTTGGCTTGTATGAGCGCAGCAGCACCTGCCACCACAGCAGCGGAGGCCGAGGTTCCGGTCACAGTTCCGATCGAGGAAGTAATGCCCACGCCAGGGGCCACCATGAACACTGCGTTGCTCTGATTGCTTCCAGCCCAGACAGCGTCTGACGAATCTGTTGCGCCAACCCCCACGACCCTCGCGAGACCGGCCGGGTAGGTGGGGGCGCTTCCGCCGTCGTTGCCGGCGGCGGCAACCAGGACCACGCCATTGGCCCAGGCGTAATCAACGGCGAATTGGAGGGCGGCACTCTCGCCCGGGTTGGAGAAGGCCATTAGAACAACGTCGGCGCCGTTCTCGACCGCCCAAACAAGGCCGGTGATGATGTCGCTGTCCTGACCAGTGCCGTCGTCACCGAGGACCCGGACAGGCATGATGTTTACACCCGCATATGCAACGCCTGCAATCCCAGTCCCGTCGTCGTCGTTGGCGGCGGCGATGGTGGCCACGTGGGTACCGTGGCCGCTGGCATCGGTGGTGGGGTCGGTCCCGTCAAATGACCAACCGCTGACTACCCGACCAGCCAGGTCGGGGTTGGCGGCATCGACACCTGTGTCGAGCACGGCAATGGTTGAGCTGCCCAGGGGCGCGACGACGCCATAGACCTCTTCCCAGCCAATTAGGGGCAGGGCCCACTGATCCGCATAGCCAGGATCGTTGGGGACGGCCTCGGCCGTGCGGGGCAGGTCAACGTCGACGCTCACGACTGCGGGATCGGCGGCGAAAGCCGCGATCGAGCCTTCAACCGCCTCGGGGGCGACCGCCACCATGTGGAGCCGGAGTACGTCAATCACCGCGGTCTCCACTCCGCCGTGGGACACGATGACGGCAGCCTGTTCCTCCTGGCTGAGACCGGCCACCAGCTTCACGATCAGCGTCGAAGCGGTGGAGAGATCAAGGGTGGGAACCGACGGAACTGTGGTGGTCGTTGTTGTGGTCTCCTCGACCGAAGCCGCGGTCGTTGTTGTGGTCTCCTCCACCGGAGCCGCGGTCGTGGTTGTGGTCTCCTCCACCGGAGCCGCGGTCACGGTCGTTGTCTCGTCGTCGGCAAGTTCGCAGGTGACCTCGACTGCAACCGTGGCAGTGTCCGTGCCGAAAAGGCCATCTGAAACGGTGTAGGTAAAGGATTCAGGACCACAGAAGTCGAGGCCGGGCTCGTAGGTGAGGGAGGTGCTGTCGCTACTTATCACGACGCTGCCGTTGGCGCCTTGGCCGACCTCGGTAATGACCAGGGCGCCGCCTTCGACAACGGCGTCATTTCCTAAGACGTCAATAGAGTTGGCGACGCTGTCCTGGGCAACAGTGGCATTGTCATCAACCGCGTCGGTGGCGAGCACTGTGTCAGCCCACGAGACACCGCTGGTGACCAACACGAAGCAAACGGCTAACGCCCAAGCCCGCGATGGCGTGTAGTAGCGCCTTATCTTGCGCGCCAGATGCCGACCGCGACTAACGCGTATCAAAAAAGCCTCCCAGCTTTAGGCGGCCGGAGCCACCCCATCCCTGTTCCCTGAACTCGTTGAGGCTAACTCATCTCAGGTCGACAACAAAGGGGTCGTTGGGACCAGACGCCAGAGCCTCAATCAGCTCCGAGTTACTAGCGATTCGCCACCAAACGGGTGATGTCCCCGTTGTGGGTGACAACCAGGATCTCACCGGCGCCATCGAGACCGAAGGCGTTGACCTGACCCGGACTTCCCAACTCTTCGGTATGGTCAAGTTGCTCGGTCGCCTCGCCGTTGACCCATTTGAAGCTACGCACGAAACCCTGGCACCAGTCGGCGTAGAAGTAAGTACCGGCCAATTCGGGTATTGCGGTTCCTCGATAGACGTGGCCGCCGGTGACGGCACAGCCTCCACCGGGGTTGTCGTATTCGAGGGCGGGCACCACGTAGTCGGTGGGATCACAGGGATCCTCCTGGAAGCAAATCGTCCCCTCTACGTTTGCCCAACCAAGATTGGAGCCGCCACCGGTGTCCAAGGAAAGGACGTTGATCTCTTCCCGGGCGCCAAAACCGACGTCACCTATATATATGTAGCCGCCGACGGAATCGATCCCAAACCGCCAGGGGTTGCGCAAACCGTAGGCCCAAACCTCAGGGCCACCTCCGCCATCGGCGAACGGGTTGTCGGAAGGGATCTCGTAGGGGTCGCCGCTGTCGATGTCGATCCGCAGGATCTTCCCAAAGAAACCCTCCGGGTTCTGGCCTTGGTCGCTGGCGTTGGCTCCGTCGCCAGAGGAAATCCACAGATAGCCGTCGGGGCCGAACTCGAGCATGCCCCCGTAATGCCGAATGTCGGTGGACCGCGGTGGCTGCTCAAGGTCGATCAGCACTCTTTCGCTATCAGGATCGGCTGCATCCTCGGTGGCGGCGAACTCCACCAGACGACGGTTGGCCGAGTTGCCTACGTAGTAGACAAAGATCCGGCCGTCGGTTGGGAAGTCGGGATGGAGGGCGAAACCGAGCATTCCCTGTTCGATTCCGTCAAAGGCAACCCGATCCTGGATATCTAGGAACGATTCGGGTCGGATGCTGCCATCTGCCTCGATAATCCGAATCCGACCCGGCCGTTCGACCACCCAGATGCGATCGCTACCAGTAGGCGAAACGGCATAAGTCGGCTGCTGCATCCCGGAAGCCACCGGCTCCAGGCGGAGGCCAGTGAGAGCATCCAGCGTGGTGGATGGGCCTTCGCTCCCGGTGGTGGAGGAACCGCCATCCGTTGTCGTGGTAACACTTGTGGTGGAAGTGGTGGGAGCCGCTTGGCCATCACCGCTCAAAGCCCTCACGACCACCCCTCCAAGGAAGATCATCGAAAAGAGACCGATCAGCAGCCCGACACGTCTTTCGATCGATGGTCCCGCCGGCATCGGGGCGGGAGTCTAGGAGCGCCGGGCGGGTCTCACTCAGAGGGCTTTGAGTTTGACTTCCACCCTATAACGGGTATCAATTAGCCATGGCCCAAGCGACAAAACTGCTGGTCTGGATTGATCAGGACCTCTGCACGGGCGACGGGATCTGCGAGGAGATCACGCCCGATGTATTTACCGCTCGCGATGACGGGTTGTGGGTGGTGAAAGAGGAAGCCAAACACTTCGGGAAAACCATCATTTACGACGGCGCCGAAGGTGATGGACACGGCCCCGATGGCGCCAGAGGTTTGGCCAGGATCCCTGACAATCTGATCGAAGATGCCCTCGAATCCGCAGAAGAATGCCCGGGTGAGTGCATCATGATCGAGCCGATCCCCAGCAACAGTTGAACCAGCGGTGTCTAAGACGATCTAAGCCAGATCTGAGGCTGCCGGCGCCCATTCGATAACAGGGGCATCCCGCCACAACCGCTCAAGGTCGTAATAGTCGCGGGCGGGTTGTTGGAAGATGTGGACCATGACGTCCCCGTAGTCCAGCAACACCCATTCCGCCTCGGTGCGGCCCTCGTCCCGGAGCGGGGAGCGGCCTGCTTCCTTGAGGAGTTCTTCGACCCGGTCGGCCAGCGTCTGGACATGGGGTCGGGACGTACCAGAGGCAATGACGAACACGTCGGTGATGACGAACAAGTCCCCGACCTCCAGCAGCACTATTCCCTGACCCTTCTTATCGGCAATCGCGTCTGCTGCGAGCCGGGCGAGAGTTGTTGCGTCGACGGCCACTACCTCCTTGGACAGGATTGAGACTACCCCTGGTAGAGCTTTTGTTCGTCGAGATACTGATAGACCGCATCGGTCACCAGAAAGCGGAAGCCCAATTCCGCTGCCACCCGATGTCGGATGTCGGTGCCACTGACAGGGAGCGGGGGCATTTCCAGCCATCGATCCACCTTGACCACTTCATCCACCTCGGTCCGTTCCACCCCGGGTCGGGGTACTACCGCGATTCGGGACCGGGCCAGCACGTGCTCGGACCGGTCCCAGGTGGGAAGCCCGCGGGCCGCATCAGCCCCCAGGATCAGCACCAACTCTTCGTCAGCTCCAAAACTGTCGAGGGTATCGGCGGTGTAGGTCCAGCCATCTCTATGAACCTCCCGTTCGTCAGCCTGAAAGTAGTCGACTCCGGCCACGGCCCGACGGCTCATCTCCCAGCGATGATGGGCAGCGCTTACCTGCCGACCGGCTTTTTGCCAGGGTGAACCCGCCGGCATGAAGATGACCCGATCAAGGCCAAGTTGGCGATAGGCGACCTCTCCGGCCAGCAGATGGGCGATGTGGGGTGGGTCGAAGGTTCCGCCAAGCAGACCGCTGCGCACGCAAGCCAGGATAGGTAGACGCCTGTGGTGGCGGCAGCAGGTAGACGTGGCCGATCCGCCGGCAACTGAAATACGGCGCCGGATCGAGATAGCGACCGTGCTCACGCAGCGAAAGGTGAACGGCGGGACGTCCGTGTGCGACACCGGAACGCCCCAACTCCTCTCCAACCCGGACAACCTCACCCGGGGAAGCGGTGACGCTAGTGAGGTAGGAAACCGAAACGAGGATTCCTCCTCCGGGGTCGACGGTGACCGTGCGCATCCCCGCAACAGTGCCGGCAAAGCTGACTCGTCCCGCCACCGGGGAACCGACCACGGTGCCCACTGGCGCGGCGAAATCGACCCCCCAGTGACCACCGAATTGGCCCACCGGGGCGAATTGCTCGACAACCGGGCCGGGCACCGGAGCCTGGAGACAAATCGCAAATGTGGCGGCGACAAAGAGATTCATCGAGCTGACCTGGCCCGAACGTATCGCACTGGGTCGACCAGGGGAAGGGGGTCCTCTTCCAGTCTCTGGGTCTCGAAACCTCTGCTTTCCGCAGTGGGCTACCGTTCTTTGGTCCCAAGAAGAGAGCACAGTCTGCCCAGCAATTCCAAGTCGAAAAACCGAATCGGGCTTATGGGTTTTGGCCGAATCGGTAGAAACACATTTCGGTTGTTGGTCGACCACCCCGAGCTCGAGGTGGCGGCTATCGCCGATGTCGACGATCCGGCCGGCCTGGCCTACCTCCTGAAATACGACTCGATCCATGGCCGCTTCCCCCGCCCGATCTCATATACCAACGGCACCCTTTCGATGGATGATCGCTCCATTGCCTTCCTTACGGCCCGTGAGCCAAAGGAGGTGCCCTGGGGGGCACTAGGGGTGGAGCTGGTAGTGGACACAACCGGTATCTATCGAACATCCGGGGCGACTGATGCCCACCTGGCCGCCGGCGCCAAACGAGTGGTGGTCGCCTCTACACCCGAGCATCCGGGTGAAATTCCGGTGTTGCTGAGAGGGATCAACGATCGGGTGCTCACCCCGACAACCAAGGTGGTGGCCCTAGGTTCCAACACGTCCAACGCGGTGGCGCCGATCCTTCGGATTCTCGACAATGCCCTCGGGATCGAACTGGCCTTCTTTACGACTGTTCACGCCATGACCAATAACCAGAGGCTGGCAGATGTCCCCGGTACCGATTTTCGGACCTCGAGGGCGGCGGGTGAGAACATCATCCCGGCCGACACCAACTCCCCCGAAATCCTGACCCAGGTTATGCCCGAGCTGGCGGGCAAGTTGCAGGCGATGGCTCTCAACGTTCCCGTGGCGGATGGTTCGACTGTCGATCTGACCATGATCGTCGCTCAACCTACGAGCCGCGAAGCCGTCAACGCAGCGGTGGCCGCCGCCTCTACAGGTCGGTTCAGCGGCTTGATCGAGTTCACGGCCGACCCAATCGTTTCGAGCGACGTGCGATCGTCGACCTTTTCGGGGGTCTTCGACAGCCTCAGCACCATGGTGATGGAGGAAACGATGGTCAAGACCATCACCTGGTTCAACAACGGCTGGGGGTACTCCGCTCGGATCGTGGAGGTTCTCGAACAGATGGCAGGTCATCTGGCAACCGGAGGTGGGCAATGAGCATCAGAGTGGCGATCAACGGCTTTGGCCGGATCGGGAGGGCCGTTTTCCGCATCATCGCCGAGCGTCCCCAATCGGAAATTGAGATTGTGGCCATCAACGATCTCGCCGACGATGACGTCCTTGCCTATCTGCTCGAGTACGACTCAGTGATGGGCCCCTTCGAACAGGAGGTTGCCGTCGCCGACGGGGTGATGACTGTGGGCAAGCACAAGGTTCACATGCTCTTCGAGAAGAACCCTGCCCTCCTTCCCTGGAAGAGCCTCGACATCGACGTCGTGGTCGAGTCGACTGGCGTTTTCCGGACCAGGCAAGCCCTCAACAAACACATCGAGGCCGGGGCCCGCCGGGTGATACTCACAGTCCCCGCTGACGACGAGATCGACCAGACGGTGGTCCTCGGGGTCAACGACCAGGAGCTCGACGCCAACGACATCATCGTGTCCAACGCTTCCTGCACCACCAACTGCCTGGCGCCTTTGGCCAAGGTGCTTGACGAGAGCTTCGGCATCAACCGGGGCCTCATGACCACGGTCCACGCCTACACCAACGACCAGCGGCTCGCCGACGTGCCGCACAAGGATCTGCGACGCAGCCGGGCCGCCACCGAGAACATCATCCCCACCACGACCGGGGCCGCCAAAGCAGTTGGCAAGGTCTACCCCAAGCTCAACGGAAAGCTCCATGGCATGGCCATGCGGGTGCCGGTGCCGGACGGGTCCACCGTCGATCTGGTGGTAGAGGTCAATCGTCCGGTGACCGTCGAGGAAGTAAACGCGGCCGTGCGTCAGGCCGCCGAAGGCCCCCTCGCCGGAGTGCTGCAATACACCGAGGACCCCATCGTCTCAACAGACGTCATCGGCAATCCCCACAGCTCGATCTTCGACGCCCAGGGAACCAAGGTTCTCGGCGGCACCCTCGTCAAGGTGCTGTCGTGGTACGACAACGAGTGGGGTTACTCAAGCAGGGTGGTGGACCTGATCGAACGCCTCGGCGTCATCATTAAGGAGCAGGCCTCCGCCTGACCTGGCCTCTTTCCCGTTCTGGCTCGGATGCCTGCTCCCCTGGTGTCGATCGTCCGAGCCAAAAGCGGGGAAGACGCAGTGGTTTCAGTCGTCCGGGAGGATCCGGCTCAGGACCGCGGACACGATGGCGATTATCAACCCTCCCAGAACCGCCGACCAGAAGCCGTCGACGGTGAGATTGTCCATCAAGGCGGCGGTAATTCCGAGCAACGCGGCGTTGATGACAAGGGCGAACAGGCCAAGAGTCAGAATCAGAACGGGCAGGGAGAACAGCTTGAAGATCGGTTTGAGGAAGGCGTTGATGAGCCCGAAGACGAGTGCCACCAAGAGGATCCCCCAGATATTGCCGGTCAGTTCGATCCCGTCGAGAATTTGGTCGGCCACCCAGAGGGCAGCTGCATTGATGAGAACCCGAACGACAAGTCGCACGATTCGATCCTAGACCCGAGTGCTTGAGATGGCCTTCCACAATGACTCGGGGGTCAACGGAATCTGCAGGTCCTGGCGCCCCAGGGCATCGCAGACGGCATTCACTACCGCCGGCGTCGATCCGACGGCTCCCGCCTCCCCGATACCTTTGGCTCCCAAGGGGTTGGTCGGTGTTGGCGTTTCAGTCTCTGCCAGCTCAAAGGAAGGAAGTGTTGAGGCGGTGGGCACCAGATAGTCCACGAAGGTCGAGGTGAGCAGGTTGCCATCGTCGTCGTAACGAATCGCCTCCCAGAGGGCCTGTGAAACCCCCTGAGCCAGGCCGCCATGGCGCTGACCTGCCGCCAGCATCGGATTGATGATGACTCCAGCATCATCAACGGCCACTAACCGGGTCAGGGTGACCGCCCCGGTCTCCGGGTCGACTTCGACAACGGCGAGGTGGATGCCAAAGGGGTAGTTAGGACCGCCGGATACGAGACGGACCTCGGCCTCAAGTCCCGGCTGCTCCCCGGGCGGAACTTTGGCCGAAAAGGCCACATCGACCACCTCCTGCCACTCGATGGAAACGTCGGTGCCCCGGACCCCGACCCGACCATCGGCCAGCTCTAGATCCCCGGGATCCGCCTCGAGGATGTGGCCGGCTAGACGCCTCACCTTTTCGGCCACCCGGGAGGCCGCTGTGTGTGAAGCCGATCCGCCATGGGCCACCGACCGGGAGCCCGAGGTGCCATATCCGTATGGGGCTGATCCGGTGTCGCCTTGTTCAACCCGTACCTGGCCCATGTCGAGGCCGAGCTGAGCCGCCACGATCTGGGCGAACGAGGTGCGGTGACCCTGACCCTGGTCCTGGGTCTCGACAAACACTGTCACGCTCCCGTCCCGATTCACCTGGATCCGGGCCGCCCCCCAATCCTCGAAGCCGCAGACCTCGACGTAGGAGCCGAAACCGATGCCGACCAAGCGGCCTTGAGAGCGGGCAGTTGCCTGTTGCTGGCGAAGGTTGGCGTAGTCCGCCACCTCAAGCAGACGATCGAGATTGTCCGAGTAGCGACCAGAGTCGTAGGTGTAGCCACCGGCACTCTTGTAAGGAAATGAGGTCTCAGGAACGAAATTTCGTCGACGGACCTCGGCGGGGTCCAGCTCCATTTCCGTGGCCAGATGATCAATCGCTCGCTCGATCGTCAGCGTGGCCTCCGGACGACCCGCTCCCCGATAGATCCCTCGTGGGCTGCGATTGGTCCACACTCCCCGCATCCGCCAGGCGTATTGAGGAATGTCATAGGTTCCTGTCCCCATTCGAGGCGTGATGGGCTGAAAGCCGTAGTAGCGGTGCCTACAACCCAAGTCGACAAGCCAATCGAGGAACAAAGCTTGGACTTTTCCGGTGTCATCGGCCACGAGGCGGTAGGTGGCCTGCATAGCCCGACCATGACCGACGGTGAGCAAATGCTCGCGCCGGGTTTCGGTCCACTTCACCGGCCGCCCCAGGAGCCGAGCCGCCTCGGCTACCAGGATCTCCTCTTCGGCCAGGTCGAACTTTCCGCCAAAGGCGCCGCCGACAAAAGGTGCTGTCACCCGGACACGGGTCAGAGGCAGGTCAAACGTGCGAGCGAACTCCTCCTGCATCAGGTGGGGGCCCTGGGTTGTCATATATATATGGAGAGCGCCGTCCCGCCAATCCCCCAACGCCACCCTGCCCTCTATTGGGGCCGGCGACACCCGGGGGTGCTCCACCACGCCGGTGATGACAATCGGACCTTGCATCGCGTGGATCGATTCCGAGTCGCCGCGGTTGCGGTCGTAAGCGACGTTGGACACTTGGCCTTCGTGAAGAGGTGGCGCTGCCATCGCCTGTTCCAGGTCACCCAAGACCTCGAGGGGGTCGTAGTCAACTTCGACAAGGTCAGCGGCGTCACGGGCCAGAGCCGGGGTTTCCGCGACGACTGCCGCCACCGGATCGCCCGCCATGAGAACCATTCCCTGCACCAGCGGAAAACGCCTGGGAATATTCCTCCCGGGATTGGGCTCGGGTGGCATGTGTATGTGCGCCACATCCACCCCTGTGAGCACTCGCCAGACTCCGGCCGCCGCAACCGCTGCCGAGGTGTCGATGCGGGTTACGCGAGCGTGAGCAAAAGGGCTTCGAACGAACGCCAAGTGGAGGGTTCCGGCAGGAGAGAGGTCATCGGTAAACGTGGCCTCACCTCGGACCAACGCCGGGTCTTCGGCCCGCTGGACGGGCGCGCCGAGTAAGGAAGGGATGAGGGATTCCACCGTCGGAACGTTAGACGCCCCGGACTACAGGACTAGCGGAGTAGGTCGAGGACCGTCTCGCGGAAATCGTTGGGCTGGAAGGGTTTGGTGATGAAGGCGTCGGCCCCACCTTCGTCGGCCCGGCGTCGAGATTCCTCCTCGGCGTGGGCGGTCAAGACAACAACAGGGAGCTGCCTGGTTGAGGGATGCGACCGAATCTCATCAAGGACTTGCCAGCCATCCATACCGGGGAGGCCGATGTCGAGAACCACCAGGTCGGGCGCCTCGCTGTGTACTGCCTCCAACCCACCGGGTCCGTCCTCACGGGTAATGATCTCGAGGTCACCTGCTCGGAGACACACCTCGATCAGCCGCCGGATAACGGCTGAATCTTCCACGACCAAGATGCGATGACCCACTTTTGTTGCCTCTCGGGTAAACCTGTTCCAATGCTATCGGCGCGTCCCACTATGGAGTTGAGAGCTCCTTCGGCCGCCACCGGATAGGTGACCAGGCACCGTCAGGTGCTCCACAAAGTGCTCTAGCTGGCGCAGGGTGCGAACCTCGTAGGTCCCGTCACAGAACGACTCGTACCGGCCCATGACCGAGTCGCCCGTGTCCCAGTAGGAACGCGGCTCGGGGTTCAGCCAGTAGAGGGCCCGGGCCTTCCTGGATATTTCTTCCAGATATTGGCTCTGGGGCGGCCGATAGTTGTTCCGGGCATCTCCGGTCACGATGAGGGTGGTGCGGGGGGTCACCTCGTGGCCATAACGCTCGACGAAGCGGGCCAGCGAGTTGCCGTAGTCGGAATGGCCGTCGAGCCACACGGCCTCGGCCTCGGTGGCGACCCGGCTAAGTGCGTCGGCAAAGTCCACCCCGGGACCAAACAGGCGCGTGACCTCGTCGACCGTGTCGATAAATACGAAAGAACGAAGCTTGGAAAAGTGCGTCGCCATCGCATAGGTGAATTGCAGGGTGAACCGGGCGAAGGTAGCCATCGAACCCGAGATGTCACAGAGCAGGAACACTTCTGGACGATGGGGCCGCGACTTGCGGAACACGGGATCCATCGGCACGCCACCGCTGGCCAGAGAGCGCCGCATGGTCTTACGAAAGTCAAGGCGTCCAGCCCGAAGTAATCGACGGCGGCGGGCTAATCGGGCGGCGAGTTTGCGGGTGAGCGGTTCGATGACGTCTTCGATCTGAGCAAGGTCGTAGCGAGTGGCGTGCATCAGGTCGAGATCCTCGACCAGAGGCTGGCGGAGGGTGCGGGCGACCGACTGGCGCCCACGGTCGGCCACCAGGCGCCTCCGGATCTCGTCCTGGATCTCCTGACGCAGTCTGGCGATCTGGGCCTCCACCTCCTCGCGGGCCAAGCGGGCGTCGAGTGCGTCTTCGGGGCCGATACCTGCCAGGGCTTCCTCGAGCAGGCGCTGCTGCAGGCTCTCAACGTCGATTCGACGCATCGTCCGGTACAGGTAGTAAGTGCCTCCCACTGGACGGCCTGGTTCGATCCCTGCCAATTCTTCGACTGCTCGCCGGGCCGCCGCTTGAAGCCCGGCCAGATCGTTGCCCATCAAAGCCCGGTAGATCGATTCGATCAGGTCATCCAGATCCGCAGATCCCCCGGGTGCGCCTGACTCACGGTTGGCTGACGAAGCAGCAGCAGGCGCCGGAGCCGCGGGGTCCTCCTCGGCCGCCCGGTGATGGGCGAAAAAGACCTCGAACGCAACATCGAACGCCCGGTAATGCCGCTCGTTTTTGACGAGAGTGGCCCCCAAAGTGGCCTTTAAAGCAGAACGGTCGCCGAGGTCGATGTGTTGGACGGCCTCCATCGCATCGATTGACTCGACCATCGACACCGGAATCCCGGCCGCCCGCAATTCCTGAACGAAGTCGGTTAGGAGGTCAATCATGAGTTAGACGGAGGAGGCGAGACGCGATCGGCGTCAGGCAAGCGTCAGCTCCTTGGCCGCCTTTTCGATGTCGGTCTGGTATTTGAGGAGGACGTGAAGAGTGTCGCCTATGACCTGCTCGTCGATGTGTTCGACGGTCAACGCCAACAACGTCCGCGCCCAGTCGATCGACTCCGAAATGGAGGGTGCCTTCTTCAGATCCATGGCACGGATCGATCGAACAATGCGGGCGATCTGGCTTGCCAGCTGGTCAGGCAGACCCGGGACCCTGGCAAGGAGAATCTCTTTTTCCCGGTCGGGATCGGGGTAGCTGATGTGGAGGAAGAGACATCGGCGCTTTAACGCTTCCGACAGCTCACGAGTGTTGTTGGAGGTAAGGATGACGATGGGGATGGTGGCCGCAGTAATGGTGCCAAGTTCGGGGATCGACACCTGGAACTCGGACAACACCTCCAGCAACAGGGCTTCGGTCTCGATCTCAACCCGGTCGACCTCATCGATCAACAGCACAACGGGCAGTGGGGAACGAATCGCCTCCAGCAGTGGTCTCGTGAGGAGGAAGTCCTCAGCAAAGATGTCTTGTTCCAGGTCGCTCCAATCCTGGCCAACGTCCGCCTGGATTCGCAGAAGCTGCTTCTTGTAGTTCCACTCGTACAGTGCCTTGGCTTCGTCAAGGCCTTCGTAACACTGCAGCCGGATGAGGCGACGCCCGGAAATCGCTGCTACCGCCTTGGCGAGCTCGGTCTTGCCCACACCGGCAGGCCCCTCGACCAGGATCGGTTTGGTGAGCCGGTCGGCGAGGTAAACCACCTGCGCAATTCGTTGATCGGCCAGGTAGTTGACACCGGCGAGGGCCTCTTTGATCTCCTGGGGAGTTTCACCGATCATCTGACTTGGCCCTCACCCCGCACCACCCATCGTTCCGAGGTCAGGGATTCAAGGCCCATCGGCCCCCGCACATGGAGCTTCTGTGTTGAGATTCCGATCTCGCCACCAAAACCGAATTCCTCTCCGTCCGTGAATCTGGTGGAGGCATTCACCATCACGACAGCAGAGTCGGTCTGGGCGATAAAGGCTTCGGCGGCGGTTAAGTCAGCCGTGACAATTGCCTCGGTATGACCGCTGCCGTAACGGCGGATGTGATCAAGAGCCGCCTGAACGCCATCCACGACCTTGACGGCCATGATGAGGTCGAGGTACTCAGTGCTCCAATCCTGATCGCTGGCCCGGGCAATCTCGTCCACAATCGACCGGGCAGCTTCGTCGCCCCTTAACTCGACCCCTGCGGAAGTCAACATCTTGGCTACTCGAGGAAGGAACTCTTCGGCAATATCACGATGAACCAACAGCTTC
This sequence comes from Acidimicrobiia bacterium, assembly GCA_040905905.1. Taxonomy (GTDB): domain Bacteria; phylum Actinomycetota; class Acidimicrobiia; order Spongiisociales; family ZC4RG35; genus JAICND01. Next base: position 67,267 of record JBBDQN010000047.1, read on the forward strand.
TCGGCAGCGTTGCAAACGCCCGGGCGACTGATCTTGGAGTTAAGAACGATGTCGGCGGCCATCTCGAGATCGGCAGAGGCGTCGACAAAAATGTGGCAGTTGCCCGCCCCATCGATGACATAAGGCACGGTTGCTTCCGCTTCGATCGCCGCAATCAGTTGCGGCCCACCCCTGGGCACGAGTAGATCGACCCACTCCGTGGCCTGCATCAATGCCCGGGCGCCTTCCCGGCTGCTGTCTTCGACCACCTGAACTGCATCAGCTGGGAGATCGGATTGTTCAAGGGAGTCACGGATTACCCGCCCGATTGCCAGATTGGAACGGAGCGCAAAGGAAGATCCCCGCAATAGCGCGGCATTGCCTGCTTTGAGACACAACCCGGCAGCGTCGGCTGTGACGTTCGGCCGCGCTTCGTATATGACAGCGATTACGCCCAATGGGATCCGGGTTCTGGTCATTCGCAGCCCATTGGGTCGGGTGAAGCCCGCCGTTACCTGCCCCACGGGGTCGGGGAGACCCGCCACGACGGACAAACCAGAGGCCATGCTGGTTAAGCGGGCTTCGGTCAGCCGGAGCCGATCCAGCAATGGCCCGCTGATGCCCTCCCTTACCGCCTGGTCCATGTCGCCGGAGTTAGCCTTGAGGATTCGATCCTGGTCAGCCAGGAGCCCTTGGGCAGCCCTGGTCAGGGCGGCGTTCTTGGCGAGAGCGGAGGCTCGAGCCATCACCTGGGCAGCTTTACGCGCCTGGCTGCCAAGCTCTTCGACCATGGTCGGCAGTGTACGGGAGGTGGGGGGAGCCAAAGAGTGCTCTCAGCGGAGAATGACCAGGTCGTCGCGGTGAATAGCCTCGACCTCGCTTCGCTGGCCCATGGTCGCGGTAAGGGTCGAGGCATCCATCTGGACTATCCCTTTCGCCACCAACCCGCCCGAACGGTCATGAACCTCGACCCCGGCCCCCGCTAAGAACCTGCCTAAGACCTCAACCACCCCGACCGACAACAACGACCGGGCGGCCCCTACGAGGGCCGCGACCGCCCCGTCGTCGATGATGACCACCCCGGCCGATGGTTGCCCAAATGCAATCCAGAGCTTGCGTGCCGGCAGCCGCTCTTCGCGGGGGGCTACCCAGGTCCCCACCTCTTCGCCGGCCAGCACCCGATTGACTACATCGGCCGCCGTCGCCGACGCGATTACCGTCGGGACTCCCGACCACGCCGCCATGCGGGCCGCCGCTACCTTGCCCGCCACCCCTCCCGATCCAAGGGGACCTGTCCCGGAGAGCCGATCCAGCACCTGGTCGGTGTGACGCACGGCCGGTAATAACTCAGCCTCCCCCAAACGAGGATCAGCCGAAAACAGCCCGTCGGTGTCGGACAACAGCAACAACAACCCGGCACCCACCAGATGGGAGACAATGGCAGCCAGACGGTCGTTGTCCCCCCACCGCAATTCCTCCACTACCACAGTGTCGTTCTCGTTCACAACAGGGACGATGCCAGCCCCCAACATCCGGTTGATCGCCGCCCTGGCATTGAGGTACTGCTCGCGATTGGCCAGGACTTCTTTGGTGAGAAGGACCTGTCCGGCCACCAACCCCAGCTTCTCGAAGCTGACCGAATACCGCTCCATGAGGCGGCCTTGGCCCACGGCCGCCGCGACCTGCAAGTCGACGATTTCGGTAGGTCGGCGGCTCAGGCCCAGGGCAGGCAGGCCGGCGGCAACCGCCCCCGAAGTGACCAGCACCGTCCGATGACCGAGGGACAGCGCCGAGTTGACGAGAGCCGCGGTCCGTTCGATGGCGGCGGTCTCGATTCCACCATTGGGGCCGGTCAGGCTGGACGAGCCCACCTTGAGCACCAGCGGTGACCCGGCGGTGATTGGCCGCCTCAATCTTCATCCTCTTCGTCGTCCACTCCGAACTCCATGATCAAGTCGCCCACCCTGACCTCGTCACCTGGCTTGGCCCCGGCGTCGATTAGAGCCTGATCGACGCCCAGGCGATCGAGCCGTTCGGAGGCCAGCCGGGCAGCTTCGGGCTGGGTGAGATCGGAAAACGCCACCGCCCGGCGCGCCGCTTGACCTTCCACTACCCAGACGTTGCCCTCCCGCCGCACCGAAACGTCGGACACGGCCGGCCGGTGAAGCACAAAACCCGGGCGAAGCGGTGATGCCTTGACCGCCATGTCAACCAGGTCGGCGGTTGCATGGAGAAAAGGTTCGAGACCCAGGCGGGTGACCCCAGAGATGACCATGGCCCCTGGAACGCTTTCGGCAGCCTCCGCAGCCTCGGGAAGGTCACCCTTGGAGATGACTGCAAGTCGGGGACGGTCGGCCAGCTCGGGGAGGTAGCGGCCGATTTCATCGACCAGGATCTTCAGCTGCGAAGCAGCCGGGTGAACCTGGAGGGGCGAGGGATCGAGCAGCAAAACCAGCACCCTCGCCCGCTCGACGTGCCGCAGAAACTCGTGACCCAGGCCTTTGCCTTCTGCGGCGCCTTCGATCAACCCTGGTATGTCGGCCATCACGAACTCGCGCTCGCCCACTGCCACTACGCCAAGGTGGGGCTGCAGGGTCGTGAAGGGGTAGTCAGCTACTTTCGGTTTAGCGGCCGAGACCGACGAGATAAGGGTTGACTTGCCGGCGTTGGGAAAGCCAACGAGGGCGGCGTCGGCCGCCAACTTCAACTCAAGAGTGAACCATGCTTGCTGCCCGTATTCACCTTGCTCGGCCACCGCCGGTGCCCGCAGTTTCGCGGAGACAAATGCGGCGTTGCCCCGCCCGCCCCGGCCACCCTCCAGCGCGACTACCTGATGGCCCGGTTCGACCAGATCGGCCAGCACGGTCCCCTTCGGATCGTGGACGACGGTCCCCAAGGGAACGGGTAGCAACAGGGTGGCGCCACTGCGGCCGTGCCGGAGGTCGCCCTGCCCGTGGGTGCCGCTTCCTGCCCGGTGGTGAGTGTCCCGTTGATAGCGGAGGAGCGTGCCAACGCTCGGGTCGGCTTGGAGGATGACGTCACCACCCCTGCCGCCATTGCCGCCATCGGGACGGCCCCGCGGACGTCCTTTGGTACGGAGGAACGACGCAACCCCGGCTCCACCGTCACCGGCTCGGAGATGAATCTTGACCCGGTCGACGAACATGATTGCCCACCCTCAAGAGTGGCGGGCTTCAGTCGGCGTTGACGCTGACCTGGCGTCGATTGTTGCGTGTGCCGTATTTCACGGTCCCAGCGGTCAATGCAAAGAGGGTGTCGTCACTGCCACGCCCCACATTGGCGCCAGGATGAAGCCTGGTCCCGCGCTGACGAACGAGCACCGCCCCGGCAGCCACTACCTGGCCGTCGAAGACCTTCGGGCCGAGTCGTTGGGCGTGGGACTCGCGACCGTTCTTCGAGGAACCACCAGCTTTGGTCTTCGACATCTGTCAATCCTCCTCGGTCTCATTGGCGACCGGCTCTTTGGCCGTCTGGGCCTTCTTGGCTGCCTTGACCTTTGGTAGATCGATCGAGGTCACCCGGATCTGGGTGTAGGTCTGACGATGGCCCATGTGGCGGCGATAACCGGACTTGTTCTTGTATTTGAAGATGTCGATCTTGTCACCCTTGTTCTCACCGATGACCTCAGCGACCACCTTGGTGTCGGCCAAAGTGGCCCGATCAGAGATCGTGGTGCCGGACTCGTCAACCACGAGCAACGGGACAAAGGTCAAGGACTCGGCCGGGTCCTTGACTCGTTCGATGTCGATGACATCTCCGGTGCGTACCTTGGCCTGTTTGCCGCCGGTGCGGATGATGGCGTACATGGGAAAACCTTTGTGAAGGGGGGTCGCGAGGATTATAGACGGAAGCCGGAAGTTCCGACTCTGGGGCTTCCGACTTCCGTCTTTCCTAGTCGGCGTCCTCCTCGTCGATGCCAAGCGGGATGCCATGAGTGGCCGCTTCCTCATGTAGCAGCACCCCTCGTCCCCCACAGTTGGGGCAGGTTTCGGAGAAACTCTCCAACAAGCCGGCCGAGACGTTTTTCCGGGTCATCTCGACCAGACCGAGATGGGAAACATCGAAAACCTGAGTCCGGGTTTTGTCCTTGGCGAGGGTCTCCCGGAGGCGCCGCAACACTTTCTGCTGACTGATCTCGATCTCCATATCGATGAAGTCGATCACGATGATGCCGCCGATGTCGCGCAGTCGAAGCTGGCGTCCGATCTCCTCGGCGGCCTCCAGGTTGTTCTGAAGGACGGTGTCCTCGAGATTGGAAGATCCAACAAATCGGCCGGTGTTGACATCGATAACGGTGAGGGCTTCCGTGCGATCTATAACGAGGTGGCCGCCCGACGGTAGGTAGACCTTGCGGTCGAGTGCTTTGCGGAGCTGGTCTTCGACGTGGTAGCGCTCGAACAGAGGAAGCTCTTCGTTGTAGAGAGAGACCTTGGAGACGAGATCCGGTGCGGTGGAACGTAAGTAGTTCAGAACCTGCTCGTAGGCGCCTGTGTTGTCGAGAAGGAGACGGCGAAAGTCCCCGGTGAAATGTTCCCGGATCACCCTGATAAGCAGATCCGGTTCCTCGTGGACCCGCCGGGGAGCCCCACCTGCGGCTGACTCGGTGACGATCCGGTCCCACATCTTGACGAGGCGGTCGATGTCAGCGGCGATCTCCTCGGCCGAGGCGTACATGGCGGCCGTACGGACAATGACGCCATAACCGGCCGGTTTGACCTGGCTGAGGACTTCCCGCAGTCGGAGTCGTTCATTGTCAGGAAGTCGCCGCGAGATTCCCTGGCTGTCGGAGTCAGGGACGAGAACCAGGTAACGCCCGGCGAGGGAAGGCAGCCCGGTGAGACGGGCGCCTTTGGCCCCCATAGCGTCTTTGACCACCTGGACCAGTACCTCGTCCCCCTCCTGTAGAACCTCTTCGATCCGCGGCTGGCGATTGCCGAAGCGTGAAGGATCGACCTTGACGTCTGCCGCGTAGAGGACCCCGTTTTTGGCAGCGCCGAAGTCGATGAAGGCTGCCTCCATCCCCGGAAGGACATTTCGGACCTTGCCAAGGTAGATGTTGCCCACCACCGATGCCCGGTCTTGCCGGGCGATGTAGTGCTCAACCAGCACCGGGCCTTCCAGGACCACAACCTGGGTTTGATGGGGCAATACGCGTACCAGCATCTGCTTCCGCCCCGACTCGACAGGGATGATGATCTCTTCGTCGCGGGGACGCTCCCAACCGCGGCTCGTCTGCATCCGGGGCTGCTCGGGTCGCGGTCGCTCCGTGCGAGGAGCCCGACCGGTTCTGGAACCACCCTTGTCAGCCGGCTGTGATTTGGGGCCCTCGATGACCCGGGTGATCTCGACCTTCTCGCGACCTACCCGGGAGGTCTTGCGCTCTTCGGTGATCTCGCCCGACCCGCGGCGAATCACCTGTGGTTGCTTCCTGCGGAACAACGACATCTGTTGAAACTCCTGACTGCACTGGACCGGGGAGGCCGGCGGTTTTCCTGGAACCGCTGACTTCCTGGATGACGGAACCGATCCGAGTGCGAGCCAGGTTGCCTCCGAAGAAAGTCCCGGAGAAAGGGAAGATCCAGGTTGCAACGAGCAAGTGGCTCAAAGACACGCCGGTTCCGTAGAGAACGGGAAAATCGCCGCTCGCCTGGAGCGGCACCGTCAGGTTAGCACCCGCGCCTCGTCACTCCCAGGAGACCTCAGCCAGCTCAAAGCTCGGCTGTTGTGCCTCCTCCGGCAGATAACAGGCCCGGCAGCGGGCCTCATAAGAGCCAACGGCGCCCAGGACCACAAGGTCGTCCGATCTGACGATTCGTTGGGTGAAGAGCCCCGGCCCACCGCAGCGATGGCACACGGCCAGCATCTTGGTGACGAACTCTGCCCGACCGGAGAGGGTGGGAATGGGCTCAAAGGGACGGCGCATGTAGTCGGTGTCGAGGCCCGCCACGATCACCTGCTTGCCCGCATCGGCCAGTCGCTCGGCCACATCCACCAGCCCGAGATCGAAGAATTGTCCCTCGTCCACTCCCACTACGAGGGTGGCGTCGTCCACGGCCCGGAGGAGCTCGTCTGAACCCGAAACCGGTATCGCATCCACTTTCATCAGCGAGTGAGAAACGACTTCGCCATCCGAGAACCGAATGTCCAGGGAAGGTTTAAAGGTCTGGACCGGTACCCGGGCAATTCTGGATCGAGTCACCCTCCTGATCAGTTCTTCGCTTTTGCCGGAGAACATGGGACCGCAAATGACCTCGATCCAGCCGCGAGAGGAAGGACGGAACATGGCGGGTCACCCTACCTTGCACGTTGCCAGCGCGGGTGCGCGGGGACGAAGGTCACAGGACCGAGTTTTCTCCGGGCACAGGCGACCGCCGCAGCCATACGGAATTGGCGATACCGAGGGCGATCGAAAAGTTGAGAAAGGAGGAGCCTCCTGCGCTCATGAACGGGAGAGGAAGACCGGTCACCGGCATGATCCCGACTGTCATGCCGATGTTGATGAAGACATGAAACATGAACATGGCGGCTATCCCCAGGGTGATCAACGCCCCAAAGCGGTCGCGGGAGTTGGCGGCGATCACCAATAGTCGCCAGATAAGAACCAAGTAGGCGAGAACCACCAGAATCGCGCCGATGAACCCGAGCTGCTCACCCACCGCGGTGAAGATGAAGTCGGTCCCCTGCTCCGGCACATACTGAAAATTGGTCTGTTGTCCTTCGAACAGGCCCTTGCCGAATAGCTGGCCGGAGCCGACCGCAAGCTTCGACTGGCGCAAGTTCCAGCCAATACCGGTGGGATCGATGCTGGGATTCATGAGCACCCGAATGCGGTCGAGCTGATAGCCCAGCAGCCAACCCTGTTGAACCACCAGGGTGGCGGTGAGGACAGCACTCCCTGACAGGAGAAGGAGCTGACGCCCCGACATCCCCGCCCCGAAGAGCATCACCACCACCACAAAAGAAAACACCAACATGGTCCCAAGGTCGGGTTGCAAGAAGATGAGGGCGCCCGGTACTGCCAAGATCGCCAACCCCTGAATGACTCGCGACCAGCTCAGACGGGCGGCCGGCCGCCCCAAAATGGCCGCCAGGGCGATGACACACACCGTCTTCGAAAACTCGGATGGCTGCAGCTGAAAGAAACCGAGGTCGATCCAACGTCGGGCGCCGTTTACGGGCGGAAACAGGAACACGAGAGGCAACAACACCATCATGCCCACGTAGAGGCCGGGCACGAGGTGTCGCAATTCTCGATAGTCGAACATCGACACGGCCACGAACAGGATCAACCCGGCAGCCACGAAGATCATCTGGCGCTCCATCGAGAACGAGGCCGGGAGGTTGCTACGTTCGAGGCCGACCCGCGTGGCCGAGTAGATCATGAGCAGCCCCAGGAGGGCGATAGCGAAGATCGTCAGGAACAGCACCCGGTCGGGGCGGTTACGACGCCGATCACCAATGGCGGGAGGAGCATCACGATGAGCCAGAAGGGTCATCAGTCCGCCTCCTCGCCTTCCACGATCGGGGTGGGACTCTCTCCCATCAGGTACTGCATGATGTGGCGGGCCACAGGCGCCGCTACCCTACCGCCGCTCCCGCCCTCGTCGATAACCACTGCCACGACCCAGCGGGGATCGTCAATCGGGCCCAGTCCGACGAACCAGGCGTGGTTGTCCTTGTTGATGAGCGTCTGACCGGTGCCCGTCTTTCCGCCGACCTGGTCAAGGGAATCGCCAAATTTGTCGAATGCGACCGAAGCCGTTCCCCGGGTGACCACCCGATTCATGTCCCCGAGAAAGCTCTGCACAGTGCCGGGGGATATGTCGACCTGGCGGATGACTGTCGGTTGGGCCTGAAATATGGTCTCACCCGACCGTCCCACGATGCGACCTACAACATGGGGGCGATAGACAGTCCCACCATTGGCAATGGCGGCGTATGACATGGCGACCTGGAGCGGGGTGGCAGCGAGAGCACCCTGTCCGATGGCTACGTTCATGAGGTCGCCGCCCAGGAACGGTCCATCAGGGAACGTCAATCGTTCTGATGCCAGCCTGGCGGGGGCTTCCGGATTCTCCACCTGGAACTGTTTCCACTCTTCGAAGAGCGCCCGATCCGGGACGATTCCCGTGGCTTCCCCGGTGAGGTCGATGCCGCTCTGCTCCCCGAATCCGAGTTGGCGGGCCCAGTCCTGGATGATGCTTTCCTGGTCCGTGTTCTTGAATTCCCGCCAGGTTCCAAGCGCAACCGACCAGAAATAGATGTTGCACGACTGTTCGAAAGCCTCATGGACATCGAGGAAACCTTTGTCACCTCTGTACCAATCGTGGAATACGAAAGGGTCTCCTTCATCGGGCCCCTGCAACCGCAACGTGCTGTTGCAATGAATCAGGCCTGACCTCGGATCGAGATTCTCCTCCGCCAGGGGGAGGTTCTCCTCCAAGGCTGCCACGTAGGTGATGGCCTTGAAGGTCGAGGCCGGAGGGTACAGACCCGCCACGGCGAGGTTGTTGAATGCTTGAGCGTCATTGAGCGCCAGGAAGGTCTCGGGATCAACCCCTTCCACGAACAACGACGGATCGAAATCGGGGAACGACGCCAAAGCCAGAACGGCTCCGGTCTTGATATCGAGCACCACTACCGCCGCCCTCTGGGTGTCGTTATAGACCTCTTCACCGTCGGCGCGATCGATTTGTTTGACTTGATTGGACAGCAGCACACCGCTCTCTAGAGCCTGTTCGGCGATCTCCTGCAATCGGAGATCCAGAGTCAAATAGAGGGCATCACCCGGTGTCGGAGCAACCGGTGGCCGCTCCTCGACAACTTCGGAGTTGCGATTGAGCCGCAGCTGTCGTGAACCCGGGTCACCTTGGAGATACTCGTCATAGACGCGCTCAACCCCCAACTTGCCAATTCTCAGGTTGGGATCGAGGTCAGTCCGGCTGTCGAGGTCGGTCTGATCGGGCAGACCAAGATGGCCGATGGCGTGGGCCATGGTCGGACCAACCAGATAGACCCGCTCCGGAATCTTCTCGATGCCCACCCCCGGCAGGTCGGACAACTGTTCCTGTATCCGATAGGCCGTCTCGGCCGAAACCGTGGTGACCGGGAAACGGCCGTTGACTCCGGCGTCCTCGTAAAGCTTCTCGAGATCGGAAGCCGGAATCGCGAGAAGGCCAGAGAGTCGTTGGATGAGATCGGCCCGTGCCTCGGGGTCGACGAACCGCCGATCGACCACCACTTGGGGGACAAATCGGCTGGTCACCAACAGGTTGCCGCTCCGATCGAAGATGTCGCCCCGGGGCGCCTGGCTATTGATGGTGACCCAGGTCTGCTCCTCGGCGATCACCGCGCTCTGGGCCCCTTCCGCCACCTGCACGAACCACAACCTGACGCCCAGCACCCCGAACATGCTGACAAACAAGGCCGACACCAGGGTGAGGCGGGTTCCGAACTTCATGTCCTCCGTGCTCCCGCCTGATAGAGCCTTGTCACCGGAATGGCCAGAATTCCTGCTGCCACCAGATTGGCCAGGGGCACTTGTATCAGTCGACGAAACACCTGGCCCCCCATTTCAGCGGACTGGCCAAATAACACTCCCACTGTGAGGAAGAAGGCTACCGAAACCAGTGTGAGAAGCCCGGCCCAGACTCCCACCGCGAGAGGGTTGGAATCCGCCCGGCTTCGGGTTTGAACAGCGACAAAAGCGATAGCTGTATAGGTGAGGGCTCGAAGTCCCAGTACCGTGGTGCCGACCGAAACGTCCACCAGCAAACCAGCCACGAAACCAACCACCAGGGTCAACTCGGGGCGCAGGCTGAGCGAGGCGAGGATCACCACAACCACCACCAGGTCGGGTGTGACGAACTCAAAACGACGGAAGACCGTGGCCTGGACGATCAAGGCGAGGACAGCCAGACCGAGAGAAATCAGGAGACCGCGAGCAGATCTCATCCGCCCTCGGTTGTCGACGTTGCACCCGGGAGCGTGGTCGTGGTCGTAGAGGTCGTGGTGGTGGTTTCGCCAATTCCGGGTTCGGGGGGCCAGGTGATGACCAACACCACCCGCAAGGTGGCGATGTTCGCAAAGGGCGCCACCAGGGCTGAGAGTGCCGTTCCTTCCAGCGCTGAGTCCTCGACGATCTCACCGACGGGGAGCCCGGCCGGAAAGTCAATCGATACCGACGAGGTCACCACTAAGTCACCCGCCAGGAGCGGTTCAATGGCGTCGAACACCTCCAGGATCAGCAAGTCGCTGCCGAGCTGGGAGTTGAGAATCCCGTTCTGACCACCAACCAACACGGTCACTCCCTCCCGGTCCTGGCTGATGGGCGCGACGGTAGCGAACCCCCCCGAAACCTCGACTACCCGCCCGACCACGTAACCGTTGGGGTCGACCACTGGATGACCTACTGCCACTCCCTGATCCGTGCCCTTGTCGATCCAAAAACTGCTCTCGGTGAGGTCGGGCCGGCCGATCACGTTGGCGGGCGTGCGAGCGGTGGCTGCGTCTTCCAACTGCAGGTCGTAAAGCTGTTCTAGCACCTCGAGACGCGCCAGATCGTCTTCTACCCCGGCCAAATCGGCCTGGAGTCGCGCCACCTCAGCCTGGAGCGCTGCGTTCTCGGCCCGGAGGGTGGCCAGACCGGCCAGGCTATCGAGGAGGTCGGCGATGGGATCGATCACAAATGCCGAGACCCGTTGCAGGGGTGCAATGAGCGTCAGGGCTCCGCTTCTTACCCGTGCGGCCAGGTCCGACTCGGTCGTCCGCACGTCGAAGGTCATCATCACAAAGGCGATCACCACCAGGGTTACGAAGGTGGGGATTGTGCGATCTCGTCGGCCATCCCGATCCAGCATCAGACATTGCCGGCTGACCTCGCCGGCAAACTCACGGGCGGGCCGACGACGACAGCAGGGTTTCGAACTCCTCCAGGCACTTTCCGGAACCCATTGCCACCGACTGCAGGGGACGTTTGGCAGTCACGATCGGCATCCCGGTTTCGTGGGCCAGGCGCTCGTCCAATCCCACCAGCAGTGCCCCTCCCCCGGTGAGAACGATTCCCCGTTCCATGATGTCGGCGGCCAGTTCCGGAGGAGTCTTGTCAAGGGTGAATTTGACGGCGTCGACGACCGCTTGGGTGGGTTCTTCGATTGCTTCTCTGATTTCGGGGCTGGTGAGAAGAATGGTCTTCGGCAGGCCCGTCACCAGGTCCCGTCCCCGTACCTCAGCCGACGGCTCGTCCGCATACGGCCAGGCGGAGCCGATCGCCATTTTCACCTGTTCGGCGGTTCGCTCTCCGAGGAGCATGTTGTACTCCTTCTTGACCCACTCGATGACCGCCTCATCGAGTTCGTCGCCTCCCACCCGGATCGAACGACTCACCACGATCCCACCCAGCGAGATCACGGCCACCTCGGTGGTGCCTCCACCGATGTCGACGACCATCGACCCGGAGGGTTCCCCGATCGGAAGACCCACCCCGATGGCGGCGGCCATCGGCTCTTCGATTGTGTAGGCCCTCCTGGCCCCAGCGTGATACGCCGCTTCTTCCACGGCCCGCCGTTCCACAGGTGTGATCCCCGACGGCACGGCCACCACGATGCGGGGGCGGGCCCAGCGGCGACGGTGGACCTTCTGGATGAAATACCGGAGCATCTTCTCGGTGATGTCGAAGTCGGCAATGACCCCGTCCCTTAGGGGTCGAATCGCCCGGATGTAGGAAGGGGTGCGCCCGATCATCCGTTTGGCTTCCATCCCGACTGCCAGGGCCCTGCCGTTGTCGACGTTGATCGCCACAACTGACGGTTCGTTCAGCACGATTCCTTGTCCGCGCACAAAAACCAGGGTGTTAGCGGTACCCAGATCGATGGCCATGTCTTGGCCGGCGAAAGAGAAAATCGGTTGAGCCATTAGCAGAAAACGGAGAGCGCGAAAAGAACCTGGCGAGTGTAGGACGGCGGGATAGTCAACGCCATATGGAACCCGGAGGGTGGGAAGACCGGAGTTTGCAGGTACCGTCGGGGTCATGCAGGAGCACACTTTTGTGATGATCAAGCCAGACGGGGTGGCCCGGGGCCTGATAGGAGAGGTAATCGGACGCCTCGAGCGCAAGGGCCTGCGTCTTGAACGGATGCGGATGTTGACCATCACGGGGGAACTAGCCCGCCGCCACTACGAGGAACATGTCGATAAGCCCTTTTTCCCGGAGTTGCTGGAGTTCATTACCAGCGGACCGGTGGTGGCGATGGAGTGGTCCGGGCCGGGGGCGGTTGCCGCAGCCCGGGCTGTCATGGGTGCCACCGATCCCGCCAAGGCGCCTTTGGGGACAATCAGGGGAGACTTCGGGCTGGCAGTAACCCAGAACATCGTCCATGGTTCCGATGGCCCTGAGTCCGCCCGGCGCGAGTTGGAACTCTTCTTCGGCTGAACTGGTCCAGTCACCGCCCGTCAGCGTTCGTTACGTTGCACTTCTCCGTCACCCAGCACCAGGCTGCGCACGGCACCGACCAGATAGAGCGATCCGGTAACCAGTACGCCGAAATCCTGGCCGGCAGCTGTCCGGGCAGTTGCGAGGGCAGCGGCGACATCCTCCACTGCCTCGAACGGGACCCCGAGCATCTCCCCGGCGGCTTCAGCCAGCGCCTGCGCAGGCAATGCCCGGGGGGAGTCGGTGACGGTTGCTACGACCGAAAGAATCCGACCCTCGAGTTCGGGCAACATGCCGGTCAGGTCTTTGTCCTCCATCACTGCCAGGAGCACGACCCACTTACGGCCACCAAATTCCTCCGTCAGGGCTGACCCCAAGACCTCAAAGCCCTCGGGGTTGTGGGCCCCATCGAGGAGGATGATGGGCGACCCCGGAATCAGCTCCATCCGACCCGGGGACGTGATCTGGGTGACGGCGTGACGCAAGGCGTCGTGATCGAGCTCTCGCCCGAGCAAAGCCTCCACTGCCGCAACCGCAACCGCAAGGTTGGTGGTCTGATGACGTCCGTGAAGCGGCAGGAATAAGTCGTCGTACTCCGCCCACGCACCCTCGATCCGGCAGTACCACCCCCCCACTGCCAACGACGCTTCCGCTAACCGGTAGTCGTCCCCGTACGCAACATGGCTCACTCCGAGTTCAGCGGCGACTGCACGAGCTCGCTGTAAAGCTGGAGCTGGCAAGGGACCGGTGACGAGAATCGAGCCTGGTTTTACGATTCCAAGCTTTTCGTTGGCGATGGCCTCATAAGTGGTCCCAAGGATCTCAGTGTGATCGGCCCCGATACTGGTAATGACCGCTACATCGCCCCGGGCAACGTTGGTGGCGTCCAAACGGCCGCCCAACCCGACCTCGATCACAGCAGTGTCGACCGCCAAGTCGGCAAACCAGGCGAAGGCCATGGCTGCAGTGAGCTCGAAATAGGAGAGGCTCTGCTGGTACCGCTCCTGGTAGATGTCGGCGAACGCGGCCACGTCTGCCACTGCTTGTGCAAACTCGTCTCTGCTGGCCGGACGCCCGTTGGCGCTAACACGCTCCTCGATTCGTTCTAAATGGGGGGAAGTGAAGGTGCCCGTGTTGAGGCCATGCGCCACCACGATTGAGGTCACGATGCGACTGGTGGAGGTCTTGCCGTTGGTCCCAGCAATATGCACGATGGGGTAGCCGTCCTCGGGGTGACCCATCATCTCCATCAGGGTGGCGATGCGATCGAGCCCTGGCTTCATGCCTACGCCAATGTGCCGCTCGAGATAGGCGACCGCGGCGTCGTAGTCCATGGAGCCGCAGGATACGAAGGATTCGTGTGGCCGGTTAGTGAGGGCTCAGGACCAGGTACGAGGCGCGGACGTATCGTCTCGGCGGCGAGACAATGCCGCCAAGAGCACTCCGAGGGCCACCATACCGGCACCCGTCACCGCCAGGGAGGCATTGGTCATCCCCGTGAACGGCAGAGTTGAGGCGGTTCCACCGACTTGTGGGTTGCTGGGGGGGGTTACCACAATTCCGCTGACCACAACTTCGGGTTCAGTGGTTGTCGATGACAGGGCCGTTGTAACCGAAACCTCCGCTGTGGTGGTCGTCGCCGCTGTAGTGGTCGGAGCCGCCGTGGTGGTCGGACCCTCACACGCTGCTGGCACGATCACTGTTGTTTCTCGGAATTCGTCCGCAGGTACGAGTGTCGTTAGTTCCGCGTTCGAGTAGAAACCGAGCGTCGCCGTAGCCCGAAGAGTCACAGTCTCCCCGTTGAGAGCCAAAAACTCGCCCGAGAACATGTGGTTATTCCCAACGTTGTATTCGCCGATTGCCACCACGAGATCGTCTCCAGGAAGCACCCTGGTGATCACCACTGAATCGTCGGGGGTGGTGCGCTGGAAAACGTGGTCGCTTTCCCATGATTCTGAGTTCCACGACACAGTCCCGTCACATTCGGCGCTAGCGCGGATCTTGGGATGAGTAGCAAATGCCGGAAGCGCTAAGGCGAACACGGCAACCACGAGGACAGTGGCAGCCAGCAATTTCCGCTTCATGGTGCAGCGATCGACCTTAGCCTGGAGGTGTCTGTGACTGCCGAGGATTATGACATCCTTGTGTTCTGCCTCCAAAAACCGCGATAACACCTACCTTTGGGGGCCCCTGAGGGCCCCCAAAGAGTATCTCGTAGCTTGTCCGTCTACGACCAGCTTCGTTCGGCCGACCTGTCTTCGCCTCGTCGGGAAGCAACAGCCAGCAGCAAGCCGCTAGCCACCAATCCGAACCCGACCACCGCTAGGGATCCGGTCGACATCCCGGTGAAGGGCAATGTTGAGGCGGTGCTTCCAACCTGTGGGCTGCTGGGAAGGGTTACCACAATTCCGCTGACCACAACCTCGGGTTCGGTCGTAGTCGACTCGGCCGTTGTATCCGAGACCTCCGCCGTGGTGGTCGGAGCCTCCGTAGTGCTCGAAGCCTCGGTCGTGGTCGGAGCTTCGGTCGTGGTCGGAGCCTCCGTGGTAGTCGGAGCTTCTGTAGTAGTCGGAGCTTCTGTAGTAGTCGGAGCCTCACACGCTGCAGGCACGATCACCGTTGTCTGGCGGAATTCGCCCGCAGATGTGAGTGTCGTTAGCGCCGGGTTCGAGTAGAAACCCAGCGTGGCCGTCGCCCGGATAGTCACAGTCTCCCCGTTGAGAGCAGAAAGCTCACCAGAGAACGAGTAGCTGTTCCCCGAATTGAACCCACCGGTGCCCACCACAATGTCAGGGCCTGTAACCACTTTGGTGATCACCACTGAATCAGGGGGGGTGGTGCGCCGGAAGGCGTCGCCGGTCACCCATGCGGTTGAGGTCCACAGCACCGTTCCGTCACAGTCGGCGGTGGCCGAGATCTCTGGGTGATGGGCAAAAGCGGGAGCGGCTAGGGAGGCAATCATCACGACCATCGAGCCGACGGCCAGAGCCCGCTTGGATCCCAACCTTGAGGAAAGACGAGTCGGCCCGCCGATAGTCCTCGAACGCTTTCTGAGCCCTTGCATCATTTGCCTCCCGTAGTTCCATGCGAGAAGGCCGGTCGCACCACTGGCTCGCCTCATCCCAGGTGCCCGCTTGGCGGGATGAAGGTCAACACCTCCCGATCGCCCCATTTACCACTTGTAGTGGTCGTTCATCACTCACAGTAGTGGTCGGCGACGCGGCTACAAGGGTGGGCCAGGAACATGTCCTAACGAGCTAGTCACATGGGTTCGTGGGCGGAGTTTGAGACAAAAAAGTGGGGGCCCGTTTCCGAGCCCCCAACAGTTTGTGCGATAGCTGCCTACACCCAGTGACGACCAGCCGTTTTGTCCTCCACCCGGCGGGAGGCCACCAGGAGCAGGGTTCCCATGGCGGCCAGGGCTGCACCAATCACAGCCAACGACCCGGTCGACATTCCCGTGAATGGCAGAGTCGAGGCGGTAGTCGAGGCGGTGGTGTTGCTGACCTGGGGACTGCTGGGGAGAGTCACCACGATCCCACCCACGTCGGCGCCCTCGGTCGTAGGAGTCGTCCCCTCGGTCGTAGGAGTCGTCCCCTCAGTCGTCGGAGTCGTCCCCTCAGTCGTCGGAGTCGTCCCCTCAGTCGTCGGAGTCGTGTCCTCGGTCGTCGGAGTCGTCTCTTCGGTCGGGGGAGTGAAAACTGCGCCTCGGATACCCCAATGCGACAACCCGCACTGGTTGTTGTTCTGGCCGCAGTTCTCCGGTGGCCAGAACGGTCCGACATCGGGGGGAATGTCGTAGATCACGTAGCCATCGCCACCCTTGACGCACAGTTCCAGGCTATATCCCGTGTTAAGAGTCACCGAAACGGACCCGTCTCCGTTGTTGGTGAGGGAGCCCCACGGTCCCGAGGTTGCGCCAACGGCCCATCCACCATCCTCCAGCGTGCAGTTGCCGTCGAACAACTCTTCGGCTGCCGCTGGCAGCCCCAGTGCCAACACCAACGACATCACAAGCAGGAGCGCCCCGCTTGCCCCCATTACCCGTCTCTTCGCCAGCCCTACCATGACACTGCCTCCCGTTTGCCGTTCCATGCGAAAGGCCGGTCGCACCACTGGCTCGCCTCATCCCAGGTGCCCGCATTACGGGATGAGAGTCTCCGCCTCCAGATCGCCCCTTTGACCACCGACAGTGGCCCTTGCCACTCAATGTAGTCACTGCCCGAATCGCTACAAGACTACCCCGATTTTGGCTCCAAAGCACTAGTCCCCTAGGCCCCCTAAGCCGAACGCTCCTGGGTGATATCGGGCAAGGGCACCAAGGTTGGATAGGCCTTGTCTCGCACTGCTTTGGCGTCGACCACAACGCGGCCCACGTCGGACCTGGAAGGGAGGTCGTACATCGTGTTTAGAAGAATCTCCTCGAGAATTGCCCGCAAGCCACGAGCCCCTGTGCCCCGTTTGATGGCAAGGGTTGCGATCTCCTGTAGCGCATCGTCCTGAAACTCAAGCTCGACACCGTCCATCTCCAGCATTCGGGCGTATTGCCGGGTCAGGGCGTTCTTGGGTTCGGTAAGGATGCGGGTGAGCTGGTCGTGATCCAGGTCTTCGACCGTGGCAACTACCGGTAAACGCCCGATGAACTCAGGAATGAGGCCAAAGCGGATGAGGTCCTCCGGCATGACCTGCGCCAGGAGCTCGGCGGCCCGCACGTCCTTGCGCGAGCGTATGTCGGCGCCGAACCCCACTTGTTTCTTGCCGATCCGGTTACCAACGATTTCCTCCAGCCCGGCAAAGGCGCCTCCGCAGAGGAATAGGACGTTGGACGTGTCGATCTGAATGAACTCCTGGTGGGGGTGTTTGCGGCCACCCTGGGGGGGAACCGAGGCGACGGTCCCTTCGAGGATCTTGAGTAAGGCTTGTTGGACCCCCTCTCCAGACACGTCCCTGGTGATGGACGGGTTCTCGGCCTTGCGGGCGATCTTGTCGATCTCGTCGATGTAGATGATCCCCTGCTCAGCCCGCTTGACGTCG
>JBBDQN010000048.1:0-19261 GCA_040905905.1 Acidimicrobiia bacterium
GCGTCGTGCGGACCCGCACGCGCTGGCCCACGGCTACGGGGACCCCACTCTCAACCCGTTCGAGTCCGTAGTTGATCGTGGCTCTCGGGGTGGCAATCGGCAGTGAAACGCCGGGCAGAAGATGAGGAAGCAGGGAAAGCAACAGAAATGGGGGCACCGACCCACCGGGTTCCACCCCGGTAGCGAGTTCGAAGAGTTCAACCCTGGCGGCGTCGATCTCCAGCCAGGCGCTGACACCGATCTCCTGGCCGACAAGTGCCTCGAGCTGGTCGATTGACGTCACGGCCGGTTGACGGTCAGCGGTTCGGCACCGATCATCAACATCTGGCCCCAAATTTCGGCGTTCACAGGTTCGCCGCCGGGGCGGTGCAGTGTCACCTTCTCAGGTGTGGCCTGAATCGAAAGAGGCGCGCCATCAACCATGACCGAAAACGAAAGTGACCCCCACGCCGGTGGCACCCGCGGCTCAACGACCACGGTTCCTTGTTTTCGTCGGAATCCACCGAACCCTCGCACAAGGGCCAGCCAGACTCCGCCTGCTGCAGCCAGATGAACACCCTGGCCTGTGTTGCCAGCTAGGTCGGCAAGGTCAAGCGTTGCTCCTTTGCGCAGGTAGTTGAGCGCCAAATCGGCATGCCCGACCATGGCCGCCACCCCCGCCTGCACCGGGGGAGAGAGGGAAGAGTCGCCGGTAGTTAGCGGGTCGTAGAAGTCGAAGTTGGCTCGGGCAACTTCGGGGGTGAAGTCGTCGGGAAGGTTAAAGACCGCCATAACCACATCTGCCTGCTTAAGCACCTGATGGCGATAGATCACAAGCGGATGGAAATGCAACAGCAACGGGTACTGGTCGGGGGGAGTGTTCCAGTCCCAGGTTTCTCTTTCCAGAAAACGGGCGTCCTGGGGAGTGATGCCGCGGGCATCGTCGATGGGAACGTACATGGCGGCCGCCGCCTGTCTCCAGGCTTCGATGTCGGCCCCGGACAGATGGAGCCGGACCGCCAAGTCTGCGAAGTCATCGGCGGATTCGGCTGCGAGCTGGCTGCTCCATTCCACCGCTCGGTCCAGGTTGAAGCGCGCCATGAGGTTGGTGTAGGCGTTGTCGTCGACCAGAGCCGTGTATTCGTCCGGTCCGGTGACCATATGGATATGGAACCGGCCGTCCGTCGCGTAGAAACCCAAGTCGGCCCACATGCGGGCGGTCTCCACGGCCATCTCCAACCCGCACTCCCACAACAGGCCGGTGTCGGCGGTGGCATCGAGGTAGGTAGCCAGTCCCAGGATCGCGTCGGCGTTGATGTGGTACTGGGCGGTTCCCGCTTCGAAATAGGCGGAAGCTTCCTCGCCGTTGATGGTCCGCCAGGGAAAAAGGGCACCAGCCAGGTTGAGCTGGCCGGCGCGTTGGCGGGCGGTGGCAAGCATCGAATGCCGGTATTTGATGAGGCGAGCAGAGGTTGGGGGATCGGTATGGGCGACGAACGGCAAGGTGAAGACGTCCATGTCCCAAAAGACATGACCCTCATAGGCCTGACCGGTGAGGCCTTTGGCAGGAACCCCGGAACCGTCCACGAGGGCGGCGGTTGCCTGATGGAGCTGGAAGGTGATCCAGTTGACCGCCTGCTGTAGAGGTGGGTCATCGCCGATGACGATCTGGTGGTTTGCCCAGAATTCCTCCAGATGGCGGGATTGCTCCCCGGCCAATTCGGCGAAACTCACCTCCGTCCTTGCGGAGATGGCGGCCCCGTAGGCACAAATCTTCTCGATGGCGACCGACTTCTGCGCAGCCAGGTCGCCGCGGAAGATGGTGGCGGTCCCATCGGTATGGACCAGAAGTTGGCCATCAAGAACGGCTCGGTGCCGGCATTCACACCTCAGTTCCATGGCCGAGGCATTGGTTCGATATCCGACCGAGAACGACAGACCATCCGGTCCGCGCTCGAGGTTCTCTTCAATCAACAAAGCGTGTTGGAACGTAGGCGCCAGGCGTGGATCAAACCTGGATGGTCTCTCGCGGTTTCGATTCCCCCACCCCGACTCGATCTCGAGCGAGAGCGATTGGTGAGCGGTGACTTCCACTCTCGCCGCCATCAAGTGGGGGTGCAGTAGGGACACCAGCCGTTCCCAGCGCACGGTGACCTCGGGCCAATGCGCCGTGGTCACCACCAGACCGCGGGAGAGGTCGAGCACTCTTTCGACCTCGGCGGTGAGGAGGTCGAGAGTCGCTCCATCCACCGACACCCGTAACAAGGTGGCATCGGGCAAATAGACGATGGTCTGGCCGCTGGTGGCGAATCCATACGCGCTCTCCGGATACACGATGGGCCAGGTCTCGTAGAACCCGTTGACGAGGGTGCCGGACTCGACGACGGGGTCGCCTTGTTCCCAGGCACTCCTGACCCCCAGGCAACCGTTGGACAGAGCAAAGATTGACTCCTCCTGCCCGGCTAGGGCGGAGTCGACACCCCTCACTCGGAGCGCGAAAGCGTCGAAGCCATATCTGCCTGTCGGCGCAGTTGTCACCGGGTCGATCCTATGCAACCGGTTTGGTAGCGGGTCAGTTTGGCTTGATGGCTTGCTCAGGTGGCGTCCGACGGTCTGAGGCCGAGGGTTGTATTTCAGCGAAGAAAGATATCGCCCGCACGGGGCAGCATTCTTTGGCGTCCCGGCGTCGGCCCAGACGTTCTTTGGCGCGTCAGCTTCGAAATCGGTTGGTCAGGCGCCAAAGAAGCTCCGAAGCGACGCCTAGGCGCCAAAGAACCCCACCCGGCCCATCCACCGGCGCATCACCATCAACGTTCCCCTCATTGCTGCGATTGCTTTGACTGACGGGCCCCTTGACCAGGCGAAACTGACCACCGCAGCCGGTTTCACACCAACTCGCCAAGATCTTCGACTACCAGATCGGCCCCGGCTTGCGTCAACTCTGACCCGTTGCCGTGACGGGCCACTCCGATCACGAGCCCGAAGTGTCCCGCCTTCCCCGACTTCACTCCGCTGGTGGCATCCTCCACTACGACCGCGGCGGCCGGGGGGACCTGAAGCCGACGGGCTGCCTCCAGGAACGGGTCCGGGTGCGGTTTGCCTTTCAGACCGAGGGCGGCGGCGACCTGTCCGTCGACCCGAACTTCGAACAGTTCGCTGATGCCAGCAGCGGTCAGCACGGCCTGGGCGTTGGCCGAGGAGGTCACGACCGCGAGATGGAGTCCTTGGTCCGCCAGCTTCCGGATCAGGTGGATCGAACCTGGATAGGGCGTAACCCCGCGTTCGGCCAGGACCCGGCCCACCAACTCGTTCTTGAGGTTCCCCACCGCGCAGACGGTGTTGTCCCCCGGGGGATCAGTGGCTTCTCCCCAAGGGAGGCTGATGCCGCGAGCACGGAGAAAGGCGTCGACTCCTTCGTAGCGCGGCCTTCCATCTACATACCTCAAATAGTCGGAGGTGGCGTTAAACGGCACAAAGCCATCTTCCTGGCGACGCCGCAGGAAACCGTCGAAGGCCTCCTTCCAGGCGGTGGCATGGATCGAGGCGGTATCGGTGAGGACACCGTCGAGATCGAACAACACGGCCTGAAATCGGGACCAGTCGACCATTCTCCGATTCTGGCGCGAACGAGCGCCCGGCCAGGGGATCAAACCCCGTTTATCTAGCTGTTACCCGAAGACCGTTACCGTTTCGACGATGCGCGTCCTCGTTGTCGAAGACGAAGCCGATCTTGCCGAGGCGGTGGCCCGCGGCTTACGGCGCCAGGGTTATGCCGTCGACGTGGCCGCCGGTTCGATTATCGGCGAGGAGAAACTGCGTTCGAACGGCTATGACCTGGCGATTCTCGACTGGAACCTGCCCGATGGTTCCGGGCTCGATCTCTGCCGACGCATGATGAACGGTTCTCTGCCAACCCTCGAGGGTGATCGACCGCGGGTGCTGCTGCTCACCGCTCGTGACGACATCGATGACCGGGTGGCCGGTCTCGACGCCGGTGCCGACGACTATCTCGTCAAGCCTTTCGCCATGGCTGAACTGGCTGCCAGGGCCCGAGCGCTGCTGCGGCGCGACGAGGTGTCTTCGCCGGTCCTCGACGTCGGTGACATCATGCTCGATCCGGCCCGATTTGTGGTTACCCGCGCCGGCCAACCGCTTCTTCTCACTGCCAAAGAGTTCTCTTTGCTCGAGTACCTGATGCGCCACCAGGGGAAAGTTCTCTCCCAGGAGCATCTCCTCGAACACGTGTGGGACGAGATGGCCGACCCCTTCACCAACACCGTGCGGGTGACGGTTTCCAACCTGCGCAAGAAACTGGGGACCCCCCAGCCTCTCCAGACGGTGGCGGGGCGGGGTTATGTGTTGCGACCTTTGGGTCGTTCCCGCCGATGAGATTCCCTCGATCGATCCGATTCCGGCTGTCGGCCCTCTACTCGGCGGTGGCCTTCGGACTGGGGGGCGTGGTGCTCGGTCTCGTCTATGCAGCCATTCGCTGGCAGCTCACCCGCCAAACCGAGACCAGGATGATCGTGCGAGGCCGCCAGTTGGTGTTGGGGAACTACACCCTGGTCATCGACCCGAGGCTGGAGGAGGCGCAGGTGCGCACCTTGGAAAGCCTCTTCAACCAGTTCGTCCTCGACCAATTAGCTCGATACATCCTCCTGGCGCTGGTGCTGCTGTCCGTCGTCAGCCTGGTGGTGGGCTGGGTCATCGCCGGTCGGGCCCTGGCCCCGGTCAGCAACATCACCGAGGTGGCGAGGGAGATCGAAGCATCCGACCTGTCTCGCCGCATCGACTTGCAAGGGCCCGACGACGAGTTGACTCGATTGGCCGCGACCTTCGACGGGATGCTCGAGCGGCTGGAACGGGCCTTTCGATCTCAGAGGAAGTTTCTCGCCGACACCTCCCACGATCTGCGCACTCCCTTGTCTGTCATCAGAAGCAATGTCGAGGTGACCCTCGATGATCCGGCGACGTCGCTCGATGAATGGCGGTCCACGGGAGAGATCGTGGTTCGCAACGCAACCCGCATGGGGGCGATGATCGACGGCCTCCTGGCCGCGGCACGTTTTGAAGGCGGCCAGGCGGCCATGGTCACTGTTGATCTGGCGGTGCTGGTGCAACTCGTGGCGGTGGATCATTCTCCATCCGCAACCGCAGCCGGGCTTTCGATCGAGGCGCTGGCCGCCAGTGCCGAAGTGCAGGGTGAACCTATAGCCCTGAGCAGGGCTTTGACCAATCTGGTTGACAACGCCATCCGGGTTTCGACCCCCGGAGGAAAATTGCGGATCGCCAGCGGGCGGACCACGACGGGGTGGAGTTATCTGGCTGTATCCGATCAAGGCCCGGGTTTCGACGCGGACAAGACCTGGACCGGATTCGGGCTCAGCATCGTGGAAAAGGTTGTCCAGCTCCACAACGGCGCCTTCCGGGTGCAAACCGAGGAAGGCCGGGGATCGACCATGATCATGTGGCTGCCGGCCGGGGGTGAAGGGGAGGCTCCCGAGGTAAATCCTTTACCGGTCCTTTAAGTGCCCTCGCCATAACTTGGCGGTGGAGGTAACAATGATTGGCATGAACCCACCGCCGAGTCCGTTCTCGGATCCGGACGACACCATTCCCGTCGAGGCGCCCCTGCGCGCCGAGATTGCCAGTTCAGCTCCGCCTCCTCCTCCCCCCCGGCGTTCGTTCCCCCGAATTGTCGGAGTGGTCTTGTTGATTGTTGCCTTGCTCGCCGGCGGAGCCGGCATCGGATACTTCCTGGCTGAAGACCCCGAAACCCCCTTGTCGAGCACCACCGCCCCAACCCAAGCGATTGCTTCTGCACCCGTGATTGTTCCCGGTGATGAGCCGGTGGCCGATGTGGCTGCGGCGCTATTGCCTTCGATGGTCCAGATCGACACCGACTTCGGTCTTGGCTCGGGTTTCTTTTATCAACCGGGTTTGATCCTCACCGCTGCTCACGTCGTTGAAGGAAGCGAGGAGGTTTCGGTTCGTTACGCCGATGGCCAACTTGGAGGCGGGGTCGTGCTCGGTACCAACCTGGCCAACGACATCGCGGTCATCCAGGTCGACCGGACCGACGTGCCGCCGGCACCGCTCGCCCTCGATGAAGAACTGCGGGTCGGCCAACTGGCAATTGCCATCGGCAGCCCGTGGGGTTTGGAGCAGACCGTGACCTCGGGGATTGTCAGCGCCGTCGATCGCCCGGTTCGATCCCAGGGCGGCGCCCAGGTGCTGGTGCAGACCGATGCCTCGATCAACCCCGGCAACTCGGGTGGCGCCTTGGCCGACCGGGATGGGCGCGTAATCGGTGTCAACATTCAGATCTTCACCACCAGCGGCGCCAACTCCGGCGTGGGCTTTGCCGTCCCGATCAGCCTGGCCAACCAGCTCGCGGGCCAGATCGTGGCCGGAACCCCGATTGAGACGGCCTTCCTGGGTGTATCGGGTGAAGACGCCACCGGTGAAAGGGCGGGAGCACTTATCACCGATGTCGAAGCCGGAGGACCGGCTGAGGTGGCCGGTATCCAATCCGGGGACATCGTCGTGGCCGTCGACGCCCAGTCGGTGCTTTCCATAACCGATCTGGTCGGCCGCATTCGCAGCTACATGCCGGGAGAGACCGTAGTTCTCGATGTAATCCGTGGTGGCCAAACCATCACTGTCGATGCCACTTTGGGGATCCGGCAAGAGGGCTGAGTCTCGGGTCAAGCGCTGGCTTCGACCTCCTCCCAGAGACGGTCGACATGTTCGGCGCTAGTCATGGTCTGTCCGATGGAAACCCTGATGAACAACACGTCGTCGATGACCGAAGGCGTGACATAACTGTGACCCGATTGGTTGATGGTGTCGGCGACGAACCTGGTCGCGTCGTTTCCGTCGACGTGGCGGAAGCACACCAACGAGAAGGGGACCGGCGCGATCATCTCAAGGCGAGGATGGGCCTTTACCTTTTCGGCCAAGGAACGGGCTAGTGACACATGGTTGCGGATCACCGAGCGGAGCCCCTCGGCACCGTAGGAACGGAGCACCCACCACAGTTTCAAAGCTCGAAAGCGACGTCCCAGTGGGACATGCCAGTCGCGATAGTCGACCACCACCGCCCCATCGGCCGCCGAGCCACGCAAGTAGGGCGGCAGGATGCTGAGGGTTTTCAACAACGGACGGCGATCGGCCACGAAGAAGACCGAGCAGTCGAAGTTGGTGAACAGCCACTTGTGTGGGTTGAACACGTAGCTATCCACCAGCTCCAAACCATCCTGATGGTGTCGGAACTCCGGACAGATCATGGAACTGCCGGCGAAGGCAGCGTCTACGTGATGCCACATCCCCTCCCGGCGAGCGATCTCACCCACCATCCGGACCGGGTCGACGGCGGTAGTGCCGGTGGTGCCAATCGTCGAGCAGACCATGGTCGGTTTCAACCCAACGGCGAGGTCGGCCGCGATCGCCTTCTCCAACGCTGCGGGATGCAGCGCGAATAACTCGTCGGTCTCGATCAGTCGGATATGGCGGAATCCCGCCACCCTCGCCCCTTTCTCAACCGAGGAGTGGGCCTGGGCTGAGACGTAGACGACGAGATCATCGAGTGACGCGGTTGCCTGGGCGCGATATCGGGCCACTACCAGGGCGGTGTGGGTGGCGTCTGATGCACTCATCTGGATCACCCCGCCGCCCGGTCCCGACATCCTCCAGGTCTGGGGGAGACCGAGGAGGTCGACCAGCCAATCAAGGACCTTCATTTCCACCTCGGTTGCCACCGGGCTGGTTGCCCACATCATCCCCTGTTGTCCGAGGCTGGCCGTAACCATCTCGGCCAGAACCGCGGGTGGAGATACGTTGCCCGGGAAATAGGCGAAAAAGCCCGGGTGTTGCCACCCGGTGAGGCCCGGTTTGACCACCCGCTCGAGGTCTGCCACCAAAGCAGAGAAGTCCTCAGGTTCTTCGGGTGCGTTGTCGGGGAGCAGGGCGAGGATGTCGCCTGGTTTCAGGTCGGGGACGATGGGCAACGAGCCGACCTGCTCCAGGTAGTCGGCCATCCAATCGGCCATCTCGTGAGCGTGGCGCCGGAACTCCTCCGCGGACATGTGAGTGGGCTCGGTCATCGGCTCATAGTGGCACGCGGTTGATGTCTCGCAGGCGTATAGTCGTGCACCTGGTTCAAGATGAACCAGGTGCTGCCACGACAGCGAAGTCCGGTGAGAGGCCGGCTCTGTCCCGCAACTGTCAAGCCCCAAAGGCGTATAACCGAGGCGGTTAATGCCCGAAGGGGACAAGCCAGGTCGCCTGCGTGGTGGTCACGAACGTACCTCGGATGAAGGAGGAGTTCGTGCGGACTGCCGCCGAGCAAGGACTTCATCCTCCGAACAGGAGGATGTTTTGTTGAGCAATCGTTTCCGTCTGCTCCTGATCCTGTTGTTGGTCGCCGCCTGCAGCGGCGGCGCCACCACTACAACCACGGGTGTTGTCACCACGACCACCGCGGGAAACCCCACCACAACCGCGGCGCCCAACCCGGAGTTCCCGGTCACGGTGACAGCTGCCAACGGGGAGGTGACCATCACCTCCCAACCTGATGCCATCGTGTCGATGTCGGCCACGGCGACCGAGATGCTGTTCGCCATCGGAGCCGGCGACCAGGTAGTTGCCGTCGACAGCCTTTCCAACCATCCGCCGGAGGCGCCCGTCACCGATCTGGCGGCTTTTACCCCGAGCACCGAAGCGATCGCGTCTTATGCACCGGATTTGGTGGTGATCTCGTTCGACTCCAACGATCTTCTCGCCGGATTGACCGAGTTGGAGATCCCGACGTTGCTACTGCCGGCCGCCGTCACCCTCGACGATGTCTGGGCTCAGTTCGTGGCCCTGGGTGGGGCTTCCGGCAATGTCGACGAGGCGGCTGCTGCCGTGACCGCGATCCAGGCCGATCTGGATGAGGTTGTCGCCGGGGTCGACCTGGGATCGGAACCACTGAGCTACTACTACGAGCTGGACCCCACTTACTTCAGCGCCACCTCCTCCAGCTTCATCGGGTCGGTGATCGGGTTGCTCGGTCTCGTCAACATCGCCGATCCCGGCGACGCCGACGGAGCTGCGTTCGGTTTTCCACAATTGACGGCTGAGTTCATCATCGCCGCCGACCCGGACTTGATCCTCTTGGCAGACACGATTTGTTGCGGACAGAGTGCGGCGGCGGTCGCAGCTCGACCCGGTTGGGAGGCGATGCAGGCGGTGGTGAGGGGAGGAGTGGTCGAAATGAACGACGACATCGCTTCCCGCTGGGGTCCGCGCATCGTCGACCTTTTAGATCAGATTGCCGATCGGGCGGTTGAACTCGATGCCGCGGCCTGATCAACCGCTGACCCGTCAATTGATGCCGGCCCGGGTCTCGCCCTTTGGCTGGTTGGTGACGGCGACTTTTCTGGTGGTGGCCGCCCTGGCGGGTTTTCTCATCGGCCCGGCCGGGATCAACGTCGGAGCTGCTCTGAGGGGATTGGCCGACGCCCTTCCCGGCGTAAACCTGACCAGCGGGTTGACCGGTCAGGAGAGCGCCATTCTGTTCTCGATCAGGGCCCCGCGGGTCGTGTTGGGAGCTCTGGTCGGGGGCATGCTGGCCTTGTGCGGTGGCGCCTACCAAGGGGTGTTCCGGAACGTGATGGCCGACCCGTACTTGCTCGGGGCTGCCGCCGGAGCGGGGGTCGGTGCGACTGCAGCCATCGTCGCCACTGACGGCCGGGGTTGGGTTACCCCGGCCGCGTTCATCGGAGCGATCCTGGCCGTGTATCTGACCTACCTGGTGGGTCGGCGCGGACATGATCGATCACCGGCGGCACTTCTGTTGGCCGGTATCGCAGTGACAGCCTTCCTGACCGCGGTGCAGACGTTCATCCTGCAGCGCAACTACGGCTCATTGCAGGAGGTCTACTCGTTCATCCTCGGCCAACTGGGCACCGGCGGCTGGGGCGAGGTTCGGTTGATGCTGCCATACGCCGCTGTCGCTGGCGCTGTCATCCTCGCCCATCGCCGCGTGCTCGACGTCCTGGCGGTGGGAGACGAGGAGGCGGCCACGCTAGGAGTCGACCCGGGTCGCGTGCGACGTCGGTTAGTGGTAGCGGCCAGCCTCGGCACTGCCGCGGCTGTATCGGTAAGCGGCTTGATCGGCTTTGTAGGTGTGATCGTTCCGCATGTAATACGACTTGTCGCCGGTTCGTCGTACCGGGTGGTCGTGCCCCTCTCGATGGCAGGCGGTGGTGCCTTCATGATCGCTGCAGATTTGATCGGTCGCACGGTCCTATCGCCGGCCGAGTTGCCGATCGGTGTTGTCACCGCGTTCTTCGGTGCACCCTTTTTCCTGTTCGTCCTTCGCAACAGTCGGAGGGAGCTATGACCGTTGAGCTGCGCGGCGTCGGTGTCAGCATCGATGGAGCCAGGCTGCTCGACCGGATCGATCTCCGGGTGGATCAGGGTGAGTGGGTGGGGCTGATCGGCCCCAACGGCGCCGGCAAGAGCACCCTGCTCAAAGTTGTGGTTGGAGCCGTCGCTACGGACGACGGGAGGGTTGCCCTCGACGGCCGTCCGGTAGAGCAAATGGACCGCCGCGACCGCGCCCGGATGGTGGCGATGGTGCCGCAGCGTCCGATGATCCCGGTAGAAATGATGGTCTTCGACTACGTACTGCTGGGGCGGACCCCTCACCTGGGTCCGCTGGCGGTGGAGAGCCAACGTGACCTGGCGGTGGTAGACGAGTGTCTTGCCCGTCTCGACATCGAAGGTTTTGCTCGGCGCCGGTTGGGAACACTATCCGGGGGCGAACTGCAACGGGCGGTCCTGGCCCGGGCTCTTGCCCAACAGGCACCAGTGCTGCTCCTGGACGAACCCACTGCAGCTCTTGATCTGGGTCATCACCAACAGGTGCTCGAGTTAGTCGAAGAGATGAGACGGCGCGACGGCCTCACCGTGCTCACAGCCCTCCACGACCTCACCGCCGCCGCTCAATTTTGCGACCGCCTTGTCTTGCTGTCGCGTGGTGTGATTGCGGCTGAGGGCACGCCCGAACTGGTCATCAACGAGGAGTTGATCAGTCTCTTCTTTGGTGCCCGGGTGCAGGTATTGAACGGACCCGACGGGGCCCCAGTGGTGATCCCGAGGAGATTGAGAGATTTGGAGATTGAGCGACTGAGAGACTGAGAGACTCAGAGACTCAGAGACTCTTAGTCTCTTCCGAATGGACTTCAACCTCCCGACTGCAGATGACCCCCGCAGGTTGGCGGTGAGGGAGTGGTTGTCAGCTCACCCTGCCCCCACCCCGGTCGACCTCGCCGGGGCCGGTTACGTCGCTCCCGGGTGGCCGCCTCCCTGGGGCCTCGGGGCCGATCCCGAGCATCAGCTGATCATCAACCAGGAGCTCGAAGCAGTTGGCGTCGATCCGGAGGGACACAATCCGATCGGGATCGGATGGGCCGGGCCCACCATCCTGGCAGCAGGCAGCTCCACCCAAAAGGAGCGTTTCCTGGGACCGTTGTTAAGGGGGGAGGAGTTCTGGTCGCAACTCTTCTCGGAACCTGGCGCGGGGTCGGATCTCGCTGGACTAAAGACAAGAGCCGTTCGAGATGGCGACACCTACGTCGTCAACGGTCAGAAGGTGTGGAACACCTGGGCCGAGCGGGCCGACTTTGGAATCCTGCTCGCGCGCACCGACCCCGATGCAGCCCGACACCGTGGCATCTCCTATTTTCTATGCCCGATGCGTCAACCAGGAATCGAAGTCCGGCCCATCCGCGAAATGACAGGTCGGGCCCATTTCACCGAAGTGTTCTTCACCGATGCCCGCATCCCTGCCGAAAATCTGCTTGGGAGTGAAAACGATGGTTGGCG
Organism: Acidimicrobiia bacterium; assembly: GCA_040905905.1. Taxonomy (GTDB): domain Bacteria; phylum Actinomycetota; class Acidimicrobiia; order Spongiisociales; family ZC4RG35; genus JAICND01. The sequence goes on from JBBDQN010000048.1 coordinate 11,854, forward strand.
CCTGGCCAAGCTGACCCTCGGCAATGAGCGGGTCTCGCTCTCCTCGGGTGGCGTCTTGTGGGGGATGGGGCCGACCACCGCTGAGGCCCTCGCCACGGCGGGGCCAACAGTCGACCGATGTGCCCGCGACGCCGCGGTCCACCTCTATATCAAGTCCGAGATCCTCCAGCTGCTCGGCTACCGGATCCTCACGGATCTGATGCAGGGTCGTCTCCCAGGTCCGGAAGTTGCTGTCAAGAAACTGCTCGCAGACCGTCACGGCCAGGCCTTGATGGAGTGGGTGCGAAACGAGTCGGGGTCAGCCGGTCTCTTGATCGATGGCGACGAGTCGTGGGGTTATCTGTTTGCCCGCGCTCTCACGATCGGCGGCGGCACCACTGAAGTTCTCAAGAACATCATTGGCGAACACCTCCTCGGACTTCCCAAGGACGCCCCCGCTTTCTAATCGAGGTCAGGAGGAGGGGCCAAAAGGCGAAAGACCGCACCGGCGATTTCGTCGACTATCGGTCCGGCCCCCGGTTGCAGCACGAGTGGGTTTTGCAGACCTTGTAACAAGACCAGCATTGCCTTGGCGAGAACATCGTCCTCTCCGCTTCGAAGCTTGCCGGCGGTGCCACCCAGCCTGATGAACTTATGGATCGTCGACTGCGCCTCTTCCTGGCGTTTGCGATAGATATGGCGGACCTCCTGGGAGTCGGCCAAGCGCGCCACAGCCAGCCTCACCAGACGGGCGTCGTGTGTGAACCGTCGTACTACCGATCGCACCAGCGCCCGAGCCGTGTTCTCCCAACCGTTTTCGAGCAGGCGTTCCACCGACAGGATCGAGGATGTCGACTGGTTGATGTCATCGAGAGCCGCATCGAACGCCGCGGCCAGCAAGAGATCCTTGGAACCGAAGTACGAGTAGAGCGTGGCGGAAGAAACCCCGGCTGCCTCCGCCACTTGCTCGGGGGCAACGGTCCCGGTTCTTCTCACGACTTCCCGGGTGGCAGAGATCAGACCGGAATGAGTCGCCCGGGTTTTGCGGGTGCTGGGGGCGATGGGCATCGGGTCAGGTTAATCCTGGCAGACTTGGAGGCGTCGTCTGATTCTAGTGATAGTATCTGGACGTGTCTTCAGCAACAGCCAACCTGATGTCGACGGCTGCATCGTTGGCGATGTTGGCTTCCGAGACCGCCGTGGAGGCTGAGAAGAACCGCCGGCTGGACAGCCGTTTCACGTCGTTGCTGAGAACGACCGGAATCGGTTCGATGGCGATCCCCACCCAGATCGGTGGCTCCGAGCCGGATGTGATCTCGATGCTCGAGGTGGTTAGCCAGATCGCCGGGAGTGACGGATCGGCTGGTTGGGTCACGATGATCTATGTGACCTCGTCGGTGGCAGCCCACTACTTGACTCCGGAGGCGCTCGCTGAAGTCTACGGTCCGGGAACCGGCGTACTGGTAGCCGGCGTGCTGGCGCCACGCGGCACCTACCAACGAACGCCGGGCGGAGGGGTCCTGACGGGCCGCTGGCCGTTTGCGTCTGGCTCATTGGACGCCGATTGGATCAGTCTGGGAGCTCTCGACGAAAAAGGCCGCCTGCGCAGCCTGATTCTTCCGATGAGTGACGTCGAGATCATCGACACCTGGGATGTGATCGGCCTCCGCGCTAGTGCCAGCCACGACGTCACGGTTCGAGACCACTTCGTCCCCGCCCACCGGGCCTTCGATCTCACCGGGCCCCCGATGACCACCGAAGCGCCGGCAAGATTCCCGATTTTTGGCCTGCTGGCGGCCGGGATCGGAGCAGTCTGCCTTGGCATCGCTCGCAGCGCCATCGATCAGTTGGCCGAGCTGGCAGGAGCCAAGACTCCGACAGGTTCCAAACGACGTTTGGCCGATCGGGGCGCGGTGCAGGAGGCGGTAGCGCGCGCTGAGTCCCTGGTTGCCTCGGCGACGTTGTACCTGCACAAGACGGCGGCCGGGCCATCTTTCCCGGCGACACTCGAGGATCGAGCCCGGCTGCGTGCGGCAGCTACCCACGCCGTCGATTGCAGCCGCCAGGCGATAGACCTGATGTACGGGCTTGGTGGCGGCTCGGCGGTCTATGCCACCTCGCCTTTGCAACGGCACATGCGCGACATCCACACAGCCACCCAACACATGATGGTTGCCCAGCCCACCTGGGAGCTGGCGGGCCGGGTGCTGCTCGGCATGGATACCGACGCCAACCAGCTCTGAGCGTGCTTTGATCGGCCGTATGGGGCCCGGTTCGAATTCCCGTCCGGCCGGGGTTGTCATTCCGTTCTGGCTAGGTCGACCCCCCCAGGAGGCGATGCAGGTCGCCTTACTCGCCGAGCAGTTGCACTATCCGGAGTTGTGGGTGGGGGAGATGCTCCATTTCGACGCTTTTGCTCTGGCCGGAGCGATTGCCGCCATGACCACAGAAGTAACGATCACCGTGGGCCCGCTTTCCATCGGATTGCGAGATCCCGTCTTGTTGGCGATGGGGGTCGGCTCGGTGAGCGTGATCGGCAGACGTCCTGCCCGGCTTGCCTTGGGAGCGTCCAGTCCGGCCGTGGTTGCAGACTGGCATGGCCGCTTATGGGGAGGTGAATCGAACCGGATGACCGATGCTCTGCGCCTGATCAGGTCAGTGTTGAGTGGTGAACGCACCGATCACGAAGGCGACTTCTCGTCCCACGGCTTTCGGACGGCACTTGGTTCACAACCTGCCCATCTGACTGTGGCCGCAGCTGGAAGCCGCATGATGGGAGTAGCGGCGGCCGCAGCAGATCGGATCGTTCTCAACCTGGTACCGGTCGAGGAAGTGGAGCGAGCAGTGGCGACCGGCAAACCCGTGGCCGTCTGGCTCGCCGCCGCCGTTGATCCTGAGGCCGCGGGTCTGGCGCAATTGCGCCGTCAGCTCACGCTCTACCTGGCTGCTCCCGGCTATTCCGCGGTGCTTACCAAGGCTGGACTGGGAGCTCCGGTGGAGGCCGCCCGCCAGGGAGTACCACCCAGTGAACTTGCGGAGATGCTGTCGATCGACCAGATCAACCGGGTGGCGGCAGTGGGGGACGCCGACCACGTGGCCCGACGGATCGAGTCTTATCAAGGGGCGGGGGCCGCGGTGATGGTGGTCCCGGTCACCGGCGGTGACCCTGGTGGAGGAAGGACTCTCTCCGCCCTCGCCTAGTGCGGGGTGCGCTCAGCGGCGAGCTCGAACAGACGGCTGGCAGCCCCGCCCATGTCGGCGAACCGATCATCTCGTGTCTGACCCCGATGCCAGCGGATGAAGATCTGTTGCAAGACCACACCGAGCTTCCATGTCCCGAACACGAGGTACCAGGGGAAGTCGGAAAGATCGTGTTGGGTCCGGGTGCCGTACAGTGCGAGGGCCTCGGCGCGGCTCATGAATCCCGGCGCCGTTGTTGGCATTGGGTTAAGGGTGGCGGGCACCTCTCCTTCTTCGTACCAAACCGCCAGCAGCGTGCCCAAATCCGCCAGCGGATCTCCCCGGGTGCACATGTCCCAGTCGTAGACCGCAACACACGTGGCGGGGTTGTCGGAGGCGACCGCCATGTTGTCCAGACGCCAGTCATTGTGGACCAGGGAGGGAGACGGCGACACTGGAACCCGCGCCGCCACCCACGACGCCACTCGTTCGGCAATCGGATTGTCTTCGTGACGGGCCCGTTGCCATCGTTGCAGCCAACCGTCCACTTGACGTTGCAGAAACCCATCGGGATGCCCGAGCTGGCCGAGACCGCAGGCGGCCGGGTCCACGGCATGGAACTCGGCCAGAGTATTGACGACAACTTCGGACAGTTTGCGATTGGCCACTCGGTCCGTTCCACCCCCCAACACGTCGGGTACCCGGTTGCGGACCACGATGCCGTGGCGACGCTCCATAACAAAGAACTGCGATCCGATCACCTGCTCGTCCTCACAGAGGTGGTAGGCGCGGGGTGCAGGAGGAAAGGCTTGCCAAAGCCGGGAGAGGACCAGATACTCCCGCTTCATGTCGTGGGCACCCGGTGCCACAGGACCGAGGGGAGGGCGGCGCAGGACATATTCGATGTGGCCGAAATCGAGCAGATAGGTCAGGTTGGCGTGTCCTCCCCCAAACTGCCTCACCGAGAGCTCCTCGCCGGCGCCTGGCAGCTTCCCCGACAGGTGGGTTCGCAGACGGCCGATGTCGAACGCCTCGTCAGGCCGTACCTCGATCGTCTCTGAATCGGCTGGCATCACCGTGAGTCAGGCTAAACCTGGTGGTTAAGGTCGCGCCATGCCCGATCCTTTCGACCTGTCCGTGCGCATGGTGGACGAAATAGTGGCCGAGCGCCCCTCCCTCGCAACGCTGCTGGGGGTGCCGGGATACGACCATCTCTGGGACGATCTCAGCCCTGATGGTCACGGCCGCATGGCCGACCTCATACGACGACAACGAGAAGATCTGGTTAGCCACCTCGACCATCCCGACCCCTGGCAGCGGCACGCTGCCCGGGTCATGACCGAGTACCTCCGGGAACAGACCAGTGCCTACGAACGCTCGGAGCATCTCCGTCAACTGCGTCACACGGCCGGCGATTTCGAGGACCTGCGCGACATATTCGACCGGATGGACACCAGCACCGAGGCGGGATGGTCGAACGTGATCAACCGGCTGGAGACCTTTGCCCAGCCCCTGGCAGGTTTCCGGGCCTCGCTCAACCGGGGGATACAAACGGGCAAGGTCGTTGCCCGGCGGCAGGTTTTGTCTGTGATCGAACAAGCTCGGCACCTAAGTGGTCCTTCCGGCAGATGGCTGGGCTTGGTGAGAAAAGCGCGGGCCGGAGCCGGGTCAGGATTGGTTGATCGATTGATCGGAGCCATCGCTACGGCCCAGAGCGCGGTCGCCGAGTTCACCCGTTATCTGGAGGAGACCTACTTGCCGGCGGCGATGGTGCCCGACGGAGTCGGGGCCGAACGCTACGTCGCCGAGGCCGATAGGTGGGTGGGATTGACGATCGACCCGGTCGAGACCTACCAGTGGGGATGGGACGAGGTCCACCGCATCGCAACGGCGATGACCAAGGTGGCAGCCGAGATTGACCCGGATCGGGACCTCGAGGGTGTGATCGAATTGTTGGAGTCTGACCCCGCTTATGCGGCGCCCAGTCAGGACGCGTTTGCCGAATTCATCCAGGACCTCCAGAACCAGGCGCTGAGCAACCTTGAAGGGACCCACTTTGACGTGCCGGAGGCGATTCGGAAGGTGACGGTGAACCTGGTCCCACCCGGGGCGGCGCTAGGGGCCTATTACCTGTCGCCCACCGAGGACTTCACCCGGCCGGGAGGCATCTGGTATTCGTTTGGAGAACGCGAGCAGATACCTTTGTGGGGAGAGGTGTCGACCGGATACCACGAGGGTTTCCCCGGTCACCATCTCCAGATAGGTACGGCGATGACTCTGTCCGAGAACCTGTCGCGGGCCCATCGTCTTCTCATCTGGTACTCGGGCTATGGAGAAGGATGGGCTTTGTATACCGAGAGGCTCATGGACGAGCTCGGCTATTTCGAACGACCCGAGTACCTGCTGGGCATGCTGGGCGCCCAACAGCTCCGCGCCTGCCGGGTGGTCATCGATATCGGCTGCCACCTCGGGTATCGGATTCCCGACCATGCACTGGTCGGTGGCGGCGACCTCTGGAGTTACGAACACGGCGTCGAGACTTTGCATCGGGTGGCAGGGCTGCCCCGCGACGGGTCCGAATCCGAGCTCAAGAGATATCTGGGTTGGCCCGGTCAGGCCATCTCTTACAAGGTGGGAGAGCGCACCATCCTCGATTTGCGGGAAGAGGTGCGACTTCGAGAAGGCTCGAAATTCAATCTGAAGGAATTCCACCGCAACCTGCTCGGTTGGGGTGAAGTGCGTCTCGACTATCTACGAGAGTTGGCCAGCACGTAGGACCAGTCACCAATATCTCAACACCCATTTTCCCTGAGGGTTGGGTAGGGGTTGGTAGCGCTGCCGTGGTCGGGATGGATCTCGAAATGGAGATGGGGGCTGGTCGTCGCTGCATTGCCGGTGTTGCCAACGGTCCCCAACCTGGTTCCGGCAACGACGTACCCTCCGACGCCGACGGTGTCGAGATGAGTGCCGATATAGGTGTTGCCATCGTCACCCTTGAGCCAATACTGAAGCCCGCCCAATCGGCCATCGAGGTAGGCCACCACCCCAGCCACCGACGCGTAGACGGGCATACCGCGGGGAGCGAAGAGGTCGTTGCCTTCATGGTTGCGTCCCCCCGAACGTGGAAAGCCCCAGTCGTTGATGTATTTAGCGCCATCCACAGGACAGCGCCACCCGCTCCCGGCTCCGGGGATTACCAACACCTGGCCGATCCTGATGACGTTGGGGTTGGCGATGCTATTGGCCTGAGCAATGGTGGTGATGGAGCTGCCATAGGTCGAGGCGATATTCGCCAGCCGGTCGCCTGCTTTCACTGTGTGATTGGCAGAGGTGGGGACGGGGGTGGCGATAAACCCTGATCCCGAGAGCTGAAGGGTGGCGCCGGCGTAGATGATCGAAATGTTGGTGATGCCGTTGGCGGCGGCCAGAGTTGCGACCGTTGTGTCGTACCTGGCGGCGATGGCGGCTAGGGAATCGCCCTTCTTGACCGTATAGGTAACGGGAGCGGGTGCTGTAACCGGGGTAGGTTTCGCGGGCGAGGCGGGGATGGTGAGTTTGGCGCCGATCTGGATCACGTTGGGATTGGAGATCCCGTTGGCGGCTGCGATGTCCTGAATCGGAACTCCGTATTCGGTGGCAATATCGCGTAGCGTCTCGCCTTTGCTCACACTGTGGGTGATCGTTTGACCGGGAATGGCAAGCTGTTGGCCGATCATGATCCGGTTGGGATCGTTGATGCCATTGGCCGCGGCCAGGTCGGAAACCGACATCCCATATTCAGCCGCGATCTGGCCAAGGGTGTCGCCCTTCTTCACCACGTAGTCGGCGCTGGCGGCCACGACGGCCGTCGCCAGCACAAAAAGAGTGATGACCAAACGGGCGTTGGTGACCAGCAGCCGCTGGTCGGTTGTTGTGGCTCTCGCAGGCGAGGCGTGTTTGCCCTGAGACATGCGTCTCTCCTTTGATCCGGCCCCTGCCCGCCCGGACCGACAGGCTAACGCCTCAATCGGCGATGGCCAACCTTTGGAATTGGGCCAGCTTGACCTGACTGATTGCCAATCTGGCATTCGAAGGTGTGAGGTCGAGGGTTGTACTTCAGCGAAAAGGGATACCACCCGCGCTGGGGAACATTCTTTGGCGTCCCAGCGTCGGCCCAGACGTTCTTTGGCGCGTCAGCTTCGAAATCGGTTGCTTAGGCGCCAAAGAAGCTCCGAAGCGACGGGCGGCGTCAAGGGGTGAGCGCAACGAG
>JBBDQN010000049.1:0-19243 GCA_040905905.1 Acidimicrobiia bacterium
TTCGCCGTACTCCCCCCAACGTCGCTTCGCTCCTGGGGGGAGAAACAGTCGCTATCCACGGGCTCGGTTATCGGATCGACCCCGACACCCCACCCCAACGCCGACGGCTCATAAGACAACACAACCACGGACCCCCATGGGATGAGAGCGTTCTGTAGGCTCGCCTTTAGTGACTGATGAACTGGAAGTCGGACCCGCTTCTGAACTCCCGCCCGGAACAGTCAAGGGTGCAGGTCCTTACGCAATCGGCAACGCGGACGGTGAGTTGTTTGCGGTCACTCGCCGCTGTCGTCACCTCTTTGCTGACCTGGCCGGGGGCAGCATCGACGAAGCCGGTTGTCTGGTCTGTCCCTGGCATGGATCCAAATACGACGTCAAGACTGGTCGGATGGTGCGGGGCCCGCAGGGGATCTTTGCGAAGATCCCGGGACTCGGTTTTGCCTATAAGGCCTTGACATTGATCGTGCCCCTGGGCCGGGGCAGAGTGTTCAAACGCGGCAACAATCTCTTCGTCAAATAGAGCTCATTACCCCGTTCACCCTCAGATTTGCCCGGTCTCCACGGTCTCGACCGACTTGACGTATGCCGGGTCCTTGTAGCGGTCGAGTCTGAACGCAGGCGAGTAGTCGGGCAGCTCCCCCCCCGTGACGTAGAGCGAGACCAACTCGCCGGCGGCGGCCGCTGCCATCACCCCAAACCCTGACAGCGCACCGACCACATAGCCACCCTCAACCGGCAGGGGCCCGATCAATGGACGGTTCTCGCGGGTCTTGGTGTAGTACCCACCGTCAACCACTGGTTGCGGCAACCGGTCGCGGTACGGAGCCAATCCGGGAAGCATGGTTGTCATGCCTTTCATCACAACCTCTGGATAGAGCCGATCCTCGGGAAGGGGCCAGACCGGCTCTTGGATCAGGCGGTGGTATTCCCACAGAGCCAGCAGCCAGGGTGACTCGACTCCCCCCTCCGGGCGCCCGTGACAGCCCGGGGGCATTTCCCCAAGAAGATCGAGCCGACCCTCGGCTTCGAGCTGTGAGCGTTCGTGCTCGGACCAATCGAGGACGATGGGATCGCTCCAGATCAACATGGGCGCATCTCGCGGGAACAAACTCAGATGATCGCGAAACCCGACCTTGAGGTGAACCTCTGAATACACGGGCAGTGCGACCTCAAGCAGATGTCCCACCTCGCCCAGCATCGGACCGGCTGCATTGACGAAGAACGAGGTCTCGACCCTGCTCGAACCATCGAGCACCGCTGCCGTCACCTTTCCGCCGAACGTCTCGACGCCAGTCACAGTTGCCCGGAGCACCGTCACGCCGGACACCGCCAGCATCCAGGCGCCTAGTTGTTGGGCGGAGAACCATCCGGCCCTGCGGGCGTGCAGCCCACCCAAAGCCTTTTTGGTGATGTAGGGAAACTTGCTCCGTAGATCGCCGCCGTCGGCCAAGAACTCCACGCCGAGGTGTCCCATACGCACAGAGTCGTCTGACCAACCGGCGAGCCGATCGTGGTCGGAGGTCACGAACAGATAACCCCGGCGGCTGAGATGGAAAGCGTCGTCGCTCTCGACAGCCATCGCTTCAAGCAAATCGATAGAGCGATTCATCAATGCTGCCATCGGGGCGTTGGGCCACCAATTGCGATAGCACTCGGTGGACTTGTCGGAGGTCAGGGTCAAAGGGGGCCGAGGATCGACTACCACCACGTCCTTTAGCCCAGCCCGGGATAGATGAAAGGCGGTGGAGACCCCGGCGATTCCCGCCCCGCAGACGACGGCCCCAGCCTTCACCCGCCGGAAACCGCCTGCAAGAAGGTGATCTCACTTCCATCGGCCAAAGCCGGCGAGCGATCCTCGAGACGGGTCTGGTGCCCATCGACGAAACACATCACATGGGGCCGCAACCGGGACTGCTCGTCAAACAGGTGCACCCGCAGCGTTGGGTGACGGTCGAGCAACGCGCCGATGGCGTCCCCCAATGTTTCACCCTCAACCTCAACCCTGCGCTCCGGTCCCATCGCTGGCTCCAGAAGCCGGGGGAGCACGACCACCGCCCGCGGCATCAGAGATCGGCCAGAGCGAAGACCCTGGGAAAGGAGAAGGGCAGGGTCGACCATGAGTCGCCCGTGTCCTGCGACTGGTAGATGGTGCCACCCGTCGTCCCAAAGGTGATCCCACCTCTCTGATCGAGTGTCATAGCCTTGCGCAACACGCCCGTGAACTGCGGGGCGGCGGCCCAGCCGTCACCGGATAGTTCCCAGCTGTCGCCGTCATTCTTCGACCGGTATGCCGCCAGTTGTCCATCGACCGGCAGTCGGTTGGTGTCAGCCTCCAGCGGCACCACGAACAGATTGCCGCTGCCGTGGTCGCGGCCGATAGCGAATCCAAAGTTAGCGGGGAGACCTTCTTCGATCCGTTCCCAATGATCTCCACCGTCGGTTGTCCGATATACGCCTCGATGGTCCTGACGCCAGATTCGGTTGGGGTTTTCAGGGTCGGCGGTCAGGCCATGCACGCACCATCCTTCGGCGGTGGTCTCGTCCTCGTCGGGTCCGACAGTGGGCGGGACGCCTTGATCGACCCGGTCGAATGACTCCCCGTCGTCCTCAGAGCGGAACACCCCGACCGCGGAAATCCCCACCCACATCCGGTGCCCGTCATGAAGGATGTGATGGGCGCACATCCCACCTGCCCCCGGATACCAGCTTTGACGGCTGGGGTGTTCATTGAGGGCTGGGACCGGTTCCCAAGTGAGACCGTTGTCCGCAGAACGAAACAGCCCGGCGTCATCAACCCCTGCATAGAGCATCTGTCCGTTCTTCGAGAATGCCCAGATCTGGTTGAGCTTGCGCTCCGATCCTTCGGCAAAAGCAGGGCCGGCCGCGACTTGTTCCCACTCGACCAGGTCGGGGCTGCGATGCACGGAGGCTCCGAACCAGTTGGAGGCGAGCCCGGCCAGATAGGTCCCGTCGGGAGCGACCCCGAAGGCCGTTACTTTCCATCCGGGGAAAAGCGGTCCCCGGACCTGCCAATCCGGTTCGTTGGTGACAACGTAGGCACCCTTCTCGGTGCCAACTGCAAGTGTCTTCATGACTCCATGATGCCCTGGCCCGGGGGGAGATGTCGCTCCGATACCGCTCGATTCAAGAAGGACTCCGTCAACGCCGCCAGAGCCCTGGTTCTGACTCCTCCCAGCGCATCGAAGGCATGTTGGGCTCCCGCGACCTCAACCATCTCGACCTGGGCGCCCGCTTCCTTTAGGGCTGCAGCGAAATATCGACTCTCGCCAATCGGCACCAACGAGTCGTGGGTGCCGTGAACGACCAGGAAAGGGGGAGCGTCGGCGTGGACCTGGTCGATGGGGGACGCCGCCCGGTAGAGCTCGGGGGCGCGATCCGGTGTGGACTTCATCACGTTGCGGGGGATCAGCGGCCAGTCAACGCGGGTCTTGTTCCGATTGAAGAAGTCGTAGATCCCGTAGAGGACGACCGCAGCGGAAACAGACGTTTCACTCTTTCCCAGCGCTGCGAGCGCAGCCAAGTGAGCCCCCGAGGAGCCGCCGGCGATGGCGACCCGCATTGGGTCAACTCCGTGGTCGGATCCAGTCGAGCGGGCCCATCGAATCGCCTGCTCCACTGCGAGCAAGTGTTCGGGGAAAGTTGCGCCTGGGGAAAACGGATATCGGATGTTGAGTACTACCCAGCCATTGGCAGCCAAGTGATGAGTAATAGTTCGGAACTGCCGGCGGGGGTTGCCACCACCCCAACTCCCACCGTGGACGTAGATGAGGGTGGGGGAGGGCCCGTTAGCTCCACGCGCCCGATAGAGGTCCAAACCGAGTCCTGGGACGTATTCGAGGCCATCTACGCGTTCGATGGCTTCCGGGACTCGAAATGGCACCGACGAGATTCGCTGATGCCATGCCACGTCCACTGGTCGATGGCCCATTCGTCGCGCTCCGGCATAGGCACGCCGGGCCGATTCGAGTTGCATGATCTGGGCGGCGACTACGAGCGCCAGCCCGACCCGACCCATTGGAAGATCGAGCCCTCCGGCGGCAACGAGAAGACCGGCTATCAGCGTTCGGATGGCCAGATATAGCCAGGGGGCTTCACCGACGATCATCGCCGGGAGCCAGATCGCCGGAAATCGGCTCGTCGGCGGAGAGGGTTTGCGCAGCCCGTTGACCCCGGTGATTAGGGCCACGAATCCGTATACGAAGAGGAGTGCCGAAGCCACGAATTGCTCTATTCGTAGGCGATCGCTTCGAGGATGTTTCGCCTGCCCGCTCGCCAGGCGGGGATCAGCGCCGCCACCACCCCGGCTACCGCAGCTGCCCCCAGAGCCAACGCCAGGCCACCCCACGGCACCGAGAGGAAGAGAACGTCGTCCTCGAGAGCCGTCACCACGGCCCAGGCGAAGAAGAGGCCAAGAGTGACGCCGAGGACACCACCGAGGATGGCGATCAGCATCGACTCCCAGGTGATCGACTGCCGGAGCTGGTTGCGGCTCAATCCCACCGCCCGCACCAGGCCAATCTCTCTGGTTCTTTCGAAAACGGACAGGGTCAGGGTATTGGTTATGCCCACCACCGCGATCACGACCGACACTCCGAGGAGGCCAAATACCAAGAGCACTAGCTGGTCAATTTGTTGCGACGTCTGCTCTCTGAACTCACTTTGGTCGAGCACCTGAACGCCGGCAAACGGCTCGACCACGTTCTCTGTGGCCACCCGTCCCGCTTCGAGGGTGACCCCCTCCGCCAGCGCAATGAAGATCTGGTCATCGAACTGCTCGGTGAAGTTGGCGGTGAAACTGTCGAGACTGACCAACAGACCCGCACCAAGACCGCGGGCGTCGTAGATGGCAGCCAGACGGAAGTCCTGATCACCCGTACGAGCAAACCGGACCGTGACGGTGTCTCCCAATTCGATGCCCAACGCCTCGGCCAGCCCGCTGCGGGCTCCGATGGTTCCCGGGCCGATATCGGTGATGGCGCCGGCCGTCACAGTGAAGTCGACCACTTGCTCTAAGAGCGCAGGATCACCTCCTATCAGGAAACGGGTCTCTTCCGCTACCTCTACCTGGCCGCCCCGCACGCGGGCGGCCAGGTCGATCTCGGGCAGTAGAGCCAGTTGATCGGCGATTTCGGGCGACAACCTGCTGCCGCCGAAACCTGCGGGCGCTACGACCAGATCGGCCCGGAATCGCTGATCCAACAACCGTCCGGCGGTGGCATCGAGCGACTCGGCGAGAATCAACACAAGGCTCACCAGCGCCAGGCCAACCATCAGGGCCGAAGCGGTGGCGGCGGTGCGGCGGGGACTGCGACCAGCGTTGTCGACCGCCAGGCGGCCCGGTACCCCCAGCGATCGGAGCGGTCGACCAAGTGTGGCGGTGACCGGGCGGGCGACCACCGCGGCCAGGATTCCGACCCCGATAAAAATCAACCCGGCCCCTGCCCCCACCAGGGCGATGTCGGGGATGGTCTGGTTCTCCCGCTCCCAAAGGAGACCTGCGGCCAGGATCGCCAATCCGATCGCAACGATCGATCCACCCATGATTCCTCGCCTCCGCAGCGAACCGGCGGCGGGAGGGATGTGGACCTGTTGGAGCGCGGCAACCGGCGGAACGCGGGAGGCCGCTCGTGCGGGTAGCACCGCAGAAACGAGAGTGATGATCAGACCGGTGCCAAGTGCCACCGCCACCGTCCTGGGCTGCAACTCGAAAGGTGCCGCGGGCAAGGACCCTCCAAACGAGAGGAGGCGCCTGATCAATTGCGCGAGTAACACCCCCAGACCGATTCCAAAGATGGCAGCGACGACTCCAAGTACCCCCGCCTCGCCCAGGACCATCCAGGTCACCTGGCGACGCGACGCCCCCACGGCCCGGAGCAAGGCCAATTCCCGGGTGCGCTGAGCCACGATGATGCGGAAGGTGTTTTGGATCAGGAACGCCGCCACAAAGACGGTCACTCCGGCGAAGACCAGCAGGAAGGTGTTGAGGAACCCGAGGGCATCTTTGAAGGTCGCCAGTTGTTCCTGGGCGGCGGTCTGTCCCGAAACCGCCTCGACGCCCTCCGGGAGGATCTCCTCAATGGCACGGATCAACTCATCGATGTTGTCGCTGTCCGTCCCGGTGACTTCGATCGTCAGCACTTTGCCGGGGAGTCCCAGAACTTCCTGGGCGGTCGTGAGGGGGACATAGGCCGATACCGAACCACCGAAGCTGTCGAAGCCCTCCAGGCTGGCTGTGCCGGTGAAAGCAAAAGTCTGCGGTTCGCCGACCCCGATCAACTGAATAGCCTCGCCGAGCGCGACCTCAAGACGGCGAGCGGTGGCGGGGTCGAGCGCCACTTCGCCTGGGCCGGTTGGCCGCACACCCGACCGGACTCCGAAGTCGGGGATAAGTCCGGGCCAGCTCACAACGAAGGTCGGCGGCCCACCGGTGACCACCGCTTCGCCATCGATGACGACCTGGGCGAACCCGAAAATGCTGCCCTCGGCTGCCTCCACCCCTGGGGTCTGTGCAACTTCTTCAACGAGGCCTTCGTCGAGCGGTTCGCCCTGGGCGAAGTTGAGATCGCTGTCGATCACGGGCCGTACCTGGACATCGAAGCCGGCCAGAGTTGCTCCGAACAGATCGTCAAAGGCGCGGCCGAGGCTGTCCGTGAACATGAAGCTGGCCGACACCAGTCCCACTCCGAGGGCGATCGACAAACCGGTCAGCGCGAAGCGGAGTTTGTGTCCGAGCAGGCTCTTCCAGGTTGCGCGCAACATTCAGGACTCCAGCGACTTCACCCGGTCGAGGACCCGCTCCGCGGTCGGAGCCATGAGTTCGTCGATGACCCTTCCATCGGAAAGGAAGACCACACGATCTGAAAAGGCGGCCGCGTTGGCATCGTGAGTCACGAGGACGATCGTTTGTTGGTGGTCGTCTACAGCAGCGCGGAGAAAGCTGAGGAGTTCGTGACCCGAACGCGAGTCGAGGTTGCCGGAAGGTTCATCGGCAAAGATCAAGTCGGGACGGGTGACCATGGCCCGGGCTGCAGCCACTCGTTGTTGTTGACCGCCTGAGAGCTCGGAAGGGCGATGACGTAGCCGATCGCCCAGTCGCAGGGTTTTCACCACTTGATCGAACCAGGCCCGGTCAGGAGTTCTGCCGGCGATGTCGATCGGGAGGGTGATGTTCTCGCTGGCCGAAAGGGTTGGAACGAGATTGAAGGCCTGGAAGACAAAGCCGACCCGGTCCCGGCGCAGGCGGGTCAACTCGCGGTCATCGAGAAGGGAGAGGTCGGTGTCACCGATCATGACCCGACCCGACGTGAGCCCATCGAGCCCGGCCAGACAGTGGAGGAGAGTTGACTTACCCGAACCCGACGCCCCCATGATGGCCGTGAATTGTCCGGCCGGAAGGTCGAGATTGATTCCGTTCAATGCCCGCACCGCCCCGGGCCCGTCTCCATAAATCTTGACTGCTTCTACTGCTCGGGCTGCCATTCGGGTCATTGGTTGGCGAGGCTAGGAAGCAGTCGGGCCAATCTGTAACCACGGCTCGGCACCCACCCCGGGCCTAGGGCTCGTCGGCGTAAAGTCCAGGCACGTTGTCCTCAGCGCAGAATTGCGAGGAGGTGACGACGAACTTGCCCTCGATCTGACTTACCCCCATCTGGATTCTGCCCGCTTTGACGACGTAGCTCGAGTCATCCAGCTTCGTCACAATCAGTCCATCTGTGTCCGCGTTCCCTTTGGACTCGACCAATGCCAGGAACTTGACAACGGCATCCTCGGGGGTGTCTCCTGCGAGCAGGTGGAACTCGGGATGCTCGGGCGCTGTGAAGATGTGGTGGCCCACCACCTCACCGGAGCACGGGGCATTAATTGCTGCGAGAGCAAAGCTGACGCTTGTAACCACGGCGAACGTCAACGCCAAGGCAATCAGAATCCTGCGATTCACGGAGGTTGACAAACTAGCCGAGTGGGCCATTCGCGACTCCTACCCTCCCGTCGATGCGGCTCGTGATCGCCCGTTGCTCGGTCATCTACGAGGGAAGGCTGTCCGCCCACCTCCCCGAGGCGGTTCGGCTGATCATGGTCAAGGCCGACGGCTGTGTCGCCATCCACTCCGACGGCGGCGCCTACAAGCCCCTGAACTGGATGAACGCTCCCAACACCCTGGCAGAGACCGCAGATCGGTGGGAAGTGGTCAGCCCCAAAGGGGAGCGACTGGTGATAAACCTGCACGAGGTGCTCTCCGACGACCACGTGGTTCTCGGTGTCGACCCGGGTCTGGTGAAAGATGGCGTCGAGGCCCACCTTCAGGAGATGTTGGCCGACAAACCCTGGGTGTTGGAGGAGGGGCTCCGGCTCATGCGCCGCGAATATCCGACTGATCTCGGCCCGGTCGATCTGATGTGCACTGATCGCAGCGGGTCGTTGGTCGCGGTGGAGATCAAACGGCGGGGCGAGCTCGATTCGGTGGAACAACTCACCCGCTATCTCGATCGGCTCAATCTCGATCCCCGTATCCGCCCGGTGCGTGGAATCCTGGCGGCTCAGGCCATCACACCACAAGCGCGGCTCTTAGCAGAGGCACGACAGATCGACGCGGTCGAGGTTGACTACGACGGTTTGCGGGAGGCGGAGAGCACCGAACTGCGGCTGTTCTGATGTTCGAGATTGTCCTGTATCGCCCGGAGATCCCTCCCAACACCGGCAACTGCATGCGGTTGGCCGCCATCACGGGGTGCAGGCTCCACCTCATCGAGCCTCTTGGCTTTACCCTCGATGATGCGAAGCTGCGGCGAGCCGGGATGGACTATCGCGACCGAGCAGTGGTTGAGGTCCACCCTGATCTCGATGCCTGGCAACGGTCGGCTTGCCCAGGTCGGGTCTATGCCTTGGCCAAGGTTGGCACCACCCGTTATACGGATGTTGGGTTCGAGGCGGGCGACTCGTTTCTCTTTGGTCCGGAATCGGTCGGACTACCCCAGGAAGTGATGGGCGCCAACTTCATAACCCAGAGTCTGACCATTCCGATGCGGGAGGGTCTTCGGAGTCTCAACCTGGCCAACGCGGTATCGGTCGTCGTCTACGAGGCCTGGCGTCAGCACGCCTTTCGCTAGTTGGCCAGCAACCTCAGAGCGATGGCCTCGGCCAGCACCGACTTCTCGAGGTCGTCGAGATCCTGGCTTTCGTTGGGACCGTGCACTGCCGAAGTGGGATCGCCGGCCCCAGTCAGGATCACCGGGGCTCCCGGCATCTGTTCTGAGAAGGCGGCCACGAAGGGGATCGATCCACCCGCTCCGATCTCGACCGGCCCAACCCCCCAGGCCTCCTCCATGGCGGTCGCAAACGCCTGGTAGGCGGGGCCCTCGCTGGTCAGGGAAAAGGCGTCCCCATATCCCTCGTTTTCGATCGTTAGCTGGGCTCCCCACGGAGCATTGGCTTGCAGGTGATCGCGCAGGGCCGCCACCGCCGCCTGACCATCCTGGCCCGGGGCGATCCGCATGCTGACCTTGGCGCGGGCTACCGGGACCAATTGGTTGATCGCCTCTGAGATGGAAGGTGCGTCGATGGCAAGGATGGAGATGGCCGGTTTTGACCAAAGACGGCTGGTCCAGCCTCCTTCTCCGATCGGCCGTAGACCCGGCACGGTTTTCATCTGTCGGCGCAGTTCTTCCTCGGTGAGGTCGAGAGGATTTGTCTCGAACTGGACCAACCCCGGGACCGCAACGTTGCCCTGGTCGTCATGCAAGGTCGCCAGCAGACGACAGAGGGCGGTGAGAGCGTCGGGGAAGGTGCCTCCGAATTGGCCCGAGTGGACGGCCGACGCAAGCGTCCTCACCTCGACGATGCATGCGGTCAGTCCCCGTAGCGAGGTGGTGAGCGCAGGCTGCCCCACTCGCCAGTTCCCGGCATCGGCGATGACGATGACGTCGGCCGCCAACAAGTCGGCGTATTTCACGAGGAAGTCGCCGAGGTGTTGGGAGCCAACCTCCTCTTCTCCCTCGACGAACACCTTGATCCCTACGGGGGGCTTTCCGGCGAACGCCTTGAGGACTCCCAGATGCATGACCACACCGGATTTGTCGTCGGAGGCCCCCCGACCGAAGAGCCGGCCGTCCCTTTCAAACGGTTCGAATGGGCCGGTTTCCCAGTGTTCGCTCGGTCCCGGTGGCTGCACGTCATGGTGGGCATAAAGAAGCACGGTTGGAGATCCGATTGGTCCCGGGGCCTGGCCAAACACGGCAGGGTGGGCGCCTTCCAGTTCGAGCAGTTGCACATCGCTCGCTCCCACCCCCTTCAACAAACCCGCCACCTTTTCGGCCGACTGACGGACCGGGTAGGGGTCATATGAGGAGGCGCTTACCGATGGAACCCGCACCAAGTCGGCCAGGATCGAGATCAACTCAGGACGGAGCGCATTTACCGCGGTTTTGAGATCTTCGTGCATTTGGTGGAGGGTAGGGATCGAGCGACGACCACGATCCAATGCCAGGGGAGTACCGTCGGGTGATGGACTTCGCATTCTCTCCCCGGGTCGAAGAACTTCGCGCTCGCTTGTTGGCATTCATGCACGAAGCCGTGCTGCCGGCCGAGCCGGTCTATGAGGAGCAGATGCAAGCCTCAGGCGACCCCCATCACCATCCCCAAATAGTCGAAGATCTCAAGAAAGAGGCTCGAAGTCGGGGTCTCTGGAACCTGTTCCTTCCACACCACGAGGAAGGGGGAAACCTCTCGGTGCTTGAGTATGCCCCACTGGCGGAGATCACCGGGTGGAGCCCGCGGCTGGCGCCCGAGACCCTCAATTGTTCGGCGCCCGATACCGGCAACATGGAGATCCTCCACATGTTCGGCACTCCCGAACAGAAGGAGAGATGGCTGGCCCCTTTGCTTGAAGGCGAGATCAGGTCGTGTTTTTCGATGACCGAACCCGATGTTGCCTCTTCCGACGCCACCAACATCCGGACCCGGATCAAACGAGAGGGCGACGAATACGTCATCTCCGGACGCAAGTGGTTTTCCTCCGGCGCCGCTTCGGCCCGATGCAAAATCGGGATCGTGATGGGGGTGACGAATCCCGAAGCCGACGCACACCGACGCCAGAGCATGGTTTTGGTGCCCTTCGATGCTCCGGGCGTCACCGTGGAGAGACAGCCCAAGGTTTTTGGCTACCAGGACCGCGGTGGTCATCCGGTGGTCCATTACGACGGGGTCCGGGTGCCGGCGTCCAACTTGCTTGGTGAAGAAGGCGGCGGTTTTGCCATCGCCCAGGCGCGACTGGGACCCGGTCGCATCCACCATTGCATGCGGGCGATCGGTGCGGCCGAACGTTGTTTCGAGCTCATGTGCCAACGGGCCAAGGCCCGCACCACTTTCGGGAAGCCACTGTCCGATCAGGGCGTCATCCAGGAGTGGATCGCCGACTCGCGGATCAAGATCGAACAGGCTCGCTTGTTGGTGCTGAAGACTGCCTGGCTGATCGACAACCAGGGCACCAAAGGGGCCCGGGTCGAAATCGCCGCTATCAAAGTGGTCGCTCCCGAGGTTCTGACTTATGTGGCCGACCGGGCCATGCAAGTTTTCGGCGCTGCCGGGTTCACTGAGGACTTTCCCATCGCCGAGTTGTGGTCGATGGGACGCTGGCTTCAGATAGCCGACGGCCCGGACGAGGTCCACCGTCGCTCGGTGGCCAGAGCCGAGCTCGGTCGGTTTGAGCCGGGGGCCGTGCCCCCGCCCTATCCGGCCGCGACCGAATAACTATTCGCGCTATTCGGAGAAGACACGACCAGCGGGATGATGAATTCGAAGACTGTCGTATTGCCTTCCCGTCGATACTCGACCTGCGAACCCAGACCCTTAGCCAGGGTTTGGGCGACGAACAGACCCAGCCCGAGGCTGCCGGTGACCGTCGCCTCGCGACCTGAATAGATGAAGCCGGAGAAGGCCTTGTCGACCTCATCTGGCGCGATGCCGGGGCCGTGATCCACCACCTGGAGCACGTATCCGTCATCCCTAACAAATCCCCGAAGTTCAACCGGTCCTCGGCCATGGGTGTACGCGTTGTCTATGAGGTTGCGGAGCAGCTGTCTGATCCGCGACTGATCCGTAAGCACTAATTGGTCCGCCACTCCGACGTTCAGTCGCTGACCAGTCCTGACAGTCGCATCAACTAGGGCCCTGATGGGCTCGGTTATCCGGGTGGGGATTAGAAGGAAAGACAGCGAGCCGGCATCGTTTCGGGACGTGACCAGGAAGTCGTCGATCATGCGACCCAGACTTTGTGACTCTTGGTAAATCGCTCCCATCATCTCGATCACCAGTTCGGGCTGGAGCTGACCGCTTTTAGCCTGGTCGAGAACGGCCGAGGAGAAACCCTGAATGCCGGTGAGCGGAGTGCGAAGCTGATGACTGAGGCCGGCGATGAGTTCGTCCTTGGCGCGGCCGAGGTCGTAAGTGCGCTGTAGCTCTGCTTGCAGCCGCTCATGCTCCAGACGCCGCCGAGCAGAGCGACGATACGACCATAGAACGAGCGCCGGAGCGATCAGCGCGGCGGAGAACGAGGACAGTCGAGCAGCCCTACCCGCCTCATCGTGCTCGGCCTCGATCGAGGCCCGCAACTCGGCACTTGCTGCCTCGAGGCGTGACGAGATTCGATTGAGGGCGGGCCCGGCAGTCCGTACTGCCACCTCCGTGGCAGCTACCGGATCTTCCGCTTCCAGCGACTGATCCATCTGATCGGTTGATTGTCGGAGTACCGCGATATCGGCGGCGAGTTCCGATGCAAGGGGCGCTTCGGCGGCGATCCGGTCGAGAGCGTCGTGGGCACCGGTGACGGCGGCTTCAACGGTTTCCCGATCACTGGAGGCGGTGGCAGCTACCGCTATCGCGAGGTTGGCCCGGTAGAGGGCTGCATCAGTAGCCGCACCTTCGAGGGCCTGCACCTCTATTAGATCTGTGCTTACCCGTGAGGATTGGTCAGCCACGGCAAATGCAACGGCAGCGCCGAGCAGGGTCAGGAAGGCCACCATGCCCGCCGCGTTCTCCACTTTGGTCCGGAATGAAGAAGACATCTATGCCCTATCGGCGGGCATTCCTGCAGGCTTTAAAGGGCTTGAGAAGACGCCGGGATCTGCCGATAAGTTCTCATGTCCAGGGCAAGGGCGGTGGTGGTGGCGCTCATTCTGTTGCTACTCGCGGCCGCCCCGGAGGGCGCCGCTGCGCTATCGCTAGGCGGATTGCTCGACCCTGTACTTGAACCCCTCGAGCCGGTAACTGAAGCCGCGGGTGACCTGTTGGCGCCCATCACCGAGCCGACGGGGCAACTCGTCGACCCGCTCGTTGGTCCAGTCGTCGAGCTTCTGGAACCCGTGACCGACCCTCTTCTCGAACCGGTGGAGGACCTGCTTGCTCCGGTGACCGACCCTCTTCTCGATCCGGTGGAGGAAACGCTCGCTCCTGTGACCGACCCCTTGCTCGAACCGGTGGAGGAAGCGCTCGCTCCCGTTACCGACCCCTTGCTCGGTCCGGTAGAGGAGGTAGTTGACCCCATCACCGACCCGGTTGACGAGGTGGTAGACCCACTCATAAACCCTGACCCCCAGCCGGAAGGCGGAAACCCTCCGGGCTCGTCTGATCCGGCAATTGACGGTGGGTCTGTCATAAGCGTGCCTTCTCTGGGGTCTTTCGAGAGCCAGCCCACGTCGGCGGCGGTCAGCTTCGTCTCGTCCGCAATCTCACTGCTGCCGCCACGTTCTGGCGGGGTCGTTGTGTCCCCTTCTGTGGCCCAATCGCTTCTATCACAGATCCTCGACTGGTTGAGTGGGTTTGACGCTGGTTCGTTCCTAGCGGCTCCGTTCCTTGGTCTACGAGTGTTGTTGCGAGCGCTTGCCTCGGCCGGGCAGGGATTGTTGATACCCGGAATGATGCTGGTGGTGCTGGCGCTCATGGCGCGCGATCGTCGGATTTTGGGAACTAAAACGCCTTGACGGGCGTTTAAGTATTTCCCCACAATCGTTAAGAAATGATTCCAGCAGAACTCGACAATGTGACTAGTTGGCGCGAAGAGGCGCTTTGCCGCGACCTGCCTGACGTCGACTTCTTTCCTACTCCGGAGGACACGGCTGCTATCAAGCTGGCCCAGGAGGTCTGTGCCGCTTGTCCAGTAGCCCGCGAATGCCTCGAATACGCCATTGAGACCCGCCAGATCGAGGGTGTCTGGGGTGGCCACACGCCTAAGGAACGCATCAAGGTTCGGCGCCTTTGGCAGCAGGAGATTCGGCGGGCCAGCTAAGTCAGGTTGGAGAAGGGGCCGTAACCAGGGCGGCCAGCCAAGTGGTGATTGGAACCGCCGCCACCAGCCCGATTGAGCCCACAAGGGTGCGGATGATCTCCACGGCCACAACTTCGGAGTTGGCGACCACCGTGAGGGGCAGTCCGCTGAGTCCGAAGAGGAGCAAGAGCGGCAGCGCGGCTCCGGCATAGGCCAAGAGGAGGGTGTTGACGGCGGCGGCGACATGGTCGCGCCCCACCCGGAGACCCGCGGCGGTCAATTCGCCCCGAACCAGCTGGGGGTTGGCGCGGTTCAGCTCCCACACTGCAGACGCCTGGGTGACGGTGACATCGTCGAGGGCGCCGAGGGCTCCCAACACCATGCCGGCCAGCAACAGACCCCTGAGGTCGACCGTCTCGAGCACGAGGATGAAGCTCGCCTCTTCGGAAACAACTCCACTGAGATCGGCGAGCCTGGCTACCACGGTTGACAGGGCCACAGTCAGTGCCAACGAGGCAAAAGTGCCGATAGCGGCCACATGAGTCAGGGGTTTGATCCCATGGGTCAGGTACAACGTCACCAGCCCGATGGCCGTCGCCCCCACGATGGCCACCAGTTCGGGAGGACGGCCCGTGAGCATGGCCGGAACCATGTAGCCGAACAGCACCAGGAGGGAGGCGATAAGCCCGGCCACCGCTGCCACCCCTTTGGTGCGGGCAAGCCCTACCACGACCAGCAGGAAGAGGATCGACACGCCGAGCAACAGCGGTCGCCGTTCGCGGTCGGCGAATTGATAACGCTCGAGGGGTGGAGCGTCCGACACCACGTTCAACACCACCCCATTCCCTACCTCGAATTCAGGGCTGGAGGGGATGAGTTGCCATTCCTCGACCGTGATGGTGCCGACGTCGGGGCCCTCGAGGATCAGGAAGGTGACCCGGCGACACCGGAAATCATCGGCAAACGAACAGGTAGCTTCGAGGACCTCGGACACCTCGGCTCGTACCACTTCCGAGGCGAATCCGAGCCCGCTCGTATCGGGCATGTTGTCCCGCTCAGGCCAAGACAGAGCCATGGCTACGACCACGGCGAGGCTGACACCGGCCGCCACCAGGCCTAACCACCCGGCCAGCGGTCTCCGGTCGGCTCCGGTCAGGACCGAGAGATCTGGATGTTGATCGATGCCGTCAGGATATTTCGAATGTGCCGGCACGTGTGACACCTGATAAACAGGGTCCATGCTCGATGTCGATGCGTTGCGCGCCGAATTCCCGGCTCTGTCCGGCCGTCAGATCTTTCTCGACGGGCCGGCCGGCACCCAGGTCCCCAACCCCGTGATCCGGGCCATCAACGAGGCCCTCACCCGGTCCATGTCGAACGTAGGTGGTCAGTTCGCCTCATCCCGGCGCTCAGAGGAGGTCGTGGCCAGGGCGCGGGAGGCCGGGGCCGACCTCGTCAATGGCAGCCTGCACGAGATTGTCTTTGGTCAGAACATGACCTCGCTCACTTTCGCCTTGAGTCGGGCGCTGGCGGAAACCTGGAAAGAGGGTGATCGCATCATCCTCTCCGCCATCGACCACGACGCCAACATCACTCCCTGGGTGCGGGCCGCGGCGTCGAAGGGCGTCCTGGTCGACTTCGTCGATTTTGACCGGGAGACAACCGCGCTTGATCTCGACCAGCTCGAATCGATGATCGATCAGCGGACCCGGCTGGTGGCGGTGACCGGTTGTTCGAACGCCTTCGGCACCACCGTCGACGTTGCCAGGGTGGCGAGGGCGGCGAAAGCGGTGGGCGCCCTCACCTTCGTCGACGCGGTGCACCTGGCCCCACATCGACGGATCGATGTCGAGGCGATCGAGTGTGACTTCCTGGTTTGTTCGTCGTACAAGTTCTTTGGGCCCCACCTGGGAATCATGTGGGCCAGGGCGGACCATCTGGAACGTTTGCCGGCCTTCAAGGTCCGCCCCGCCCCGGATCAGGGTCCGGCACGCTGGGAGACAGGAACGGCGCCTTTTGAGCTCCTGGCAGGGTTTACGGCCGCGGTTGACTACCTGGCCTCGCTTGGTTGGGGGGCCGGCCGCCGGGGGGCCCTCGATGCCGCCTTTGCCGAAATCGGATCGTACGAGGCGGGGTTGGGTGACCGATTCCTGGCTGGACTTCCCGACCGGGTGACCGTGGTCGGTCAGGCCACCATGAAGGGACGGGTGCCAACCTTTGCGGTGGCCGTCGATGCTCTGCCGGCCGCCGAGGTGGCACGACAGTTGGGCAACCTGGGCATCGCCACCTGGGCGGGCCACTACTACGCCGTGGAGCCGATGGCTCGCCTGGGACTTTTGGAGAGCGGTGGGCTGACCAGGATCGGGTTTGTCCACGTTTCCACTGCCAAGGAGGTCGACGTCACCCTCGCAGCCCTCAGCAACCTCGAGTCATGAGCCTCTGACCGGGCCCCCTTCACGGCTCCTTAAACTCCGGCCTCATGAGTTATGGATTCTCGACAAGAGCGATCCACGCGGGTCAGCGACCTGATCCGGAAACCGGGGCCCGGGCGATGCCCATTTATGCAACGACGTCCTTTGTTTTTGAGGACGCCCAGACGGCCGCCGATCTCTTTGCTCTGCAGACCTACGGCAACATCTACACGAGGATCGGAAACCCGACCAACGCGGCCTTCGAAGAGCGGATGGCCTCTTTGGAAGGGGGTTTGGGGGCCCTGGCCACCGGCTCGGGACAGGCTGCTCAGCTGATCGCGGTGTTGACGTTGTGCCAGGCGGGCGACGAAATCGTGGCGGCGCGGAACCTGTACGGAGGTACCTACACGCAGTTCGACGTGACTTTGCGCCGGTTGGGGATCAACGTGACCTTCGTCGACCCTGTTCCCGATGCCTTTGCGGCCGCCGTCACCGAGAGCACGAAGCTGTTCTACGGCGAAACGATCGGGAACCCGCGGGCCGAAGTGTTCGACATCGAGGGCGTGGCCACTGTGGCTGACTCCCATGGCGTGCCGTTGATGATCGACAACACGTTTGCGACACCATATTTATGCCGCCCTATCGAGTGGGGCGCAGACATCGTGGTCCATTCGGCCACCAAGTTCATCGGTGGTCACGGAGTCGTGATTGGCGGCGCGATCGTCGAATCGGGTCGCTTCCATTGGGCTAACGGGAAGTTCCCGCTTATGACCGAGCCCTCGCCGGCCTATCACGGCCTCAAGTTCTGGGAGAATTTCCGGGAGTATGCGTATCTGACTAAGGCCCGGACCGAACTCTTGCGCGATGTCGGAGCAGCCCTCTCGCCCTTTAACTCGTTCTTGTTGTTGCTAGGGCTGGAAACCTTGCCGCTGCGGATGCAGCGCCATGTCGAGAACGCCCGGGCAGTCGCCAACTACCTGACAAGCCACCCGGCAGTCGGCTGGGTCAGCTATCCGGCCATAGACGACCCGGCGTCGAAGAAGTACGTCCCGGCCGGGCCCGGGGCAGTCTTTACCTTCGGCGTCAAAGGTGGTTTCGAGGCAGGCAAACAGTTCATCGAGAAGGTCGAGTTGGCTTCGCACCTCGCCAACGTCGGAGATGCCAAGACTCTCGTGATCCATCCGGCCTCTACCACTCATCAACAGGTGCCGGTCGAGGAGCGCAAGGTCGCCGGAGTTGGCGATGACATGATCCGGATCTCGGTGGGACTCGAAGACATCGAGGACATCACCTCCGATCTTGACCGGGCGCTCGGAGGTGACCAATGACCGCTTTGGTGGCCGAAGCCACCCCAGGCGAACGGCTGCAAATCTTGCGTGAAGCTCGAACCGTCGCTCTGGTTGGGGTTTCTCCCAACCCTTTGCGGTCATCGAACTTTGTCGCCACCTATCTCACCCGGACCCCCTACACCATGTGGCCGGTCAATCCACACGCCGAAGAAGTGCTCGGGCTCAAGTGTTACCCGACGCTGAAGGATCTCCCGGGGCCGCCGGATATCGTCGACTGCTTCCGCAAGGCCGCCGAGCTTCCCGGAGTGGTGGAGGAGGCCATCGAGGTGGGGGCCAAGGTGGTCTGGTTCCAACTGGGGTTACGCAACGACGAGGCAGCAGCCATGGCGCGTGCTGCCGGGCTCAAGGTGGTCCAGGACCGTTGCTTGAAGATCGAACATGCCCGCTTCGCTGGTGGCCTCCACCTCGCCGGGTTCGACACGGGCCTGATCTCCTCGAAGCGGCGGCTTCCGGTCTAGATCCCTAAGAGAACCTGTGGCTCAGATCCCGTCGAGCGGACCGGGTACGGCCCCGGATTCCGTTCCGCAGATCTGGCATCGGGGGAAGCCGGCTGGAATCTTGGATTCACACGATCGGCATACCATCACCTTGGGGGCATGACGACCGTCGGCCATCCCGTCAGCCAGGTCGATCTCCTGGATGCGGGCAGCGAGTTGCTCGTCGGTGTAACCATGTTCGCGCAGCAAGCTCCACATGGCTTCCATCACCATCAAAAGGCGGTCAACACGCTCGTCGATAGCAGCTACCGCGTCGGCGCCCGATGCGGTGCCCAACATGTTGTTGGCGACAACGCTCATTGCACCCGAGCGCGCCGCTGAGCGGGTTCCCCAGACGTAGCCGGCAATCATCGGAATCATGGACTTTCAGGCTAGGTGGAACAGAGGTCGCGAGTACGCCGTCTAATCGTGAGCGATTAAGCTCCTGGTTTGGCGCCCCCTCGGTGGGGCGCGCCGCCCGTTCGGGGGTGGTGTAAACGGCAACACGACAGGTTCTGGCCCTGTTATTGAGGGTTCAAGTCCTTCCCCCCGAGCTGCCGCGAGGCACCCAACAAACCTGGCCCCGTCGTCTAGAGGCCCAGGACGCCGGCCTCTCAAGCCGGTAACGCCGGTTCGAATCCGGTCGGGGCTGCTAAACGCGATGTGGGGCCGGGCGTAGACCCGGCCCCACGTGAGGAGTTAGGGCTGACCCAATCCCCCTTCCTGCGTAGA
>JBBDQN010000050.1:0-25230 GCA_040905905.1 Acidimicrobiia bacterium
AGCAGCGGAATAATAGCCAGTGCGATGATTTCCCGAATGACATCGTTAAGGAAGGGAGATCTAGGACTTACCAAACACCGGGATGGCGGCGCCATTGATGACCGCCGATTCGTCGCTCAGCAAGAACTCGGCCACCGCCGCGATTTCTTCGGGGGTCGGCCAGTTGACATAGTTGGCGTAGGGCGCCGTTGCCCTGGTGGCCGGGGTGTCGATGACCGCGGGAAGCAGGACGTTGCAGGTGATCTGGGTACCGTCGAGTTCCTGGGCGACGGTCTTGCCCAGGGCCACCACTCCGGCCTTGGCCATGTTGAAGGCCGCCTGGCCGGCCGGAGTGTCGAATGCGGCCCGGCTCCCAACCAGCATGATCCGGCCCCAGCCGGCCGCCCGGAGGTGGGGTAGGGCTGCCCGTACGGTGTAAAACGCCGAACGCAGATTGAGGTCGAGCATTCGCTCCAACCGGACGTCATCGGTGTCCTCGATGTCACGTCCCCCGGCCCAGCCGCCGACCAGGGAGCAGACCATGCTGATCCCACCGAACTGGTCGGCGATCTCCTTCATAAAGGCGTTTATCGCCTCGGGATTGGTCGCATCCACCCTCCGCAGGGTGAGCTGCTGGTCGTCGACCTCGAACTCCCGCTCGAAACGGTCGGCCTCTTCGGGCAACAAGTAGGTAACTGCCAGCCGGACGTCGCGTCGGAGAAGTCGGCGGACTAGGGCCGATCCCAGCCCCCCCGTGCCGCCAGTTATTACTGCTGATCGGTTCACCTTGCTCCTGTCCCACCCGACGCGACTTGAATCCATCATGGTAGGTTCCCTCAACTGCTAGCGACATCTCTGGAGGAGACATGGCGTCGATCCTTTTCGACCGCGTAGGCAAGGTCTATCCGGGTGGCACCCGTGCCATCACCGACGTCAATCTCGGAATCTCCGACGGTGAATTTCTGGTGTTGGTGGGACCCTCAGGCTGTGGCAAATCAACCCTGCTCCGAATGATCGCGGGTCTCGAGGAGGTGACCGAAGGCGAGTTGAAGATCGGAGAGCGGGTAGTCAACGACGTTTCCCCCAAAGACAGAGACATTGCCATGGTGTTCCAGAACTACGCGCTCTATCCACACATGTCGGTCTACGACAACATGGCCTTCGGGTTGAAGCTCCGCAAGATGTCGAAGGACGAGATCAAGCGGCGGGTGGACGACGCCGCCCGGGTGCTTGAGATCACCGAATACCTCGATCGCAAGCCCAAAGCGCTCTCCGGCGGCCAGCGCCAGCGGGTGGCGATGGGTCGGGCCATCGTCCGCGAACCTGTCGCCTTCCTGATGGACGAGCCCCTTTCCAACCTCGACGCCAAGCTGCGCGTGCAGATGCGTTCTGAGATCGGCCTTCTCCAGCAGCGTCTCGGAACCACAACGGTCTATGTCACCCACGATCAAGTCGAGGCAATGACCATGGGTGATCGGGTGGCAGTGATTCGCAAGGGTACGCTGCAACAGGTTGATACCCCGCGGGCGCTCTATGACAACCCCGACAACCTGTTCGTCGCAGGCTTCATCGGGAGTCCGTCGATGAACTTCGTTTATGGCCGCATCGAGGGAGAAGGCGACAACCTCTACGCCGCCTTTGCCGGCGACCGGGTCAAGGTTGATCGTTCGGTGATCGCCGCCCGGCCCGGGTTGAGCGACTACACAGGCAAGGAGATTGTGATCGGCATCCGCCCCGAGGCATTCGAGCTGGTTGCCGCGGTGCCCAATGCGAATCCCGACCACATCATCGGGGTGAAGGTGGATCTAACCGAACAACTCGGCTCAGAAGCCTTCATCCATTTCCTCAAACCCTCCCCCCCGGTGATTACGCCAGACATTCATGAGTTGCTCGCCGACCAGGGAACGGACCCAGCTTCCCTTGGGTCCGAAACCAAGTTCACAGCGAGGGTGGACCCGGATTTCTGCCCTAGTAGCGGTGAAGACGCCCGGCTGGTGGTGGAGACGGCCAAGCTTCACTTCTTCGACAAAGAAACCGGCCTGGCGATTAAGTAACCCAAACAATTCGGCTACGGCCTGAGCAATTTGAAGCTCTCGGCCACGGGCATTCCAACCGGTTTGCCCTGTTCCTCCGACCAGACGCGCATGCGTTCGACAAATTCTGTTCGCGAGGCGTCATTTGTTCCGGCTCCGCGCATCGAGCTCTGGGTCTGGCTGGAGTGGCACAACAACGCTTCGATCTTCCTGTCGAATGAGCTCGAGATGTCCTCCCAGTAGTCGGGCTCGTCGGCCGACCACAGGAGGATCGCCTCGGGCCGATGCTTTACCAGACCGAGTTCGGGATAGAAGAGGTGATCGCGAGCTGCAACCACTCCATCGATAGTCGCCCAACCAGCGGCGCGGTGATCGGGGTGGAGCATGTAACGACGCCAAGGGTCGTGACTAAGGACCACGTCTGGACGGAGACGGCGGATCCACTCACAAGTGCGCTGACGCAGCTCCATCGTGTATTCCAACTCGCCGTCCACGTACCCGAGGTGGACGATCTCGCCGTTTGCTCTCAAGGCGGCGGCCGCTGCTTTCTGCTCGGCCAACCGGGTCGCGGCCAGTTGAGCCGGCGTTGTCCCCGGGTCCCAGGTGCCCTTGGATCCGTCCGTGACGATCAACATCGACACCTCGCATCCGGCCGATGCCCAGCGGGCAATGGTGCCGCCGGCGCCAAACTCAGCATCATCGGGGTGGGCACCGATGGTCAGGGCCCGGCCGGGCACCGGCAGGGGTTCCGGGGTTAAATCGGCGATGGCGTCTGCGTAGAGCGAAGTCACGAAGGCGGGAGCGTATCCGTCATTTCGGCCAGCCACGGGACCTTGCGACGGAGTGCGGTCAAATCGACCGGGCTATCGAGATCGACGGCCAGGCCGGGATCGACGAGCACCAAAGGGTCGGTGTCGGCGAGCAGCCGCAGATGTCGCTGGAAGCTGCCGGGCCCATAGGCAAAGGGAAAGAGAGCGCGGTCGGAGCCTAAGAGAGGATTTCCACCGTCGGCACTGGGGGCGATGACCGCGCCGCCCCGCGCGATTTCTGCCACGACTGGTCGCAGTAGTTCGGGGCTGAGGAGCGGGAGATCGACGTGAATTATCAGCCAGGACATCCCACGGCGGCCAGCCTCCGCCACCGCCTCACCGGCTGCGGTGTCGAGGTTCGAGCCCTGGTCCAGGATCACCTCGAAGCCCGAGTCCGATCCCCATTGGGCGACCTCATCGTCAGCCGCCAGCACCACCGGGGCGGCCCCGGCGAGTCGCAGGGACCGGAGGGTTCGCTTGGCCAACTCTCTGCTGATCGAGGTTCGCAAGTCGGGGGACAGCACCGCCTTGAGCCTTTGTTTGGCTGCGGCGAAGGGTTTGATAGGAACCGCTCCGAGGACCTGGTAACCGGACACCAGGGAAAGTTGGCAGGCCTTCAGCGTCTTTTCAATATTCCTCTACGATCAAGCGATGATGCGATCCGGTGTGTTTGTGCCTCAGGGCTGGCGACTCGACCTCGTAGGAATCCCCCGCGAACAGCACTGGTCCATCATCACCGATGTTGCCAAGAGCGCCGAGCAGGCTGGCTTCGAGTCGGTCTGGGTGTACGACCACTTCCACACGGTGCCGTTGGCGACCCAGGAGGTCACCTACGAAGCCTGGACCCTGATGGGAGCACTGGCTGTCGCCACCGATGGAGTACGTCTCGGTCAGATGTGTACGTGCAACTCGTATCGGATGCCCTCCTATCTGGCCAAGGCTGCGGCCTCGATCGATGTCATCTCGGGTGGTCGGTTGGAGATGGGGATCGGGGCAGGCTGGTACGAGCAGGAGTTCCTCGGGTATGGCTACGAGTTTCCGCGACCCGCGGTGCGGATCGGACAGCTCGCCGAGGGGGTCGAGATCATGAAGCGGATGTGGACCGAAGACGAGGTCCACTTCGACGGTAAGCACTATCAGCTACAAGGCGCTATCTGCCAGCCGAAACCCTTGCAACAGCCCCATATCCCTTTCTGGATCGCCGGCGGTGGTGAGCAGCTCACCCTGCGGGTCGCTGCCCAATACGCCGCCTACACCAACTTCGGGACGTCCCCTGAGGAATTCGCGGCTAAATCGGCGATCCTGGCTGAACACTGTCGCGACATCGGCCGCGATTTCGACGAGATCGTTCGGTCGGTCAATTTCAATGTTGTTTGTGAGGCCGACGAGGCCGCGGTCAAAGACCGGCTGGCCTGGATAGAAGACCATTTCCGGGCCGTCGTCGGTGAGGAGAGAGCGGCTCGTGCTGCCCGCAACTTCCAGACCATGTCCGGTACCCCTGAACAGTTGGTGGCGAAGCTGCGGCCCTGGGTTGCGGCCGGGCTGACTTACGCCATCACCTTTTTCCAGGAGTCGGCCTACGATCGGGCGGGTTTCGAACGTTTTGCTCGCGAGGTGCTTCCCGCCGTCTGAGGCCTGCGTCGTTACACCAGAACCCGGGCCAGTTGGCGCGACTGCGCCACCAACGTCCCGTCCTCGTTCCAGAGTTCGGCGTCTTCTTCGAGCAGACCATCGATGAGCTGGCGCGTGCTGACCGACAACACCTGCCAATCCCCCTTCGGACGTCCTCGGATGTGAACGGTCAGCTCGATGGTGGGCGTCCAACCGATCAGCCCGAGATTGAAAACGGCCGGTGGGAAGGCGTCCACCATCAAGGGCAGCGAGGGGATGGTGGGCGCCATCCCGTCGGCAAAGCGGATCTTGCCGCTGAATTCCGCCCGGGTCTGGTTGGGGTCAAACACCCCGGCGGCTACCTGGGCCTGGGCGGCCGGGAGTAGAAACTCGAATCGGGAGACGATGGGATGTGGTGAAGGCCGTCCAGCCGAAGAAATCAGATCCTCGGCCAGCACCCGTGGTGCCGACATCACCCGGCTCGGTCCGACCTGGGAGTCAAGGTCACTAAAGCTCGCCAGCACCGCCAGGCGGTCGCGGTCACCCTGGCTCATGACGGCTATCGCAGTAGAGACGCTTCGACCTCTCTTGAGCATGGTCACTTTCACGCGGGCCGGACCCGGGTCTGCCGGCGAGAGGAAGTGGCCGGTGAGGGTCAGGGGGTCGGGGTGAGGTGACTCGGGCACCAGGGCGCTCATGATTATTCCCATCAGATACCCGCCGTTGGGGCGACCCCCAATCGACCACCGGTCGGAGACCTCCGCCGCGTATTCACCACCTCCAACCGCATGGACGGCCGTGTCTTCCTCGAACGCAAACGTCACGGAACGATCAGCAAGGGGCAACGGGCGTGATGGGCAAGACGATCGGCCACCGATCCGATGACCATCCGTTCGACCACTCCAGCGCCCCGGCGGCCAACGATCAACAAATCGGCCCGCTCGCGCTCGCAGAGGGCCAGGATGGCCGAGGTCGGATCGCCCAATTCTTCCACGGTGGTGTGGTCAACGTTGGTGAAGTCGACGTTCTTCTCGACCTCGGCGAGGATGCGCTGTTGGCCAGTGATCAAGGCCTCGGACAGCGCCGCCGGCGTCGGTGGCTCACCGGTAACACCCCACCACCCCTCGGGGGGCCGGACCACTGTTACCAAAATCAGCCGGGCCTCGTAGGTTCGGGCGAGCGATGCGGCCAACGCTGCGGCCCGGTCGCTCTGTTCGGAGCCATCCACGGCTGCGACGATTACTGAAGGCTTCCAGTCCATCATTTGAGACTAGAACCGGTGTCGTCTTGTTGGGTTGCCCGGAGCCGACGACAATCTCTCTTCTAGGTGGAGAAAGTCTTATGAAACCGAAGGTTGTTGTCGCCGAGCCGATCGCCCAAGCGGGGATTCGGGCGCTGGCGGTCGAGTTCGAGGTGGTCGACCTGAGCGGAGCCGATCGTTCGATCTTGAAGGATGCTCTGGCAGACGCCGCCGGCTTGGTGGTGCGCTCGGCAACTTTGGTGGATGACGAACTCATCGGAGCCGGTCCCAAATTGCGTGTCATTGGTCGAGCCGGGGTTGGGGTGGACAACATCGACGTGGCGTCCGCGACCCGGAGGGGGGTTTTGGTGGTCAACGCCCCCCTGGCCAACACCGTGAGTGCGGCGGAACACGCGCTGGCCCTGTTGCTGTCCGTTGCCAGGCACGTTCCGGAGGCCGATGCCCGGACCAGGGCAGGAATCTGGGATCGCAAGAGCCTCACGGGAGTGGAGCTGAGCGGGAAGATCCTGGGGGTGGTGGGCCTTGGCAGGATCGGCACGCTGGTGGCACAACGGGCTGGCGCGTTCGACATGCGGGTCCTGGCCCACGACCCCTTCGTCGGACCTGAGCGAGCCCGGCGCATGGGAGTGGAGATGGTGGACCTCGAAGCTCTGCTCGAAGCCTCGGACTTCATCTCGATCCACCTGCCGTTGACCCAGGAGACCGAGGGCCTCTTTGGAAAGGACACTCTCGCTCGCTGCAAACCGGGCGTCCGAATTGTCAACACCTCCCGTGGTGGGATCATCGACGAGCTTGCCCTGGCCGAGGCGGTCCGCTCTGGGCACGTCGCTGGCGCCGCCCTCGATGTGTTTGCCGCCGAGCCGCCGATCGACAGCGCCTTGTTCGAACTACCGGCAGTGGTGGTCACACCCCACCTCGGCGCTTCGACCCTCGAGGCGCAGGACAAAGCCGGTGTCCAGGTGGCAGAGGCGGTGGCATCGGCCCTGCGGGGCGAGCTGGTCCCCTCGGCCGTAAACGTCGACCTCGGCGGTGAAGTGTCCGAAGAGGTTCAGCAGTTCCTGCCCGTGGCCGAACAGCTCGGCCGGGTCTTCATCGGATTGGCCGGTGGAGCCCCCGACGAAATCCGAGTCGAGGCGCGGGGACGGATCGCCGAGGGTGAAACCAAACCACTGGGTTTGGCGGTGCTCAAGGGTTGGCTCCAGGCTGTCTCAACCGATCAGGTTTCCTACGTCAACGTCCGTGCCCTGGCGGAAGCCCGAGGAATCGGTCTGGTGCTCGAGCAGTCGGGGGAGAGCCCCGGCTACGTGTCGGTGTTGTCCGTTTCCGGCTTGGTCGGAGGGATTGACGTCTCGGTCGCCGCAACTGTCTCTCGCAAAGGTCCGGTATTGGTCGAGATCCTCGGTCATGATCTCGAACTTCCCATCTCACGCCACATGCTGATCCTCTCCAATGCTGATGTGCCCGGGGTCATCGGCCGGGTTGGTACATACCTGGGGGACGAGTCCATCAACATCGCCAACATGGTGGTGGGCAGGTCGCGGAAGACCGACGACGGAGCGATGATGGGACTCAATCTCGACCAGCCGATGACCGAGGCACAGGTAAGCCAGATGAAGCGGTTGCCGGGCATCGTCGAGGCCCGTTATGTGGAGGTTGGCAACGTTGCCGGGGAGCGACCGACCCACGTGCAAGGCCGCCTCCGGTTCGAGTAGCACTCAACCCAATAGCATCTGCACGACCCATCCGGCCGTCAGGCCGTAGAGCCCGGCCACGAAGTCGTCGGCCATGATGCCAACCCGGCCGCCGATTCGTTCGGCCTCAGCTACCCCTGGGAAGAACCGCTTGGCGATGTCGGCGGCCCGAAAAACGACAAAAGCCACCAGGGCGCCGGGTAACGCCAAACCGAGAGTGGCTAGAAACGTGCCGGCCGCTTCATCGATCGCCACCCATCCTGGGTCGTCGTCGCCAACCTGGATCGATCGAATTGCCCACAGACCGGCCAACAGGCATATCACTAAAGCCAGCAGCCGGCCCCACCAGGGTTGAACCAGGAAGGCAATACCGAGAGCGACCAGACCGGCGATCGTGCCTGAACCCTCGTCGGCCCCACGAAAGCGGCGCAGCAGCAGCCCTGTTCCAAGGAAGGAAGCAACGAGGCGGGCCATCATCCGCCGAGGGTAGGCAGCGACCGTGGGACCCGGTCACAATGCCGGCTCATGAAACCAAGTGATCTCGCCCAGCTCCAGGTCCCCTCCGACCCCCAGGTCAATCCCGATCGTCTCCGGGTTGCATACGTCCTGTCCCAGATGGACCTCGACGACGACTGTTACCGGCGTCGCATCCATCTTCACGACGGCGCAGCCGTGAGGCCATTCACCGCCGGTCCCATTGACTCTTTTCCTCGTTGGTCGCCCAATGGTGACCGACTTGCGTTTCTGCGAGCCACCGATCTCAAGAAACCGATCGCCCAGTTGGCGGTGATGGCCGCCGATGGAGGCGAGGCCTCCGTCCTCACCGACTTCGCACTCGGTGTCGAGTACTTCGTCTGGTCACCAGACGGCCGCTACATCTGTGCAGTCGCCAAGAGCTGGATTCCCGCCCTGGCTGATCTCGCCGAAGAGGTACGCACGCGTCGGGCCAAACGAATCACCCGGTTTCCATATCGCTTCGACAATCGGGGATGGCTCCACGATCGTCTTCGTCAGCTCTGGCTCATCGATCCCCTGGGGTTTGAGAAGCCAAGACGGCTTACCGACGGCGATTTCGATGAGAGCATGCCGGACTGGCACCCCGCAGGCGATCGAGTTGCTTTTGTGACCGATCGCCATCCGCGAGGAGGTCTCGAGCCAGGCGACGATGTTTTCGAGGTGGCGCTGGACGGTCGGATACGTCAGGTTGCCCACCGGGCCGGTTGGATGGCGACTGGATACTCTCCGACCGGAGCATTACATCTGCTCGGTCATCCAGAACAGGACTACCCGCGGCTGATCGGGTTGTGGCGTGAAGACCCGGATGGTTC
This sequence comes from Acidimicrobiia bacterium, assembly GCA_040905905.1. Classification (GTDB taxonomy): domain Bacteria; phylum Actinomycetota; class Acidimicrobiia; order Spongiisociales; family ZC4RG35; genus JAICND01. Next base: position 8,713 of record JBBDQN010000050.1, read on the forward strand.
CCTGGCTTCCTTGACAACAGACCTCGATCGTTCGGTGTTCTCCCTCGCCGGTGGGGGGATCAGCCTCCCGCGGTGGTCGGGGGAGTCCATTTTTACCGTCCTCGAGGACTCCGGACGGGTTGTGGTGTTGCGCATCGAGGGCGAAGGTAAGGTCGAGGAAGTGGTCGGAGGCGATCGGGTGGTCACCGGATTCGACGCCGTCGGCAACCGCCTGGTGGCCATGATCTCAACGCCTACCTTTCCCGCTGAGCTGTTCGACATCACCGACCAGGGCGAGGTGCAACTGACGTTCCATTCCGCCCAGCTCAGTTTCGTTCCCCGCCCGCAGACTCACTGGAGGGTTCAGGGGGAAGGACCGGACATCGACACCTTCCTGGTGTTGCCCGAAGGTGACGGGCCGTTCCCTGTCTTGCTCAACATCCACGGCGGCCCGGCCAGCCAGTACGGCTTCGGGTTCTTCGATGAATTCCAGGTCTACGCGGATGCTGGATACGCGGTTGTGGCCTGCAACCCCCGGGGTTCGTCCGGCCGTGGGCTCGAGTTCGTCAGATCGGTTGTGGGCGATGGTTGGGGCGTCGTCGACTGGGCCGACATCGTGACGGTGCTCGAGAACACCCTGGACAGCTACCCCCAGCTCGATCGGACCAGGATGGGAATCATGGGGGGCTCCTATGGAGGTTTCATGACTGCCTGGGCGATCGCTCACGACGACCGCTTCAAGTCTGCCGTCATCGAGCGGGCGTTGTTGTCGTTTCTCTCGTTCGAAGGAACATCGGACATAGGTCCGATCTTCACCCCCAACTACGTCCAGTCCGACGAACTGGATGTGAAATGGGCCAAGAGTCCGTTGCGATATGCGGACCAGATCGTCACACCGACCCTGATGCTGCACTCTGAAGAGGACTACCGCTGTCCGATCGAGCAAGCCGAGCAGCTCCTGACCAGCCTGCTCAAACGGGGGATCCCAGCCGAGATGGTCCGCTTTCCCGGCGAAGGTCACGAACTGTCTCGATCTGGAAAACCGCGCCATCGCGTCGAACGGTTCGAGGCGATCCTCGACTGGCACGACAGACACCTGGCTGCAGCCGAGGCGGCGGAAACCGACTAACGGTCCGCCCGAAACTGCAAACCTGTCCCGTCAGGGTCCATCAGAGTCAATCGATCCTCCTCGACGGCAGTGGTGAAGCCATCGCCAACCACTGTTATGACGTGGGAGTCCTGCCCTTCCATGCCCGCCGGACAGTTTCCGTCGGCGCGCAGTTCGGTGGCGACGATCTCGTCGGCGTTGACGATGAATACCCCGGTCAGCGATCGACACCCCGTCGACCCGGCAAGAGTTCCATCGGAGGAGAGAAGCAGGAATCCGTCTCCCTGTACGGACGCGACCGCCCCACCCTGAATCAAGCTCTCGAGCACCCACCGCTGGTCGTACAGGGGAGCGGTCTCGATCGGCGGGATCGAGGCAAACACGAGTGTCACGTCGGCGCTGCTCAAGGTGAGACGGTCATCGCCAACCAGGTAGCTGTCAACGCCTGCCAACCCCTGCAAATAGAGTCTCTCCGCCGACATGGCAGGTTCGGCACAAGCCATTTCGGTCTGGTACATCATGCCGAATTGGACGAAGCCATCGTCGGCCACAAATTCTCCTCCAAAGCTGTTGCAGGCAGCCACACCTCCGGCGGTTCCGTTTTCGAGCAACAGCGTGATGCGAAAGTCGCCCTGGGGGACGGCAACCCCGGCGACGGCTCCCTCGATCAACTCCCAAGCGCCAGCCGGTCCTCCGTCAGGCTGAGTGGTTGGTTCGGCCGTTGCGCTACAGGCAGCTGTGATGAGCGCCAGCGCCGCAAGCAACCGTCTCATACACGTCTGACGCCGTGGGCCGATCGAGTGGTTCCCGGGTAACCTTTTTCCATGGATTCGGCCAAGGTTATTTGGATGGATGGCGACCTGGTCGCCTTCGAAGATGCCACGGTGCATGTTCTCAGCAACGCTCTCCACTATGGCACTGGCGTGTTCGAGGGCATCCGGGCCTATGAGACACCCGATGGCACCGCCATCTTCCGCCTCCGCGAGCACATCGAACGGTTACACCGCTCGGCCAAGGCCTACGGGATCAAGCTCGAGCGCCCGGTCGACGAGTTGATCCAGGTTTGTCGTCGGGTGATGGCCGCCAACGAACTTGAGTCCGGCTACATCCGGCCCCTGGTGTATTACGAACTGGGATCGATCGGGCTCAACCCGGCTGCGGCCAGGGTGAGGACCATGGTGGCCGCTTGGCGCTGGGGCACCTACCTCGGTGAAGAAGGAGTTGCCAAAGGAATCCGGGTGCGGGTCTCCTCGTGGCGTCGGATTCATCAGGCCAGCTTCATCCCCATCGCCAAAGGCACTGGCCAATACCTCAACAGCGTCCTCGCCAAACAGGAGGCGCTGGCCACGGGCTACGACGAGGCTCTGTTGCTCAATATTGAGGGCAATGTCTCCGAAGGCTCGGGCGAGAATCTCTTTCTTGTCCGCGACGGGGCAGTGTTCACTCCACCGATTGCCTCGGGAATCCTCGACGGGATTACTAGGGCCTCCGTCATGGAGCTTCTTGGCAGCGAAGGCATAGACGTCAGGGAGGCGGTCCTCACCAGAGGCGATCTGTATGGAGCTGACGAGCTCTTCTTCACGGGGACCGCAGCCGAGGTGACCCCGATCCGAGAGGTCGATGACCGGGCGGTGGGAAGCGGCCAACCAGGCCCGATAACCAGACGGGCCCAAGAGCTCTTTGCCGAGGCCGTGACCGGCAAACTGTCCGAGTACCGCAACTGGCTTACCTTCGTTTGATGGGACAACAGCCGAACGTCGAGGTCGGTCCCGCCGATCGCCCCCGGGCGGTGCCCGAGCCGGGACCGGCCAGGCGGTGGCGGCCAAACCGGCCTGGTGACATAACTTCCCCTGAGCAGATGCCGTGGGGTGGAGCGTTCGGGACCCCAGGACCCGATACCGGATGGGCCATCAAGCTCGTGGCTGAAGGTGATCTGCCGGGCCGGACTCCCTTGCTGGAAAAACTGGTGGCGACGATGATGGGGGCTCGCGCTTCGCTGTACGGTCGCGCTCCGATCATGGAAGACCTTGAAACGGCCAAACAGATTCTCGGTCTGGGGGAGGGAGCCGACCCGGAACTGGACGCGCAGCGGAACCGTTGGCTCCAAGCGGCTGCCCACGAGATGATTCCCGGTAAGAGCGCCTTGTCCGAGATCGGCCCCGAGTTGTTGAAGGCCCAACCGGCCGGGGTCAGGCGCATGCGCCGGTTGTTGAGTCGCTGACCGCCAGTACCGTTGCCCGCGATGAAGATCGTTCGTTTCAAAACCGGTCATGACATCGCCTATGGGCTCGCCGAGGCGGCCGGTGTGACCGTCTACAAGGGGTCACCGTTTGTTGCCTGGGAGGCAACCGAGACCATGGTGCCCTGGGAAGCCGTGCAGCTTCTGTCGCCGGTGATTCCGACCAAGGTGGTAGCGGTGGGTCGCAACTACGTTGAACACGCCGAAGAGGTGGGAGCCGAGGTTCCGGAAGAGCCCATCATCTTCCTGAAACCGGCCACCTCGGTGGTCGGCCCCGACTCGCCAGTGGTTTACCCACCGGACTCCCACAATGTTCAGCACGAGGCTGAACTCGCGGTGGTAGTCGGCCGGGTCGCAAGAAACGTCGCGGCAGAAGACGCCGGGAAGTACATCTTTGGCTACACGGCTGCCAACGACGTCACCGCTCGCGACCTCCAACGGAAGGACGGGCAATGGACCCGGGGGAAAGGTTTTGACACGTTCTGCCCGCTAGGTCCAGTAATCGAGACCGAGCTTGATCCACTCGAGAGGCTGGCCGTGATATGCAGGGTGAACGGGGAGGTCCGCCAGGCAGGATTCACCTCCGACATGGTCTTCGGAGTTGCCGAGCTGTTCGAGTTCATCTCCAGGGTTATGACCCTCCTTCCCGGGGATGTGATCCTTACCGGGACACCCTCGGGAATCAGCTCGGTCGAGCCGGGTGACTTGATGGAGGTTGAGATCGATGGAATCGGCTCTCTCGCCAACCAGGTTGTGCGCCGGTGAGCGTGAGGGTCCGGATTGCTCCTTCGCCGACCGGGTTGATACATGTCGGCAACATCAGGGCGGCCTTGTTCAATTGGCTCTTTGCCAGGCATCAAGGAGGAACTTTCATCGTTCGCATCGACGACACCGATGTCGCGAGATCATTGCCCGAATACGAACGGGACATTCTCGATGGGTTTCGATGGCTCGGGCTCGACTGGGACGAAGGAGTGGAAGTCGGAGGTCCCCACGGGAGCTACCGCCAGTCCGACCGGTTCGATCGTTATCAAGCAGTCGCCCATGACCTGGTGTCCAGGGGCCTCGCCTACTTCGACGACAGAACCCAGGAACAATTGGAGGCCTTGCGAGTTCGGGCGCAGGCCGAAAAGCGTCACCCGAATTTCTACATAAGGCGTCCGCTGGAGGCTGCGACCGGGGGGGCGATCCGGTTTTCGGTGCCCCAAGAGGCCGCCGTCGAGTTCGACGACCAGGTGCGGGAAGCGATGCGTTTCGAACCGGAGACGATCGACGACTTCGTAATCCTGCGGACCGATGGCATTCCCACTTATCACCTGGCCTCGACGGTCGACGACGTCGATTACGACATCAGCCATGTAATTCGGGGTGAAGATCTGTTGCCGTCTGCTCCCAAACACATCCTCCTCACTCGGGCGCTGGGAGCCACGCCGCCCGCATACGCGCACCTACCCCTCATCCTGGGCTTTGACGGCAAGCCCCTGTCGAAACGACACGGCGACACCTCGCTGGCCGCCTACCGACATGGCGGTTATCTCCCGGAGGCGATGATCAACTTCATGTCGCTGCTGGGCTGGTCCCTTGACTCGGACCGGACCATCTTTTCCCGGGAGGAAGCGGTGGCTGTATTCGACCTTGCCCGGGTCTCGAAGAATCCGGCGACGTTCGACCTGGACAAATTGGCCTGGATCAACGGTGAATACATCCGTGCCCTTGCTGCTCCTGAATTCATCGAACGGGCCCGGCCGTACCTGACCACCGGGCTCGGACGTGACCTGGACCAGTCGGAGTGGGCCCGGTTTGCGGCTATTGCCCCCCTGGTCCAGGAGCGGATCAAACTACTGACGGAAGCACCAGGTCAGGTGTCCTGGCTCTTCTCCGATGTTCTCGACTACGACCAGGCCTCGTGGACGAAAGTCATGGGCGACGGATCTGCCGAGGCACTGGTGGAGGCCGTTCGCCGGCTCGAAGGCGTCACCGAATGGGAGGCTGGCGCCATCGAAGTCGCCTTGCGGGCGATGTTGGATGAGCTCGGTATCAATGCCCGCAAGGGTCTACAACCGCTGCGGGTGGCTGTCACCGGATCGGCGGTCAGTCCGCCTTTGTTCGAGTCGATGGCGGTCCTCGGCCAGGATCGGACCCTGGAGCGCCTGCAGAAGGCGATCGACCGACTTCGGTAGCATGCCGGGGCTTCTGGCCCCGTCGTCCAGCGGCCTAGGACGCCGGCCTTTCAAGCCGGAAACGCGGGTTCGAATCCCGTCGGGGCTACTGGATTCCCTTCCTGCGTAGAAAACCGCCGTGAACCACGGCGGTTTTCACGCAGGAAGGGTTAGATAGTCTCTAACTCTCTAACTCTCTTATCTTCGCCACCCGCCGCAGATGACGTTCCTCATTGGAGAACTTGGCGCCGACGAAGGCGAACGTGACCTCTTCGGCCAGCCTCTCTCCTATCACCCTCGAACCAAGGCACAACACGTTGACGTCGTCGTGTTCAACCATCTGATGGGCGGTGTAGGTGTCATGGGCCACGGCGGCCCGGATCCCCTTCAATTTGTTGGCGGCCACACACGCTCCTGCTCCTGAGCCACAGATGACCACAGCCCGGTCTGCTCTGCCATCAATCACGGCGCTGGCGGCACTGGCGGCGACGTCCGGATAGTCGACCGGCTCAGTTGTATGGGTGCCAAGGTCATAGACCGCAAGACCGGCGTTGGCCAGGAGCTTGGTCAGGTGATCTTTGAGCTCGAAGCCAGCGTGGTCAGCGGCCAGGGCGATCCTCATGGGCCGAGGGTAGCGATGGGGTTACGGCGGCCCCAAGCCGTAAACTCCGCTCCATGCCCGAGATCACGGTCGAGGGTGGCACTCCGCTCCGTGGGACCGTAAGGGTTGGCGGCGCCAAGAATGCCGCCCTCAAACACATGGTGGCTGCCTTGCTGGCCCCCGGACGCCATTGCCTGTCTGAGGTGCCCCGTATCGCCGATGTGATGTTGATGGGGGATCTCCTCTCGCATATGGGCTGCAACTTCCAGGTCACCAGTGGCGATACGGCCATCGTCGTCCCCGACCAGCTCCGTCCGGAAGCCCCGTTGGATCTGGTCCGGCAGATGAGGGCCTCGATTGTGGTTCTGGGACCTTTGCTGGCTCGATGCGGACAGGCGCTGGTGGCGCTACCGGGAGGCGACGACCTCGGGGCGAGGCCGATCGACATGCACCTTGACGGCCTCCGTCGGATGGGTGCATCCTTCCAACTCGTCCACGGCGTGTTGGAGGGCCAGGCGCCGCATGGCTTGCGAGGCGCAGAGATCGAACTGCCGTTTCCCTCGGTGGGGGCCACCGAAAACCTGATGTTGGCCGGGGCGCTTGCCAACGGTGTCACGACCATCGTCAATGCCGCCCGCGAACCCGAGATAGCCGACCTGGCCGACCACATCATCGCCATGGGAGCCACTGTTACCGGGGCGGGTACGGCCCTCATTCACATCACCGGCAGTTCCGAGCTCAAGCCAGCCGACCACCGGATCATCCCCGACCGCGTCGAGGCGGGGACTTTTGCAATCGCTGCCGCGATCTCGGCTGGAGACGTAACTGTCACCGGATGTCAGCCGGCCCACCTGCGGATGGAGCTGCGCAAGTTGGAGGAGGCCGGGTCGGAGGTCGAGAGGGGAGAAGGCTGGCTGCGAGTCAGAGGGCCCGACCGACCCAAGGCCGTCGACTTCGCCACTCTCCCTTTTCCCGGATTTCACACCGACCTCCACCCGCAAATGGTCGCCTTGCTCGCCACCGCCGAGGGCACTTCGATCATCACCGAGAATCTCTACGACGCTCGCTTCCGCTACGTAGGAGAACTAGCCCGGATGGGTGCCGATATCACCACCGAGTGGCAACACGCCGTCGTCAGGGGGGTGAAGGAGCTGTCCGGCTGTCCGGTCCTAGCTCCCGACATCAGGGCAGGGGCGGCGCTCGTCCTCGCCGGTCTCCGGGCCGACGGCCTCACCACGATCGGGGACGCCTATCACATCGATCGTGGGTACGAGGACTTCGTTGGCAAGTTGACATCTCTCGGGGCGGTTGTCGGACGGCGTGAGACGTAGCGCGGCGGTGGCTTTGGCCACCGTCCTTGCTTTGCCTCCCGTGACCGCACAAACCCCACCCGTGGAGGGGGTCCTGGCCAGGGTGGTCGAGTTGACACCCGGCCTCGACACCGACGTGATCTTCAACGAGCGAACCTATCACGGGCCTTTGCGAGTGGTGTCAGCTGACGGCCTCGGACTGGTAGAGACGATGTCGCCCGAGGACTACCTGCTCGGGTTGCGAGAAGTCCCGTTTGCCTGGCCTGATGAAGCGCTACGTACCCAGGTGGTGGCAGCTCGCACCTATCTCGCCTTCACGCTGGCCCAGGGCCGCACCGCTAACGGTCGAGTCTTTGGATACGACATCTGTGCCACCTCGGCCTGTCAGGTGTATGCAGGTCTGGCCGGGATCGATTCTGCCGATGGTGCCCGCTGGCAGGCAGCGGTGCAATCCACTGCCGGAGAGATTCTGCTTCATGGTGGCGCGCCCGCCCAGGCCCTGTACAGCTCGACCAGCGGTGGCCGCACCCGTGAATCGGAGGACATTTTCGCCACGGTCGACGAGCCTTATCTGGTGGCGGTTGATTCACCTGATGAAGAGTCACCTTTCACGACTTGGTCCTTCGACGTCACCGAAGTTCAAATGCAGGCGCTGCTCGAACACGCCGGGTTGGTCAACGGCCCTTTGCAGGATCTGCGGGTCGAAATGACCGCGGACGGATCAGGACCATGGATGGCGGAAATCGAGTCGGCCGGAATGACGGAGAGGATTCCCACCTACCAGTTGCGGGGACTGATCAACCGGGCCGCGGCAGCACTGATGCCCGACGTGTTGCCGGCCGAACGTCCTGACGGCAGGCGCTACCCGCAGACCCTGCTCTCAGGGTCGTACCTGATCCGAACCCGTCTCGACATCAGATCGAGCGGCGGCGCCGATGGCCGTCTGGTCGAAAAGGCGTATGTCTTCTTCGGCTGGGGCTGGGGTCATCAGGTCGGCATGAGCCAGTACGGGGCCAAAGCCATGGCCGATGCCGGTGCCACCTACCCGGAGATCCTGGGCCACTACTACGGGGGGCTTCAACCCGCCCAGGCCGACAGCCTCCTCCCGGATCAGGTTTCGGTGGGGCTGGCCGTCGGCGTCGACGAGATAACACTGTCGCCGGACGGTCCGGTTGACGTGACGATCGATGGGATGCCGCTCGGTGGACCAACGCTGGGTTCGTGGCGTTTCCAATCAGAGGGCAACTTTCTCAGGGTTATTCCGCCAGTGGGTCTCGGTTTGCCACCTGCGATTGAACAAACCCAAATCGAACCGGGCGGCGTCACCGGCGACGTTTTGCTGTTCACCCTCACTGCCCCGGCCGAGGTCACTGTGTCGGTCCATGTTCGGGGAGTGGGATTGGCGCGGCGGGAGTTCGGCGGAGTCGACGCCGGCTTCTACAGGTTTGCGTTGTCGGAGATTGTCAACCGACCATTTGACGCCGGACGACCCTTCAGGGTGGTCATCGAGGCAGTGAATCCGGAGGGGATTGCCCGCCAGGTCCTGATCGTGGTGCCCGACATCAGGTGAGTCTTCTTTCCGTTCTCGTGACGTTTGGCCCGTGTATGACGGGCCAAACGTCACAGGAACGTTTGGGATGAAAACAAGAACGGGGTAGGTTCTACTTACGTGAGCGAGTCCAGCACCGTCCTCGAGACTCCGATCCCCGAACCAGCCGGGGCAGTTCCGATCGACCTAGTCAAGTTGGAAGAGACCCTGGAATACATTCGCCCGGCGGTACAGGCCGACGGCGGCGATTTGGTGCTGCTGGGGGTAGAGGGCGGCATTGTCAATCTCCAGATGGTGGGAGCCTGCGGCGGGTGCCCCATGTCGATGATGACCCTCAAGGCCGGCATCGAACGGATACTGCGCGAACGGGTTCCCGGCGTAGAAGAAGTCAACGCCACTTGATCTCCCATACCCTGGAGTCATGAACCCGGGGGCCGATCACGCCGACCTCGTCCAAAGCTCTCTCGGAGGCGACCGGCGTTCGTTGGCAAAACTCCTCACTCTCCTCACCGAGGACACCGATCCCGGTCTGATTTCTAAGATCGAGCTTCGCCGACGAGGGGCCCAGGTTGTCGGGGTGACGGGTCCACCCGGCGTCGGGAAGAGCAGCCTGGTGGATCGAGTCGTCACTCACCTCCGCGCCGCCGGCGGCCGCCCAGGGGTGGTGGCGGTTGACCCGTCGAGCCCTTTCACGGGCGGAGCGATCCTGGGCGACCGGGTGAGGATGCAGCACCACTCATCCGACGACGATGTCTTCATCAGGTCGATGGCCAACCGGGGTCGCCTCGGTGGTCTCGCTGCCGGGACCGGGGCGGTGGTCGCCGCACTGGATGCCGCCGGGTTTGATCCGATTTTGGTGGAGACAGTCGGAGTCGGTCAGTCCGAGCTCGAAGTTATCGGAGTGGCGCAGACGGTTGTGGTCGTCCTTCCACCGGGTTTTGGCGACGAGATCCAAGTCGCCAAGGCCGGATTGCTCGAGATCGCTCATGTTCTCTGCGTCAACAAGTCTGACCTGGGAGAGGCTGACGCCGCCGCCGCTCGTTTGTTGGCTGACCTGGCTTCCGGGCACGGAGATGGATGGACTCCTCTGGTGATCGTCACCTCGGCCCGGACCGGAGAAGGCATCGACGCGTTGTGGGATGCCATTACCGCCCATCGTTCCTATCTGCGTCAAGCCGTCGAGGACGACGCTCCTGCAAGTTCGGCCTGAGCTGCCGCCAGTCGGGCCGCCTTGACCCGGGGAGGGCTGGCGGAGACGTAATCGAGACCGACTTCGCGACAGAAGGCGATGGAGGCGGGGTCACCACCGTGCTCCCCACAGACTCCGACAACCAGGTGGGGGTTGGCCTCTCTCCCTTCTTTGGTAGCGACCCGGATCAATCGTCCGACTCCCTCGCGATCCAGGGTCTGGAAGGGATTGGTGGCCATGATTTGCTCGTCCAAGTAACGCTGCAGGAAGGACGCCTCGGCATCGTCTCGCGACAGGCCGTAGGTCATCTGAGTGAGGTCGTTGGTGCCAAACGAGAAGAAGTCGGCCACCATGGCCAGTTGGCCCGCCACCAGAGCCGCTCGGGGGAGTTCGATCATCGTCCCCAACGGAACCTTGAGCGACTGGCCGGTCATACGTTCGACCCTGGCAAGCTCTTCGGTGACCAGGTCCTTCATCCGTACCAATTCCTCAGTACTGCCAACCAGCGGGATCATTATCTCGAGACGGGGATCACCACCGGCCTTGCGGCGGCGGACCACTGCCTCCAGGGCCGCCTGGATCTGCATGCGGTACAGGTCTGACACGATCAACCCGAGTCGTACCCCCCGCAAACCCAACATCGGGTTGTCCTCCTCCCACCGGGCTACCTGGGCCGACATGTGCTCCAGGTCAGCGATGGTGCGACCCACACGGACCCTGCGGAGCATCTCCTGTTCAAGTTCGAGCCGGGAGGGAAGAAACTCGTGCAGCGGAGGATCGAGCAGGCGGACGATGGTGGGAAGTCCATCCATCGCCTCCAGCAGGGTTTCGAAGTCAACTATCTGTTGAGTCTGGAGCTCCTCGAGCGCCTGCTGGCGTTCGGGGCCATCCGGGGTGAGGATGATTCGTTGGACGATGGCGGTGCGTTCCCCGAGAAACATGTGCTCGGTCCGGGCCAGGCCGATGCCCTCGGCCCCGGCCTTGCGGGCTATGACAGCGTCTTCGGCGGTGTCGGCGTTAGCCCTGACCCCCAGTTGGCGGACCTGATCCGCCCAGCCGAGGAGAGTTTCGAGTTCGGGGAGCGGCCGGGGCTCCTCAAGAGGGACCGCCCCCGCAAAAACCGCCCCGCTGGTGCCGTCGATCGTGATGAGGTCGCCCTCGACGAAGTCGTGTCGGCCTATGGACGCTCTCCCGGCGTTGATGTCGACGAACATCGCCGACACCCCGGTTACTGCCGGTTTTCCCATGCCGCGGGCGACGACGGCGGCATGGCTGGTTTTGCCCCCCTGTGAGGTGAGGATGCCTCTGGCAGCCGCCATCCCGTGAATGTCGTCGGGAGTCGTCTGCGGACGCACGAGGATGACCGCCTCACCGGCCTTGGCCAACTCAACCGCTCGGTCTGAGTCAAACACCACCGTGCCGGTAGCGGCGCCCGGGCTGGCGGCGATCCCGGCGGTCAGCGCCTGGCCCCGGGCCGAGTCGACAATGCGCGGGCGCTCCAATTGTTCCAGCGAGGAAGGCTCCACTCTCGACACTGCCTCGGATCGCTCGATGACCCCCTCGTTGGCCATCTCGACGGCGATGCGGACCGCCGCCGAAGCCGTCCGCTTTCCGGCACGGGTTTGTAGCACCCAGAGGGTGCCCTGTTCGATCGTGAACTCGATGTCGCACATGTCGCGGAAATGCCGTTCGAGGCCGTCCATCACCCCCAGGAGCTCGCGATGGCAGGCCGGGTGGATTTGGGCGAGGTCATCGAGAGTCGAGGTGTCCCGGGTTCCGGCGACCACATCTTCCCCCTGAGCCTGGGCGAGGTAGTCCCCATAGGGCTTTTTCTCTCCACTGGACGGGTCGCGGGTGAAACAAACACCTGTGCCCGAATTCGAACCGAGATCACCAAAGACCATCATCTGGACATTGGCAGCGGTGCCGATGTCGTCGGAGATCCCGTGGAGCCTGCGATAGTCGCGGGCCCGCCGGTTGTTCCAGGAGGCGAACACCGACTCGATCGCACCCCGCAGTTGACTACGGGTATCGCTGGGAATGGCCTGTCCGTTCGAGGACACGATCTTGCGGAACCGATTGGCGGCGTGGGCCAGATCCACCGCCGACAGCGCGGCGTCGTTGTCAACATGGCGCGAAGCTCGCAGATCGGTGAGGACTTCCTGGAAATGGTGTTCGGAGATGCCAAGCACCACTTCTCCGTACATTTGGATGAAACGGCGGTAGGCGTCCCAGGCGAAATGATCGTCCCCGGACCACGTCGCAAGGGCGGCCACTACGTCTTCATTGATGCCCAGATTGAGGACTGTGTCCATCATCCCTGGCATCGAAAACTTGGCGCCCGAGCGGACCGAGACGAGGAGGGGGGCTGGACCGGACCCGAGGGTTCGCTCGGCGTGGGCTTCGAGACGGGCGACGGCTTCATCGACCTCGGTCCAGAGGGAAGCGGGAACCTGGCCGTCGCTCATCACCGCCCGACACGCCTCGGTGGTGATGGTGAAGCCAGGTGGGACCCGCAGACCCAGCCGGGTCATCTCTGCTAGACCTGCCCCCTTGCCACCCAGGAGGTCACGCATCGAGGCGTCCCCGTCGGCGAAGTCATATACGTAGGTCATCGGGGTGTGGATCGATCCAGGGCTCTACGCTCCTTCGTCGACCTGGAAGGGGCAGGCAACGCCACGTTCGGGACCAAACTGTGCGTACGTGTCGTAGAACACCGACACGGCCGAGCGGTCAGCGGTGTCGAGAGCAAGTCGTTTGGTCCAGGCGGTGAGGACGATGGGTGCGTCCATGCCCTCCCGGGGAGCAACCAGTGTGTGGGTTCCTGCATCACGGGCATAATCCTCGAGGACATCTCTCTCCTCGGATGAGATGCTCGGATCGTATTGGATCACGACGACGCCATGCTCAAGGTTATGTATCTGGTTGGCGTCAGGCACGCTCTCCCGGTAGATCCCACACGCGTAGGGAGTGGGGGCGTGCGGGCCGCTGGTGGGAGGGTCGGAGTTGTAATCGGGAATCGGACTGGAAGCAGCGATGTGGTTGGCGCCCTGGTCGGCAAAGGTCTCGACCGCGGCGAGCGCGGCCGGGGGCGGTCGGGTGGCGAGGAAAACTATGAAAACCAGTGCGACAGCCAGTAAGCCGATCGTTATCAGCAATCGCCGTCGCTGGCCACTACGTCGTTCGGACTCACGCCGTTCCTCGGCTGCGATGAGCTTCTGTTGAGGGTTTCGACGAGCCCCACCACGCGACATGCTGCTCCTTGAGAGACTTAAAAATGGGAGACTAAGAGACGGAGAGATTAAGAGACTAAGTCCCGAGGAGCATTCCCACAGCTAGCAGGAGCCCGAACAGCAGGTGGAGGCGAGCGGTTCCACCGAGAGCGGGACCCAATTGGGAGGGATCCCTTGTACTGGCGACAATGTTTGCGAGCCGATAGCTGATTGGAGCGGTCAGCCAGGCCAGCAGCGTCCAGTGCGTTGTAAACCCGGCCAATGCCCCGATGGTCACTATCAAATAGCTACCAGTGAGCAGGATCAAGAACAAGCGCTCGGTGGCTCGGGCTCCGATGACCACAGCCAGGGTCCTCTTGCCAACCCGCGCATCGGTGTGCACGTCGCGCAGGTTGTTGACGACCAGGATCGCTGTGGCCAGGAGGCCAACCGGCACGGAAAGCAGCCAGGTGGCCCTGTCGACCGACCCATCATGGACATAACGGCTGCCAGTCGTTGCAACCAGGCCGAAGAAAAGGAAGACAAAGACCTCTCCAAAGCCCCGGTATCCATAAGGGACCGGTCCGCCTACGTATCCGAGCATCGCAACGATTGACCCCACTCCGATCAGCAGGACCAACGGACCCACGAGAAGGGCGAGGCCTATCCCACAAGCCGTCGCAACGGCAATTGCCACCCAGGTGGCCATCCACATGCGTCGCGGGGAGATCAGTCCGGAAGCGACCATCCTCCGGGGTCCGATCCGATCGCCGGGGTCGGCACCCCGGTTTGCATCGGAGACGTCGTTGGCAAAGTTGGCCGCAATTTGTATCGCGAGGGCGCCGACCATGGCCAGGATGAAGGCCCGCCAGCCGAAGGCACCCTGTGCGGTGGCGGCGGCGCCGCCCACAACAACCGGAACGATGGCGGCCGCCAAAGTCCGCGGCCGTGCTGCTTGGACCCAGGGGGTCCAGTTCTCACGCCTCACGCCCACGTCTTAGAAGTGCCATGGAAACTGGCGGTAGTCCGGCTTCCTCTTCTCGAGAAAGGCGTCGCGACCTTCTTTCGCCTCATCGGTCCCATAAGCAAGCCGGGTAGCTTCACCTGCAAAGATCTGCTGACCGATCAGTCCATCGTCGATGGCGTTGAAGGCATACTTGAGCATCCGCTGGGCGGTCGGGGACTTGGTTCCAATCTCGGCCGCCCATTCCAAGGCGATGTTCTCGAGTTCGGTATGAGGGACGGCGCTGTTCACCATCCCCATGGCGGCCGCCTCGGCGGAGGTGTAGTCGCGACCAAGGAAAAATATCTCGCGCGCCTTCTTCTGCCCGACCATTCGAGTCAGGTAGGCCGACCCGAATCCGCCGTCGAAACTGGCCACGTCGGGGTCGGTCTGCTTGAAGAGGCCGTGTTCGGCACATGCGAGGGTGAGGTCGCAGACGACATGAAGAGAGTGACCTCCGCCCACAGCCCAACCCGGGACCACCGCGACGACGATCTTGGGCATGAAACGGATGAGTCGCTGAACCTCAAGAATGTGGAGGCGACCCAGCCCGGTCGCCTCCCCACCGCCCTCGTACTGATATCCGTCGACTCCGCGGATTCTCTGGTCGCCCCCCGAGCAGAATGCCCACCCGCCATCTTTGGATGATGGTCCGTTGCCGGTCAAGAGCACAACCCCAACGTCGGGGGTTTGGCGGGCGTGGTTGAGGGCTTCATACAACTCGTCGACGGTGTGAGGCCTAAAGGCGTTGCGAACCTCGGGTCGGTGAAAGGCAATTCGCACTGTTCCCTGATCCAGGGCCCGGTGATAGGTGATGTCAGTGAAACTGAACCCGTCGACGACTTGCCACCGGGATTCATCAAAGTGTTCGGAGATCACAAGTTGAATGTAGACGGAAGTCGGAAGTCGGAAGTCGGAAGTCGGAAGTGGATTGGTTGACTGACAAGGCTGCGCAAATGCCCCGGGAGATTTTCCTTCTGTGCGGGGATCAACGTCTCACGTACGCGGCGGTGTCCGAGTTGGTAACTGCACGGGTCGTCGAGCTGGGTGATAGAAGCGGGACCCAGATCGTAGTGAGGCCCCGTCTCGATTTTGAGTCGGTGGTGGAGTTGCTGGCAATTCCTCGAACCGGCGCCTCGGCGGTGGTGGTTGGCCCCAACCGGCCCGACACCGATCAACTCATCGGCCTTGGGGGCCTGGATCGGCGTCCATCCCACACAATCCTGTTTACCAGTGGGTCGAGTGGGGAGCCCAAGGGGGTCCGGTTGGCCGCGACCAACTGGGAGGCAGCTGCCCGCGCCTCGATGGAGCATCTCAAGAATGGGGCCGGAGATAGGTGGTTGTGCGTCCTTCCGCTCCACCATGTGGGGGGCCTCAGCATTCTCTATCGAAGCCTCTACGGGGGCGGGTCGGTGGTGCTGGAGAGTGATCTCGACCAAGCTGGAGGCTGGCTCGATCGGGTGGCGATCGCTTCGTTAGTGCCCACTCAGCTCTTTCGCCTCCTAAACCGGCGAACCGAGGTCTTTAGGTCCGCGCCGCTGGTGTTGCTGGGCGGCGGACCGGCCGATCCGGTTCTTGTAGAGCGAGCCGGAGATGCTGGGCTGAAGATCCTTCGCACCTATGGCATGACCGAAACCACCTCCCAGGTCACCACCGCTCGGGAGCCCGGTGGACCGATGTTTCCGCTGCCGGGGGCGGACGTTGCGATCGGCCCCGATGGCCGGATCGAGATCTCGGGTCCAACGGTCATGACCGGATATGTGGGCGAGCCCGACCTGGTGGGCGGGTTTTTGACTTCTGACTATGGCGTCATCCACTCCGATGGCTCTCTGGAAGTACTGGGCCGGGCTGACCGGATGATCATCACCGGGGGGGAGAAGGTGAATCCGGAAGCCATCGAGTCGCTGGTCACCCGTCATCCGGGGGTTAGCGAAGTCATCGTGATCGGGATACCCGACTCTGAGTGGGGTGAGCGGGTGGTGGCAGTCTTCGTCGGCGATGTCGACTCATCCGACCTGCACAACTTCCTGCGCACGAAAGTTCCCGCCTACTCACTGCCCAAGCAGTGGGTGCAAATCGAAACGCTTCCGCGCACTGATCTTGGCAAGGTTGATGTGGGGGCCGTCAGGCGCCTCTTCTCAACCGCTTCTGGCTCGTAGTCCTGCTCCT
>JBBDQN010000050.1:25240-238644 GCA_040905905.1 Acidimicrobiia bacterium
GGACTACGAGCCAAAATCCCTTCGACGACCCTGTTTGAGGTCGCTGCGCCGGCGTTTGCCTTCCAAACGGCGTTCCCGGGAGGCAAGGGTCGGGCGGGTGGGACGCCGTTGGCGGGGGCGCTGGGCTGCCTGGTTGAGCAACGATGCCAGCCGCTCCTGGGCCAATCGTCGATTCTGGAGCTGGCTGCGGGTGTCGTCGGCGCTGACGGCGACGACCCCAGCCGCTCCCCTGTTGCCGAGTCTTCGTAGCATGTGGGCCTTGAGAGGATCAGGGATCGAAGCCGAAGCACCTAGATCGAAGCGAACCTCGGCCCGGGTGTGAGCGCGGTTGGCATGTTGTCCGCCGGGGCCGCCTGACGGCCCAAAGCTCCACTCGAGCTCCGAGTCGGGTATGGGGTGTCCGTCGACGATCACCTGCTCTCCATCTTCACATTTGGCGACGTCCTGTCGAGCCTGATCCTATCTTCGCGGCATACGCCACTCGGAGGAGGGTAAGTGACTGGCGATTTACAAGCTCAGGCGCGCATGTTGTTCAAAGGCGCGCTGGCCATCTTCGTGGTGACCATTGTCATCGGGATTCTCAACGGACTCGACATCTGGGAGCCGTCTAGAACGATGCTCCTCACCCACGTTCACGCAGGCACCCTTGGTTGGATCACGTTGGCCGTTGTCGCTTGCACGATGGCCATGTTCGGAGATGATGCTGATCCGAAATCGGTTGCCTCCGGACGCAATCTCTCGATGGCAGCGTTGGTGACCGTGGCGATCTATGTCCTAGCTTTCGCGACGACCACCGGGATCTTTCGGCCCATAGCCGGCACTCTCCTGTTGGTCTCCATTGTTTGGCTCTTGATCTGGGTGGGAGGCCGGTATCGGGCCAGCGAGAAAACCACTGCCCAACTGGCGCTATATCTTGCAGTGGTCTCGTTGACGATCGGCGCCATTCTCGGCGTCTTGCTGGGCCTCTTTGTGGCCAACGGGTCCCTACCGGGTTTGAGTACGGAGAGAGCGGCTGCATTGGCGGGTGCCCATCCTGCAGCAATGTTGATCGGCTACTTGATCCTGGCGGGTGTGGGGGTCAGCCACTGGGTCCTGAACGGTGGGCAGGGCATGGTGGGCCGCTTCGTGGCCTGGGCTCTGTTTGTTGCCGGTCTGATCGTCAACGTCGCCTTCATATTCGATTTAGTGGATGAGTTGGCGCCCGTCTTCTCGGGATTGCAGGTGATTGCCATCATCGCGTACATCGTTCATATGTGGAGCCGAATCAAACCGAGCGCCTGGGCTGGCGGTGGAGCTGCCAATTTCGGGCGCGTCGCTGTTTTGGGGCTGGTGGTTGGGATCGGGCTTCTTGTATATGTGGTCCAGCTCTTCACCTCCGGGCAGTTGGATCCCGAGACCGGAACCGGTCCGGTGGGAGTGCTCATCGCCTTTGACCATGCCATGTTCATTGGTGTCATGACCAATGCTTTATTTGCGGCTGTAGGACGGCTGGCTTCGACGCCGGCAGCCACCAACCGGCTCGTGTTATTGGCGGTCAACACCGGCGTGCTTCTGTTTCTCATCGGTCTGATTGGCGAGTCCGCGATTCTCAAGCGGATCGGCACTCCGATCATGGGGTTGGCCCTCCTTTGGGCCATCGCCACTTACTGGCAGGGCCTCGGGCAATCGCAACCCGCCACCGCCTGACGGCCATGCGCCGACGGGTGGGGGTGGCGGCTCTGTTCGTCGTGCTGGGGTTGGCCGCATGCGCAGCGGAACCCGAGACGCCTCCCGATCCTGACCTTGAAGCTGGACGGGAGGCCTATGGTCGCCTTTGCTCGGTCTGTCATGGCGGGTCCGGCGAAGGTGCGGTGGGACCGGCCCTAAGCGCGGTCGTGGCCACCTTTCCCGACTGCGAGACCCAACTGCAGTGGATCTCCCTGGGCTCGGCGAGATGGCGTACCGAGGTGAGCCCAACCTATGGGACCCAGGAGAGTGGAATCACCGGGGCGATGCCGTCATTCGAGCCGACCTTGACCGAAACCCAGATTCGCCAGGTTGCCGCTTTCGAGAGAACCCGATACGGAGGTTCCGACGAGAACGCTGCCCTTATGGCCTGTGGCCTCCGAGTGAGGCGTGAGACGTGAGCGCTACTCGTAATACTCAGTTCCGAGGTGGGTGATCAAGTCTTCACCCATGAGGTCTCGGAGGGTGTTCTTGAGCTTGGTGAGCTGGATGAAGAGATCGTTCTCGGGATAGAGACCTGCGGCCGTTTGCGGGCTCTTGAAGTAGAACGACAGCCACTCCTGGATCCCTTTCTTGTTGGCCCGTTGGGCGAGGTCCATGAACAGGGCTAGGTCGAGGACGATGGGTGCCGCCAGGATCGAGTCCTTGCAGAGGAAGTCGATCTTGATCTGCATGGGATAACCCATCCATCCGAAGATGTCGATGTTGTCCCATCCCTCCTTGTCGTCACCACGGGGTGGGTAGTAGTTGATCCGGACGACGTGATAGAGGTCGGCGTAGAGATCGGGGTATACCTCGGGTTGAAGGATCGTTTCCAGCACACCGAGCTTGGAGACCTCCTTGGACTTGAAGCTCTCGGGATCGTCGAGCACCTCGCCGTCGCGGTTACCCAGAATGTTGGTCGAGTACCAGCCTTTGATCCCCAGCATTCGAGCTTTCAGACCCGGGGCGATCATCGTCTTCATCAGGGTCTGGCCGGTCTTGAAGTCTTTGCCACAAACCGGCACTCCCCGCAGGTCGGCGAGTTCGAGCATCGCCGGAACGTCGACGGTGAAGTTGGGAGCGCCGTTGGCAAAGGGAACTCCCGTTTGCAGGGCGGCATAGGCATAAACCTGCGAGGGAGCGATGTTGGGGTCCGACTTCTTGAGGCCCTCCTCGAATGACGCCAGATCGCGGTGGACAGGGGCCGGTTCGTGATAGGCCTCGGTGGAGCCACACCAAACCATCACCAGCCGTTCACAATCGTGTTCGGTGCGGAATCGTTCGATGTCCTCCATCAGCATCTCTGCGAGGTCCATGGTCGTGGGGGCGCTCTTGACCTGGTCGTATCCCTCAAGCCGTTTCACCCAATCGGGGGAAAACACCGCTGACATGGGCCGGATAACTCGTAACTCATCGCCAACGGCTTCGAGGTGACCCGGCTGCAGCACCCCGGCCTTCATGGCAGCCGCGTAAGCGTCGTCGGAATATGGGTCCCACCCGCCGAACTCGAGGTCGTTGAGGTCAGCGAGATCAACGAACTCCTTGATCATGGGGTTGCGCTTTTCGGTCCGTTTGCCGAGGCGAAGGTGTCCCATTTGGGTCAACGATCCGATGGGAATCGAGAAGCCCTTGCGCACCGAGAGAACGCCCGAGTAGAAGGTGGTGGCAACCGCCCCCATCCCTGGGGTCAGGATTCCGAGCTTGCCTGTGGCGGGGGCGATCTGGGCGGCAGGGGACATAGAACCTCCGATTAGATGACCAAGAGTAAAGGCTGCAACCCGGAGGTAGAGTCGCCGGGTGGAGCTCGAACTCGAGCCGCTGCGGCCAACCATAGACCTGGCGATGCTTGCCGACGCAGTTCAGGCCATTCAGGGCAAGCTCTACGTCCTTGGAGGCGGGTGGGACACTCTCTTTGTCTCGGGATTTCCGGCCCGGCATCCGAGTCTGGCGATCGCCGTGCGCCTGCGAATTCCCTGGGCTATGTCCACCACGACATTGCGGCTGGGCGTCGAGCTCCAGGATGCGGATGGAGTGCCCCTCTTACCGGGCGGCCAGGTTCGGCATGAGGTGGTGATTCGACGGCAATCGACCGAGATGGACCGGGCCGATACCGGGGTGGTCCGCTCTTTCACCTTCAACAACCTCACTTTCCAATCCGAGGGTGACTTCTCATTTGTCATCTCGATCGATGACGAGGTCACAAGTCGCTTGCGGTTTTCAATTCGTCGGAAAAAGTAGAGACTCGGAGGCCAAGCAGGTAGTCCGGGTTTCCGTCTTTCGCCTTGTTCCGGGGTGATTCAAGCTTTTTCCCACTTTTGCCGATACCCACCCAGCCCATCAGCCTGTAGCCAGGGAGTGGCGCTTCGGCGTCGGGTACGGGTGCCAAATGCGGGCACGTGGCGCAGCGGCTAACGCTGGCCTACCAGAGGCCGGGGGCGGCAACGTCCCCGGCCTCTCCAGTGTCTAGTCCTTTGGTTTTGCCGCTTCCATTCATGAGGGTTAGGTTCCCCGGCTCTCTCGGGGGACATGGGGGTTCCTGCCCGCACAATGAGTACTACAAGACGTCACTTCCTTCGTGTTCTGGTTGGCGCCACCGCCGCTGGCGCTCTGGCTCCGATAACCGCTCGCCCCGGATGGGCGGCGGAAGACCCGTTTTTGTACTTTCCGCACGATCCGCTGGTCACCCACTTTTCCTCAACCTTCGGTGCCGCCCGCTCGGGCGGTCGTCGTCACCAGGGCAACGACCTAATGGCGCCTAAGTTGACGCCGGTGTATGCCGCCGCCGCCGGCGTGGTCACCATCGTCAGCGATGGACCCACGTCTGGTCGATATCTCGTCGTCGAGCACGAAGAGATTTGGAGCACCTGGTACATGCACCTCAACAACGACGAGCGCGGGGCCGACCGTGGCCGCGTTGATTGGTCGTTGACCCTGGCTCCGGGCATCGAGGTCGGATCATCAGTGGCAGGTGGCCAACACGTGGCCTATTCGGGTGACTCGGGTAACGCCGAAGGAACCGGCGCCCACACTCATTTTGAATTGCACCGCAACGGCCGGGCGGTGAACCCCTTCCGCCATCTGGTCGATGCGTACGACCGGGCGGTGGCAGATCTCGCGGCCCAGGAGACTGCCGCTCATGTTGATGCTCTCTGTCGTCCGGTCGTTGGCGCTCCCCAGGTCGACGGCGAGGTGTGCGTGTTACCCGTCGGCCCGCAGCCGGGTCCGGTCATCGGCGTGCCCGCAACGTCCTGATACGCGATCAAATCGCTGCTGCGTCATCGAGGGCAGCAACCTTCTCGGCGATCTCGTCCGCCGGCATCGTGGCCGCGACCACTGCCTCCTCGGGGGCCCCGCTAACTGGGTAGGTCCCGTTTCCCACCCAGATGGCGCGCTTGGCGCGCGACTCCCGTATAGAGGCCGCCCATCCTGCCAATACCTGGCCCGGACTCTGGGCAAAGCTGAGCTCGCGGCCATCAGTGACAGCTTCGGTGATGAGGACGACGGAGAAACAGTTCGTGCAGGCCGCCGCTACGTGGCTCTGGTCCGAGAGATCGCCAAGGGCGACCTTGATCCCGAGCAGGCGCAGGCGCTCTCCCACCTCAGGGGAACTGACAAATGCACGGACCTCACGATCGGACGCGGCCAGACGTTCGACCACCAGGACGCCAAGAGCCGTGTCCGCTCCGATGACGATGACGGGCATCGTCGGGGAATGTAACCCGGCTGCGGTACATTCAGATCAGGAGGTGAGTTAGTGGCTAATGGGATTCTCGAGCGCCTGGCAGCCGGACCGGTCCTGGGTGACGGCGGGTATCTCCTCGAGTTGGAAAAGCGGGGCCACGTTCAGGCAGGACCGTTCACGCCCGAGGTAGTGATCGAACGCCCTGACTCCCTTGTGGAGTTACATCGCGAGTTCTTGCGGGCCGGGGTCGACGTCCTCCAGACGATGACCTTCTATGCCTCCGAGGACAAACTCGCCACCGTCGGACTGGCTGGCAAGGTTGATGAGATCAACCGGACCGCAGTGGGGATTGCCCGGAAGGTTGCGGATGAGGGCCAGGCACTAGTGGCAGGCAATCTCTCCCTCACTGGGCCTACGACCCGGCGGACCCGGCTTCCGCCGACCGGGTGAGAGAATTGTTCGATCGACAACTCGAGGTGCAGACCGCCGCCGGTGGCGTCGACTTCTGGATCGGCGAGACCTTCGGGTGGATGGGGGAAGCCTTGATCTTCGTAGAAAGGGCACGGTTCACCGGGATGCCGGTGATGGCGACGATCTCTTTCGAGTCGAGGCCGATTCAGTCATATGAAGGTTGGGACCCCGCCGAGTGTGCTCGCCGGCTGGAAGACGCCGGGGCCGACATCGTCGGCGTCAACTGTCTAAACGGTCCACGTCAACAGCTGCCGATCGCTGCTGCCATGGCCGCCGCCGTCGACTGTCATGTGGCAAGCCAACCAGTGGCTTATGAGACATCCGATGAGCTCATCGACTTCACCGCCAGCCCGGCCTTCCCTTATGAGCTCGACCCGTTGCAGCTTTCGCGACGGGAGATGGCTCGGTTCGCTGAAGAGGCTCGCAACTCGGGTGTGTCCTATATCGGTTCGTGCTCCGGCTCGGTGCAGGCGCATGTAAGAGCAATGGCCAAGGCCCTCGGGAAGCTCCCGATGGACGAGCGACCATGGCGGTCTCCAACCGGCAAGGCAATGTCTGCCTACGAACAATACAGGCATACCGAAACCGAGATCTGAGCGTGGCCGACTACGAGATGGTGGTGGTGGGCCTGGGAGCCCTCGGAAGCGCGGCCGCCTATCAGGCAGTTGCGCGCGGAATCGGTTCTGTGGCCGGATTCGAACAATTCCAGTTCGGCCACGACCGGGGGGCATCTGCAGATCACACCAGGATCATCCGGCGAAGCTATCACCACCCGGCCTATGTCGGCCTGGCCGACCAGGCCTATCGAGAGTGGGCCGCGATCGAGGACCTGAGCGGGCAACAGTTGGTGGTCCGTTGCGGGGGTCTGGACTTCTACCCGGCCGGAGCCGAGGGAACCCTGCAGACCTATCAGGCGGCGATGGATGCCTGCGGGGTGGGCTACGAGTTGTTGGAACAGAGGGACGTGTCGCACCGTTGGCCGCAATTCGTGTTGCCTGGAGGGACGACCACCCTCTTCCAGGAGGACGGCGGTCTGGTGGCGGCCAACCGGGCGACAACAGCCATGCGGCATTTAGCAATCGAGGGAGGTGCAAATCTTCGTGAACGGACACCGGTGACTTCGATCGTGGTGAGCGGTGATGAATATCTGATAACGACCGGCAGCGGACAGCATCGGGCCGGGTCTCTGATCCTCGCCACCGATGCCTGGGCTAACCACCTGCTGGGCCAGCTGGACGTGCACCTCAATCTCGAGGTTCGTCAGGAGCAGGTCTGTTACTTCCCCACCTCCAGCCCGCGCACCTTAACCCCCGACCGCGTCCCGGTGTGGATCTGGAACCACGATCCCGGGTTCTACGGTCTCCCCGACTTTGAAGGTACCGGGCTCAAGATCGGCCAGGATGTCGGAGGCCACGTGGTGGATGCGGAGAGTCGCACTTTCGTGACGGACCCCGATTACGCGGCCAGGGTCGAGAGGTTTCTGCGGTCCCTGATCCCTTCAGGTTGGGGTGATTCCGTAACAGTGAAGACTTGTCTCTACACGCTCACCCCCGACCGCGAGTTTGTGGTGGACCTGGTTCCCGGATGTTCGCGGGCGGCAATTGCGCTGGGGGCCGCTCATGGTTTCAAGTTTGCGCCCGCAATCGGTCGCGCCCTCGTCGATCTGGTCACAGGGGCTGACCCCGCCATCGACCGGGAGTTGTTCGCCGCCAGCCGTGAGATCCTGACGATGGACAACCCACCTCACAACTACATGGTCTGATCAGTACCCGCGTTGTGTTTCTCCCCCCAAGGCTCACTTCGTTCGCTGGGGGGAGAAACAGACCCCACTCCCGGCTTCGCCGGCTCTCCCCCCAAGGCTCACTTCGTTCGCTGGGGGGAGAAACAAACCCCCCTCCCGGCTCCGCCGGCTCTCCCAGACCCCCCTCCCGGCTTCGCCGGCTCTCCCCCCAACGCTCACTTCGTTCGCTGGGGGGAGAAACAAACCCCCCTCCCGGCTACGCCGGTTTCTCCCCCCAACGCTCACTTCGTTCGCTGGGGGGAGAAACCGCTCACTCTGTTCGCTGGGGGAGTTTTAGTGGCCGGAGCGCATCTCGTATGATGCCTGGCTCCCATGTGGAGCGCGCCCCTCTACGACCCCAGATACGAGCACGACGCTTGTGGCGTTGGTTTCGTGGCGACGCGCGACCTGGCCCCTTCGCATCGGTTGACGAGGCTGGCGGTCGATTGCCTTACAAGGCTCGAGCACCGGGGAGCCCGGGCAGCCGACGGCACCGGAGACGGGGCGGGCATCCTCACTCAGATTCCCTACGCACTGTTGGCCCGCGAACTGGACATCCGCCGATTGACCCCGCCAGCGGAAGGCCACCTCGGGGTGATGTGTTGTTTTCTACGCCCGGCTCAGGCCGAAAGTGCCCGCGCGCTCTTATCCAGTGCGGTTGCGGCCGAAGGACTCCGCATTCTCTGGTTTAGGACGGTGCCGATTCACACCGCGGCGCTGGGACGGCGGGCGCTCGAGTCGCTTCCATTGATCGAACAAGTGCTGATCGCAGCCCCCGACGAAGTGAGCGGCATCGAGCTCGAGCGGCGCTTGTTTCTTGCCCGGAAACGTGTTGAGAGGGCCGCCGTGGCTGGCGTCACCGTCATCTCTTCGTCCGCCCGCAGCATGGTGTACAAGGGTCTGTTCCACGCCTCCAACGTCGCCGACTTTTTCTGGGACCTGGGCGATTCCGACTTTCAGACAGCTTTTGCAGTCTTTCACCAACGGTACAGCACCAATACGCTCCCTTCCTGGGAGATTGCTCAGCCTTTCCGCACCCTGGCCCACAACGGTGAAATCAATACCATTGCCTCCAACCGCTCGTGGACCCACGCCCGCGAACGGGTCGCCACTTCGAGCGCCTGGGGTGAGCGCCTGGCCGACGTCGTTCCCTTCCTGCAACCGGACCAGTCCGACTCAGGGACCCTTGACAACATGTTCGAGTTGTTGCTGCTCTCCGGGCGTTCGCTGGCGCACGTCAAAGAGCTTCTTGTCCCGGCTGCGTGGGAAAACGTCGTGGACCTCTCCCCGGAGCGTCGGGCGTTTTCCGAATATCACGCATTTCTGACCGAACCCTGGGACGGACCGGCGGCCGTGGCCGCGACCGATGGCATCAGCCTGGTTTCCTTTGTCGATCGCAACGGTCTCCGCCCGGCTCGCTGGTCAATCACCCCGGACGTGGTCCTAGTGGCTTCGGAGGCTGGTGTTTGCCCTGAGGAAGAATCACGGGCGGAGCTCACCGGCCAACTCGGCCCCGGCGAGGTCCTCTTCTTCGATCGCACGACGGGCCAGGTGCAGATGTCCGAAGAGGTCAAAGATTCCCTGGCCCGCCAGGCTCCTTACGACGATTGGATTGGAACCGAGACCTTTTACGTTCAGCAGCCTTTTGACGCCACCGCCGACGACCGCTTCGACCCCGCCCGTTTGTGCCGGGTGTTTGGCTACACGGCTGAAGAGCGGCGGGTGATCCTGGCGGAGATGGCCGAGGGGAAAACCCCGACCGGCTCCATGGGAAATGACACCGCCTTGGCGGCCCTCGCCGAGGAACCCCGCCGACTCACCCAATACCTCCACCAGTTATTCGCACAGGTCACGAATCCACCCATGGACCCCATCCGCGAGCAGCTGGTCATGTCGCTTCGTACCTACATGGGCCGGCGGGCGTCTTTGCTCGAAGAGTCGTGGCAAACCGCCCACCTGGTCGAGCTCTCCTCGCCGGTTCTTTCCGATGCCGAGTTGGAGAATATTGTTCGTTCCCCCGACCCCACCTTCTTTTCGTACTGGATCGCGGCCACCTGGCCCGCCGCCGAGGGACCACAGGGAATGGGGGCGCGGATTAACCGGATCTGTGCGGAGGCCGTTGAGGCTGTCACCGGTGGCGCGGCGCTGATCGTCCTCTCCGATCGTGAGGTGAGCAAGGAAGACGCCCCTGTCCCCATGGCGCTGGCAGTGGGGGCGGTCCACCACGCTCTGATCGAGGCGGGGGTGAGGATCAGGGCCTCGATCATGGTTGTTTCGGGCGAACCCCGCGACTCCCACGACCTCGCCATGTTGATCGCTGCCGGGGCCTCGGCAGTCAACCCCTATCTGGCCATCGATCAGGTGCGCGCCCTGGCAGAGGAGGGAGTTGTCCACGTCGATCCGGTCTTGGCCCAGGAGAACTTCCGCTCCGCTCTGCAGTCGGGTCTTCTCAAGATCATGTCCAAGATGGGCATATGCACGGTTTCTGCATATCGAGGTTGCGAGCTTTTCGAAGTGATGGGTTTGTCCGAAGAGGTGTGCGACCTGGCATTTCGCAACGCCCCCCGGCGATTTAGGGGGTTGGGGTTAGAAGACATCGCCGCCAGGGCCTTGGTCCTCCACTCCCGATACGACCAAGGTGAGGAGTATCCCGGCGGCTTCTACAAACACCGTGGTGGGGGTGCGGTCCACATAACCGGTCCGGGGGTGGTGCTGGCTTTGCAGAGGGCGGTGCGGAGCGGTGAACTCTCAGATTGGGACGCCTACCTAGCTTCGATCCAGAACCGGCCCCCGGCCACGGTCCGCGATTTGCTCGACTTCGTCTCGCGCCGCTCGATTCCCCTCGAAGAAGTCGAACCCGCCGACAGGTTGACGCGGCGTTTTGTTGTCTCAGCTATGAGTCACGGTGCTCTCTCCCGGGAGGCCCATGAGGCCCTGGCCGAAGCCATGAACCAGATCGGCGCCTACTCCAACTCGGGCGAAGGCGGCGAGGGACCCGAGCGTTACAAGACCCCGCGCAACTCGGCGATCAAACAGGTGGCCTCCGGACGTTTCGGCGTGACGCCGCAATACCTCGCCTCGGCCGAGGAACTGCAGATCAAGATGGCCCAGGGCAGCAAGCCCGGTGAGGGTGGCCAACTCCCGGGCCACAAGGTCACGCACGAGATCGCCCGTCTTCGACACACCGAACCAGGGGTGACTCTCATCTCGCCACCGCCCCATCACGACATCTATTCGATCGAGGATCTGGCCCAGCTCATCTACGACCTCAAGGCCTTCAATGCCGGCGGCCGAGTTTCGGTGAAGCTGGTTTCGGAACCGGGGGTGGGGACTGTGGCCGTGGGAGTGGCGAAGGCCGAGGCCGATGCGATCCTCATCTCGGGGACGGAAGGGGGAACTGGCGCCTCCCCGTTGGAGTCGATCAAACATGCCGGGGCGCCCTGGGAGCTGGGCTTGGCCGAGGCTCATCAGGTGCTGGTCGCCAACGGCCTTCGTTCGCAGGTGACCCTGGAGACCGATGGAGGACTCCGCACCGGACGTGACGTTGTCGTGGCGGCCATGTTGGGAGCCGAGAGGTTCGGCTTCGGCACCCTTCCTCTATTGGCGCTCGGGTGCAAGATGGTCCGCCAGTGCCATCTCAACACTTGTCCGGTGGGCATCGCCACCCAGCGCGAGGACCTGCGGGCGAAGTTCAACGGGGCAGCCGACCATGTGGTGCAACTCTTCCGGCTACTGGCCGAGGATGTCCGTCGGCATCTGGCGCAGCTCGGGGTCCACTCGCTGGCCGAATTGATCGGTCGGGCGGACTGGCTCAAGCCGGGTGGTCATCCGCTCGCACCTGGGTTGTCGGCGCTGCTGGTCCGGGCCGAGGGCCGCCGACGCCACCCCGGCTTTAACAAACAGACCGCTTCCCGCCTCAACGATCGTCTGGTGGCGGAGGCATCCGGGGTTCTGGACGGGGGGGGCCCGCTCGAGATCTCGTTCCCGATCACCAACATCGACCGGACGGTGGGGGCTCGCTTAGCCGGCGAGATTGTGCGACGGGGCCTCGACCCGCTTCCACCGGGAACCATCAAGGTCCATATGGCCGGGGTGGCCGGTCAGAGTTTTGGTGCCTTTTTGGTCGACGGGATCGAGCTACGGCTGCGGGGCACGGCCAACGACTACGTCGGCAAGGGTCTGGGGGGTGGGCTGGTCACCGTGGTTCCGCGTCGCCCCAACTCCCATGTTCCCCATGCGGCCGGGAACGCAGTTCTCTACGGCGCCACCGGGGGTACGGCCCTTCTGGCTGGCGCGGTGGGGCAACGGTTCGCAGTTCGGAACTCGGGGGCCACGGCGGTGGTCGAAGGTTGTTCGGATCATGGCTGTGAGTACATGACTGGCGGTGCAGTGGTGGTGCTCGGCCCGGTTGGTCGCAACTTTGCGGCCGGTATGACCGGGGGAGTGGCTTTCGTCTGGGATCCCCGCGGGGTCTTCAATCGTTACGTTGCCGACACCTCCCCGGCCATGCGCCGACCCCTCGAAACCGAGGGTGTCGAATTGGCCGACCTCCTTATCCGATATCAGGCCGAAACTCATAGCCCGGTGGTGAAGGCAGTTCTGGCCGATTGGAACACCCAGGTGGGCCGGTTTTGGGTGTTGCGAGCGAGCAAACCGGTGGAGGCACCCGTTCCGGCTGCGGTTATGAGTGGTGGGTTATGAGTTTGAACTCGCCACCCACCTCGCACCACCCAGAACCAATTACACTATGGCGGTAGTGGAAAATATCCGCCAGAACGGCGAGGAGTAAGCCAAATGGCCACCGTTGACATCGATCTTGGTGCCTACAAACTCGGCTGGCACGACGACGTCGAATATGAGTTCAAGCCCGAAAAGGGCCTGAACGAAAAGATCATCCGGCAGATGTCGGGTATGAAGGGCGAGCCGGCCTGGATGCTCGACAAGCGGCTCAAGGCCTATCAGCGTTTCTTGCGTAAGCCCATCCCGCAGTGGGGCGGAGGCGGCGCGCTCAACGAGATCGACTTTGACGACATCTACTACTACGTAAAACCTTCGGGTGGTCAATCCAAAGACTGGGACATGGTGCCCGAAAACATCAAGGCCACGTACGAGAAACTTGGCATCCCCGAGGCCGAGCGCAAGTACCTCGCCGGTGTGACCGCCCAATACGAGTGTTTGCGGGGTGACGTCAAGGTCTACACCGCCGACCGGGGCATGGTTGCGATCAAAGAGATCCAACCAGGTGACCGGGTCTATTCCTACAACGAGCGGACCGAGTTGCTCGAGGTTCACAAGGTCAAGGCAACCC
Source organism: Acidimicrobiia bacterium (assembly GCA_040905905.1). GTDB lineage: Bacteria > Actinomycetota > Acidimicrobiia > Spongiisociales > ZC4RG35 > JAICND01. The sequence goes on from JBBDQN010000050.1 coordinate 38,189, forward strand.
AACAGACCGACATTCGTCAGACCTACCGCGTCGAAATCGACGGCGGTCGGGTCATTTACGCCACCGATAACCATCCCTTCCTGACCAGGGAAGGTTGGCGCAATGTTGACGAGCTCCACCAGGGCAGCGAGGTGGTTGTCGCCGTCACCGTCCCCGATGCCGGCCGTCCCTATCAACCAGAACGGCCCAAAGGGACTCCGGACGTGTTTCCAGCCGAGACTTCCCCCAACGTGGCCTGGTTGTTTGGATATGCCCTGGCCGGGGCCAACCTCGAATTGGAGGGTTCCCAGCTCGTTTTTACCGCCGACGGTGACACCGCCGCCCTCGTCCAGGGGACGATCGGCACCACCTTCAGCGTCCCCACCGAGGTCGGTGGTGGACGGGTTTTGGTCGAATCCAAACCGTTGATCCGTTGGTTCCAGCGCAACGGGCTCATCGGCGATGTTCCTTCCCGGCGGGTGCCTGCCTGGGTGTTTGGTCTCCCCACGACTGAGCGCGCCGCTTTTTTGCGGGGGCTGCTCGACGGTTCTCGCCAGACCGGTCTGTCGGGCCCGCTGGCTGGCGACGTGGCCGAGCTGGCCGAGTTGACCGCCAACACCGGACCCGAGAGCCGGACGGGGTTTGCCTCTGTCACATCGGTCGAACCTGCCGACGTTGCCCCGGTCTTTGACATCGAAGTGTCCGGACCGCACAACTTCGTGGCCGAAGGTGTGATTGTTCACAACTCGGAGGTCGTGTACCACCGCAACCGTGACGATCTCGCGGCCATGGGGGTGTTGTTCTGTGACATGGACACGGCGCTGCGGGAATACCCCGACCTGGTCCAGAGCTATTTCGGCACGATCATTCCTGCCAACGACAACAAATTCGCGGCCCTCAACTCGGCGGTGTGGAGTGGCGGCTCCTTTATCTACGTGCCACCAGGTGTTCATGTCGATCAACCGCTCCAGGCCTACTTCCGGATCAACTCCGAGAACATGGGTCAGTTCGAGCGCACCCTGATCATCGTTGACGAGGGGGCTTTCGCTCACTACGTCGAAGGTTGTTCGGCGCCCGTCTACACCACCGATTCTTTGCATTCGGCCGTGGTGGAGATCGTCGTCAAGAAGGGAGGCCGTTGCCGTTACACGACCATCCAGAACTGGTCGAACAACGTATATAACCTCGTTACCAAGCGAGCGGCCGCTTACGAAGACGCCACTATGGAATGGATCGATGGAAACATCGGAAGTCGCCTGACCATGAAGTATCCGGCCGTCTGGCTGATGGAGCCGGGCGCGCATGGCGAGGTCCTCTCCATTGCCTATGCGGGGAGAGGTCAGCACCAGGATGCCGGCGCCAAGATGGTCCATGCGGCGCCCCACACAACCTCAACCATCGTGTCGAAATCGATCGCCAAGGATGGAGGGCGGGCCGGATACCGCGGCTTGGTGCGGGTCGAGCCAGGAGCAGAAAACGCCAAGAGCTTCGTCCGCTGCGACGCCCTCATTCTCGATGAGCGGTCTCGCTCCGACACCTATCCCTACATGGAGATCGAGGAGAACGATGCCCAGATCGGCCACGAAGCCACCGTGTCGAAAGTGGGCGAGGAGCAGCTCTTCTACTTGATGAGCCGGGGGCTGACCGAAGAGCAGGCCACGTCCATGATCGTGGCCGGGTTCATTGAGCCGATCGTGCGCGAGCTTCCGATGGAATATGCCGTTGAAATGAACGCCCTGATCGAACTCAACATGGTCGAGGCGGGCGCGGTCGGCTGACGACTACCTCGTCGACCTTCCGACCACGTATCCAAGCAGCAGACCACCCCCTCCTCCCCAGAGGAGGGAGAACCCGTCTCCAACATTGAGGGCGCCGGGAAACCCGGCGATCCGGGCTATGGCCGCTGCCGAGATCCCACCGATGATCCCCAACAGGATGCTTCCAATCAGCTTCTTGCCGCTTCCGAACCATCCCCCGAGCAGGCCGCCGAACCCACCCACCAGCGCAATGGTGGCCAATGCCCGAATGATGTCGTCGTCCACGTGGTCAGACTAGATCGACACCCGGTGACTAGCCATCATCGTTAAAGAAGTTCCTCCAGATCGCTGGAGCACGAGGGGTGACGCAGTTTGGCCAGGGCCCGACCTTCCACCTGGCGTACCCTTTCCCGGGTCATCCGCAACCGGCGGGAAACGTCAGAGAGGGTCCAGGGTTCGGAGCCATCCAGGCCAAAACGCAGCCACAGAACCCGCTGTTCGTCGGGTTCGAGAATCTCGATTGCGGACAGGAGACGGCTGCGGACGAAAACCGCCGATGCCGCCCGAAATGGGTCGGGTGACTCTGCATCCTCCACCAGGTCGACGAGACGCGCATCACCCTCTTCACCGATGGGTCGGTCGAGTGAAACTGTGTCGCCGGGAGCGTTGATGGCATCTGCCACTCGTTCCGGTTCGAGCCCGCTGGCGTCGGCTATCTCATCGATGGTAGGTGGACGATGGAACAGGTCGGTCAGGAGCTGTTGGGTCTCAAAAACTGTCCGCACCACGTCGACCATGTGCACTGGCAGCCGGATGGTCCGGGCCTGGTTCCCCAGCCCCCGGGTTATGGCCTGGCGGATCCACCAGGTGGCATAAGTCGAGAATTTGAAGCCTTTGCGCCAGTCGAACTTCTCAACCGCCCGGATGAGCCCGAGGTTGCCTTCCTGGATCAGGTCAAGCAGGTCGAGGCCGCGGCCGCTGTAGCGCTTGGCAATGGATATCACCAGGCGGAGGTTGGCCCGGATAAAGGCCATCTTGGCTTCTTCCCCGGCTTCTGCCAGGGCGGAGAGACGTGCCCGTTCCTCCGGGTTACAGGTGGAGGAGTTGAGCCGAGCGGCGGCTTTGCGGCCCTGCTCCATGGAGCGGGCCAGGGTCACCTCGTTCTCGGCAGTAAGAAGCACATGAGAGGAGACCTCTTCGAGGTACATCCCCATCGTGTCGGACACAGAGGCCCCGGAATTGCTCGGCCTCGTCAACAGGACTTCCCTAACCCGGGAAAGTAACAACCACGCCACTTTGCCGCAATACCCAATTTTTGCCTGGGGATCTCTGGAAACCGATGCCAGAGCTGGTACACTGTTTCACAAGTAGATTCGTCTACGGGCCGCACCGGCTCGAGGAAAGCGTCTCTGGCCTCACTCTGGAGGTACACGCACCGTCCGGTGGCTAGCGGCTCAGACCGTCCTGTTCATCAAACAGGTCAAGGTCAACCGACAATGAACTAGCGCAAGTCGGCCTCGGGCAGGCGCCTTCCGATCCTTCGGGTATGTGTGTACGAAACCCGAACATCGAACCACCATGCCGTACGCCGCCGCCCGGGTTTCGGGCAACGAGGAGCTAGCAAAACAATGTCCACTTTCACCGATCTCGGGGTGCCTGCGCGCCTGATCGAGGTCCTTAATAAACACTCGATCGTCGAACCTTTCCCGATCCAGGAAGCAACCATCCCCGACCTGCTCTCCGGTCGTGACGTGCTCGGTCGCGCTCCCACCGGCTCGGGAAAGACCCTTGCATTCGGCCTCCCCTTGATCACAAGAGTCGGCAAGGCCACCTCCCGGCGACCCCGGGCCCTGATCCTGGCGCCGACCCGGGAGTTGGCCGAGCAGATCGCCCGAGAACTCGTGCCATACGCCAAAGCCTATGGGCGGGCGGTAACAGCCGTCTACGGTGGGGTCGGGTACGACCCCCAGCGCAACGCTCTCCGCAAGGGGGCCGATGTCTTGGTGGCCACACCCGGTCGCCTGGCTGATCTAATCGACGAACGCACAGTGTCACTGGTCGAGGTCGACATTGTCGTTATTGACGAGGCTGACCGCATGGCCGACATGGGCTTCATGCCTCAAGTCCGGCGTCTGCTCGACCAGACCACCACGCCCCGCCAGACAATGTTGTTCTCGGCGACGCTCGACAGCGACGTTGCCAGCCTCACTCAGCGTTATCAGACGGATCCGGTCCGCCATGAAGTGGGAGACCATGAGGACCATCTCGAAGCCGCCCACTATTTCTGGCGGGTAGATGCGTCCGAGCGGATAGGAATCACGGCCGAGATAATCGAGTCCGCCACCCCCACCCTCGTCTTCACCCGCACTCGCCACGGCGCTGACAAGGTTGCCCACCAGCTCGATCGGTTGGGCGTCAGGGCGGCGGCGATCCATGGAGGCCGTAGCCAGAGCCAGCGCACCAGGGCCTTAAAGGCCTTTGGCGATGGCAGGGTCGATGCCCTGATCGCCACTGATGTGGCGGCGCGGGGGATCCATGTTGATGGAATCGCCAGCGTTGTTCACTTCGACCTTCCCGACGATCACAAGGACTACCTCCACCGTTCCGGTCGCACAGCGAGAGCTGGGGCCGCCGGGGTTGTGGTGTCTCTGGTCCTGGCCGATCAGATGAACGAACTGCGATCCTTGCAAAGACAGGTCGGGGTCCACGATGCGCTTCATGATCCTGACAATGGCTGGCTCTCGGCCAAGGGCGGCAGCCGGGTTGGTGAGCGACCCTTAGGTCAGCAACCGGTCCGCAAAGCCGTCTACCAATCCCGGGGGCGCCGGCGGGGTCGCCGGTAAGCCCGCAAACTGACCTGTAGCGCCCGGGGCTGAAGCCGGCGGTTCCGGTAACCTAGTTCGGTGCCCAAGAAGCTGGTGTTTCGGATTCTGGTGACCCTGACACTTACGTGGGCGGTCTGGGCAACCTGGTCAGTATTAGGGGCCGGAGCCGATGTGGGAGTGACCGTGATCGACGATGTCGGCCTTCCGGTCACAGGTGCCGAGATCTACGCGGGGGAAGACTTGCTCGGCGTCACCGGCGATGACGGCCGGGTGACTGTTTCCTGGTCACCTGGCCAGACAGTCTTCGAAGTCTCGGCGATGGGTTACCCCACGCTGCAACTGGCGGTGCTGGAGGAACCAAGGGCACCCATCGAGGCCGTATTGCGAGCCCAGTTGCTGCGCGGCCGGGTGCTCGATGACGCCGGCCAACCGGTGGAAGGGGCCTATGTCACTGCTGGCCCCGGCACTGCGGTCAGCGACGTCGAGGGCCGGTTCACCGTTCGTCAAGCCGCTGCCGGACCCGTAAACGTGTGGCGTCCAGCCTGGAACGGCAACACGGTCAACTGGCAGGGCGGGCTCGGCGAGGAGATGATCACGATCGCCCCCCAGGTGATGCGGGCTGTACACGTGGGGGGAGAGGCGGCCAGGGACAGCTGGCAGTTCTTCGTCGACATGGCCAACACGACCGAAATCAACGCCCTGATGCTCGACCTCAAGGATGAGTCTGGTGTTGTCTTCTACCTCTCCGACGTTTTGACGGCTCAAGAGGTTGGGGCCACCTACGACTTCTACGACCTGGCGGCGCTGGCTTCGGATGCGCATGAAGAAGACATCTATCTGATTGGTCGGATCGTTGCTTTCCAGGATCCAATCGCCTCCATCCGCGCTCCGGAGATGGCGGTGTGGGACACGGAGATCGACGGGCCGTACGCGGCTGGAGCACAATATTTCCTCGACCCCACCGATCCCGCCACCCAGGCCTACGCACTTGATCTGGCGGTCGAAGCCTGCAAGGCGGGCGTGGACGAGATCCAGTTCGACTACGTTCGTTTCCCCGACAGCCGTCGAGAGTCGGCACGATTCGACGGCGGGGTGACTCCCGAGGTTCGTTCTGTCACGACCCGTGATTTCCTCGCAACGGCCGTTGCTCAACTCCATCCCCTGGGCTGTGCAGTGGCAGCCGATATCTTCGGCTTCTTGACCCGGGCGGTCGACGACGGCGGGATTGGCCAGAAGTGGGAGACCATGACCTCGGTCCTCGACGTGGCTTCACCGATGTTGTACCCGAGCCACTACGACTCGGGCTGGTACGGGTTCGATAACCCGAACGATCACCCGGCTGAGCTGATCGGCAATGCCCTTGACGACGGCCTCGGACGGCTGTCGCGCCAGACGGTGGTCCGGCCCTGGCTCCAGGACTTCGGTTACACACCGGCCCAGGTCCGTGCGCAGATCGATGAGGCGGAAAAGCGCGGTCTCGGCTGGATGTTATGGAATGCGCGCAGTGAGGTTTCGGTGGAGGCACTGCTTTCGGAGTGAGGCGTCTAGTCAGGATCCACCGGTCCGAGGCGGAATTGTGAGTCGAGTCAGAGGGCCAATACCATCAAGCCCTTCGTGGCTTCCCTGACCCGACCCACCCTCGATCGACTGACCGCGCCCTCAGCCCCGAATGGGCGTCAGTCGGCCTATGAGGAGTTCGAAAGACTGCCTTTGCCGAGCCCGGCGGACGAAGCCTGGCGATATGTCGAAATCGAGGGCGACTTCACCCAACTGGACTTGCCGCTCGCCCCTGGCCCTGAGTTGCTCCCCGACCCCTTTACGTCTTCGCTCACCTCATCGGCCCGGGCCGTTCTTGCCGACGGGCATGTGGTCCGGGCAGACGGCGAGTTTGTCTCCTCGACCCTGGTCTTGTTGGGCATGGTGCCCGCCTCGACCGACAAGTTTGCCGCGGCCCACCTGGCATTCGGGTCGGGTGGGGCTTCGGTGAAGCTGCCGCCTGGCAAGGTCACCGCGGCCCCGATCGTCATCGAGGTCCAGACGACCTCCGACGGGAGTGTGTCGTTTCCCCATGTGAGCCTCGAGCTCGGCGCCAACGCCGAGGCGGAGGCCGTCATTGTCTACCGAAGCCTCGACCATGTGATTGCCACGGTCAACCCTCAACTCGAGATCACACTTGGCGATGGTGCCCGACTGAAGCTGTTGGCGGTGCAGGAATTCGGAATCTCCACCACCGCCGTGGTCCATCAACAGGTTCGGCTGGGACGTGACGCCACCTTCCGTCTGGGAGAAGTCGGTCTGGGAGGCGACGTCGCCCGTCTCGACCTCGGGATCGAATTAGATGGACAGGGCAGCAGTTCCGAGGTAGCCGGCCTCTTCTTCGGTCATCGCAGCCAGGTCCTCGACTACCGGATGAGGATCACCCATCGGGGCCGCAACACGACTTCCAAAGTGTTGCTGAAGGGGGCGGTCGAGGACCAAGCGCAGTCGGTGTTCTCAGGGCTGTTGCGCATCGAAAAGGATGCCGTGCGCTCGTCATCGTTCGAGACCAACCGCAACCTGGTTCTTTCCCCCGATGCCAAGGCGCACTCCGTACCAAACCTCGAGATTCTCTGTGACGACGTTCTGTGCGGACATGGCTCGTCGGTGGGGCCGCTCGAAGAGGAGCACATGTATTACCTCCAGAGTCGGGGCCTGAGTCCGGCCCGGGCGGAACGCCTCCTGGTCAAGGGGTTTTTCCGTGAGGTCATCGACAAGCTGCCTGTGCGGGGCCTGGACGACGAACTGACGACTGTGCTCGACCGCAGATTCGTCGGATCACAGGAGGCGCCGGCATGACCCGTCATCCTGTGGCCGCTCTTTCCGACTTGAAGGAGGGGATCGGTTTCCAAGTCGACCTGGGCGATCATCGGGTGGCGGTTTTTCTGGTCAACGGCGAGGTGTTCGCTATCGGTGATCGCTGTAGCCATGCCGAAGCCTCCCTGTCGGAAGGGGAGACCTTTGACCACGAGGTGGAGTGTCCCCGGCATGGTTCAGCCTTCGACCTTCGCACAGGCGAGCCCCTCTCCCTTCCGGCTACCAAGCCGGTCCCTGCCTATCACGTCACCGTCGAGGCGGGCACCGTGTATGTCGAGGTGCCGGAATGAGCTCTGCTCTCTCGATTCGCGGCTTCAATGCCGCAGCTTCCGACAAAGCGATTGTCAAAGGATTCAACCTTGAACTTCCGTTTGGTGAGGTTCACGCTCTCATGGGTCCCAATGGCTCGGGTAAGTCGACCTTGTGCCACGCGCTCTCCGGGAGGGAGGGCTATCAGGTCAGCGGGGAAGCCGTTCTCGACGGCACCGATTTGCTGGCGCTCGCAGTCGACGAACGGGCCCGGACCGGGCTTTTGCAGGGGTTTCAGTACCCGGTGGAGGTCCCCGGAGTGCACCTGCGCGAGTTCGTTGAGGAGGCCGCCGTCAGTCATGGACAGAGCCCCGAAGAAGCATCCGTCCGGATCGAAGAGGCAGCCGACGCCTTTGACATGACCCGCTTCCTCGACCGAGCCCTCAACGATGACCTATCCGGGGGCGAGAAGAAGCGCTCGGAGATCTTCCAGATGGCGGTGCTCCGGCCGAAAGTGACATTGCTCGACGAAATCGACTCGGGCCTCGACATCGATGCCATACGCCAGGTGGCGGCAGCCGTCGAGGCAATGCGGTCTCCCGACGTCGGGGTCCTGATGATCACCCACTATTCCCGGATCCTTCGCTTCGTGATTCCCGATCGAGTCCATGTCATGATCGACGGTCGAGTTGTTGACAGTGGCGGTCCCGAGTTGGCAGACGAACTCGAGGTGGGCGGCTACGAGGGGATCAGAGCCCGGCTCGGACTGGCCGCCGCCAGCACTGAAGCTCCACCTCGAAAGGCATCCGACTTCTTCACCGATCTTCCCTTCGAACGGTGAGCGGCGTCGCCAAACGAACCTGGACTGCCTGGCTCAGGGTATTAACGGGTCTGCCTACCGCTTCCGGTCACGAGCACCAGGTGATCAACTGGGTAAGACACTGGGCGGCCGGGCGCAACCTCAGAGTCCGTCAGGACGAGGCCGGGAACCTCCACGTGTCAATCCGGTCTCACAGTCGCAAACGCCCGGTGACGGCGGTGGCGCACCTCGACCACCCGGCGCTTGTTGTCGTTGAAAACAAGAAACGTAGTGCCACCGCTGAGTTGAGAGGTGGCGTACACCTGCCCTACCTGGTGGGGGCGGCGGTCGAGCATGGCGCCGATCCCAAGAACATCGGCCGCATCGTGTCGTATGAGGGGTCGGTGGCCACGGTGTCCTGGCGCGGGCCGGGGCCGGTCAGTCCTGGCGATTTCATGCGTTGGAGGTTTCCTCCCGCGACTTTGGGGGTCAAGGACGGCCGGCTGCGGGCGCACGCGTGCGACGACCTGGCCGGGGCGGCGGCGGCGTTGACCGCCCTGGTCAAGGCGCAAGAAACCGGTCAGGGCCACTTCTCGGTGCTGCTGACCCGCGCCGAAGAGGTCGGCTTCGTCGGAGCATTGGCGGCTTGCGAACTCGGCACCCTCCCCCAAGAGAGTCAGATTCTTTCCATCGAGTGCTCCCGGGCGTCCACCGAGGCTCCTCTGGGGGCGGGGCCGATCGTCAGGGTGGGCGACGCCTCAAGTGTGTTCACGGCCGGTCTCACCAACCGGGTGGCGGAGATTGCCAAACGTCGGAAGATCAGGCACGAGCGGAGACTGATGGTCGGTGGTAGCTGCGAGGCGACGGCCTTTGTCGCCCTAGGGTGGGAAGCAACCGGCATCTGTCTGGCCCTGGCCAACTATCACAACATGGTCGACATCGACGGTGTCCTGGCCGGGAAGCGTCCCGCCCGACTGGCGCCGGAGGAGATCGACCTCGGTGACTTTGCGGGCCTGGTTGATCTGCTGGTGGCCGTCGCCACCGATCTCAACTCGACCGAATCGGACCTGTCGGGTCGCATGAGGATCCTGTATCAACAAGAACGTCACGTGCTTGACTCCTGAAATGGATTACCGAATCGAGAAGGACTCGATGGGGGAGGTCGAGGTCCCAGCCGATGCTTTGTACGGAGCCTCGACCCAGAGAGCAAAGGACAACTTCCCCATTTCTGGCATTCGGTTTGGAAGAAGGATGATCTGGGCGCTGGGTCTGATCAAAGGATCGGCGGCCAGGACCGCTGGCCGGAGTGGATCAATCCCGGTCGAGATCGCCGACGCCATAGCCGAGGCGGCCGATGAAGTGGTATCGGGAGCCCTTGACGATCACTTTGTGCTCGACATCTTCCAGACGGGTTCGGGCACTTCCACCAACACCAACGCCAACGAAATCATCGCCCATCGTGCTTCGCAATTGCTCGGTGGCGGTTCGAGGGTGCATCCCAACGATCACGTCAACTACGGGCAGTCCTCCAACGATGTCATCCCCTCGGCCATTCACCTCGCGGCCGCGGCCGCCATCAAAGAAGACCTGATCCCCGCCCTGCAACAGCTCGGCTCGGCCCTCGACATGAAGGCGATGGAGTTCGCCGGCATCGTCAAGTCGGGTCGGACCCATCTTATGGACGCCACCCCGGTGACGCTCGGTCAGGAATTTGGCGGTTACGCCACCCAGATCCGCAAAGGCCAGGAACGCCTGGAAAGAGTCTCGCCTGATCTAACGGAACTGGCCCTGGGCGGCACCGCCGTCGGCACCGGGATCAACGCCCCTGCGGGCTTCGCCGCCGAGGTCATCGAGCTGCTGGCCCAGCGGACCGGCCTGCCCCTGGCCGAAGCCACCAATCACTTCGAAGCTCAGGCAAGCAAAGACGCGGTGGTGATGGCGAGCGGGGCACTGAGGACGGTGGCCACGTCGATGTTCAAGATCGCCAATGACATCCGCTGGCTGGGGTCAGGACCTACCGCCGGACTGGCGGAAATCCACATCCCCGACCTCCAGCCGGGTTCTTCGATCATGCCCGGCAAGGTCAATCCGGTCATGCCAGAGATGATGATGCAGGTGGCTGCTCAGGTCTTTGGCAATGACTCGGCCATCACCTGGGGGGCGGCCAACGGCAATTTCGAGTTGAACGTGATGATGCCGGTGATCGCCCACAATCTCTTGCAGTCGATCAGCATCCTCTCGTCGGCCGCCTCGGTCTTCGCCGAGAGATGCGTGGCCGGCATTACACCCAACGAGCTTCATATCCGTGAGCTGGTGGAACGCAACGTGGTCATCGTCACTGCCCTCAACCCCCACATCGGATACGACAACGGAGCGAGGGTGGCGAAGGAGGCATTGGCCTCGGGTAAAAGTGTTCGCCAGGTGGTGCTCGAACTCGGGTTGATGTCAGAAGAGGAACTCGACCGCGCTCTCGACCTCAAACGAATGACCGAAGGCGGAGTTCTTTAATCAATCCCTCCGTTTTGGCGCGTAACCTTGCTCCCCTGGTGTCGGAACGACGCGCCAAAAAGGTGATCAATTGTCTTCGTCGATCTCGGTGACCAACTGACCATCTCGCCATCGCACCCGGATCTCGACGCGGACCTGTCCCTCAAACTCGACCCGGACCTCCGGTGGGCCGGCATCGTCGACTTCGAAACTGAAACCCGCCAGAGGCGCCACCGACTCCAGCCTCACCTCGCCGGAGCGGTAAGAAACGATCACTTTCCCCGCGGCCGAGTTGATTGTCTGTTGCTGCCAGGCCGGGGCAGTGATCGTAGGACCAGCGGTCACGCTGGTAGTGGTGGAAGTCGGCGTCGACGGGACGCTGGTGGTGGAGGTGGAGGTTGGGTCCGTGGTGGTGACGGATGCTGTGGATCCGGGGGCGAGAGTTGTCGAGCCGGCATCCGCTGCAACCACCGTTGCCAGCGGGGTGTCGCTCACGCTGGATCCGGCCGCGTCGACGGCTAGGTAGGCCACCAGCGTGGTGGCGGCAGTGGCTCCCAGCCATCCCACGGCCATCAGCGTCTTTCGCACCAGGTCATACTGGTGCAACTTGGGCCATCGGACCTCAGGACAACCTCAAAGTTCCCTCAAGACGCCGATAGCCTGCCGCTGATGGCTGCAATTGTGATCATCGAGGACGATCCGCATATTCGCCGCCTGGCCGCTGAGGCGCTCGCAGCCAACGGTCACCATCTGGAGACAGCGGGCTCGGCTCTCGAGGGCCTGAAACTGGTCGTTGCAACCAAACCTGAGCTGGTGATCCTCGATCTCGGACTCCCCGATCTCGATGGCGCCGAACTTCTCCGGATGTTGCGGGCCGTTACCAAGGTGCCGGTGATCGTGACCACGGCCCGGGAAGGTGATCAACATGTTGTGGGCACCCTCGACGCGGGCGCCGACGACTATCTCACGAAGCCCTATTCGGTCGCCCAGCTTGAAGCAAGAGTGCGAGCGGTGATGAGGCGCAGCGAGCAACCAGGATCCGCGGCAACCCTCGTGGTCGGGGAGCTGGCGATAGATCGCGCAGCCCGCGAGGCAACGTTGGCCGGCACAATTCTCGAACTGAGTCCCAAAGAGTTCGACCTGCTGATGTTGCTGGCCGATCGGGCGGGGGAGGTGGTAAGTAAGCGGGAGATGCTGGCCGAGGTGTGGCGCCAGCCGTACGGCGGTGGGGACCGAACTGTCGATGTTCATCTGTCCTCGCTTAGGGCCAAGCTGGGAGAGTCGGCCAGGCGGCCTCGGTATCTGCACACGGTGCACGGAGTGGGTGTGAAGCTGTCCGTGCCTTCGGGAGAAACGGGAAGGTGAGGCGGCGACTGGCGGTGCAGGCTCTGGCGATCACCTCGCTGGTGGTTATCGCGTTCACTGTGCCACTGATCCTTGTCGTCCGCCGTGAGGCCCGGGAGACAGCTCAGATAAGCGCCGAGACTCAGGCGCAGACCTTTGCGGCATTGCTGGCCCTGACCCTCCCAGGCGCCGAAACCTTGACCCGCGCTTCGATCGAGGACAGGGTCGGGGACCTGCCTGAGGAAGTGGGAATCGTGCTGCCCAACGGGGAAACGATCGGCTCAATCGCGTTGTCGTCCGTGGCGGCGGCCTCCGTGCGGCTGGGAGTTCCTTCCGCGGGTTTCACTGATGAAGGATGGGAGGTGGGAATCCCTGTCCAGACCCGGTTGGGGGTGGTAGGGGTGGTTGCCACTGCCTCCAATGAGGAACTCACGAGGGGGGTGGGCACTGCCACCCTCATTCTTGGGGTTTTGGGGTTAGTGGTAATTGGGGCGGCAGTAGCGGTTGCCGATCGGCTCGGACGCAGTCTTGTCCGTCCGGTCGACGAGTTGGCGAGGGTGGCCCGGCGCCTCGGAGACGGGGAGCTTGAGGCAAGGGCGGTGGTCACGGACCCACCCGAGGTTGCAGCCGTGGGTGCTGCTCTCAATCTGCTGGCAGAGAGGCTCGGCTCGATGATCACGGCCGAACGAGAATCGCTGGCTGACCTCTCCCATCGACTTCGCACACCTCTTACGGGGCTGCGGCTCCAGGCGGAGAGGCTGCCCGAAACTGCGGACCGGCGGGCCCTTCTGGAAGGTGTTGACCGGATGCAGACGGCGGTAGACGGGTTGATAGTCGCGGTCCGAGGCGGCAGATCGTCCTCGGACCTTTCGGATGTGGCGGAAGTGGTCAGCCGTCACCTCGAGTTCTGGGGAGTGCTGGCGCGGGAACAGGGCCGCACCGTCACCGCAGTCCTCGATCCCGGACCGTTGCCAATGCCGGTGGGTGCCGACGAGGTGGGATCCATGGTTGATGGCCTCCTCGGAAATGTCTTCAGTCACACCAAGCCGGGAACAGCATTCGAGGTGAAGCTCTGGCGAAACCCGCCATCTGGTGTCGTCCTTGTCATAGGCGACGCCGGTGGAGGGTTTCCGGTAGGTGTCGACAATTTGCGCCGTGGTGTCTCCGGAGGAGGCTCGACCGGTCTTGGTCTCGACATTGCGCGGCGGGTGGCAGAGAGGTGCGGAGGTTCCGTCCGCCTTGGCCGATCCAGGCTGGGCGGCGCCGAGATCGAGGTGAGGTTGCAACAACAAACCGCGAACCCGGGGTTCACGGACCCATAAGTGGGCTCGTGAACCCCGGGTTCGCGGTTTGCTGTCGATGTCCGGGCGGGTTCAGTCTTTGTTTTCGATCTCAACCCTGACCTGTCCGTCGTCGATGCGGACCTTGAGGCGGGCCTCGTCGTCGCCGTTGCTGAACCGGACTTCGACCTCGTCGCTTCGCTGACGGGTCTCGTCGATCGACCAGCCCGGGGCCGGACTCACCAACCCGAGTTGGGCCTGCCCGTTGATAAACAGGATGGTCACAGTGCCGGCGCCAGAGACGTCATAGGTGACTGGTCCGGTGGGCACGTTGCCGCTGCTCCCGTCGCCACCGTTGTCGTCAACCGTGGTGGCTGTTGTCGATGTTCCGTTGGTGGTGTTGGTGGTTGAGGTGGTCGACGTCGATCCGGTGACGGCAGCGTTGCCTTCGGTCCGGATTCGCACCCGCACCGTTCCGTCCTCGAGCTCGGCGTTGAATTGGATGCGCCGCCCCTCTCCTCTGAAGTCTGCTTCGACTTCACGGCCTTCGGGGACTTCCACTTCGACCACGAATCCGGCCGCCGCTTGGGCGGAGAGGATGGAGAGTGAGTTTCCCGAGTTGGCCAGTCGGATTGATCCGGCGTCCTCGACCTGGATGGCGGACTCCTGGCCTGCGGCCAAAGCGATGTTGACCGTCGACTCAGTGCCCGTGCTCAAGTTCGACCCGACCGTTGTAGTCGACAGCACCGAAGTGGCCAGGCTGGCTGATCCGGCGTCCTCGACCTGGATGGCAGTGTCCTGGCCGGCGGCCAGGTCGACACTGAGCGTCGACCCGGCTCGGTCCAAAGCAGCCCAGGAGATGCCAGTGATAAGCAACCCCGCGGTGACCGCAGCAGCGATAAGTCCTAGACGATTCTTCATTACGACCTCCGTGTAGATGGGAGGCCAGTGTCTCGCCGGGCGGCTCAGCGCCGCCTCACCGGACCGTCAAGGATTCCTCAAGAAACGGGGTCTGATTTCGCGGTCAGCGCTTGTTCGAGGGTGGTCCAGGGGAGGGCAGCGCATTTGATGCGGACCGGGTAGCGCCGCACCCCCTGCAACGCTTCGAGATCGCCCAGGTACGAACCAGGGCGTTCCTGGTCTATGTGGCTGTCACCATTCTCCGATGTGAGCATCTGATGGAATTTCTGCGCCAGGAGTCGGACTTCCCCACGGTCGAGGCCTTTGATGGCCTCACTCATCATGGAACCCGAAGATTGGCTGATCGAGCAACCGTGCCCTCGAACCGACACCTCTGTCACCCGGTCCTCGGCAAACGCCAGTTGCACGCTGACCTCGTCACCGCACAGAGGGTTGACCCCCTCGGCGGCGGCATCTGCGGCTGCAAGTGGGTGGCGATTGCGGGGGTTGCGGTAGTGGTCGAGGATGACCTCGCGGTAGAGTTCTTCGAGGGCCATTTCAGATCCTGAACAATTCTGCTGCTCGATGTAGTCCCGCGATCAGGGCGTCCACGTCCTCGGTGTTGGAGTAGACCGAGAACGACGCTCGGGCGGTGGCCGTTACCCCCATTTGACGCATTAGCGGCTTGGCGCAGTGGTGTCCTGCCCGTACCGACACATCCATCGTGTCGAGGATCGTGGCAAGGTCGTGAGCGTGTGCGTCGCCGAGGGTGAAGCTGATGACGCCCCCCCGGGCGGCCGATGCCGGCGGCCCTTGGACATCGAGCTTGGGCACCTCCGCCAGCCTGTTTATGGCATATTCGGTGAGGGTCTGGTCGTGAGCGGCTACCTCATCCATCCCCACCTTTTCGAGGTAGGCGACTGCGGCGGCAAAGCCGATGGCTTCGATGATGGGGGGAGTGCCGGCCTCAAACCGGTGGGGAGGAGCGGTCCAGGTCGAACCCTCCAACCTGACATCGGCGATCATGTCGCCCCCTCCCTCCACAGGTTCCATCTCCTCGAGACGTTCAGGTCGGCCCCATAGTGCCCCTATCGCGGTGGGCCCCAGCATCTTGTGGGCGGAGAAGGCGAGGAAATCTGCCCCCAAATGACCGACGTCGACGGGCCGGTGGGGTACCAGTTGGGCACCATCGACGACGACAATGGCGCCGACACTATGGGCGGCTTCAGCGATCGCGGCGATCGGTGGGATCGTCCCGAGAACGTTGGACATGCCCGTGATCGAGACCACCCGGGGACGGTTCTCCAGCAGTCTGAACACATCGTCCAGATCGAGTGCGAACTCGGGGGTGAGGCGGGCGAAATCGATGATGGCCCCGGTTCGTTTGGCCAGCATGTGCCACGGCACGATGTTGGCGTGATGCTCCATGTGGGTCAGGAGGATCCTGTCGCCGGGACGCAGCCGATGGCCGGCCCATCCTCCGGCCACCAGGTTGATGCCGCTCGTGGTGCCCCGTGGCAAAACGACTTCGGAAGGTGAGGCGGCGCCGATGAACCGGGCAACATCGGAGCGGGCGGCCTCGAACCGCTCTGTCGACTCCAGGGAGAGCCGGTACGCCCCCCTATGAACGTTGGCGTATGTGGTGGAAGCGAAATCGGCCATCGCCTGGATGACCACGCCTGGCTTCAGGGAGGAGGCAGCGGAGTCGAGGAAGTGTCCGGCACCGGCGGCAAATGCAGGAAAGTCGATCCGGTTGGCGATCATGCGCTGACCGGGCTGCGGAATGCGTCGTAGCCTTCGGTTTCCAACCTGGCTGCCAGCTCCGGCCCGCCGGTCTCCACGATCCTGCCGTCGATGAGGATGTGAACCTGGTGCGGCGTGACGTAATCGAGCAGGCGTTGATAGTGGGTGATGATGAGGAAGCCTCGATCTTCGGTCGTCAGCTTGTTGACGCCGGTGGCCACGGTGCGGAGGGCGTCGATGTCGAGCCCGGAGTCGGTCTCGTCCAGGATCGCCATATCCGGCTGGAGTACGGCCATCTGCAGGACCTCGTTGCGTTTCCGCTCCCCACCGGAGAATCCTTCGTTGAGGTAGCGATCGGCGAAACCTGAGGCGATGCCGAGTTCTTTCATGGCGTCCATGACCTTCAGGCGCAATTCGAGGACGGTGAGGTCGACCCCGGTCCGGTTGGAGAGGGCCTGGCGAAGGAACTGGACGACCGAGACCCCGGGGATCTCCTCGGGGTACTGGAAGGCCAGGAACAGTCCTTTGCGGCCCCTGGCATCGGGGGTGAGACTGGTGATGTCCTCACCCTTGAAGAGGATCCTGCCACCTGTGACCCGGTACCCCGGGTGACCGGCCAGTACGTTGGCCAGAGTGCTCTTGCCGGATCCGTTGGGGCCCATCAGGGCGTGGATCTCCCCTGCCTGAACCGTCAGATCAACCCCGTGCAGGATTTGACTGTCGCCGGCCGTCACCCGAAGTTGCTCGATCCGCAGCAGGTCGCTCACAACCGTAAGAGTAATTTCCACCATGGACATAGGGGAAATGCTGGTGGTCAAAAAAAACCGCCCAGCACCCGAGGGTGCTGGGCGGTTTGTCCAACGATTTATCAGGTGACCGTGCAGTCCTGACCGGTCTTGCGCCCGACCTTGGTGATGGTACAACCAGAGTCGCCGGCCGAAACCGCACCAGTGGACAGATTGGCGGTGAACCCGAGTGCACCGGCATCGACTCCGTTGGCGGTGCTGATGCCTGGACACTGGCTGGCAACCTGACCGGCGCCACCGCTCCAGGCCCCGTCGAACTTCGAGTACTGCGTAGGGCCTCCGTTGCAAGTGAAGTTGATGGCGATGTATGAAAGGCCGCCGACAACGGTGGTCGTGGTTGTGGTCGTGGTCGTCGTTGTGGTCGGGCTCGTGACAGATGCCATTGCCCGGTTGATGCCGATGGTCGTAACCACCGGGGCTGCCCAGGCAAGGGCGGCACCACCGGTGATCACACCCTTGCGCAGCATCTCCCGACGAGTGAGCCCCTGACCTTCTAGTTCATCCATAGATCCTCCTACCGAGTTGCGCTTTCCCCAACCTTTCCAATATATGGCCCGCCGGCAAGAGCGTCTATACGACGTATGTCGTACTTTTGTCATTGGGATCGGCTGCGTTATACCTGGGCTGCATGTCCAAGAACGCGTCGACAGCACGAGTCGTTCAGGCTGCGGCAGCCCGCGGTCTCGTGATCGATGTGCGGCATTTCCCGGAAGGGACCAAGACAGCCTCCGATGCCGCGGCAGCCATCGGATGCCCCGTGGCAGCCATCGTCAAGGCTCTCGTATTCATGGTCGGTGAAGAACCAGTGGTGGCTCTGGTGCCTGGGGACCGGATGCTCGACCCTGACCGGCTGGCGGCGGTGGCAGGAGGCGTCGAAGTTCGTAGAGCGGGCCTAGACGAGGCGAGGGCAGCAACGGGCTTCGTTGCGGGAGGGACTCCACCGTTTGGTTATCCGAAACCACTGCGAGTTTTCGCCGATTTGCAGCTCAAACACAACGACCAAGTTTGGGCAGCGGCGGGCACCCCGACCACAGTATTTCCGATCAGGACTCGCGACTTGGACAGGGTCTCAAAGCCCGTCTGGGGCGCCTTGTCGATTCAATAGTCCTGGGCTCTCGGGCTGCGCTGTAGGCTGTGATTACTCAAAGTGTGGTGAGGAGTGGCAATGAGGGCCCGGGTCAACCGCGGTCGGTGGTCGCGGATCGTCGTATCGGCTTTGTTGGTGGGGCTGACTGTTGTCCCCACATTGCCAGCAATTGGGCAAGAGACCATCAGGATCCTTCCCCTGGGAGACTCCATAACCGAGGGGAAGAAGGGTGACGCAACCTATCGGTACTTCCTGTGGCACCACCTCCTCAACGCCGGTCACGATGTCGACTTCGTCGGATCTATGAACGGGGTCAAGGGAACGGGTGTGCCCAAGTACCCCGACTTTGATCAAGATCACGAAGGGCACTCAGGCTGGACGGCCAACCAGATGGCGAAATATGCCAAGACCTTCGCCCAGCAGGCCAGCGCGCAGATCGTCTTGGTTCACCTCGGCACCAATGACGTTCTCAAGGGCCAGACCAATGCCTCGACCAGAAGCGATCTCGAGACGGTCATTAGCCAGCTGCGTCTGGCCAATCCTCAAATGGTGATCCTCCTCGCCGAGATAATCCCGATCGCAGGCAAGGAGGCGCAGGTTCAGGAACTCAACGCCCTGATCCGAAGCCTGGCCACCGAAACCAATACAACGAGCTCTTCGGTGATCGCCGTCGACCATTACACGGACTTCAACGCCAACACCGATCTCTACGACGGCATTCACCCCTCGGAGTCTGGCTATGACAAGATCGCGGATCGATGGTTTGACGTCCTGGGCGGGCTGCTGGGAGAGGTTTCGTCCCCGACAACCGTCACCCTTACTGAGCCAACCGCAGGCGCGTCCTTTCCTTCCGGCTCCAGCATTCTGCTGAAGGCATCTGTCGGTGGCGAACAGCTCGTGACCAAGGTCGTGTTTCTCGCCGACGGCGTCCCGGTCGGGGAGGACACAACGAGCCCCTACGAATTCTCTTGGTCGGGTGCGAGCGATGGACAGCTTGCTCTCAATGCCGATGCTCACGAGCAAGGCAGTGCAATTGTTTCTTCCCCAGCCGTGTCGATCACCGTCGGCAACCCTCCCGTTTCCTCAGAGGTTCTTGTGGTGGTCGGCGATCCGGCCAACATTGGCTCAGGCGAGGCCCGGGTAATCGAACGCCTGGCGTTCCTCGGATTTACCGTCGCTGTAGCCGACGACAAGGGCATCACTGCCGGGGCGGCATCCGGGAAGGTGTTGGTCATGATCTCAGCAAGCGTTGACTCCGGGAAGATCGGCACCACTTTTACCGGCACCGCCCTCCCCGTCATTGCCTTGGCTGGCGAGCTCTTTGACGATCTGGGCATGACAGGAGCCGCGTCCGGTGTGGACTATGGCGAGACCGCCGGCACCGACAAACGCAAGACTCTGGTGATAACTGCCTCCACCCATCCTCTGGCATCCGGCCTGTCAGGAACCGTCACGGTGTCCGACCCGGCCAGTAAGTTTATGTGGGGATTGCCGGCAAGCAGCGCAGCCCTGGTGGCAACTCTTGAGAACGACCCGGCCAAGTATGCGGTGTTTGGTTACGAATCGGGAACGGCGATGGTCTCGGGTTTCGCTCCCGCCCGTAGAGTTGGTTTGTTCCTTCATGAAAAGACAGCATCCACGCTCACGGCTGCAGGGTGGTCGATATTCGACTCCGCGGTACAGTGGGCGACGGGCGGCTAACAAAACTCGGATTCATGGACGCTGCTCGGTTGGCTACTTTGCACGTGCGGGTGCAAACGACGCCAACCACCTGTGTGTAGCCGCGAGCTGAAAATCGTGTTCGGCGAGAACCGCCAAGTCTCGTAACAGCACGTTGGTGAATTCCACCGCTGCGATGGGGTTCAGATGAGCCGGATCGCGGAAATCTTGGCTCTGAAACTGGATTTCGGGTTCGATTATCGCCACCCCGGGCCCGGCGACACTCGACAACAGGGTCTGGAATTCCGATAGAGATGTTGCTCCGCCTGGCTGCACCGCGTCATAGTCGGAGCTCACCGGCAGCGGCAGCAAGACGACGGAGCGACCCTGGTTCCGAATCTCGGCTACCAGGCGTTCCAATGCCTCAAACTGCACGTCACCCATCGCAAAGTCCCGCATTTCCTTGGTAATCCAATTCTCGCGCCACGCATCCGAGAATTCGTACGAGAAGTCCCTTTCCACTGGGATCTTTTGCCCAAACGGCCCTGTCAGCAACCTCTCGCCGCGATCGCGTCGAATAATGTTACTTGCGAGTGAATAGGGCGTTCGAAGAGCTTCCCTGATTCGAAGGAGGGCCAAGTGATCCTCAACTTTTGAAATCAGAGCGGGCCTCTCGGTCGTGAATTCGATTAGGCCTCTAGATTCAGCTAGCTGATCGAAATGTTGTTGCGGGCCTCCATCATTGAGTTCGCGGGTTGTGAGGCCGATTACGACCACTTCCGGGTCAAGAGTCGGAAGTACAACCTCGATTGCCCACAGCTCAAGCGAGCTCATGAACATAGCGTTGATGGAAGCGTTATAAGCAGTGACTCCGTTTCCTTCGCTGTTGAAGGTCAAGGGATTGAGAGCCTGGTCCATAGATGAAGAGCCCAAGAAAACGACATCGACGTCTGTGGAGCCAGCTGCCAGATCTGTCATCTGGTCGACCTTGGCTGCCATTTGAGCCGATGGCCAACCTTCGGTGGTAGGCGCGAACGGCTCAATTGCACGGGCGGTTAGCTCGGCAGCCAGGAACAAGGCGACTGCGGCCAACGTCATTCCTTTCCAGCTTGTGTGTCTTCGGGGCTCTAAGTTGGACGATTTCATTTCAGAACTGGAAGTAGATGAACGGTGTAACTGGCCCGCCGCTGAAAACGA
Source organism: Acidimicrobiia bacterium (assembly GCA_040905905.1). Lineage (GTDB taxonomy): Bacteria > Actinomycetota > Acidimicrobiia > Spongiisociales > ZC4RG35 > JAICND01. Next base: position 59,154 of record JBBDQN010000050.1, read on the forward strand.
TTATCGCGAGGAGCAGACTGGCATATGCGAGACCCTGCCAGGCAGGGCGCCATTGGAGCATCACTTCGTGCCTACCGGCATTGCGCTGCCACAGGTCAATCGCGAGAACTGCAAGCGCCGCCAACCCGACCAACATCGCGTTATTAGGTTCGGGAAGGGCCAGCTCGAACTGGAAAAGGCGTTGCACGAACGAAGCCGCAATGGAGAGGCTATCCGCCCTAAAGAAAATCCATGCAAAGGCAACGAGGTGGAAAGTGGCCAGCGCAGGGATCAGGTCCTTGCGCCACCTGAAGGGCCCCTGGTAGCCCCGCGGGACATAACTGCCTCGCCAGCGGTGGACAGCAAGATAAATCCCGTGCAAGCCGCCCCAGATCACAAACGTCCAAGCGGCCCCGTGCCAAAGCCCCCCCAACAGCATCACGAGCATCAGGTTTCGGTATGTGTTCAATCGGCCCTTGCGGTTGCCGCCCAGCGGTATGTACAGATAATCATGCAGCCAGGTCGAGAGTGAAATGTGCCAAGTGCGCCAGAAGGCGGTGATGTTCCTGGAGAGATACGGTTGACTGAAGTTCTCCATCAGCTCTATGCCCAGGAGGCGTGACGTGCCCCGCCCGATATCGGTGTATCCCGAGAAGTCGCCGTAGATCTGGAGGGCGAAGGCATAGAGGCCGAAAAGAAGAGCGACTGACGAGTTCGCCTCCGGAGTGGCAAAGGCCGACTCAACTATGGGCGCCATTACGTCGGCGATGGCCACCTTTTTGAAGAGTCCGATGAGTATCAACAGGAGACCAGCCGACACTTGGCTGGAATTGGGACGCACCCGGGGCTTGATGATCTGCGGGAGGAGCGTCTGGGCACGTTCGATCGGTCCCGCCACCAACTGCGGGAAATAGGCGACGTAAAGCGCGAAATCCAGGAGGCTTGTGGCTGGTTCAATCCGCCTTCGGTATACATCGAAGGCGTAAGACATCGACTGGAACGTGTAGAAGGAGATACCGACGGGAAGGATGATGCGCAACGCCGGAAGATTGGCGCTGAGGCCGATCCTCTCCAGCATCGTCCCCGCAGATTCCACGAAGAAGTTGAAATATTTGAAGAAGCCAAGAACGACCAGATTGACGACGATGCTGGTGATGAGAAGGCGCTTGCGCACCTTGGGATCCTCGGTGCGTCCTAAATAGATGCCGACGCCATAGTCGATGACGGTTGTGAAAGCCAGGAGAGCAAGGAACCGGTAGTCCCACCATCCGTAGAAGATGTAGGAGGCGACAAGCAGCATGCGGTTCTGCCCCTTGTGCCGAAGCCGAAGGTAGGCCAACAGCACCAGCGGCAGAAAGATGACGAACTCGACTGAGTTGAAGATCACGCCTGGATCCAATCCGGTGGATGCCCAAGGCAATGCCCAACGATTGGCAATGCGCAGCGCGCTTGTTGACTAACCCCTGACAGCTTCACTCCCGGCTTCCCACGGGGCAATCTAGCCGCCGAGTCGCGCTACTCCCAGAGGGCGATGGATGTATTTCTGGTCACGCCCGGCCGGGCTAGGCAGGCAGGGATCCGACGCTGGCCAAGAGTTCGTCGATACCGCGATGGTCGGTCAGATCGAGCCATTGCAGGTAGTACTTCTGGACCCCGACCTCCTCGAGCGCCCCGAAGGCGGCGGCTGCCTGGTCTGGGGTACCCATCGGGACCCCGGCCTTTTGCCAACGTTCCGTCAGTGCTTCAACTGTCACTTTCCGGAACCGGGCCGCTTCAGCCATCAACCCAGAGAAGACCGCGGTCGAAGGCGCCAGTACGGCGGGCCCCATCACCGACATCGTGATCGATTGGGGATCGCGGCCGGCTGTCGCGGCCGCCTCCCGGACCTTGGCGATTTTCGGGGCCAGATCCGCTGGAGCGATCGCGAAGTGGTTGTACTCGTCGGCATATCGTCCTGCCAACGTGGGTGTCTTTTCCGGGCCTGATCCACCTACGAGAATCCTGATTTGGCCAGGACGGGGTAGTGCATCTGCGTCGGTGCGGTAGAAGGAACCTTCGAACGCCTGACCCGTAAAGGAGGCTCGAATGTATTGGAGGGACTCTTCGAGCCGGGCGAACCGTTCCTTCGACGGGGGGAAGGGAAGCCCAAATGCCTGATGTTCGGCCTCCATCCAACCGGTTCCAACACCCAGGTCGAATCTTCCGCCGCTCATCTCATCGAGGGTTGCAGCGCTCTTGGCGATCACTGCCGGGTGCCGGAATGTGATCGGAGTCACGAGGATCGCCATGCGGATGCTCCTGAGGCTTTGAGTGAGCCCACCAAATGAGGTAAACGCATCGGTCGTAGGCATGGGCCGTGCCGGCCAGTAGTAGTGATCGGCTCTGGCAAAGGAGAAAAGACCGGCTTCTTCGGCACGATGGGCGGCTCTGACCAGATCGCCGTAGCTGCCGCCGATCTGGGGTTCGGTCATGAGCGAAAACTGCATGCGGGAACCGTAGCCCCCCAACCGGTCGTCCCAACATCAACCAAGGAGATCGCGGATGCGTCGGTTCTCGGGAGTTTTGCTAACCCTGGCGGTGGCCGCCTGCATCCCCGCCGTCTCGACCCAGGGCAACAGAGTGCCGTCTGTATCTACGACAGCGGTCCTGTCCGTGGCCAGCGATGGCCTGGCTTTGTTCGACTCATGTGACGAGGTGCTCTCGTACTTTCAGGACAATGCGCTCCACCAGGTGACGGCCTGGGGATTGGGCGGTGGGTGGGGCGCATGGGATGGTTTCCGGCTCGGATTCGAGGCAATGGCCACAAGTGATGTGGCCCAAGGCGCTGCGACCTACTCCACGACCAATGTCCAGGAAGCAGGAATCGACGAACCCGACCTTATCAAGACTGACGGCCAGGTCGTCGTTGCCCTAGCCGGTGCCAAGTTGCACGTGCTGGACGCAGTCCCGCGTCTACGCATCTTGGGCGAACTCAACCTGGGCGAGATCGTTCCCCAGAACCTCTTTCTGGTGGGAGACCGGGTGATCGTCATCGGATCGGCGCCCATGCCGATGGCGATGCCGATGGCCGGGATTGCGGCTGATGCCATGTTGTGGATGCCTCCCGACACCACCGTGGCTCTCATCGACCTCTCCGATCCTTCTGAACCCGAGGTGATCGAGAAGCTGACTCTGGAGGGAAACCTTCTCTCCGCTCGGCTTCATGGCAACGAAATGTCGATCGTCATCACTTCGTTTCCCCGCCACCTTCCTTTTGTCGCGCCCGATCCCAACGTCGGCCCGGTGACCGCCGAGCGCATCGCACTCGCTCTCAACCGGCGAGTAATCATCGAGACGAATATCGAAGACTGGTTTCCTCGTTTCCGTCACGAAATCGGCGGAGAGCGAGGCCGGGTCCTCGAAGGTCCGTTGGTCGATTGTGGCGCGGTGGCCCGGCCTGTGGAGTTTTCTGGACTCTCCTCAACAAGTGTTCTCACTTTCGATCTCAAGGAAGGTCTAGCCTTGGCCGGCTCGTTCGGTCTGGCCTCCGACGCACAGACTGTCTATGCCTCGGCGTCGGCTACTTACGTTGCGACTCAAGAGTGGCAAGAGTTGGATCCTGTTCGGTTCGACGAAGGTTTGGTCACCACCTCTATCCACCGATTTGATACCTCCGACCCGGCGACCGTCACGTTTACGGGGACCGGCGAAGTCCCGGGATGGCTCTACTCACAGTGGGCACTATCCGAGGACTCGGAGGGTCGTCTCCGGGTGGCTTCCACCACATCTCCACCCTGGGGTTTCCGTCCTGGCATAACCCAGTCCGTGGTGAGTGTGCTCGAACCGACCGAGGGGCGCCTCGAAACGATCGGAACCATCGGTGGTCTCGGTATCGACGAACAGATTTATGCGGTCAGGTTTATGGACGATCTCGCATACGTCGTTACGTTCCGCCAAGTTGATCCTCTGTACGTCATCGACCTCAGCGACCCGACCTCGCCCCAGCTGGCCGGCTCGCTCAAGATTCCCGGGTACTCGGCCTACCTGCATCCGATCGAGGGTGGCCTGCTGATCGGTGTCGGCCAGGACGCCGATCTCAACGGCCAGGTGAAGGGAACCCAGGTGGCGCTGTTCGACGTCTCTGATCCCTACGACCCGGTCCAGATCAAAGATCACCTTTCCGGGTGGGTATTCGGAGGCCGAATGGGACCACCACGCCTTCTTGTACTGGCAGCCCACATCAACCCTGGTGATCCCGTTGACCTGGGGTTCGACAGGTGCAGTGGCGATCCAAACCTCGTCGGCGGGCCTCGAAGAAATCGCCGCCATCGAACAGTTCAACCAGATCGTGCGGACCGTCGTGGTCGGAGGCGACCGCTTGTTGGCTCTCTCCTATGACGGGATAACCGAGCTGCAATTGTCAACCCTGGCTGAGCTGAACTGGATCCAACTGTCCTAAGTGCCACCCTTCAGGGTCGGAACGGAGCGATCAGCCGGGCGATCCGGGCCACGTCGGTGGTGCCGACCTGGAGATAGATCCGCGAAACCCCGGCCTCCCGCAGCGGTTCCAGACTGACGGCTAGACGTTCCCCCCAACCGAAGGGAATGTGGCGGGCAGCAAGCCTCGACTCCAGTTCCTTGGCAGTACGGCCTCGTTCCGCGGCTTCGGCATCCAGCAATTCCAGGTAGTCGAATTCGTTGACCGCCGCGAAGACCGGTGTCGTATAGCTGAGCCGGATGCCGGTCGGGTCTCGGTCCGCGGCGACCGCTGCCTTGTGACACGTGGCGACCCGGCCGGTTAGGTCACCATCGAGGCTAGGAAACAGGTTGAACTCGTCGGCGTAACGTCCGGCAAGCTCGGGAGTACGACTTGCGCCCGAGCCACCCACGACGATCTTGAATGGGAGGCGGGGCTGCGAGTCGAAGGCCTCAATCTGATAGAACTCTCCCGAGAAGCCTTCTCCTGCTTGAAAGGCGCGGACGAAGGCGAGGGCCTCGTCGAGCATCCGGAACCGGGTTCCCTGCGTAGGGAACGGGAACCCAAAGAGCCGATGTTCATCCTTCAGCCAACCGGTTCCGAGCCCGAGCACAAAACGGTTGTCCGACATCTCTGCAAGCGTCACGGCCATTTTTGCGTACACCGCCGGGTGCCGGAATGTCACCGGAGAGACCAGGTTGACCAGTTCGATGTGGTTGGTCTCCCTGGCCAGGCCGGCGAACTGCACCAGATGGTCATAGGCGGGGAGCGTGGGATCGGTCCCGGCCAGGTAGTGATCCGGCATGGCCAAGGCGACCAGACCCTCGGCCTCCGCCCAGCGGGCGGCGCCCAACACCTCCGCGTAACTGCCTCGCAACTGAAGGGCGACGTCCATGGTTAGCCCCTAACCCGCTCGTGGATAGCTGCAACCACCCGTGACCTGTCCTGGTCCGAGAGGTTGGACCCGGAGGGCAAGCACAACCCGAGGTCGAAGAGCTTTTCGGCCACCTTGCCTCCGAAGACGCGTGACTCCCGATACAACGGTTGCAGGTGCATCGGTTTCCAGACCGGGCGAGCCTCGATGTCGAGTGTCTCCAGGTGGAGGCGTAGGTCTTCCCTGGTCACCCCGGTCTGGTCGGGGTCGATCAGAAGGGCCGTCAGCCAGAACGTGGATCTGCACGACGGCGCCTCTGGCATGAACGTAATCCCTCCTAGACCCTCAAGAGATCTGCGATAGAACTGGTTGTGTTCCCGACGTCGGTCGACCCGTCGTCCGAGGTCGGCGAGTTGTGCGCGCCCCAGAGCCGCCAACAGGTTCGACAAGCGGTAGTTGTAGCCGAGTTGTGAGTGTTCATAGTGAGGGGCGGGGTCGCGCGCCTGGGTGGCCAAGAATCTTGCATGTTTGACCACCGCCTCGTCATTAGTCACCAGGGCGCCGCCGCCACTGGTGGTGATGATTTTGTTGCCATTGAAGGAAAGGATGGCGCTTTCCCCGAAGGCGCCAGCGGGCTGGCCCCGGTAGCGGGCGCCCAGCGACTCGGCGGCATCGGAGATGAGAGTGGTACCGGCTGCCGCGCAGACACTCTCGATCCGTTCGTAGTCCGCGCACTGACCGTAGAGGTCGACTACCACCACCGCCTTGTACCGCCGATCGGACTCATCGAGGGCTTCTGCCAGGAGCAGAGGGTCCATGTTCCAGGTTGCCTCGTCGCTGTCGACGAAAACCGGCTTGGCATTCACGTATCGAACCGCATTGGCCGTGGCAGCGAAGGTGAGATTGGAAACCAGGACCTCATCCCCGGCCTCTACGCCGGCGTTGATCAGGGCGAGGTGGAGGGCGGCAGTTCCAGAGGAAAGGGCGCAAGCAAACCGGCGGCCAGACACTCGTGCCAGCTCCTCCTCGAAGGAATCGACCTCGGGGCCGAGCGGTGCTACCCAACCCCCCTCTAGTGCCCGTTGCAAGGCCTCAGCCTCGGCTTGCCCAACATCGGGAGGTGACAGGTACATCCGCGCCATTAGTCTTCGAGCAACCGTTCTGCCTGTTTGGGGAGGTCGAAGTCGGGGTTGAGCACGGCATGCATCGCGAACCCTGTAAGGGTGGCAACCAAGAGCTCGGCCTTTTCCTCGGCTCGTCTCGTCGACCCGCCGGTCTCGCGCAGGATGGCCCGTCGAAACCGCTCAACCCGGGATTGATGGTGACGGAGCAGGCGTTTCCCGATGTTGCGGTCGGTCAACCCGCCCGTTACCGCGACTATCAGGTACACCCGGGCAATAACCGGCTCAGAAGTGACGAACCGGACATAGGCCTGCACCAGGTCCGCCACTGTTTCCGATGAGTCCGGACCTCCTGGGTCAACCGCACTTATTGCCTCCCGTACGACGGTGAGCACAACCTCTTCCTTGGAGGGAAAGAGGTTGTAGAAGCTGCCCGGGCGAATATCTGCCATGTTGCAGATGGCCTTCACCGTCGTTGCTTCCAATCCTCCCTCGGCCAGAAGGCTTCGAGTGGCACGGAGGATTCGTGCTCTGGTGGCGATCCCGGCCCGGTAGGTCACTGCCTAAACGGTAGTGGCCGATTAGCAGGACACCTGATTGGATTTGATCGTCCGCTCAAATTAGAATGGACACTCAAAGATCAGAGTGAGGAGTTGATGAGCCATTACCGGTCCAACCTTCGTGACCTTGAGTTCAACCTCTTCGAAGCTCATCGACTCCAGGATTATTTGGGTGACGGGCCCTTCGCCGACATCGATGCTGAGGATGCCCGTGATGTCTTGCGAGAAATAGGGCGCCTCGCCGCCGACGAATGGTCGGCTTCGTTCGTGGCCGCGGATCGAACGGCGTTGGAGTTGGTCGACGGAGAGGTGAAGTTGCCAATGGCGCTCAAAGCCAGCCTCCACGCCCTGCGCGACGGCGGCTGGGACCGCTTCGGCTTGCCAGCGGGCCTGGGCGGGACCCGGGTGCCTCACCTTCTCTTTTGGGCAACCCAGGAGTTGCTATTGGGGTCCAATCCCACGGCGGTGCTCTACGCCGGTGGCAATTTATTCGCCCGGGTGATTTTCGAGGAAGGAACCCCGGAACAAAAGGCGTTTGCCCGGTTGATGGTGGAGCGGGGTTGGGCTGGGACGATGGTCCTCACCGAGCCCGATGCAGGCTCCGACGTAGGGGCGGGCACCACCCGGGCCAGGTACGTCGACGGCGACGTCTACCACCTGGAGGGCGTCAAGCGGTTCATCACCGGAGGCGAGCACGACGCCAGCGATAACATCATCCACCTCGTCCTGGCCAGACGGGACGGAGCCGGACCGGGGACCAAGAACCTCTCGTTGTTCATCGTTCCCAAGTACCTGGTCCCCGACGACGGCGCGCTCGGTGAACGCAACGGGGTTGTGGCAACCAACCTGGAGCACAAACTCGGCCTGCGTGGTTCGGCCACTTGCGAGCTGACCTTTGGCGCAGATCGCCCGGCGGTGGGCTATTTGTTGGGTGGTGTTCACGACGGCATCCGGCAGATGTTTCGGGTGATCGCCCATGCCCGCATGACCATCGGCACCAAGTCGGCTGCCACCCTCTCTACCGGCTATCTCAATGCCCTGGCCTACGCCACCGAGCGGGTCCAGGGCCCCGATCTTGCCAAGGCGATGGATCGTGACACCCCCCGGGTACCCATCGTTTGCCATCCCGACGTCAGGCGGATGTTGATGCTGCAGAAGGCCCACTCCGAAGGCCTGCGGGCTCTGTGGACCTATGCCGCCTGGGCCAGCGACCAGGCGGAACTTCACCCCGACGACGATCTCTGGGCCAGGCTCGCTGATCTGCTGCTGCCGCTCGTGAAGGGTTATTCAGCTGAGAAGGCCCACGAACTGCTCGCCACCTCGCTTCAGGTCCTGGGTGGGTCGGGATACCTCGAGGACTATCCAATCGAGCAATACCTCCGCGACGCCAAGATCGACAGCATCTATGAGGGGACCACCGGGATCCAGGCAATGGACCTGTTCTTCCGCAAGATCGTCAAGGACCAGGGACAAACGGTGGCGTTTCTGGCTGGCCAGGTCATGGAGTTCGTCAAGGCAACCGATGACGACGATCCCTTCGCCGCAGAGAGGGAGTTGCTGGGCCGGCTGGTCGACGACACCCAGGCTCACCTGGGCGTGGCGGTGAGCCATCTATTCGCATCCCAAGAGGAGCCTGAATCGGTCTACAAGGCAGCCCTTCATCTCAATTCGTTGCTGGAGTCGCTGGCTGAGACCGTGATCGCCTGGCAGCTCCTCCGCCACGCCGATATAGCTGTGGCCAGTCTCGGTTCGGACCCCTTCTACGAGGGCAAGATCGCATCGGCGAGGTTTTTACTCCGCCACGTCGGACCCAAGGTGACCGCCCGCCGTGCCGCCGCCGAGGAGGAGGACGGCTCCTTGATGAACCTGCCGATAGCAGCGTTCTGACTTCCGTCTTTCCTCTTCCGTCTACCGTCTAGTCCCATGAACTTCGCCTTTAGTGAGGAGCAGGAGGAGCTCCGCCGCCTGGCCCGGAAGTGGCTGGAGGAAAAGAGCCCCTCGGCGGTGGTGCGCCGCCTGATGGACAGCGAGGATGGATTCGACCAGGCGCTCTGGAAAGAAACCGCGGCGATGGGGTGGCAAGCCATGGCCATCCCCGAGGAGTACGGAGGGGCGGGCTTCGGGTTCTTGGAGCAGGTGGTGCTGCTCGAGGAGATGGGCCGGGCATTGCACCCAACCCCGTACCTAGCGACGGCTGTGATGGCGGCGAATCTTCTCCTGGAAGCCGGGAGCGAGGAGCAGAAGCAGAAGTATCTGCCTGCTCTGGCCGCCGGTGACCTCACCGCTACCGTGGCCTTCACCGAGCCAAACGGTCTTTGGGTGGAGGCGGGCGTCGAGGCTACGGCCACTAGGACAGCGACTGGGGTCGCCGTATCGGGCACCAAGAGCTTCGTGCTCGACGGTCACACGGCCGATCTTCTCCTCGTCGCTGCCCGCACCGACGAAGGAGTGGCTCTCTTTCTGATCGATGGTGCCAGTCCCGGTGTCACCCGGCGCCGATTGGAAACCATGGACATGACTCGCAAACTCGCCGAAGTTGTCCTCGACAACGTCGAAGTAGGCGTCGATGCGTTACTCGGACAGCTGGGGAAAGGATGGGAGTTGGTCGAGCGGATATTGGCCAGATCTGCGGTGGCGCTGGCCGCCGAGCAGGTGGGTGGGGCTCAAAAGTGCCTCGAAATGTCGGTCGACTACGCCAAGGTCCGGCATCAGTTTGGCCGTCCCATCGGCTCGTTCCAGGCCATCAAGCACAAGTGTGCCGACATGCTTGTCCAGGTGGAATCGGCTCGCTCGGCCGCCTACTACGCGGCCTGGGCGGTATCCGAGGGTAACGACGAGGTACCGCTGGTCGCACCTTTGGCCAAGTCCTACTGTTCGGAAGCGTTCTTCTTTTGCGCCTCTGAGAACATCCAGATCCACGGTGGGATCGGTTTCACCTGGGAACACGACGCTCACCTCTATTTCAAACGAGCCAAGAGTTCTGAGCTCCTCTTTGGCGAGCCCGCTCATCACCGGGCTGTGCTGGCCACACGTCTCGGGCTGTGAGCACAGGGAGGTGACATGGTCCTGGTGGTGGCGCTCTTCGCCGTGCTGCTGGCGTTATCGGCTGTAGTCATCTGGCAGCATTCGGCGCGCACGGCGCCCGACGAGATCACTTTTGGCATCAACGATGCGGTTGAGTTCATCCTCCCACGACTGGACTCCGAGGTGGCGATGCGATTGGGCAGGGCGGGTGTCCAGCGAGTCGTCGAATGGGAGGTGTTCTATCTCCAGGGTTTGGCCCAGAAGAGACGGACCCAGCCCGTTGTCACCGTGGCCGGTGATTACGAGCCGGCGGTGGAGTTCATTGCCGCCGAGATTCTGGGACGCCACGGGATCACCTACTCTGCTGCCGACGTGGGCGCGGTGCTCAATGAGCAGGTTGCCTACCTGGCATCGATTGGTGCAATCGGAGACGAGGCAGGAGGTGAAGTTCGGTGATGGTTCGATGCGGGGCTTGTCGCACTCAGTTCGATGTTCCCGGCGCGGGCCGTTTTGCGTGTCCGGTTTGTGGCTCGATGAACGTGGTCAGAGGCGCTCCAGGTGCCGACCCTCGAGCCACCCCCCCTCCTGCCGGCAACGCGGGAGCGCCACCACCGCCCCGGCCGCCAGACCAACCGTCCCCGCGGGTGCAATGTCCGGTCTGCGAGTACACCTTCATCGTGGGCAAGGTGGCCATGGCTCGGTGTCCAAACTGCGGAGCCGAAGTGGAAACGGGTCAAACGACTACCGAGGAGTGATGGGACGCCTGCGCCGTTTTAGCGACTATCGCTTCATCGGCCGGCGCGACGAGATGCTGGTCTACGACTGCGATGACCCTGATCAGTTCGCCGTCCTCGAGTCGGCAGTGACAGAGTGGGGGCTCGATACGCGGGATCTCCTCTCCAGTTTTGCCCCCGACACCATTTCCGAGGCCCGGAATCGGGGTTTTAGAGCACCCCGATCGGGTGAATCCGGTCCGCCCCCGGGGTCTTGAAATACGACATTGGTCGTATGGAATCACCCCCGCCATTGCGATAGATTGGCACTAACTCCCGAGCGGGGGCTATTTGGGTTTGCAATAGGGAGGCTTTCAGGAGATGAGTGAGGACCAGAACCAGGGTCTGACTCGACGCGAGATGCTACGTCGAGGAGTAGTCACCGGCGGGGCGGCACTGGCGTGGGCCAGTCCGGTTGTGACGACTATCGGTTTGGATCGGGCATTTGCGACAGTGACCAGCCCTGGCCAGTGCACCCCGGCGATCTCGTATGTTGCCATACATTTCACCTGTGGTACCAGCGGAACCATCTACTACTCGAAGTTCGATGGTTCATGGGATGGCGGCGCTGGCCAAGTTGCGGAACAATGTGGTGGCTTCGATACCTCCAACGGTGCCGACGCCGGCCAATTTGGCTTTTCATTCAGCTTCGCCACCGGCATTCTCACTGTGCCCGGAAGCTGCACGGTCATCGATATTGCGGTCTTCGGTGGCAACCAATGCGCTGTCTCGTCCGGCGTCAACGTCGGGGGCCCGATGCCCCACAACGTCGGCTGTCCGTCAGACTGATTCGCTGACGCTCTGATATCGGAGGCCCGGCTTGCCGGGCCTCCGTTCTTGTTTGATCAAAGCAACTCGAGGTCGCTCAAGGCGAGGTCCCAATTAGCCATTTCGAACACATCGATCGGGAGGTCGCGAAGTGGATTGGCGACCAAAATCAGCGATCGACGTCCCGGTACCGGGATCATCCCGCCCATGAGGGCGGCCCGCCGTTCCGGGGACCCATGAGAAAACCAACCAGCCACGTACGCAGCTCTCGACCGATGGGCGATCTCCGAGATCACTGCTCTGTTGGCGCGGCCGAGTACGTCCGAGACCACAACCTCTTTCCGACCCTGACGAACATTGGGCCGGACCAATGCGGTGGCGGCCCCGTGTGCGATGGCCCGATAGTGCACAGACGGGTGGAGGTTGAATCGCCACGAGAGGTACTCCTGGGACCGGGGCGTTCTCAGACCCGGCGATAGACGTTGCGCGAATTCTTTCGGCTCGAAGGTTGGTGGGACGGGATCGAAGAAGTCTTGGGGATCGGGAATCGAGCCGACGGGGACCCCACGCCCCCGTCTTAGAAGTGGTCTGACCATTACCCCGATCGCTCCAACCTGGCGCCACCCCATGGTCAGGTAGCCAGCGCCTGATCGGTCGTTGGGCGTGTTGAAAATCAGGTCGAATCCATCGTTGCGGGCCTGCTCGACCGCTTCGATAGTCAGTTTCCGAAATATTCCCCGTCTTTCGAACTGGGGATGTGTCGCCGTGTCGACCGCTCGGAGACAACGCAGTCGGGTTTCGTCGGGAAGTTCGAGATCCCATCGCATGAGGGCCCGGACACCGGCGAGCCTCCCCTCGACCTCGGCGACCAGGACGAGGGAGGGCCCAAAGGGGTTTTGTTCATGTTTCCAAGCCCAGAGCGCAGGCGTGCGCTGCAAGATCGGTGACTCGCCCAACGCAGCCTTTAGGACCTCTAGCACACCGTCCAAATCGCCGGCGCGGTACGGCCGTATCGTCGGAACCGTCTCCATTCAGGACAGTGTCTCGAGGATGTGTTTAGCGGTCTCGATAGGGTTTCCCACCTCGACGTGCCAGGCCCTCATGACCCGCGCCAATCGAGTGCTCAATGCGAATGCTCGGGCACCGTCGCGGTAGTGATTGAACGACAATTGCAGGAGAGTCGCCACAACTGCGGACGGCGGCAAGGGCGTCAAGGAGGGGGGACCGTCTGTGAAGACAGGGATTAGGAGATCTGTCGGAACTCGACCCTCCTCGAGGTAGCCAGCACCGAGCTCGCTGGCTGCAAAGGGGGCTTCGTCACTGAAGGACTCGTCGGCAGTGAGTCCGAGCATTTTCCAACTCCATGGGTCGAGGCTGATCGGCTTGGGGTAGTTGACGACGAGGGCGTCGTCGTCGAGACATAGGGCCTCGTCCGAGCCATATCGAAGTCCCTGTTGAAGCAGAGCGGCCGCCAGGGTCGACTTTCCTCCACCGGAATCGGCTGCCACAACGATCACCCGATCGTCGTCTCCCACGACGGCGGCATGAACAGCAAATCGAGTTGTGGCTTCGACAGCCGCCCGGTTCATCTCGGCCAACAACCTCATGATCACAACCCCGCTCTCGGACTGGGACGTGATGTACTTGCAATCGCGGTACAGCGTGAGTTTGTCGTCCCTGGTTGCCAGGGAGTAAGTCTTGGAGGGGCGTGCGCGTAGAGGTCGTTCGAACACGCCCAGCAGACGATGAACCCGTTTGAAGACTTCGGCCGACTCGGCTCTAAATCCGAACTCGTTACCGATCAAGCTATAGGTTCTTTGATCGACCCAGACCAGGTCGGAAAGATCCTCCCTTCACCCAGGCTTGCGAACAGCCTTCACGCCTCACCTCCTTCCAGCAGACCTTCCGAGGAGAGACGATCGACCGCAAGTCGGACATCCTCGCGAATGGAGCTGGGATCGACCTGATAAGCCTGGGCAAGAAGATCAATCAACTCCTCGACGGTGTATTCGCCATCGGCGAGGCGCCACACGTCGCTGGCGGTGGTGTTGAGCACCATTACCCGTTCGGTTGTTGGGTCGTACAAACTGATCTCGTCACCTATCTCGGTTTCGATGACATGGGGACGAGGTGGTCCGACGCGGTTAGTCATGAGTCTCTCTTCGTGGTTTGTTGATGTTGAGGGTAGGTTGGGCAGGTGCCTGCGAGAGAGCGACAATCCTCGTTAAAGGGCGGGAAGGGGATCGGTAGAGCCATTCGACGCGGTTGCCAACTCCGTGGCCAGACCGACCCTGTAGAACTCCGCAACTGTCCGTGCCACCTCGCTCAGGGTCTCTGCTGTGGTTGCTCCGGTGAGCACACCAATCGCGTCGGCCATCTCCACCAGAGTCGTTTTGCCGTCGCAGAGATTCCAGATGGCAAAAGCACTTGCATTGAGTTCGAACTTGATGGAATCCTTCGCCTTTTGGAGGACGGCCCCGGTTGGGCTGGCTTCGGCGGTGGCGTCGTCACTTCGGCGTGGAGTTGATTGGTGATTGAGCGGATTCACCAGTTCACTTCCGTATCAAGACCGCAGCGGGCAGCGAACCCAACCAACTCTGCCTGAGAGTGAATGTCGAGCTTGGCCATGACCTTCTGAATGTGGGTGCGGGCAGTGGCGGGGCTGATTATCAACTCTCTCGCCATCTGGCTTCGGGAAAAGCCTCGGGCCGCGAGATTAAACACTTGCCTTTCCCGTCGAGTGAGGACTTCAAGAAGGGAGCGTTGCGAGCGTTCCTGACGCCGCCGATCCACCACGGCCCGCAGCAGCGGCCCGAGGAGAAGTGGGCTGACCACGGCGGTGCCAGCTGCTACCGAGCGGGCGGCCTCCACCAACTCAGATTCGGGCGCCGTGATGTCCACATAACCCTGTGCTCCAGCTTCGAAGGCGGCCAGCATTGCCTCCGACTCGACGGGACCCACGCCCAGGACCGGCAAATGGACCGGGAGGGAGTCGATGGGTGTGCCAGCCGCAACCCACACCACCAGGTCGACGGGTCTGGAGCCGTTTAGCCCAGCGACCTTGGCGGCGGTATCTATCACCTCTGCCGATCCGGTTGTCGCCATTGCAGCAGCCAAACGAGCCGCAACGGGCGGATCGTCCGCAAGGACAACACATCGAAGAAGATCGCCTGATCTTCCGCTCAACCCCACCCCGATATCCTAAATCAATTGCGGCGAAGGTAAATGAGTTATGAGTGGGTCTGCGAAAACACTTGAAGACTGGCTGATTGCTGTGGCTGCGGGCGGAGCGCAGCCCCGCCCAGGTGATTCCCGCACCCTGCTGGAATTGGCTCATCGCCATGGTCTCATAGGCATCCTTTCCGATCCAACCTCTCTTAATTACTGGGAGCAGACGGCTCCCGTTTACACGCGGCTCGCCGCCAGACACCAGGTGATGCTGAGGCATTTGCGACACCTAGCCGACGCATTTCACGACGCCGGGGTCCCAGCCGCCGTGTTGAAGGGGCCCTGGTTGAGGGAGCGGGCTTACGCAAACAGCCGCCACAGGACATTCTCGGATCTGGACATCCTGGTGCCTAGGAGCTCGCTCGCCACTGCGCTCGAGGTGCTGAGGGACTATCCCCACGTGCGCACGATTCCCCGGCAGAAACCCGAGGCCGACAAGCGTGAGATCCCCATTCACGACCCTTCGGGAGTCACATTTGCGGTGGACCTGCATTGGGATCTCTTCTCGTATCGCCAGCTGCTTGGGCGGGCAAGTGGAGCCACTGAGGAAGCGTGGGACGGAGCCCAATTTGAACCCGCATCCCCTCTCGGACCACTCTGGGAACTTCCGCCTGCACCCATCTGGGTCTTTCTCGCCACTCACGCCACCCTCGATCACCGGTTTCGTTTGATCCTCTTCCGGGACCTGATCGAGCTGATCAACCGTTCTCCTGATTGGGGGGCAATTGTCGACTTCGCGAGCAGGCATGGTCTTCGCTCGACCACCTACCTTGCTCTCTGGTTTGGGAAGAAATGGGTCGGCGCAGCAGTGCCTGATGATGTGCTCTCCGACCTTCGGCCCGCCAGCGCAGCGATGTCCGCTACGGAGATGCTGGCGCGGAAAATCCATCCGGCGACGTTCGACGGCCACCGCGCTCACCCCCTCAACCTGGCGATGGTCTTGCTCCATGATGATCGCAAAGACCGCCTGAAGCTGGCAGCGCGGGCCCCCATGGCAGTGCCTGGATGGCGTCGCAAGATCAAGTCCCGGCCCATGCCGGTCGCATCGCCAGCGGCGATGATCGTCGTCTCTAGCACCAGGCGACGGGGCGCCGAGGTGTTTGGAGAGCAACTGGTGACCGGCCTTGTCAGGGCAGGATGGCAAAGCGAACTGGTTGCTCTGACACGGACCCCCGACGGGCCGGAGGTGATGGCGATCCCTCTTGCCGAGTCGGGCGAGCGAGCTGCTCGCTTGGACCCGACCATCGTTTGGCGGTTGCGACGGCTGATTCTCGATACCCGTCCAGAGGTGGTGCTTGCCAACGGTTCAGCCACGTTGAAGTACACCGCATTGGCATTGCTCGGGCTGAGGCGCCGCCCGTCATTCGTCTATGCGTCCGTTGGCGAGCCTCGCTACTGGGCGCGGGGAGCGCTTCGTCGTTTGGTTCAACGGTTGCTGCTGTCAAGGACCGATCTGGTTCTGGCAGTGTCCAACACAACCGCGCGTCAACTGATCGACGGCTTAAAACAGCCGGCCAATCGGGTGAAGGTGGCGGAAACCGGCGTGTCCCCCGAACTCCTCACGATCGAGCATGCGGACAGCGGTGGACAATTCCGGGTGTTGGTGCTCGGGAGCCTGAGCCACGAGAAAGATCCACAGGCTGCAGTCGAAGTTTTCACATGCTGGTCGGAAAATGGTCGGGGACAACTCCGGTATGTCGGCGCGGGTCCCTTGCTTGAGAAGGTGACGGCGGCCAGTCGGGAGGCTGGGCTCGGAAGTTCGGTCGAATTCCTCGGAGCCGTTTCCGACGTCTCCGATTCGCTCGCATGGGCAAATGTCCTATTACTGACGTCAAGAACTGAGGGCCTGCCGGGCGCGGTCCTCGAGGCTGGGGCGGCGGGCGTTCCCGCGGTGGGTTTCGATGTGGGTGGTGTAGCTGAAGCCATCATCGACGGAGAGACCGGGTTCGTTATACCGGCCGGTGACATAGCCTCAGCGGCGGCAGCCCTGCAACGGCTGTCCGAAGACCCTGAGTTGGGGCTGAGATTAGGAAGAGCTGCTCGTGAGCACGTGCGCCACGGGTTTCTTCTCCCAACCGCCATCGACCGCTATCGCCAGGCGCTGGAATCGGTCCGGGGCAGAAGGTCGAAGTAGTGAAGATCGCGCATCTGACGACCGTCGACCTCAGCCTTCGCTACCTGGTCTTCCCGCAGCTGCTCGCCATTCGCGACATAGGAGCTGAAGCGATCGGGATCAGCGCCCCGGGCCCCGACGTTGCGGCACTCGAGGAAGCAGGGATTCGGCACCTTGCCCTGACTAGCTCGACCAGAGGGATGTCTCTTCTGGCCGACCTCAAATCCGCGCTGCAGCTATGGCGAATCCTTCGCCAGGAACGCATTGAGATCCTGCACACCCACAATCCCAAGCCCGGTGTCTACGGAAGGATCGTGGGCCGGTTGGCCGGGGTTCCTGTGATCGTGAATACGATCCACGGCCTGTACGCCACTGAGTCCGACACCCTTGCCAAAAGGGCGGTGGTCTATGGCTTGGAAGGAGCCGCCGCGCTCTTTTCGGACGAGGAGCTAGCCCAGAATCCTGAAGACATCGACCTGCTCCGGCGTCTTCGCTTCTATCCGCATCACAAGCTACGGCTGCTCGGCAATGGGGTCGATCTGGCGCGGTTCGACCCGGCCAGGGCTCGGGAGGCACGGTCGGCGGTTCGGGCGGAGTTGGGAGCGGGCCCAGACGATGTGGTGGTCGGCATGGTTGGCCGCCTCGTAGAAGAAAAGGGTTATCGAGAGTTCTTCGACGCGGCGCGTCTGCTCCGGAACTCCGGCACTGTTTTTGTGGCCGCGGGTCCAGATGACCCCTCCAAGACAGACGGTCTCGACCGGTCTGTGGTTGAAGGGGCTCGGGCAGACGGGGTTCAGTTCCTAGGCATGAGAACCGACGTCGAGAGGCTCTATGGCGGCTTCGACCTTTTCGTCCTGCCGAGTTATAGAGAAGGGTTTCCTCGGGCGGCGATGGAGGCGGCGGCGAGCGGCCTGCCGATTGTGGCTACCAATATTCGTGGTTGCCGTCAGGTAGTCGATGATGGCCGCACCGGCATCTTGATACCTGTTGCCGACAGTAAGGCACTGGCTTCTGCCGTCAAAACCTTGGCCACTGATCCTTCCCTTCGACACAAAATGGGGGAAGCTGCCTACCTGAAAGCCAGGTCTGAATTCGACGAACGCCTCATCGTCAGTGCTGTCCTCGATTCATACCGGCGTCAAGCGCAACGTAAGGGTCTTGCCTGGCCCCCATCGACCCAGGAAGTGATCAGACCGGCCAATGACAGCGATCGGCGGATTGTGGCCGACCTGCACATAAGCGGAATCACCACGGGGTTTCTGTCCGCCCTGGGGCCCAGTTTCCTATCGGTCCTCTACCGGGCACTGATCAATGATCCCGACAGTGCGGTGTTCGTGGCCGACAAAGGTGGGATTGTCCTTGGCTTCGTAGCCGGCACCTCCGATACGGGTGCCTTCTATCGCCGATTCGGTAGGCGATATGCCATCCCGGCCGGTGTGAGAATTCTTCCCCGTTTGCGGCCGGGAATGATTCGGCGGGTTAAAGAAACCCGTAGTTATGGAGTCGGCCGCCACGACGATGTCGCTGCGGAACTGCTTTCTATGGCGGTCTCTCCCAGCGCCCGTGGTCGTGGACTCGCCAATCGGCTCGGAGCCGAGCTTCTGAACTGGGCCGGGACTCGGGGATTCGGGGCGATGAAGGTCGTAGTGGGAGCCAGTAACGAACCGGCGATCCGCGTGTACCGCAAGCTGGGCTTTGGCAACGATGACACGGTCGAGGTGCATCGCGGTGAGCCATCGCTGGAGCTGGTGTGGAGGCCCTGAGTGCGGGGCTGGCGTCCTTGGTTGTCCTTGGTTGGTGCGCGGTCGCGGTGCGGTTTGGTCCCCGATGGGGTTTTGTTGACGCTCCCGACGGAAGCCTGAAAACTCACCAAGCAGCGGCCGTGCCATTGGGCGGGGTAGGGCTCTTTGTGGGGCTCCATGCCGGACTGATCGTCGGCGGGCAATTCGATCCGCTGCTCGCGACCGGGTCGTTGTTGATGCTCCTGATTGGCCTTGTCGATGACCGGAGGGGCCTCTCCCCCCTCCTTCGGTTGAGCGCTGCCGCTGTGGCAGGCGCGGTGCTGGCGATCGGGGGGCGGAACTGGTTGTGGGGTCTCGGATTGATTGTCCTCGTCGTTGTCTGCGTAAATGCCGTCAATCTGATCGACGGTCTCGATGCTCTGGCTGGCTCGACCACCGCCGTCAGTTTCCTTGGGTTGGCCTGGTTAGCTTTGCATCGAGAACTCTCTGTTTGGCTACTGCCCCTCATGGCAGCGTCGGCCCTGGCAGGGTTCCTCATGTGGAATCGCCCTCCCGCCCGGGTCTTCTTGGGTGACAACGGCGCCTACCTAACCGGCGCCGTGCTGGCGTATACGACTCTGACGGTTGCTCGTGACCACTGGGAGGCGTTGGTCGGTGTGGCTCTGGTGGGAGCGCCGTTGTTCGATCTGGCAGTCACCGTTCTGCGTCGTTTTCGAGCTGGCATGGCCCTGTTTGCCGGCGACCGGGACCATGTCTACGACCGTATTCATCAACTAGCCGGATGGTCAGTAGGCCGGGTCACCGCAGTCTTTGCTGTGGCTCAGGCCATCTGGGTGAGCTTGATAGTCGTAACGGAGATTCTGGCCGAACCTCGGACGGCAGCAGCCGCGGCGGCTGGGCTAGGACTGCTGATGGTGATATGGACTGTTGCTCACCGCACTACTCCGGGTTGAGCAACGCCCGGTAGATGCCCTCGAACGATTGCACCATCCTGGCCAACCCGTACTCGGTGTTGACCAGGCGAGCCCCCGCTTCGCCCCATTTCCGACCCTGTTTCGGATCGGCGAGGACCTCGGCTATGGCCCTGGCCAGGGCGTCGGCATCTCCTGGCTGGACCAGACGACCAGTTTGACCGTCGACAATAACGGAGGGCACTCCGCCGACCGCGGTTGCCACCACGGGGCGAGAGAGAGCGAGTGCCTCCAGCAGGACGAGAGGAAGGCCTTCCACGTCGGCCGGGTTCACCACCACATCGGCCGCAGCCAACAAGGGCCGGGCATCTTCGATACGGCCAAGGAATCGCAAGTGATGTGACAGGCCGGCTGCAGTCGCCAGGTTCCGGACACGAGCGAGATCGCCGGGGAACTTCTCGCCTCCGGCGCTGACCACCACTGCGTCAGGAACGATTTTCGACAGAAGGGAGACGACCTTGACCAGGGTTTCATGCCCTTTGTGTGGGCGTATGTTCCCAACGTGGACCACCAGGGGCTGATTTGGCGAAACACCGAGATCCTTACGAACCTCAGCCACCTGGGCGTCGTCGATTAAAACCGCCACGCCGTTGGGCACGACCACAGGGGCGGGCCCCGGAAAGCCTCGGAGGCTATCTGCCACGGCTGTTGAAACGGCGGTGACGGCCCGGTTGCGTCCGAAGGTGAGCCGATTGAGCGTCCGCGTGGGTTGCCGATACGATCCGGCCAGGTTGTGTTCGGTGTAGACCACTGGTGCGCTGGAGACCACCCGGGCAAGGATGCCGGTGGCGGGAAGGTGGGCATGGACCAGATCGATCTCTCCGAGTAAGCGTCGCAGGCGCCAGGGTGTAGCCAAGTCGAGACCGGAACGGCCTCCGATGCAGTCGACCGGTACCTGTGCGTTTATGAGGTCAGGAACTAGCTGATCCTTCCACGGAAGCACATAGGCGACCCGGTAATCGAAGATCGAGCGATTCCAGAAGGGAACGGCTTCGGCCACGAGCCGCTCAGCTCCTCCAATCCCGAGTCCCTTTATGAGAATGAGGATGCGAGGTCGATTAGTCCCCTCTGAGGACATCATCGATCAACTCATCGAGCCCCTCCGTGAAGGGGACCTGCGAACGCCACCCCAGCATCTGGTTCGCCCGTTCGGCAGAAACCAGCGCCGGAGGCACATCGCCCGGTCGAGGTGGGCCGAAGTTGAGCTCCGTTGGAAAGCGGTGCACAACAGTTTCGGCCAGTTCTCGGATCGAGATGGTCTTCGGGGCGACCACGTTGATCGCGATTCCGGTCAGTTCGGAGCGGGCAGCTATCTCGAAGGCCCGGGCGATGTCATGGGCGTGGGTGAACTGGCGCCCCTGGGAGCCGTCGCCCTGGATGGTGATCGGTTCACCGCGCCGGGCCCGATCGATAAAAATCCGAAACACCGAATTGGGCCGCAAACCAGTCCCAAAAGCAGTTCCGAGCCGTAACGCCATTCCGGACAGTCCCCGCAGCCGGCATGCTGCCAACAACATGCTTTCCCCACCCAGCTTGGTGATGTTGTAAGGATGGTCCGGGTTGGTGGGATGGTCCTCGTCGATCGGCTGATAGTGGGGATGGCCGTAAACCTCCCAGGTCGACGCATAAACGACCCTGGCGTTAGAGGCCATTGCTGCCTCGACCACGTTGGCGGTCCCCACGACGTTGACCGAAGCGGCCAAAGCTGGCTGCTCCCCGGCCAGGTAAACATCGCCAATGGCCCCGATATGGACGACGACATCGTTGCCCGCCACGGCTGCCCCGATGGAGTCAGTGGCGGTGAGGTCACCAACGATCGTCTTGCCTTCATCGTGGTCGACTTGATCGAATCCGGTGACTTCCCAACCTTGATCGCCGAAGTGACGAGCCACATGACGCCCTAAGAAGCCCGCAGAACCAGTAACCAGAACCTTCACAATTACCTATCCCGTGTCCCTGGCGAGCCCTTCACCCGCACCCCGGAGCAATGTTACTTGCCTAGGCCCGACCGCAAAGAGGTCGGCAGCCTCAGGTGTGCCCCGGACAGATCACCACGAAAACTCTGACCCCAATAGATCGATGAGACGCTGGTGGTGAGGTGCGAACCGCTCTTCGAGAAACAACCTGGTGGCTGTGTCCATGTCCTCATACTGGGGAGGCGGGCCAGATCGGTAACTGAAGTTGGCGAATTCCGCCGGTCGCCATTCAGGGTCCGCACCTACGAACGAGAGAATCCGGCCGAGCGCTGTCGAGGGGTCGGCATAGAAGTCTTCACTGCGGATTGGCAGAAACCGGTCCCGATCGAAATGCGTGAGCCATCTCTGAAGGTGCTCGGCGTAGAAACCACGGTACGCATAGCAGTATCTGGTGTAAGGCCGTGAGTAGTAGAGCGGATCAGCAAACACTTTCGAACGCTCTTCTCCGATTCGTTCCTCCTCAAAGCGCACAGCCTGAGGGAAAGGAAAGGTCTCCAGCCGCAATCGGGTCATGTGCTGGTGGTGAGACAACGCCCGGGCCACGGGATCGCGTAGCAGCACTACGAGCTTGACTGCGGGCATCATCTCGGCGATCAGGGCCGGCGTGTGGGGATGATCGAGATAGACGGGAGTGGCCTCGAAGGTCAGCAGGCGCCTTCCTCTGGCCGCTGCCCTGCGACGACTAAAGGCCAGAGGAAAGTGAGCCTTGTACCAATGCACACCATGTTCTCCTCGATACCGGTTGGAAAACTCAATCTCCTTGCGGAGGGACGGCACGATCTCGGGATGGAACGACAGATACTTGAAAAGTGAGCTGGTTCCGCCCCGCTGAGCTCCGATGACGATGAAATCCGGCAGCAGGCGCAGGGATGCGGTGGGCGTTCGCAGTGCGATCCGGCCCATGAGAAGGCGCCGCCTGGCTGAGTACGACAGGCTGGTTCGAACCCGCTCCTGAAGGTCGGGGAGCCTTGCCGCCATTTCGCTACTCGCTCTGGCGGACGCCAGCACTGTCGCCGACCGAGACGAGCTGCCGAGTGGCGATGTCGGGCCGGCTCGGACTGGTAGATCGTCGCTTCCTGGCCTGCGGCTCGTCCCAGCCGAGAGCGATTATCACGATCAGGAGGAACGCCAATACCTGGGTACGTTGCCGCGCAATGATGCCCAGGTTTCGGACCGCGCTAAATGCAATCGAGAAAGCCAGCACGTAAAGGGTGGAGAACACCACCAGAGAGTTAGAACGCCACTTCTTGCGGTTTCGGTACATGGCGGGAAGTTTCCAGATGAGTAGTCCTAGTAGGAACGTTGTCTCCAAGGCTGACAACAGGACCTGAAACTCCCCGGCCTCCCAGATGAAGGGGCGAAACAGGACGAATACGACCGCCTCTGGCACGTCGGCAGGGGTCGTCACAGCTCCCCCCGGGACCGTGGTGCCCTTCGACGTTCGATCCACCACCGACTCGGAGAAGGACTCCACATCCCCCGCGTCGAGAAGATTTGTTCCATAACGAGCCTGAAATGCGTTAACGGTCAAGAACCCAATTACAGCCAAGAGAACGATCAAGGTGAGCCTTCGCAGCCCTACAACCCGCGCCTGGGATCGGGGCTTGGCGACGATGGCAGTCATCAACAAGGCACCAACGAACAGGGCGCTGATGTGGACCCTTATGAAGCCCATCCCGGCGACCGCAAGACCAGCGCCCACCAGCCAGCGGGTCTCATACGCCTCCATGCACCGCGCTACGCAATACGCGGCTATGCCGAGCCCCAGGAGCATGACTGCGTCCTTTCCGATGCTTGAAGGCCAGAACACGTAGCTGGGCAAGAAGAAGATGAGACTCGCGACGATCTTGAGCTGGTGGGATGGTGCCCAGCGTCGAATAGCTGCATACAGCGCCAGTTGGCCGAAGAAAGATAGAGCCGCGAAGAGGAAGAACCCGCCCAGAAAGTCGGGTAGGAAGGGCGCAAAAACCACGCCCGTAATGGCTTCCATGACCTGAGTGCCCTCACCTCGGTTTCCTGACAGAGGTGGGGGATTACCCGCCCGCCACTGATGGGCGAACTCGGTTCCTACTCGGTAGTAGCCGAAGGCGTCGCCCCCTCCATAGACATAGCGAATCACGAGGTAACGGGCTCCCGATCCCGCAAGCTTGGCGACAAAACCGAAAACAACCAAGGTCGTCAACCATTCACGGTCGGCGGGCCGTGACATCATTCGACCGACACCCGCCATCGCTAGTACCAAGATCGGCGTGACCACCAGCACTACGATGCCGCCCATTCTCAGACCTAGAAGCGCACCGACGCTAACGGTTAGTAGCCCCATCGAGATCCAAACGGCGCGCTCCTTCACCTGGCTGGACTCCTATCGATGAAGTCGACATGGCCAGCAGACCTTGGCTTCTCGATTCTGTGATATTGCATGACTCCACATCACCCGGTTGGCGCACGAGACGAAGAGAACGCTCCCACTTAGTGTCACTCCTGAGGGTTGACACTACCGTTCGAGCCCTTGTTGGAGTGCGGCTCGGGTTTATCTGAGTCGTGGGACCCACCATTGATCCTTTTGTAGGTCAGAGCTGACTGGTAGCCTTGCTCAAGTAAGCGGGAGTGGGCTGCTTCGAGGGCCCGTGGCGAAGCTGTGGGAGGCTTTCGTGTTGGGTAAGAACTCTTCAAGGGGTAGCTCGGTTGGCGCGTCCGACTGGCGCAAGTCGGTGGCTGTAGCCGCCTCCCAGCTGAGGGTCGACTACACATTTGCGCTGATAGACGTCTTCATGATCGCAGCGGCGTACTTCATTGGGCTGGCCGTGCGGATCCTCGACCCTGATGTCGTACAGGAACAGCAATTTCTGTTCACGCTTGTGAAAGTGATGCCGCTGATCGTCTTGGTTCACATTGGTTGCAATGTCGCCCTCGGTGCCTACGGTCACGTCTGGGAGCATGCCAGCTTGGCCGAGGCCAAGCAGGTCGGGACCGCCTCGTCGATCGCAATAGCGATCCTCCTCGGCCTTGTCGTTGTTGGTCGCAACTTCGACCTCATAGTGCCCTTTTCCACCGTTCTGGTGGGCGGTCTCGTGTCCCTTATCGGAATGGGACTGGTCCGTTTTCGTTCACGACTTTTTTCATTCCAGAAGCAAGGATCGGGCACTTCTCGGATCCTCGTGGTTGGGAACACCCGCTCGGCGGCAGCCTTCGCTCGTGAAGCTCCTGAATTCAAATCTGGCGGGCAGGTGGTCGGTTTTGTGAGACAGACCTCGGCCAATAACGGAGCGGCCCGCATGCTCGCCGGCTTGCCGATCCTTGGTTCCATGGATCATCTTCAGGAATTGATAAGCCAGCACCAGATCGACCAGGTGGTGGTGGTGGGGGGAGGGCCAGAAATGGCCCGGAGAGTGGTGGACCGTTGCCTCGACATCGACGTGCGCCTTCGCATCATTCCGGAGGCCGAAGACGTGATGATGGGCCGGTCGACCAATCTCGACGCTCGCGACATTCGGATCGATGACTTGCTTGCCCGTCCGCCGGTTTTGACCGATATGACGGAGGTGGGGAGCCTCATCTGTGGAAAGCGGATCCTCGTCACCGGGGCCGGTGGTTCGATCGGCTCGGAGATCGTTCGCCAGGTCCTCAGCTTTGAACCTTCACATGTTTATGCGCTTGATCGAGATGAGACCCTGCTCCACGATGCCAATATGACTTGGTCGGGGCCGGTAACTCGAGTCTTGGCGGATATTCGAGATCGGACGAGACTCTTCCGGATCTTCTCCGAAATAAAGCCACAGGTGGTGTTCCACGCTGCCGCTCTCAAGCACGTACCGGTTCTGGAAGAGTTTCCGGAGGAGGCTGTGCTCACCAACATCGTGGGGACCCTCAACATGATCGATGCCGGATCTGTCACTGCGATGGAGCGGCTCGTTCTTATCTCCACCGACAAGGCAGTCGATCCCGCCAGTGTCATGGGAGCCACCAAGAGAGTGGCGGAGATGCTCGTCCAGACCGGCAACGAGCGCAACGACGGATGCGAATACAGCGCCGTGCGGTTCGGCAATGTGCTCGGGAGCCGGGGGAGCGTGGTGCCCACCTTTGTCGAACAGGTCAAGCGGGGAGGGCCAGTGACCGTTACCGAACCTGATATGACCCGATTCTTTATGACCGTTGACGAGGCCGTCCAGTTGGTCTTGCAGGCGGCAGCGCTATCCAAAGGCTCCGATGTGTTCGTGCTCGACATGGGTGAGCCGGTCCGGATCGTGGACCTGGCCCGACGCCTCATCCGGTTGGCCGGCCTGGCTCCTGAGCGGGACATTCAAATCGTATTCACCGGACGCAGGCCAGGAGAGAAGATGTCCGAGGTGTTGGCTGAGTATCCCCTCGAACCCACCCGTCACCCAGCCATCTCGGTGGCAGAACCTCCGCACCCGGGTGCCCTGGCATTGAGAACCGCTGTCGATAATCTCGTGGACGCCGCCGGGGCGGGAGACCGGGCCAGGATCCGGGGTATTCTCACCGAAATGACGTTGGGATTGACCCTGGTCGCTGACACTCTTGACCTTCGCACGGACGAGTCCGTTACCACGTGGAGCTGAGCCGTTTCTATCGAGCGCTTCGTGACCGCTGGATCCTGGTGGTCCTTTTCGGTATTGCCGGGTTGGCGGCCGCCGTTGTCCTGACGTCCCTGAGGGGAACGGATGGGGAGAGCAGAATCCAGGCGACCGCACCGATCCAATTTCAGATCACGACCGAGGGCGGTGCCAGTTCCGAGGCCCAGCTAGAAGATGCACTGGTGTCGGCCCAGGTCGCCGCACAGACCATCATCGCGGAGGAACCTCTCGATCGATTCGTTTCGGTTGAATCCATCACCGGTCAGCTGCTCTTTTCTGCAATCGCCACCACTGCTCCGGCTGCTGTCGAGACAGCCGGCGAGATGCGTCAGGCATACCTGGAAGTCGATCCGCTGGCGGGAGGAGCCAGCGTCGACGAGCTCCTTACCCAGATCGAAGAGGAGGCAGGTCGACTGACGGACGATCTCGCGACCTTGGGGCTCACCGACCCGGCCCTCGTCGAACAGCATCAGTTCATCGACAGCCAGCAGGCCCAATTGCGACAAAGGTTGCTAGATATAGCCGTTCTCCGGGTCACGGCTGATAGCGAAACCAGGGCCGCCTATGACGAAGAACGGGTCCTGATCGAGGACGCCTTGACGGAGTTGGCTATTCAGAAGGCTGCGTTGGCGCCCCTGATGCCAGAAGATGCGAGCTTCGCATTCCGCCAGCTGGCCATCCAGCAAAGACTCGATGTCCTTGCGATTGAATACGCTCGCCTGTATCTGAGGAAGTTGGGCGTGACTACTGGAGGAACCACGCTTCCGGTTCGGCTTAGCGACCTCACCCCCCCGCCTCCGAGTCCGGCCATCAACGGTCTCCTAGGCCTGGTGGTTGGGCTGGGCCTAGCGGGTTTAGCCATCTCGGTGGACGCCCGCTTTCGACGACCGGTCTGGGTGGCCGACGATATCAGCCTCTCGGTTCTGGGAGAGATTCCCCCCCGTCGGATTCAGACCGAACCGGGCAAGGTCTGGTATGACCGGGAGTCGCGCCATCCTCGTAAGGCCGCCATTCAGGCTTTGCGAGCGGCGGTGGAAGGCCGGTTGCCGGGTCGGTCCTATTCAGTAGCCATCGCCGGGATTAGATCCGGCTCGGCGATGGCGCAGGCAGTCGCCCTTGATCTTGGGGTGAGTTTTGCCAGTTCAGGATGGTCGGTGCTGATCGTTGACGCAGACCTTGACGCAGCATCACCGCCATCCGAGCTGAAGGGAGCGGGAACCAGCCTTGTCCAAGTTCTCAATCGCAAGTCTGACGAACCTGATGCGCCTCGTCGCTTGGCAGTCGAGGCCATCGAGAAGGCGACTGTCATGAGGCCCAACGTATCGGTGATCCTGGCCGGCACCGGTCTGGAGTCCTCTGCCGATGCTCTCTCGGGCGCCAACTTTCAGGTTTTCCTTGAGGAGGCCACCAGCCGCTTCGACCTGGTGCTGATGGTGGGTGGCGATCTACGTACTCCGGCATGCCAGGTTCTATTGCAGCGACTGGACTACGGAATCGTGTGCATGGTTCCCGGTCGCAGCTCCAGCGACATCGTCGAGGATCTGGTGGAGGAAATGGGAGACCGCGGAGTGGTATTCCTGGGTGCCACATTCCTCCATCATCGGGGTGCTTCATTTGATCGGACCAAGAGGTCGGACCGGGTGGTCGATGCAAGTCCACCACGGGTAAGGGAGCCGAGAATCGCTCGGGACCGCGTACCCGCTCCACGCTCGTCTCGCGAACTCGATGTGACCCGCGCCACCCAGGGCGCCGGTGCGGTAAGGGCTTCGGGAGGGAGACCGCCTGTTCAGTCGGCAAGGACTCATAAAGGAACAACTGGGGGCTATGGAGAGGTCTCGCGCCCCCATGCCGTGTTCCCCGTCGAGGATGACGGGAGTGAACTGCATGGACGGGTGATGCAGGCGCTAACGGATGTCGAGCAAGGGTCCTACGAGGGTGTTGCCCGCTTTATGATCGATTGCGTCACAGCCCTTATGACGGACCCCCCCAACGGAAGCGACTTCACCAACGATGCTCTGATGGCAGTGCGCTCCGGGTTCCTGCCGCTGCACGAGGTCAAGGGATATGAGACGGTCAGCACGGTTCTCACGGGCGAGTTCCGAAATCAAATCGGGGCCAAGCTGGGGAGCTGGCTCGCCGCCGAAGCTGCCTGGGTGCTGAGCGAAGGATTCGGCGCTACCGGTATCACCCTTACTCTGGATGAGTGGCTGGGCTATGAATACTTCAACCGCCACATCGAGTCGAGCGGCAACGAGCCGACCGTATGGCATTTGGCCAGTCGTCATGGCACCGTGCAGCTGCTGGTGGATTCCGCACGTTTGAACCAGGATTGCATCGACGAACTAAGAGGCAGCATCGTCCAACGGACGATTGATGCTTTGGAACGGAACCTGAAGTCGGCGGTGCGAGCCGGAAAGGCGGAGGCTGTCGAGCGGCTGGGCGAGCTCCTCACCGATGCCCGCACGTTTGAGATCGCCTTGGGCTGGCTTTACGAAGGCACCACCCCAAACGCGCGCCTGATTTACCCGTCGATGCTCGCGAACCAGCAGCCGCGGGGCTGGAACCCTATTTGGAGTGAGGGTGTCAAACCCAATATCGCTCCGTTGCAGCGGCTGGGGCTGCTGGCAGTCCCGGTGCTGACCGACGAAGAGCTGCAGTCGCTGCGCCCCACCGGGTAATGACCAAACTGGCCCGGCTGGCCGGTAAAATGGTGTTTGCCGCGGCCGATCTTGTGCTACCCAGGCTGCGAGGCCCCCGCATCCTTATCTATCACCAGGTCGGAACCGATCTGGGCCGCGAGATGGAAGTCACCGAGGCGAGCTTCATAGCGCACCTCGATTGGCTGGCTAACCGGGGCCGGATTGTCGATCTCGAGACCGCTCTGGCGGCTCGACACTCTCACGGAGCAGACAGACTCTTCGTTCTCACCTTCGATGACGGCTACCGCGACTTGTTCGATGTGGCCTGGCGCCATTTGCTGGAACGAAAGTTGCCGTTCATGCTCTACCTGGCAACACGTCCGGTAGAGACTCAACAACCACTGTCCCATGATCTGGCACCACCACTGAACTGGGATCAGATCGAGGAGATGCTGTCATCTGGTCTGATGACCCTTGGCGCCCACACCCACAACCATCCGGATCTGCGCCGTCTCCAATCCAGTGAGGTGGAAAGCGAACTCGAAACGTGCAACAAAGTCATCGAGCGTCGAACCTCGCTTTGGCCACGGCATTTCGCTTACCCGTGGGGCTATTGGTCAAAGTCGGCTGATGCTGTCATCCGCGCCAGTTACCAAACTGCCGCTCTAGGTGCACCAACAGAAGCCGACCCGTTCAAGGACGATCACCTGGTTTTCCGCCTGCCGGTGCAACGTAGTGACGGTTCTTTTTTCTTTCGGGCCAAAGTCCGCAACGGTCTCCGCGTCGAGGAACAGGTCCGACGGCGGCTGCGGGGGTATGTCCCGCATTAGGTCCACTCTCTTGACTCATCTTGTGTCATGTATCTCTGATGACGCAGTTTGAGCCCGTGGGGAATCGATCAACCAACCTTCAATTGGGCGAGTCGTCCGTTGAATCTTCCTTGGTGCGCGTGCTTGCGACCAACCGTGATCGGACGCTTTGGCCGAGAGCGCTCATAGCATCATTGGCATCTCTGGCTAGTTGCCTTCCGATGTATAAGTCGTTAGCGAACAAGCTCTGACCGACAGCCAGGTATGACCGCAACCGATCCGGCGCCGACAAAGGATGACGATGCACCGCGCGGAGATAACCACCTACACCCTTCCAACGCGGCAGCGAGATCTTGTGGGCGGTAGCAGGATCCCACCACGCGGATTTTGAACGTTTGTCACGGGACAATCGGGTGTAGCGCCCCGGGTGGTCGCGGTTGAAGAAGAGCACCTCGGGCAGTTCAATTGGTGCTCCGAGGAGCACCAATTCGGCTGCCAGAACACGATCAGCACCTTTAAAGGCCCCGTGCCCCCAAGTTGATTCGAGTACTGATCGTCTTATCAGGCCGAAGATCATCAGAGGGGACTGCGGGGAGACGATTACCGCTCGCAAACGTCGGTAAGGCAAGGGAGAAAGCAAATCATCGCTACGAGGCATCATGCCTCGTTCCTCTCCATGCGGCCCGATCCTGGCTGCTTTCGAAAACACAAGAGATGCATTGGCATCGGCGCGAAAAGCCTCATACGCCAGCCCCAGGAACGCCGGAGCGCGCAGGTCGTCATGGGCATGCCACATGAAGAACTCGCTCTGCGATCGGGCCACCGTAAAGTTGTAGTTAGCGGGCGCGCCAAGATTGGTCGGTTGACGGTGATACTCAATTCGGGGATCATCTCGGGCAGCCTGCCGGCAGATATCTTCGGTGTTGTCGGTTGAGGCATTATCCGAAATAATGAGCCGAAAGTCCCCAAATATTTGGGCGCGGAGCGAAGCGATTGCTTCGGCTAGATAATTCCCACCGTTGTAGACCGGTATACCCACAGCGATGGGAGGCGAAGTCATCCGTTGGGTAATATTACGTCATCCTGAGCTTGCGGACCACCCTGCTGCCCACCATTGTGAGCGTCAGGACGCTCACAGGGAGTGGATCGACGTCGAAGGCAGATCAAGGTCGCCATTTCCTCGTTCTGGCTGCTGAGCGAACGAGGTTCCGCAGAAGCTGATTTCGTCGGTACCGATCCTTGGAGGTGTTGGCGTGTGGGAATGGAACGTTGGGAAGGGCCCTTCCAAGGAAAGGGCATAGTTTCTGCCAGCCATCACCCACGGTGAGATCCATCAACAAGAAGTCGTCCGGGCGCTCGTTGAAATGAGACAGAACTTCTCGATTGTGTTTCTCGAACCGCTCAACGTACAACATTTCGTTTCCCTTGGGGCAACCCTTTCCATAAATCCAGGTTCGCATAGGCGTTTCACGGTTCCCGAAGTGTGCAACTTGACTCGCGATCCAGCTGTCCGGAGGTCTCACCGTGAGGATGAACTTGCTTCCGGGGTATCTCACGTCAAGTTCCTTGTATAGAACTGGCCACGGATTGTCCTGAAAAGCATCGTATTGCTCGACCAGCGCAAACGCCATATCGTATACGTTCTGGCTGATGTTTGGATCACTCACCCCGTTTGGACCCGTGACGGAATAGCCAAGCAATTGCAGGCCTAGGCCCAGGCTGGTTGTGCCGGTCTTATGGAAGCCGATGCAAAAAACCTTCCCAGTCATTTCGTTCTTTCCGAAGTCGCCGAGCAGCAGAATTGTAGAGCAGCTGAACCATCGGACCAACAGCGATGTTGTGCTTACTCGCCATCCGCGGGCCTTCTAAGATCACAGAAGCTTCTAACCTCTTCTGAATCGGTGAAGAACCCAGCGTCGGTGGATGAAATGGCAACTCAGCAAAGGGGCGAGATTCTCTTTGTTGCTGTTCCGGGAATGCTCGGAGGCTCCAATCGGAGCCTCGCCACTCTTATAACCGCCCTGCGCCCCTACGTGAGATGTGTACTTGCCTCCCCCGAAACGGGCTCTTTTCGTGAATTTTGTCTTGAACGAAATGTGGCCGATGAGTATTTGTCCCTGCCTTCAGGAAGCAGAGCCAAACGCATATTGGCAGCCCTGATGTTGTCGGTGTGGATCATCCGTCGACGTCGTCGATTGACCTCGATTCACGCGCAGGCGTTAACGGGGTTGAATGTTGTAGCACCAGCAGCCGCTTTGGCCCGGCTTCCTGTCGTTGTCAGGGTGAGCGATCCTGAAGGATCGCGGTGGGGTCGGCTTTTTGGTCCGCTGTGGAGACGTATGCTTCCCAAACTCGTGGTGGTGCCCGTCTCGGAAATAGGGCTTGAGGCAGCCGTGGCGAATGGACTGTGCAGCCTCACTGAGGGGCACATCGTCCCCAATCCTGTCGAGCCGCTTGACGTTGTCGCTCAGGAGCGGCAAGGGGGGGATGATCTGGTTGTCGGGTTTCTCGGTGGGCCCAGCCTGCGGAAAGGCTTTGACCTCATACCCGCAGTAGTTTCGAACGTTGCTTCGAGTGTTTCTTGGAAGCTCTTTACCCCTGCCCGCGCGACTCATGTCCCGCTCGAGGTTCTCACGGCCTTGGAAAAACAATATCCCGTCGTTCAGTTCGTAGGCAGAGAAGTAGACGTGCGACGTGTGTACTCACAGACCGACATCGTGTTCGTGCCATCTCGGGCAGAATCGTTCAGTCGGGTGGTTGCCGAATCGATGCTCAACGGTATCCCGGTGGTGGCGTCGGACATTCTCCCGCATCGATTGTTGCTGGGAGAGGACGAGGCTGGCCTTCTTTTCCGATCGGAAGATCCGCTGGGAGCTGCTGTTGCGATCGACAACCTCGCATCTGATCCAGAGCTGCGGGCAAGACTGGGAGCCATGGGTCGCGTGAGAGCGGCGGCCTATGAGCCAGATGGGATAGCACGACGCCTGTTACCTCTCTACGGGATAACCGTGTGAGCGGTCTTTCGCTCACGGAGTTCACTGCTCTATGCGTTTCCGTGATCCCCGGGTCAGCCGCTTCGCTAGTGCTCTAATTCGCAACGTCATGATTTTGCCACCGATCGCCAGCCTCGCGGCTGAAGAGGACATTTGGTTGACTTGCACGGAGCGCTCGTAGTGCAGCCGTTCGAGAAGGTCTCCAGCGATGGCCTCGAACCGTGACTGGTCGCGGGGCGACATTTCCTCACGCCAGTTTCGGGTTCCCTGCATCGGGGGACGGTCAACTGCCTTGTTTGGGTTGATCGCGAGTTCGGAGCGAGGACGCCGATGGTACTCGAGCATGTGCGGTGAAAACGTAATCCCAAGGAAGGAGCACAATGCGGAGAGTTCGAGCGGGGGATCTTTGACAAGGTTCTCAAAGCGGACCTCGCAGTATCTAGTGTCGCCAAGTCTCTTGCCCGCGACCTGACCTGCATTAACCAATCGGCTCCAATGTGCGGCTGCTTCTGGGATCGTGTTCGGCCCGTTCGCGAAGCCCATGTATGACAATGCCACATCGCGGCCATCACGAATCAGGTGGATGAACCTGGCCTCCGGAAACACTTTGGCTAGGCGTTCTAACGCAAGCACATATTTGGGGGTCCCGTCACCGTACAGGAGCTTGCCCCGTGAGTCAGCGTACGCAGAATAGACGACGCGTACTGCGGCGGCGTAGCTCGAGGGTTTAGCATTTTGGAGCGCTTCGCGGATTTCGTAAGGCGTCATGCTGAGGACGCGGGGCGCCTTGCTTGCGCCCAAGTCTTTGGCAAATTTCTCGACGGCGAATCCGGCACGACGCTCATATCGAGACCGTTGTCTCGCCATAGGCGCAATGAACTCCGCCTCGCGGGTGATAGCCAACATCGGATGGCTGTCCATCATCGCCCGGAGCAACGTGGTACCGGATCGCCCGCACCCAACAACGATTACAAAAGGTTTGGTTAACGCTTGCATTCCATCGGCCCCAAGGCTTGCAGGCTGGCGGGCTACTATCGCCAACGTGCTGGCTTACGTGCCTGTCATTCCGTGATACAGGCTAAGCAACCAGTTCACATCAACATCGAGGCAATCTAGCATTGTGGTTCGTCACCAAGGGAAGGGCTATTGAGGGTACTGTTCGCGTGCGTTTCTGAGAATGGTGAGAACTGGCATCGTGAGGTGACCAACCTTGTCCTCTCCGTCCGTCGGTTTGGTGGAAAACTCTCGAAGGCACCGTTTGTCGTCAACTTCGTTGAGACTGTTGAACCGGCTTATTCCGCTGATTTGGAGGCGTTGGGGGCAGAGATCCGAATCGTGGACCGCTTTGATGCTCGCATCCCCACCTCCAATAAGCTTCGTATGCTTCAGCTGGTCGATAGTTATGAGTTTGACGTGCTGCTCGCCCTGGATTGCGACACCATCGTCATGGGTGACCTATCCGAAATCATCGGCTCTGGAGTCTCAATTCAGGCAAAGCCTGAAAACTACGACCCATTTGGTCTCGATGCCTGGCGTCTGGTCTTTCGCGAGCTAGACATCGAAGAACCCAGTCGCCCGTTGCTCACGACCTCCGGGGGCCAAATGGTGTATCCCTATTACAACAGCGGTGTAATGTTTGTGCCGGCTGCGCTCAGCTCGGTCCTATATCACCGATGGTCGAAACGCATTGCTGATCTTATCCAATTCAAGCAAGCCAATCCAGGGATCTTGCCGCAGCGCAAGTTCACTGACCAGATGGCACTGGCTCTGACCGGAATTGCTGACGGTATTCCAATTAGCCGTCTTCCCGCCTCTATCAACTTTTCGACTACGGGTCGGATTCACCCACTATATCGGGGTGAACTAGGGCCGCCGTTTGTCCTGCACTATCACAATGAGATGAACAACCGCGGACTGATCTTCAGGCCGATATTGGCTGAGCTGTCGCCGCTCATCGACACATTCAATGAGGAGCTTGCCACATATCGCGGATACGATTTTGTCGGGACTCCGAGTCCGCCCGCAACCCGCGGTCTGTTTCGAAGACTTCACAGGATAGGCTGGTATCGAAGTTCGCCTGTGAAGTGGTTACGCGGCCGACAGTGGCTGGCTCCCCTGAGGTCCGCCATCAAACGCATCTCCAGGGGGACTTGAATTCTGATGAATCGACCCCAGCCTGGAAGGATAGCTCAGCCAGTATTCCCTTTCTTCGTAGGATGCGGTCGGTCAGGAACGACGCTACTGCGCGCAATGTTCGACTCCCATCCTCAGGTCTTCATTCCGGACGAGGTTTCCTTCGTGGTCCGACTCTCCTCTCCACGTAACAGGTGGCGGTATCAACGCGGCAATTCCTTCGATCGAGCCGCATTGCTGCATCTTCTGCGTCGCAACAACTCGTTCCGCCGATGGGGTCTTCCGGAATCATTCCTTCGAGATTTGGAGGCTGACGAATCGCTGCTGTCGTTCTCCGATGTCATGCGGTCTGTTTACGGGGCACAAGCCATCCGCTACAACAAGTCCAAATATGGGGACAAGACACCCATGCATGTTTTGCACATGCCCCAATTGTTGCGTCTGTTCCCCGAGGCCAGGTTTGTGCACATAATTAGGGACGGCCGGGACGTGGCGTCGTCCTATATGTCGATAAAGGAATGGGGTCCAAACACCCTGGAACAGGCGGCGCTGGATTGGCGACGTCGCCTCACCATAGGGAGGCGGGATGGTCGGGTCATCGGACCCCGAAGTTACATGGAGATCCGGTACGAAGATCTGGTAGTGGATCCAGCCACGGTTGTGAGAGAAGTCTGCCAATTCCTGGAGTTGGACTTCGATGAAGTGATGCTCCGCTATCACGAAAGGGCCCAGTCAGTGATCGGAGATGTCCGGTTTCCCGTCCGTCATCAACACCTGCGGCTACCCCCGACGCCTCAGCTCCGAGATTGGCGCCGCGACATGCCGTCGGAGGCGGTCACCAAGTTTGAACTTCTGGCAGGAGGTGTGCTTGCCGAGCTGGGTTACGAGCGCACCATGCCAGAAACTTGGTCCCCTAGACAACGGCTTTATCGGCTCGGCTTGAGGGCATTCTCTGGCGCCGCCAGGTTATCCAACGGGCTTAAGGCTGCGTATAGAGGAATCGCTTACGTGGCAGCGGAGGGTCTGAGACAACGGCGAACCAGGTCGTGAGCCTAGTAACCACCCAGTATGCCAGCGGTTCGCGCGAACTGCAGTGACCGCATAAGGAGCCACAGCCCAACCGCCATCATCACTACGTCGAACACCAGCAAGGCCATGATTGCTTGACCAGGAAGGATTACGAAGGATCCAGGGTCCGACATCAATGCGGACCTCGACGCGTTGATCACATAGGTGTGGGGTATCACCCAGCTGAAAGGTCTCAACCACGAGGGCAGCTGATCAACAGAGAAAAGGGCGCCACCAAGAAGGGACGAGGCCATCCCATAGAGTGAGAGAATGGGCGAGGCTCTCTTCGCAATTATGGCCAGAGAAGCTGCGACGATTCCGATCGCCATGCTCGCCACGACCCCGAGAAGCGCCAATAAGGCGAATTGCCATAAACCAGATAGCAGATAGTTAGCGCCCAGAAGTCCCGCAAAGAGCAACACCAGGGCGCCGTTGAACATACCCAGCATCGCCCGCCACAGGTTCATGGCAAATGGCAAATAGATCCATGGGAGCGGCTCGACCAGGAGAGTTTCGAATTGTCCGCGGTTCTGTGCCCTTTGCAGCGAAATACCAAAACCGGCAAGGGCGCTCTGCAAAATCAGAGTCACACCTGTGCCGATCGCGGCGAAAGTGAAATAATCGCCTCCCACCCGGGGAGACTCGCCGACAAGCTCTCCAATGAAAACGTAGATTACGATGGGGAACAGGATCCCCACCTCACTCAGGAGGAATGGCAGGGGATAGCTGAGATCTTCAATCGCGTCCATTCTCAAGAACGCGACAGTCATCGACCATAGCCGCTTCATGGATGATGCGATTCGACGCCATAGGTCGCTCATTCGGGATCTCTCTTGACTGTGCCGTAAATCTCAGCCAATAGGTCTCTCAAGGGCACCTTCACCTGGCGAAGTTCGAGCAGATCCTCCAGAGTGTTTTCAAGGCGCAGTAGCACGGGACCCAGTGATACTCCGCGCCGCACCGCGACATGGATTTCGTTGTCAATCGTCCGGATTACCTCGACGCCTTCCAACTCGGCTAGATGAGTCCGAGCGTCCAGAAACCCTTGTTGGGACCCAAACGCTAACTCGAGATGGGGCCGGTCTATATCGCGACGAAGGTCGTCAAGGTCGCCGTCAAAAAGGAGGGTGCCCTTGTTGAGGAGAACGACGTGGGAGTGGAGGGCTTCTATCTCGTCCAAGCGGTGGGAGCTGATCAAGGCAGCTAGGTCCCCCTGACGAACAATGTCGACAATGAGGTTGAGGAGGCCATGAGCGCCAACGGGATCGACTGCAGCGGTTGGTTCGTCGAGAATCAGCACCTGAGGCTTATGCATGATTGCCCGCGCCAGTCTGAGGCGCGCCTTCATTCCTGAAGAGAGTGTCAACACCGCGGTCCGAGCTACCTCCCGGAGTCCCACGACCTCCAGGGCATCCTGAACCGCCGTCTCAAGCTCCCGGCCCAAAAGCCCTTTCAGTCGCCCATGAAAGCGAAGATTGTCACCACAGCTGAGTCGCTGAAGTAACGAGGCGTCATCAGTTGGCAGCCACCCCAGTCGCCGCCGTATTTGGACACTCTGGGTGACGGCATCGTATCCAAGCACGCTCGCAAAACCACTTGTCGGCGTTGTTAGACCTACAAGAATTCGAAACAAGGTGGTCTTGCCAGCACCATTTGGTCCAACGACTGCACAAATCTCCCCAGGACCCACCTCGAAACTAACAGCCTGGAGCGCCTGGACGGGTTTCCGAATTGGGGACTTAATCATTGCCTTTAGCCAGAGGGGTGCAGGGTTATACACCTTATGGACATCCGAAAAGGCAACAGAAGGGGTCACCTTGCCACACCCCTTTGGGAGGCCGACTGAACTCGATCAGCACCTAATCTCATCAGCCACAACAGGACGCCAGCAATAGCGAAAGCGGTGAGCGAGATCACCGCTGCTTCGATCGGGGATTCCCTGAATCCGGCAACGCGAGACGTGACCAGAACCAGCCCAGCGTGGACAAGATAGGTATGCCAAGGTTTTGTCGATAGCCACGGTTTAAGCAAAAGAATGCCCATCGAGGCCCAACCGCCGATGATCGAGCCAGGCCGACCCGTGCCCGACACGGCAGTCATCCAGACAATCGGTCCCGCGATGGCGGGAGCGCACCAACCCAACTTCGGCAAACCGGCTACCGCTAGACCAGGTAATAGCCCTGACCAACTACCAAGGAACAAGCGAGCGATTCTGGTTTCCGGCACGTTCACCCATATTGCGAAAAGTGTCAGGGCCAGGAGTAATACCGAGCTCGGTCGGTTCCCCGCCTCTTCATAACGAGTCAGGCTCCACCCAACCAAGAGAATGACCGCCAATCCCAGGGGGCGTACCCACACATCTGCTGTTTCTGAGATCCCGCCTCGATAGATCAGGATGGATGCTCCCAGAAACGCCACAATGACGGCACTGGTGCGAGAGCGCGTCCACAGAAAACCTGCGATGGCCATGGCACCAGTTCCAGCGGCGAGGCTCAGGCGCTGGCCAAGGTCAAGAAATGCGGCGGCTAGAAGGAGGCATACAGAGATGGGGCCGGCTAGGCGACTTGATAGGCCCTTCACCACAAGCGAAGTCAGCATGATCACCGATGCTCCGATTCCACAGACGAGGCCAATCTGGAAGTCTGGGCGCGTGAAAAGATCGAAAAGGGTGTCCAAGGAGCCTCAACCTGGTGCGAAAAAGTCTAAGAGCGAGGCTAGCCGATACCCTGGCCCATCAGAAACACCTGTTTGCACACCTCCTCCAGCTTCGGGCGCTCTCGAAGATCGGAATCGACAATGTCGTCATCGACGGCTAACTTCGCTGTCATGATCTGGCGCGGTTATTAGGCTCATCTTTTTGACGCTGTTTGTTCCCGCCACGGTGATTATGGACGATGACGTCACTCAATAAGGCCCACCATTGCTTATATCGCATCGCTACCAGTTCATCTTCATAAAATCCCGCAAGACCGCCGGGACGTCCCTAGAGATTGCCCTGTCGATGTTCTTGGGTCCCGATGATGTCATCACACGGATCTCACTTAGAGATGAGGAGACCCGTGAGCAACTCGGAGGGCTCGGTCCTCAGAACCGGGAAATTCCCTGGACTAAATGGGGGTCAAGGGAATGGGAAAACCGACTTCGAGGCAGATCCACCGCCTACTACAACCACTTTCCCGCCAAACGATTGCGGAGGATTCTGCCCGAACAGCAATGGGACAATTATTTCAAGTTCACTATCGAACGTAATCCCTGGGACTTGGCGGTATCGGCGTTCTATTGGAAGTCCAGTCATTTCGAACGGCGACCGACGTTTCAAGAGTTTCTTAACTCAGAGCGAGTCAAGCAATATAGCAACTGGGCCCTGTACACGGCCAACGATCGAGTGATCGTTGACAAAGTGATCAGATATGAGAATTTGGCCGACGAATTGCCGACTCTGGCTACTCGTATCGGATTGCCCACCGTCCCGGAGTTGCCTAACGCAAAAAGCGGTCATCGTCCTAAGGGATTACTTCATGAGCTATACGGCGATTGGGAGCGTGAACGCGTGTCGCAAATATGGCGGCGAGAGATCGAAGCCTTCGGGTGGCAGTTTCCTGAAAGCTAGAGCGGTCAGATAGTCGTGGACCGATTCGAGAATGGGAACACCACCACGAAGAACCTGGTACCGGTTCGACTTCAGGCCTGCAGTCGTCCTTTGGTGATGTCCCAGGCGAAGCCCTTTATCTCGCGAGGATGCAGGTGATAGGCGATCAGAGTCGCCCCGGTGACCAGACGATCGATTGTGCTCATCTCTCCATGACGAAGCCCAACCTTAAAATACTCACGCGCCTTACGGAGGTGCGGGTATCCCACGGTGCCTGACGGGTCCAGCCACCTGATCATCGTTGGTGCCGTGACCCGAACATCGTTGTATATCCGTTCAGCGAGCACCTCAGGAATGGTAAAGAACTTGCCGATGAGGCTCAGCTCCTGGAGGAGGAGATAGTTGGGGTTGGTCCCCCTGCCCTGGAGCCTGGTGGCCTCTAAAGCCTGACGGCGCATGAGACCAAAGAACGGATCACCACCAAAGCCGTTGTGTCGCCACAACAACATCTGTCGAAATCGAGCCCCGGCTGTGTCGCCATCAATCTGAAAACCCTGGCTGGGTTCGTACACGCGCAAGACATTCCCGTTGCCGTCAGTCATTCTCTCGAGCCAGTGCACCACGGAAACGTCTGGCCGTGACTCAAGGACCTGCAACGCTTGCTCCATGGCGGTGGGCTCGAGAAAGTCGTCGTGGCCGAGCCACTTGAAGAAGGAACCTCGACTCGACCTGAACACCTTATTGAAGTTCGCTGCGGCGCCTTCGTTGCTGGAATTGCGGGAATAGCGCACCCGCTCGTCTGCCCTCGCCAGGTCCTCACAGATCTCTTGGGTGGCGTCGGTGGATGCATTGTCGGAAACGACCAGTTCAATGTTCTCCAGCGTCTGCTTGAGCACCGCTCTGATGGCGTCACCAATTTGATCTGCTCCGTTGTACACGGGTAGACCGATCGAGATCAGAGGACGTCGTGTCGATGTCACTGATCGATTGAATTCGGCTGCATCAACCTGGTCATTGGTTGTCGACCCCAAGCGCATGGATCTCGGGGTGCAGTTCCAGGTCGTCCAATGTTTGGCGAATCTCGGGCACATAGATTGGATTCATGACGATCACGAGATCGGGTGCGACGGTTGGAAGCGTCTCGGGACCGATCACGGGCAAGCCCGACCCAGGGAGATACTTGTTCTGTTTGAACGGGTTTATGTCGACCGCGACAGAGATCGAGTCCTCCACGTCAACCGACGCCAGAAACGCCACGGCCTTGGAGCTTGCACCCCACAAGGCGACTGTGCGACCGCTATCTGCGGCCATCGCGATCAGATCGCTCCACCCGCGAATGGCAGTGGCTGCTGCGTCACGAAAGCGTTCAGACCTGTCAACGACCGTTCTCACCTTCGATTTGTCAAAATCGGGGTTGGGGCTGCTCACGACTGAGTCGATCAAGAGGTACTGGTCGTCGTACCCCTTCTTCAGCCGCAAGACCTCAAACCCTCTCGATCTGAACAGGTTGGCCAATGAGGGAAGGGTGAAGTATGAGCAATGTTCGTAGTAGACGTCCCAGAACGCTCCCTCCTCGAGAATTCTGTCCGTGTCTGGGATCTCGAAGAACACGACCGAGCCGGTCGTTCGGACTGCTGATTGCCGAACGAGATCGACGAATTCGCCAACGGGCTGGACATGCTCGAGGGTATGCCGGCAGCAGATCAGATCTGCCGTAAGGTCGACATGCGTGACGTTATAGAAGTCCTGGATGCCGGACACTGCGGCGTCAGCCGACAAACGCGTAGGGTCGAAGGTGGGATCGATCCCGAACCCCTTCGCATCGGCTTGGTGGCATAGGGCTTCGAGAAATGAGGCGTCACCGCACCCGATTTCGAGTACCTCCTTGCCCTTGATGTCATAGCTGTTGATGAGGTGGTCTATGAGCTCCTGTTTGAACTGGCGGAAGCGGGGCGAGAAGTCTTGGCTTGACTCATAGGGCAGCGTGTAGTCCACAACTTCGGGCCGGAAAGACATGTTGAAAATGAATCCGCATTCCGTGCAGACGACGAGCTGAAGATCTCCCCTAGGAAAGGCTTTGGCCTCCTCCTGGGTATCCATGAGGATGAGGCTCGACAGTGGTATTCCCTTGATCTCGAAGATGGGCTGCATCGACATGCTCCCGCACGCCCAACAGCGCCCCGATTCGGCGTTTTGACTCATCGATGCCACCTCATTCCTGACTAAACCCAAGCCCGCTGCTCCCCATCAGAACCGCCCGCCGCTCACTGAGAGTAGTCATCGCCGTACTGAAATCGACGTGCCTCCGGTCGCGACTGAAGAAACACTCCAAATGTTGCTGCCCACTTTGCCCACTCAGAGTAAGCATAGCCACCACGAGACCTGGTTCAACAGGTGATCACTGCCGGGTCCCAGGAGTGGTGGCGCGTTTTCGATGGATGACCTCTACGGGCCCTCACAGCCCGGGTCCTGGGTCGACCTCAGCCGGCAAGAGCGTTCAAAGCGACCATGGCACTGGAGAGCGATCGGGTGACTCCTTGGCCCAGGCGCTGAAACCGGTTGAAGTCGAGTCTGAGCTGGTTGGCTAGCAGTGACGCATCCCAGACAGCCCGCTCGAGGGAGCATCGCAAGAGCAGTCGTTCATGGGTTCGTACCGAAAGGTCTGGCTCCCGCCGGGCGAGGTCTTCGATTGCCCATTTAGTCACCTCCGGTGGCGCGTCCCGAAGATACGACGCAAGGTCCAAATGGGGAAGGCCTATCCCGGCCCACTCCCAATCCACGACCTTGAGCTGACCACTTTCGCCCCTCGAGTAGAAGAGATTGCCAGTGTTGTAGTCACCGTGAATTGGCCGGTAGAGCTGAGGCGTGTCAAATTCGGCGGACAGATAGCAGCCGCTCAGCCTGGACCAATCGTCCACGACCTCCCGAGCCACAGAACTGTTGGCGGTGTCGCGGAATCGAGCGATAGCATTCTGGGCATAGTCCATGAGTTCCTGACCGAACGACCCGTCGTAGTTCAGCAGCGACTCACTTCCGTGGGTGGCGGCAGCCTCCCCCAACGCCGCGTGCAGATCATGCAT
The DNA here is from genome assembly GCA_040905905.1 of Acidimicrobiia bacterium. Taxonomy (GTDB): domain Bacteria; phylum Actinomycetota; class Acidimicrobiia; order Spongiisociales; family ZC4RG35; genus JAICND01. The sequence continues at coordinate 101,645 of JBBDQN010000050.1, forward strand.
GCGGAGGACACCGGGTTGCCATCCGCCAGTCCGAGGTGGCTTGCCATATTTGACCGTGAGATCCTCGAGCACGTATACGAAGGATCTCGCGCCACTACGTCGTATCACGAACAGACAATCTGCCAAATACTGACGAAGAACAGGCGCGGCTGTGCCGTAAATCCAGAATTCCGGCGCACCGGGCCGAAGCGGAAAGTCTTCCGACGCCCGATTGTGGTCTTCCGAGTAGAGAGTTGCTTTGAGGATCACCCTTTCGGTGTGTCCGCCCTCCAAGTGAAGCCAGAGGAAGGCGGCACTGGAGCCCTTCCAACTCGAAATCGGTGCATGCCAGGTGGCCGCCAGCGGCTTGCGCCACTGTCGCCGACACAGTGAGTCCAATTCCTCGGCCGTTATGACATCCGGAAGGCCCGGCTTCCTCCTGCGGCGCAGTTCAGCATCCTTCAGGAACCGTTCAACAGGATGTGGGGTAAGCGGGTGCTCGGCCAATGCCGCTGCCCTGTTCCGGATTCGCTTCGCGACTTCGCTGGGGCTCACTCTCATATCGTCTCACCTTGCGGGTCCGGAGATAACGACCCTTGACTTGTCCCTACCTGCCTCGATCTCCGATATCCCTTCTTTTGATCTCGCTCACTTATACTCGCGCGACTTGGGCATGGTGGAAGGTAGGACATAACTATTCGCAAGATCTACCAGGGAGTTCCATGGGTCGTGGCGGCTTTTGCGCTGATCGCGGGATTTCTCGGGGTTAGGAATGCAGCTGCGTCGGGCACCGATGAAGCGCCATGGGAAGAAGACTGGGCTTCTGCCGAGGGGTTTGCGCTGGAGCGAATCGCAGTCGGCTTGGAGCTGCCTACCGCCGTGATAGTCGCTGACACACCGCTTGGTACGAGGTATCTAGTCACGGAGTTGGGTGGTGTCATAAGGGCTGTATCAGCCACCGGCGATGTCCAGGTGTTTGCGAGCGTTCTGGAGCCCGCAAGCGACGCCGAGGAGTTCTCCGAGACAGGGCTCACCGGTATCTGCCTGGACCCAGACAACCGTTATCTGTTCGTTACCTATGCCAAGCGTGATGAGAAAGGGATCTTGAGGAACTCGATCCACCGCTACGAGCTAGGCCCTCAGGGCGTCGCCGCTTCCCCTATCGCAGAAGAAGACATATCTGGCAGGCTGCATGACTTCGCGTCTGCGCAAAGTCACCAAATCGGCGGGTGTCGGGCCCAAGACGGAAACCTTTACGTCTCCGTAGGGGATGGTTGGAACGTGGCGGCGAGCGGGGACCCCAACGTGCTCCTCGGCAAGATTTTGAGGCTCGATTACAACGGCGGGCCGGCCCCCGGAAATCCGTTGGCGGATGACCCGGATGAGAACCGCTCCTATGTCTGGGCGTACGGGTTCAGAAATCCGTTCGGAATCGAGCTCGTCGGATCAGATGTCTTCGTGGCACACAACGGCCACGACGTGGATGCACTCCTCAGGATCGAACCCGGAGCTGATTACCAATGGGCCGGGTCTGACGCGACCATCTCCATCAACGCCCTCAACGTCTGGGTGCCTTCAATCGGCCCCACCAATCTTGCTTACGCCGACGAGTCAGTTTCCGCCCTCGGTCCAGATTGGAATGGCGGGTTCTATGTGGGCAGCTCACACACCGAACTCGAGAACGGCCTTTCGTTCGTCCCCTACGACCCAGCCACAGGACGTGTCGACGGAGCCAGACAGTGGGCCATCCAGCATATCGATCGCCCCGGGGCCAGTGGCCCTGAGGGAAGGCCACAGCTCATTGCTGCCGTTGCCGTCGAACCCGCAGGTGTCATCTTCGCAGGTCTCTTCCCGGAGTCGGATGGAGAGACGGCCCTTTACAGGCTGCGCATCGATCCCGAGAACGAGTTGCCCAATCGAGTCGGCAAGTCGTCGGGCGTTACAGCCACCCTTGAGGAGTTCGGCTGCCTGGAGTGTCACCAACATGACGACACCGGTGGAAACGTCGGGCCGCACCTCGACCAGGTTCAGTTGGAAGAGCGACTCGAGACCGTTCTCTATTCGGCAGAATACGAACAGGCAGTGAGGGGCATCGACGCGCTGACCGAAAGCCCATGGATCGATTTTGCAGAAGCCCGCACCGAGGTGCTCGATGCTGAGGGCAAGGACCGTCTCCTGACCTGGATCAAGTACCGGATAATGGAACCCCGGTTTGACCGCGTCGATGCGCAGATGCCCACGTTGGGGATTTCGGAAGACGATGCAGCGGCCATTGCCGATCTCCTCATCGCGGACGAGTTGCCATGGTGGAGACAACAGGCGATCTCGATATTTGGCTCACGGGAGAGTGCGAATTGGTTTATTTTGGGCGCGGCCGCAGCAACTGTGGCGGTTACAGCAGCGTTCCTGCTCTTGGGCTTTCTGCGTCGCCGAAGACGCCGCCGCATCGTCTGAAGAGCAGCTAGCCATCATGACTCCACCATTGGGGGGGAGGGCGATGTTGTGCCTCGGTGATCGTTGCGCTGCTTCTTTGTCAGGGAATGTCAGAGGTAACCACAACTGAAGGGTCGAGCGAGTCGTAGTAGACCACCACAACCGGCAGACCGTTCTCCCGACCAATCACGACGATCCGGCTGTACACCCGATGGCTGGTCTGTTGACGTGGATCCCAGTCGTCAAACGGCACGTTGTTAACCGAGACCTGATCGAAAGTGACCCCTGGGCTGAGTGCCACAGTCTTCTTGTAGTCCCGAACCTCCAACAAGTCGCCTCCCGCCACGAATCGGAGGGTCGGCCGTTCGTCCGGCGCATTGGATGGCTCGTACGCTTGATCGAGGTCCGGGCAAGGGGACAGGTTGGTTCCTGAGGAGGAAACCGTTCCGTCGTAGTACCGGGACTTCTCCGTCATCGACTGATCGTTGATACGGCCATATCCCTGCTCACCGTCAAGAGTTAGGAATGTAGCCCGACCCACGACTTGCCCGTTGCGCAGTAGAAACATCCAGGCACAGTCATAACCCACCCGCTCACCATCCGTCCACCCGACACCTGAGGTGAAGGGAAGCGATTCCAAGTAGGGGGCGTTCCACAGTTGACGGCCAGGATCACTCGCACCGAGTTGGATCATGAACTTGTCACCCGAAGGTTTGGGCCCGGTCGTGGTCGTCCCAGCCGGGGCCGTGGTCGTTGGTGCAGCCGGTGCGGTCGGTGCAACAGTCGTGGTCGGAGCCTGGCCTGTAGTGGTGGGGATTGTCGACGGGTTCGGAATAGAAGTCGACGGGTTCTGAATGGAGGTAGTGGATCCACTCGAGACTGCGGTGGTGGCGCTTGCCGCCGTCGTGGTGGATTGGCGTAGGCGGCCCGGGGCCGTGCCGCTGTGGCCTCTGTCGTTTGAGACCTGGCGGCCAGCGACGACCGTTGACATGTCATTGTTAAGAATGAAGTTGGCTGACACCAATAACAAGCCTGCCGTGGTGACACCGGCCAGACGACGAATCACGCCTTTGCGTGTGATATGCATTTGTTCCCTCCAGACGCTCGGTCGATATCTGCTGAGCAGGATCGGCCGGGTCGTCCTCCACGTCCCTATTGGCCTAACCTAATCAGCCTTCGGCAACACTGCGAGCGCGCAGTTCCAAAGAGGTTCCTCGGCCGACGGCGGCTCGGGGTTGAGCGTTTTGCGCGAGATTTTCCGATTGTCCGGCAGATTCCCACGAAAAACACATATGTTTCCTGCCCACTAGGCTCGACCGCCCACGGATAGGTCCCACGGCCCCACGGAAGGTCTGAATTGCACGACATCGTGATCCTTGGCGGCGGCCCGGGCGGGTATGCCGCCGGGCTGTTTGCCCACAACTTCGGCCTATCAGTGGCCCTTGTGACGGATGAACGTCTCGGTGGTACCTGCCTCCTGCGCGGTTGTATCCCCGCCAAGCAGTGGCTTCAGATCGCCGAGGTGTACTCCACGGTCCGCCACGCCTCGGACTTCGGGATAATCACCTCCGAGCCGCAGGTCGATTGGTCGGCGGCCCTCGCCCGCAAGAACCAGAGTGTTGACGGCTTGGTCCGGGGGGTCACCGGGCTTCTGAAAAAGCGCAAAGTCGACGTCGTCACTGGAAGGGGTCGTCTCGATGGGCCGCATGCGGTCGTTGTATCCGGAGCCGAGGGGGAGCAGCGTCTCGAGGGCCGCAATGTCATCGTCGCCACCGGTTCGTACTCACGGACTCTTCCTACATATCCGATCGATGGGCAGCGGATCGTTACCTCCGACCATGCCCTCGACTGGCCGGCGCGCCCCGAGCGAGTAGCCATCATCGGCGGGGGAGTAATCGGTTGCGAGTTCGCCAGTCTTTTGGCCGGACTCGACTCCGAAGTCCACGTCATCGAGATGTTGCCTCAAATCATCCCCGGTTCTGACAGCGATAGCGCCAAGATCTTGGAGCGGGAGATGACCCGCAAGGGAGTGAGGTTCTATCTCGAACGCAGGGTCGATGCCCCCAGAATCGGTCCGTCGTCGGTCGTGGTTCCTTTTGGCCAAGAACAGGTCGAGGTCGATGTGGTGCTGATGGCTGTGGGCCGCGGACCGAACACCGAGGGGATCGGCCTCGAAACCGCTGGAGTTGTTGTGGAGCGGGGTTTCATCAAGACCGATCTGAGCTCGATGCTGGCCGCACCCGGTGTGTACGCGGTGGGTGACGTTGTGGCTGGCACGCCTCAACTTGCTCATGTTGGTTTTGCCGAGGCCATTGCCGCCGTTACCCACATCGCAACCGGGAAACCCGATCCGGTGAACTACCCGGCCATCCCCCGGGTCACGTATACCCATCCCGAATTCGCCGAAGTTGGTGTCACCGAAGCACAGGCGATCGAACAGGGAATCGAGGTCGACGTCCACAGCCACGGATTCGCTGGCGTGGCTCGGGCGATCATCGTCGGAGAGAACCGTGGCAACGTGAAGATCGTTTCCGCCAAGAACGGAGCGATCCTTGGAGCCACCGTGGTGGGCCCCCAGGCAGGGGAACTCATCCACGAGCTCATGTACTCGGTGGGTTGGGAGGCGTACCCATCCGAGGCAGCAGCATTCATCCATGCCCATCCCACCCTTGCGGAAGCGGTAGGCGAGACCTTGCTCTCGGCGGCCGGTAAGAGTCTGCACTAGGAGGCCCGATCAATGGCAACCGACGTCACCATGCCCCAGTTGGGAGAAACCGTCACCGAGGGGACAATTCTCCGCTGGGCGAAACAAGTAGGCGACAACATCTCCGCTGACGAGGTCCTATTAGAGATCTCGACCGACAAGGTCGACACCGAGGTGCCTTCGCCAATCTCCGGCGTGATTCTCGAGATCCTGGTCCCGGAAGGGGAGACGGTCGGGGTGGGAACCCGCCTGGCAGTGATTGGAGAGCCAGGGGCCGAGCCAGCCGTGGCGGCTCCCGTCGAGGCCGAGCCTGCCTCCGAGGCCGAACCTGCCTCCGCCCCTGCAGAACCTATCCCTGAACCTGCTGCACCTTCCCCGGAACCTGTAAGCGCGCCTCCTCCACCGGTGGCACCACCCCCACCGCCATCACTTTCTGAGGCATCAGCGCCGTCCGCGGCTCCGGTTGCCGCCGCAGGGACCGGCGAAGGGGACTCCCGCGAGGTGCTATCACCGGTGGTGAGGCGGCTAGTCCGCGAACACGACGTTGACCTGGGAAAGGTCAGTGGAACCGGAGAGGGTGGAAGGATCACTCGGCGCGACGTCGAGGGCTATCTCAACCAACCCTCAGCGCCGACAACGCAGCCACCGACGACCGCCCCTGCGCCGGCCCCAACCGTGCCCGAATCTGCGGTAGCGCCACCACCAACCCTCCAGGCTCCCGAGGCTCCGGCCCCCATTGCACCTCCAGTCCCGGAAGTGGCCACCGGCTCTGAAGAGATTCCCGTGGACCGGTTGCGGGTGCGTACCGCCCAGAATCTGATCAAGGCCAAGCAGACCGCCGCCCATGTGTGGACCTCGGTGGAGGTCGACTATGAGCGAGTTGAGCGTGTGCGCCAGGCTCGGTCGGCAGGGTGGAAGAAAGAGGAGGGGTTCTCTCTTACCTACCTTCCATTCATCGCCCGCGCCACTATCGACGCACTCAAGGCCTACCCCGTGGTGAACAGCTCCTTTTTCCTCGACGAAAAGAAGGCGGTGTATCACCGCACCGTCAACCTTGGGATTGCGATCGACCTCAATCAGAAGGGTCTGATCGTGGCGACCATCAGGAACGCCGACGGTCTGCGGCTGGTGGGCCTCGCTCGGAAGATCCGCGAGTTGGCAGAGAAGGCTCGTGGGGGCAAGCTCGAACCGGACGACGTTTTGGGGTCGACCTTCACCATCACCAATCCTGGACCGTTCGGGTCGTTTATGTCGGCGCCCATCATCAATGTGCCCAACACGGGCATCCTCTCCACCGACACGGTCACCAAGCGTCCGGCGGTCGTCACCACTCCTGAGGGTCAGGACACCATCGCCATTCGCCATATCGGCTACCTCGGACTGTCCTGGGATCATCGGGCCTTCGACGGTTCCACCGCGGTACTTTTCCTGCAACAGATCCGCCAGAACCTGGAGGAGTGGGATTGGCAGCAGGAACTCACGTGAGGCGTGAGGGGTGAATAGCACTCTTCGGGTTCGGTGGTTGGGGCGGTTGCCTTACGTCGAAGCATGGGATCTCCAGCGGGCGATCTGGGAAGGTCGGGTCGACGATCGCGCCGACGACTACCTTCTGTTGGTCGAACACCCCCATGTCTACACAGTCGGGCGTAACGGCAATGGCTCCAACCTCTTGATGCCGGCCGAGCTGTTGGGAGAAATCGGTGCCGAAATTCATCACGTTGATCGTGGTGGGGATATCACTTATCACGGACCGGGCCAGTTGGTCGGATATCCGATCCTGCGTCTGACCGACCCCAAGCAGATCGTTCCCTATGTTCGCCGCCTTGAAGAGGTCCTGATAAGAGCCCTTGGTTCGTTCGGGATCGAGGGATGGACCGAGACCGGTTTCACCGGGGTCTGGACCGAAAAGGGCAAGGTGGCAGCCATCGGTGTTCGGGTCGCCCGCCAGGTTACGATGCACGGATTCGCCCTCAACCTCGATCCGGACATGTCCTTCTTTGGAAGGATGAATCCGTGCGGAATCTCGGACCGGACAGTCACCTCCCTCTCCGAGCTACTAGGTCGCCGGGTGACCCTGGAGGAGGCGGTTGAGGTCCTGGTGCCCCACTTCACGGACGTGTTCTCATACCCCGCGGTAGAGGCCCAATACGCCGCCTTTGCCCGCGGCCAGGGGCGGGGCAGACAGTTCGAAGTTGACCGTCTGCTTGCAGCCGGGACCTTTTCGCCCGAGCGGCGACGGTCCGAACCGGTCCTGATCAACGGTCGGTTGCCCGGCGAACCACCCCGACCCGAATGGATGAAGGTCACCGCACGGATGGATGGGGAATATCTGGAGCTCAAAAGGCTGATGCGGGGTCTTGAACTGCACACCGTCTGCGAAGAAGCAGGTTGCCCGAACATCTACGAGTGTTGGGGGATGGGCACCGCCACGTTGATGATTCTCGGCGATCGCTGCACCCGGGCCTGTGGGTTCTGCAACGTGACGACCGGCAAACCCACCGAGCTCGACATCTTCGAACCATTCCGGGCGGCCGAGGCGATCCAACAGATGCACCTACGGCATGCCGTGATCACCTCGGTCAACCGTGACGATCTCACCGACGGCGGTGCGGGCATCTTTGCAGCCACCATCCGAGAAACCCGTCGTCTTAGTCCCGAGTGTGAAATCGAAGTCCTCATCCCTGACTTCAAAGGTGACCAGCCGGCCCTTGAGACGGTCATGGCCGCCGAGCCCGGGGTCCTCAACCACAACACCGAAACAGTGATCCGTCTGCAGCGAGATGTGCGGACCTCGGCCAACTACGGACGGTCCCTGGCTCTGCTGGCTCGGGCCAAGCGGATGAAACCCAGCGGTCTGGTCAAGTCTGGCTTAATCGTCGGTATGGGCGAGACCCGGGAGGAGGTGTTGGGGGCCCTGGCGGACATGCGAGCGGTCGGGATCGACATCGTCACCATCGGCCAGTACCTGCGCCCAACCGTCAGACACCGGCCGATCCACCGCTATGTCCATCCCGACGAGTTCGCGGAGTACAAGGCTTTTGGCCAGGGTATAGGAATTCCCCATGTCGAGGCGGGCCCGTTGGTGCGCTCCTCATACCACGCGGCCGCCGCGCGTCAGGCGGTCGGTGCTGCGGCCTCGATCTGAGGTCGATGCCCGTAATCAGGCCTGGATGGACTTCAGCCCTTTTCACGACCCTCGCACCTTGCGGAGGCGCGATCCCAACTCTCTCAGGAACGCCGCCGTGATGAAACTGTCGCGGCGTCCGTCAATGACCGTCTTCTCTCCCACGGCGCAAATTGTGTGGAGCCCGTCCCGGTATCGCCCCTGCGGTGGCGGATGCACGGTTGCAACGACTTCCTCGGAGAAAGCTGTCGGGGTGAGGAGGTCGATCCGGTTGATGGCGATGCTACCCCCGTAACTTTCCGATCCGTCCTGAGCCGGGCGGTAGAGGATTCCATCCTTTGCAAACGGGGTCCCGGCCGGTCGGCTGGAGCGGACATCGGTCTTGACCGGATTGAGCGGGTGGGGCGTCCAGGGCCCAGCCAGGTCGTGGGCGTGCCAGATTCGCAATTTGGTGTTGGGGCCGTCATCCCGGTCGGTGCAGAACAGCCACCACCGATCACCGTGCCGCACCAATGTCGAGTCGAGGGCAGCCACTCCCTTGATCAACGTGGCATGCAGCCGCCACTCGTGGGGGAAGTTGACCGCCTGGTAGAGGCGGACCTCGCCGGCCTGGTAAGTCTCCGGGACGCACCAGAAGTCACCATTCAGCTCGAAAAGGTATGGATACGAGGCGTGCACGCCGATGTCGAGGACGGTGCGAGGCTGGGCGTCGTTGTCGTCCAGGACCACCGCCGAAATCACACCGCGGTGAGTGCCATAGTCATAGTCCTCAACTAGAGCCCACAGCGAGCCCTTGTAGAAGACCGAGAACGGGTCGGCCAAATAGCGGTTTCGGCCCGGCTCGCGGATCCAGCGTATGGACGGCAAACCGCCGTCCAGGAAACGGGCGATGGGCTGTTCGACCACTCCGACGGTCCAGGTGGCGGCGGCAGTCAATCCCCGCCACTGGCTCTTTACGAACTCGACGGCTTGCCTAGCGAGGAACCGAAGCATCACTCCATTGGTGGGATCGCGGCGCACGGCCGCTTCGGTGGTGCTGGGGGAAGCGCTGGCAGCGGCGTCGTCGCCCTTCCGGAGAGCTTGCAAGACCGACCGGGGCCATTCGGAGCTGCCCAGGAAGAGGTCATCGCGGGTTCGCAGATACGAATGGGCGGTGGCCTTGAAGAAACCCCGATACAGGATCACGCCGGCGTCGAGGCGTTCGGTCAACCGTTGCAGGATCGAGCCCACCACTTTTTCGCCCGCGACGAGTTCCCAGAAACCCGGAGGCCGTCCCCGATAGGACCGCTCGTCGCCATGATGAAAGGACCAGACACCCCAGCGGGGAGTGGTGAGGATCTCGCCCTTGATGACGCCGAACCCGAAACGGAGAATGAAGTCGAGGTTGCAGGAAGCGACGGCAGCAATGTCGTCTGGTGAGAAGCGTTCCGCGTAGCGGCCCACTCGCTCTGTACCGCAGTGAATCTCGGGAGTTCCTGAAAGCTCGCTCGCCAGATCGGTTGGTCGCGAGGCAATTGAACGGCGTTCGACGTAACCCTTGTTAAACAGGTTCCAGATCAGCCTTGGCCAGTCTCTTAGGCGCCGGAGCTTGCTGGGACCGCTCGCGGCAAGTTGTTCGGCGATGATCAGCAGTCCGACTTCCACACCTTCTAAGGCAAGCAGTGCACGGATAGCGGAGGCCTGCCAGGCGGGAAAACGGTGGCCGTTGCACATGATTCCAAACCGGATTGGCGCGGTCGAGGGTTCATCGGGGACGGAAACCATCGATAACTAAGCTAACCAGAGAATCTCAGGGAGCGGTGGGCTCGAAGTACCTCTTCGTCATCAACTCATTTCTGGCGGGTGGTGCGGAACGATCCTTGATCGAGCTGCTTCCCTTGATCAAAGCGCGTGGCATCTTGCCGATCGTCGCCTGCCTGGAACGACAAGACGTCGGTTTCGAGTCTGAGGTCCGGGAGGCTGGGTTCGATGTTCGGGTCTTGCCTGGCGACGGTTTCATCAACAAAACGCTGGCGCTCCGTCGACTCATCAAGAGCGAGCGGCCTGATCTCGTTTATAGCTCCCTTTTCGACTCGGATCTCGCGGCTCGTCTTGCCACTATCGGAATCCCGGTCCCGGTGATGACCAACCTTGCCAACACGGCCTATGACGATGCGCGCCTTGGCGATCCGAACGTCGAGCGCTCGCGGTTGCGTGTTGTCAAGTGGATCGACGGTTTCTCCGCCCGCCATCTGACCGACCACTTCCACGCCATCAGCCAGGCGGTCAAAGACTCGACAGTCGAAAAGCTGGGGGTCGCCCCCGAGAAGGTCACTGTGGTCAAGCGGGGACGCGATTCAGCTCGCTTGGGAGAGCGAACCCCGCAAAGACGTGCGGCAATGCGTCAGGCGTTGGGTATGACCGACCTGAACGAGGTGATCGTCACGGTGGGTCGTCTGGAGTACCAGAAAGGTCACAAACATCTGATTGACGCCTTTGCTCGGGTGGTCGAGGCGCATCCCGAGGCGCGATTGCTGATTGCTGGACGAGCGGGGCACGCCTCCGCCGAGTTGGTCGCCCGGATTGGGGGGCTGGGTCTGGAGGAAACCGTGACGTTGCTGGGGCATCGAGAGGATGTTGCCGACGTCCTCGCTGCTGCCGATCTGTTCGTGTTTCCCTCGTTGTATGAGGGGCTTGGTGGAGCCCTAATTGAGGCCATGGCTCTTGGATTGCCCGTCGTGGCTAGCGACATTGCCGCCCTGCGGGAGGTGGTACGGGAGGGGGAGAACGCCGACCTGGTGAGTCCAGGCGACGCCGCCGGACTCGCTGCGGCCATCCGGGGGCTCCTCAATGACCCCGAGCGCCGTGGGCAATATGGCGAAAGAAGCCGTCAGATCTTCAATAATGAGTTTCGAGCCGAAATCGCCATGGAGCGACTCCTGGAGCTATTGGCAGAGGTCAGCGGCCGGCGGGCCGATACCGGTTGACTTTCGTTAGGTCAGCAGGACCAGCAGCCAAATGGCCCCAGCGAACAGAATCGCCACGGCGGCAATCGCCGACAGTATCAAAAGGTAGCGAGTAGGCACGTGGGGCAAATCTACTTGGGCAGGGCGAGCATTTAGAGGGGGACGGGCAGTTGGTAGGTCCCTGCTTGGGTCTCGCGCCTCACCAATTTCATGTAGAGGCGATCAAGGGGCCCGGGTACAGTGTTCGCCTGGCAGTGGTGGGGTCCGGGTAAGGGCGCAGATCGATTCGGAGCCCAGGAACGAAGGGAGTGGCGTGCTGGGGATGTCGGCGGGCTTTAGGGGCAATTGGCCGTTTGTCAAAACGCTGAAGTGGGCAAAGGCGAGAAGCTTTGACACGGTCGTGGACAGGCGACCTCGACGGTTTAGACCGTGAAGGTTGCCATTCTCGCGGGCGGGGTGGGGAGCCGTTTGGGTGAGGAGACCGATGTCGGGCCGAAACCGATGATTGAGATCGGCGGGCGTCCCATCCTTTGGCACATCATGCACCACTACGCCTCCTTCGGATTCAACGAGTTCGTGGTCGCGGTCGGATACAAAGGCGAGCGCATCAAGCGCTACCTGGCCGACTATTTCACCGCTCAACAAGACGTGCGGATCCACGTAAAGACCGGCCAGGTGTCGGTCTATTCCCGCGATCTGACCGAAGACTGGATTGTCGACGTGGTCGATACCGGCCGTTGGACCGAATCTGGTGGTCGTGTACGCAGGCTGGCGCCCTTTGTCGGTGATGAGACCTTCATGTTGACGTTCGGTGATGCAGTATCTGATCTCGATCTCGAGGCTGTTCTCTCGCTCCACCGGAGCGAGGGCCGCCTGGCCACTCTCACGGCCGTTCATCCGACCCCTCGCTTTGGAGAGCTGCGTCTCGACGGCGACGAAGTGGTGGAGTTCTCAGAAAAGCCCATGGAGTCTGGATGGATTCTCGGTGGATACCTCGTGATGGAGCCAGGGGCCCTTGACTACATCTCCGGCGATGATGAACCCCTCACGCCCGAGCCCATGCAGCGTCTCGTCAAGGACAGGCAGCTGACGGTATACCGGCACAACGGCTTCTGGCAGGGCATTGACGCAATGCGCGACAAGGTCCTTCTCGAGCAGCTCTGGAACGAAGGGTCGCCTCCGTGGCGCACTTGGGAACATGGCACTTGAACGAATTGCAGAGCGGGAGGTCGTAGAGGCCATGGACAGGGTCACCGGACTTGGGCTGGGAACCAGAGGTCGAGCCCTAGGGGTGGAGTTTGAATTCGACTCGGGAGCAGTGGTCTGATGAGGTATACCCCGGGAACAATTGAAGGACTGTGGGTGATCGACCTGGAATCGATTGTCGATCACCGCGGGTTTTTTGCTCGCTCGTGGTGCCGTAAGGAGTTTGCCGATCATGGTCTCGAGGCCGATTGGGAGCAATCGAACCTTCAGTTCAGTCCCCAGCCGGGGACTATGCGTGGACTCCACTTTCAGAAGGCCCCCCATCAGGAGATCAAGCTCGTTCGGTGCACCAAAGGGAGAGCCTTCGACGTTGCCGTCGATCTGCGAACCGACTCGTCCACCTATCTCGGGTGGTTCGGGATTGAGCTGACGCCGGAGGATCACACCTCGGTGTGGGTCCCCAGGGGATGCGCTCATGGCTGGTTGAGCCTCGACCCTGATACAGAGGTGTTTTACATGACCAGCAACGAATATGTACCCAATGCAGTCGGGGGACTCAGGTACGACGATCCGGCACTCGGCATTGCGTGGCCGCGCTCTATCGAAATAGTTCCGTCCGACTATGACTCGTGGCCGCTTCTCGCGGTTGGGATCTAGCCGTGAAAGTAGCCATTCTCGCCGGTGGCATGGGCACACGGCTAGCGGAAGAGACTGAGATCCGCCCTAAACCAATGGTCGAGATCGGTGGGTTGCCGATCCTGTGGCACATCATGCGGCATTACGACCACTACGGACTGAGCGAATTTGTGATAGCCCTCGGCTACAAGGGTGATCACATACGTCGCTTCTTTGCCGACTACTACACCAACGCAAGCAATCTCAGAGTCAACCTCGCCAGCGGTCTGGCCGAGTCCCACGGCGGAGGACCCGCCGAGCGCTGGCTCGTGGAACTGATCGAAACCGGCCGCTACACCAATACGGGTGGTCGGATCGCACGGCTCGCACCTTATCTCGGAAACGAAACGTTCATGTTGACCTGGGGTGACGGTGTTTCGGATTTGAACCTTGCGGAATTGCTCGCCTTCCACCGATCACATGGGCGGTTGGCCACGGTCAGCGCAGTTCACCCTCCAGCCCGCTTTGGTCAGGTCGAGTTGGAGGGCAACCGGGTTGTGGAGTTCTCAGGGCGGCCTCTATCAAACGCCTGGATCAACGGTGCCTTCTTCGTGCTCGAGCCGGGCATCTTCGAATACATAGACAATGACGACACGCAATGGGAGAAGGATCCGATGGAGCGTCTAGCAAAGAATCGGCAGCTAGTGGCCTTCCGGCATGAGGGCTTCTGGCAGTGCATGGACACGATGAGAGACAAGCGGTATCTGGAGAGTCTCTGGCAGAGCGGGAGCGCCCCGTGGAGGAGCTGGGCGTGACAATGCGCGTGCTTGTTACCGGCCACAACGGCTACATCGGCTCCATCATGACGGGGGTTTTGCAGCGGGCAGGTTTTGAGGTAGTCGGCCTCGATACCTATTTGTTCGATGGTTGCACCTTCGGTCCAGACACACCAGATGTGCCCGCAATTCGCAAGGACGTTCGCGATATCGAGATAACCGACCTCGAGGGCATCGATGCCATATGTCACTTGGCCGGGATCTCCAACGATCCAGTCGGTGATTTGGTCGCTGATGTCACTTACGAAATCAACCATCGTGCCTCGGTACGTCTGGCGCGGTTGGCCAAGAAGGCGGGCGTAACCAGATTCGTGTTCTCCTCGTCCTGTTCGATCTACGGAGCCTCTCCGGGTGGCATAGTCGACGAGGAGTCGCCAGTGAATCCGGTTACCCCCTACGGATGGTCCAAGATCAAGGTCGAGGAAGATGTAGGAAGACTCGCCGACGACGATTTCAGCCCCACGTTCTTGCGCAACGCCACCGCATACGGGGCGTCACCCCGCCTGCGGGCCGACCTTGTGATCAACAATCTGGTGGGCTACGCCGTCATCCAGGGAACCGTGTTGATGAAGTCGGATGGGTCGCCGTGGCGGCCGCTTATCCATATCGAGGACATATCGCGGGCCTTCGCGGCGGTGCTACAGACTCCTCGTGAGCGGATCCATAACCAGGTGCTGAATGTGGCCAAGCCCGACGAGAACTACCAGATCCGTGATCTTGCCAAGCTTGTAGAACAGGTGGTGCCGGGCTCAACGATACGTTTGGCCGATCACGCGGGTCCGGATATTCGTGACTACCGGGTCGACGCCAGCAAGATCTACGAGCTGGTGCCCGAGTTCAAACCGGTCTGGACGGTCCCGGCAGGGATCGAGGAGTTGCACCATGCATTCACGACCTTCGGTACGCCGGAGGGTGACTTTCTGGGCAAGTTGTTGCGAATCAGGTGGCTGTTGGAGGCCCAGGCTGCCGGCTGGGTGACACAGGATATGCGGGTTGTCGCCGACCGCCCTCAGGGATTCGATGCTTCCGATATGGCTGTGTAACTCTCACGCGATTTAGGCTCATCGATCTTGCGTTTCGACTATCGGGCTCGCATTGCCCAGGCCCAGGCCGAGATGGCCCGCAGCGACGTCGACGTGCTCCTGCTCTCGGTGGGAGCCGACCTTCCATATCTGACTGGGTACGAGGCAACTCCGATGGAGCGTCTAACGATGCTGGTTCTGCCGATCACTGGGGAGGCAACGCTGCTCGTGCCCCAACTCGAGGCACCCCGGGTCGAGGAGGGTCCGTATCGGATTAGGGCATGGCAGGAGACCGAGGATCCCGTCGCAATCGTCGCCGACCTCGCCAAGGGGGCGGCTACAGCGGCGATCGGTGATCAGACCTGGTCGTTCTTCTTGTTATGGCTGATGGAACAGATGCCCGGCACCCAATTCGCGTCGGCCACCAAAGTCACCCGTCCGCTGCGAATCCGGAAAGACGCAAGCGAGATCGCCGCGCTGCAGGAAGCGGCGGCCGCCGCCGACCGGGTGGTTGATCGGCTCAAAGAGGAGAAATTCTCCGACCGGAGCGAGAGGGACCTTTCCCACCGTGTCATTGCGATGACCGTCGAGGAAGGCCACGATGTTGCGTCGTTCTGGATCGTGGCCGCCGGTCCCAATGGTGCTTCTCCCCATCACGAGCCCGGCGAAAGAGTATTGAAGCACGGTGACCTGGTGGTGGTCGACTTCGGGGGCAAGGTTCGGAGATACGGGTCTGACTGCACTCGCACCTTTGCGATCGGCACGCCGAGCCCGGAACAGGTTGAGGTGCATCGGGTGGTACAGGATGCCCAGGTCACCGCCACCGCGGCGGTGCGGCCCGGAGTCGCCGCCGAGGCGGTCGATGCCGCCGCCCGCAAGGTGATCGACGACGCCGGTTATGGCGAGTATTTCATCCACCGAACCGGTCACGGGATCGGTTTGGAAACCCATGAACACCCGTATCTGGTGAACGGCAACGCCGAGCTGCTCGAGCCGGGGATGTGTTTTTCGGTTGAACCCGGGATCTATCTGCCCGGCCGATTCGGGGTGCGGCTCGAGGACATCGTCACTGTGACCGAGTCCGGAGTTGAGCCGCTGAACCGGGCGGATCACTCGTTGGTGGTCGTCAGTTGACCAGGGTGAGGATCCCTGCAGCCAGCGACTGAGGGCTCAGCCGACCTGCCAAACCTGGTCCGGTGGCGATCAGACCTGAGAGCAGAGTGTTGGGCTGGTTGAAGCGGGGGAGTTCACCTTCCAGAGTGACCGCCCATCCGCCTGCCGCCAATAGCATCGCGACTCCGGCCGCCACGTCCCATTCGTTCTTGGGGACGAGGGTCCAGGTTGCGTCAGACAACCCGCAAGCCACCCGGGCCAGTTTGTAGGCAACCGAACCCATAGGTTCGACATCGAGTCCGGTGCCGCGCCATTGATCCCATTGCCCTTTCGTCACCTCGGTCCGGCTGGCGAGCACGCTGGCCCGAGCGAGTTCTGCCAGTGCGCTGGGACGGACGGCGACGCCATTGAGGCGGCACCCCAGACCCTGGGCGCCCAGGGCGACAAAGTCGGCCGCCGGGTTGAGGATGCCACCGGCCACGGCCTCACCATCCTCGACGAGGGCGATGGACACGCACCACTCGGGTAGTCCTTGGACGAACTCCTTGGTGCCGTCGAGGGGGTCGACTACCCACACCCGGGATGCCGATAGTCGGGCCGGGTCGTCAGCGGTCTCTTCCGACATCCACGCCTCTCCGGGCCGGACCAACTCATTGCGCAGCGCTCGATCCACTGCCAGATCGGCTTCGGTGACCGGATCGGAATTTGCCTTGGCCGCGGCCTCGAGGTGACCCGAGCGAAAACCTGAGAGAACCCTCCCCGCGACCGCCAGCGCCTGCTCGATACGGGCGAGGTCGTTGGTGCGATCCTTCATGCCGGCCACTGCAAGGGGATGATCACAACCGTGAGGATTATCACCGTCGCTGTGAGTGGAGCTCCTAGCCGGGCGTAGTCAAAGAACCTATATCCGCCGGGGCCATACACCATCGTGTTGGTCTGGTATCCGATCGGGGTGAGAAAGTCGACCGAAGCGGCAATCGCCACTGCCACTGCAAACCCCCGCGGATCGATGTCAGTAGCGGCGGCGGCGGAGATAGCGATCGGAAACATGAGCAAGGCGGCAGCGTTGTTGCTGACCACTGCCGTCAGGATCACCGTTGCCAATACGACTGCCAGCAACACCCCGTGTTGACCCAAACCGTCGAACGCCCCCACCAGTCCGGAGGCGACGACTTCGGCTAATCCCGACTTCTCAACCGCGGCCGCCACTCCGAAGGCCGCGGCAATGAGGATGATGACATCGAGGTTGACCGCCGACCGCGCCTCACCGGGAGTCAACACCCGGAACACCACAAGCCCCACGGCCGCCAGCAATGTGGCGTTGAGGATCGGTAACAAGCCAAGGGATGAGGTGAGGACGATCCCGAGGGTCAGTCCCCCCACCAGCCAGGCTCGGCTGGTTGCGACCGGAGGTTTGGCCCCAAGGGTTGATATCAGCAGGAAGTCGTTGCGGTCACGCCACCGATCCCGAAAGCCGCGGTCTGCCACCAGCAGAAGGGTGTCACCCACCCTCAACGGGACCTGGCCCAGCTTTGCCTCGATTCTCTGACCGGCTCGGTGAATCGCCAGCACCGCCGCCTGGTAACGACTCCGGAACTCTGCTTCGTTGAGGGTCTTGCCGACCAGGGTCGACTCGGCTCCGATCACTACTTCGAAATATCGGGCCCGTTCGTTCTCCAGTTCCACCAGATGGCTGGCTTCGGCCGAGGAAAGGCCCCGGGTGGCTTGCAGGTCGACCACCTGATCGGATTTGCCGACGAACTGCAAGCGGTCACCGCCCCGTAGGGCCATCTCTGGCGTCACCGGGGCGATGAGATCGCCGTCCCTCTCGATAGTTGCAAGAAACAAGCCCTGGAGGTGACGCAGACCGGCCTCTTCGACCGACTTCCCGCTGAGGGCCCCACCCCGATCGACCACCATGTCGACCACGAACTTGCGAGACGCTTCTTCGGCTTCTTCGCGCACCGACCGTCGGATGGGGAGCAGCACCGGGGTGAGAAGAACCAGGAGCAGACCGCCCACAATGGCTATCGGTAGTCCCACGGCTGACATCTCGAAGAAGCCGAGCCCGGGTTGTCCGGAGGCCTCGAGCAGTCCGGATATCACCAGGTTCGTGGAAGTGCCGATGAGAGTGACCACCCCACCCAGTAGGGCCGCAAACGACAACGGCATCAGATAAAGCGACGGTGAGCGGCCCCGCGACTCCGCCCAGGATCGAATCTGAGGCAGAAGCATCGCCACAATCGGCGTGTTGTTGAGAAAGGCAGAGGCCGCCGTGGTCGGCGCCACCAACCGCGCCAGCGAACGACGCACCCCGGTTCCTTCGCCCAGCGTGGCCCGCACCACCGGGGTGAGCGCTCCCGTCTTTTCGACGGCACGGGCCAGGATGAAAAGACCGGCTACGGTCAGTGGAGCAGGGTTGGAGAAACCGGACAGCGCCTCGACCGGAGTCACGATGCCCGCCACCAGCACCGCCACCATCCCGGCCGCCATAGCCACCGCCGGAGCTGCCAGATCTTTAACGAGGGCCAGCAGGACGCCGACGACCACCACCAGGGAGAACCAAGCTTCCCATCCCAAGTCGCTACCTCAACCCAGGACGGTGTCGCGGATGTAGCCGAGGCGCTCGAGCTGAAGGATGATCTGGTTGGCCGCCTCATCGGGGGAGAAGGCGGTTGAATCGATGACCACCTCGGCATCGGCGGGTTCCTCGTAGGGGTCGGAGATTCCGGTGAACTCCGGAATCAAACCGGCCCGGGCTTTGGCATACAGGCCTTTGCGGTCCCGCTCTTCGCACACCTCCAGCGGAGTGGCGACGTGCACCAGGACAAATCCTCCTCCCGTCTCCACCAGCTTCCTCACGGCTTTGCGAGTGGAGTCGTAGGGAGCGATGGGCGCACAGATGGCGATGCCCCCGCTCTTGGTGATCTCAGAGGCGACGTAACCAATCCGGCGGATGTTGATGTCGCGGTGTTCTTTGGAGAAGCCGAGCTCGGAGGACAGGTGCTTGCGCACCAGATCGCCGTCCAACATGCTCACCGGCCGTCCACCCATCTCGAGCAGCTTGACCAGGAGCGCATTGGCGATGGTCGACTTGCCCGATCCCGAGAGCCCGGTGAAGAAAACCGTGAATCCCTGTTTGGCCCGGGGTGGATGGGTCCGTCGCAGTTCGGTGGCGACATCGGGATAGGTGAACCACTCGGGAATCTCCCGCCCGGTCGCCAACCGGTCTCGCAATTCGGTTCCCGAGATGGAAACGGTCTTGACCCCTTCCGGTACCTCGTCTTCGGGGATGTACTGGTCCAGATCCGGGGCGTAGACCATCATCTTGAAGTCGACCATCCCCACCCCGAGTTCGTCCTGGTGTTTGGCGAGCATCTCCTGGGCCTCATAGGGCCCGTAGAAGGGTTTGCCGGTGGAATCGGAGCCTGGCCCGGCGTGATCGCGACCAACGACCAGGTGGGTGCATCCGTGGTTCTTGCGGATGATGGCGTGCCACACCGCTTCCCGGGGACCTCCCATCCGCATCGCCAGCGGCAACAGAGCCAGGGCGGCAGTGTTGTGGGGATAGCCGCCCAACACGGCTTCGTAACATCGCACCCTCGTGTAGTGGTCCACGTCGCCGGGTTTGGTCATTCCTACCACCGGATGGATCAGCAAGTTGGCGCCGACTTCTGAGGCAGCCCTGGTTGTGAGTTCCACATGGGCCCGGTGCATGGGATTGCGGGTCTGGAACGCCACTACCTGGGTCCAACCCCTCCTGGCGAACTCGGCCCGAATCTCGGCCGGCGACAGCCGCAGTGATCGAAAGTCGTAGTGGGTTGGAGTGTGAATGCCCTCGACTGGGCCGCCGAGGTAGACGGGATTGGTCTGGCTGAGAAGATGAGCTACCCCTGGGTGGTCGGGATTGACGCTTCCGAATACTTGGCCTGCCTCGGCGGTCAGGTCGGGTCGGTAGACCTCCTCGACCGCAAGCGCGGCCAGCATGACCCCTTCGGGATCTCGCAGTGCGAGCATGGATCCGGCGCTGACTTCGGCAGCGACTGCCTCGGGGACGTCGAGGGTGATGGGGATCGGCCACAACGTGCCATCGGCCAGCCTCATCTCGGAGCACACTCTCTCGTAGTCAGGGCTGGCCATAAAGCCCGTCAGGGGGGAAAAGCCACCCGAAACCAGCAGCTCCAGGTCGCACATCTGGCGTTCCGTCAGATCCCAGGAGGGCCAGTCCCGGGACAGTTGACGTAGCTCGACGGCTCGTTCGGGCGACACCAGCAAGTTGATGAGAGTCCCGCCGTGGGGCGGGATTAGATGATCGTTCACGTGTAGAAGACTCCCCAGCTCGTTTGAACACCACATGTTACGGGCAATCGCAGAGTGGTCTACCCCCCCTCGTGCCAGCGATACCGCAGCTGCCGGGGCGCGATTACGCTCGTCTGCAGGTAATGGAGACCTCGACTTTTGAGCCGCGAGCGGTCAACACCATCAAGGGTCTGGCGATGGACGCAGTCCAGAAGGCCAACTCCGGTCACCCGGGGATGCCGATGGGGATGGCAGAGATCGCCGTGGTCTTGTGGACCCGCTTCATCAAGGTCGATCCTGACGACCCGCTGTGGATCGACCGCGACCGCTTCGTGCTCTCCAACGGGCACGGCTCGATGTTGTTGTATTCGCTGCTCCATCTCTCCGGTTTTCCGATCGACCTCGACGACCTCAAGGAGTTTCGGCAATGGGAGAGCGTGACGGCTGGCCATCCCGAGCGCTATCCCCACTTGGGCATCGAGGTGACCACCGGCCCCCTCGGACAAGGATTTGGGATGGGAGTGGGTCTTGCCATCGCCGAGGAACACCTGCGCGCGCGGCTCGGCGACGAGCTCATCAACCACCACACCTACGGTTTCGTGTCCGACGGCGACCTCATGGAAGGCATCAGCGCCGAGGCGTCGTCGCTGGCCGGGCATCTCGGTCTGGGTCGTCTGATCTATTACTACGACGACAACGAGATATCGATAGACGGTTCCACCGACATCACCTTCACCGACGATATCCCGGCCCGTTTTGGGGCGGTCGGTTGGCAGGTCGCTGACATCGACGGTCATGACCGAGAAGCGGTTGCCGAGGCCACTGAAGCCGCGTTGTCGGTAGGGGACGCCCCCTCTCTCATCGTTTGCCACACCAAGATTGCCCATGGCGCCCCCAACCTGGAAGGCACCGCCAAGTCGCACGGTGCTCCCCTAGGCGAGGAGGAGGTTCGCCTCGCTAAACAGGCGATGGGATGGCCGGTCGATGAGACGTTCACCGTGCCTGGCGACGTCGTCGAACAATTCCGCCGGACGATGGATAGGGGACGCGACGCACGTCGGGCTTGGCTTGCGCGGGTCGACGCGTCGGAGGTGAAATTGGATCTGGAGGGATTCTTTAGCCGACAGGCGGTGAAGCTGGAAGGCCCCGGCTTCGAGGTAGGCAAGCAGCTCGCCACGCGGGCCGCCATGGGAGCTTTGTTCGACGAGATCGCCGGGGTTTGCCCGGGCTTCATCGGCGGTGCCGCCGACCTGGTCGAGTCGACCAAAACCGAGATTCACAGCTCGCCGCGGTTCTCTCGCCAGGACCGGACCGGACGCAATATCGCCTTTGGGGTCCGGGAGCATGCAATGGGAACGATCGTCAACGGGATTGCGGCCCACGGCGGGCTGCGCCCCTACGGCGCCACCTTCTTCATCTTTTCGGACTACATGCGACCTGCGGTGCGACTGTCAGCGTTGATGGAGGTGCCCTCGATCTGGGTCTATACCCACGACTCGGTTTTTCTAGGCGAGGACGGGCCGACGCACCAACCCATCGAACATCTGGCGTCTTTCCGGGCTATGCCGGGTATCTGGGTAGTGCGGCCGGCCGACGCCGGTGAAACGGTCGAGGCGTGGGAGCTGGCACTCAACCGCCACGACGGGCCCACGTTGATGACCTTTACGCGACAAAACCTCCCGGTCCTCGACCGTCACGGCCGTGAAGGCCAGGTGGCCCGCGGAGGGTACGTGCTGGTCGACGGGACCGACCTGGTCGTCATCGCTACCGGATCGGAGGTGTCGGTGGCGGTGGAGGCGGCCGACCTCCTCGATCAGTCCGTGCGGGTGGTGAGCATGCCTTGCTGGGAGGCGTTCTTCGAACAGACCGAGGATTACCGGAACTCGGTGCTGGGGACCGGGATCCCCCGGGTTTCGCTCGAGGCCGGGGCCACGTTCGGGTGGGAACGCATCGTGGGTGACGGCCTCATGATCGGGATCGATCGCTTCGGGGCTTCAGCCCCGGCTGCGGCTATCGCCGATGGCCTTGGCTTCACCCCCCAGGCCGTGGCGGCTCGCATCAGCGACTGGCTTGCCTCTAAGTGACCCCACCCGATCCGGGTCCCATCCTGGCGATGTGGGCCGCCGGGATTGTGGCCTGCGTTGCGGGGGTGGCGTCGTGGCAGATCGTCAGAAAGGGTTTTGTCCTCTTGGGGTTGGGAGTGGCCGTGCTAATCGGCGGGGCCGGAGCGGCGGCTGGGGGTGGTCCGCTGGCCTGGGTCGCTTGTGTGGTGGCGGTGGCCGCGTATCCGGTCCGGGACGACCGCAGGGCGAGCATTCCGCTGGGGCTGGCGGCTGTTTTGTGGGGATTGGCCGGGGTGAGTGATGCAGGCTGGCTGGCCGGAGTAACCGGAGCGGTGGCTCTGGGCGGGGTCACCGCCGAGATGTTGCTGGGCCACTGGTACCTGGTCGATCCCCGGCTTCCCCGCTGGGCCCTGCGGCGGCTGGCTCTGGTCGGCTTGGTTGGTGTCGTCGTCGACGTAGCCGTAGTGTTGCTCCTCGCCCCTGTCGACCCCTTCCTGTCTCCGGCCCTACTGGTGGTACTGGCGGCGACAACTGCGGTTCTGCTGGTGGGCGTCCTTTTGTCGATCCGGGTCCCCTCATATACAGGGGTAATGGCTGCCACTGGTTTGTCTTACCTGGCGGTGCTCACGTCATTGGGGTCCGTATTGCTGGGCAGGGCGGTCATCGGTGGGTGAAACTGAAGTACAGGAGTACAGGATTTGTTTCTCCCTCCAGGGAGCGAAGCGACCGTTGGGGCCATGGTTCTTTTCTCCGACGACTCACTCGTAAAACATGACGGAGTAAAGAACCATGGGGGGAGTGCCGGCGTAGCCGGGAGGGGGGGCCTGCTTTGGCGCGGGTGGCGTGCCCCCTCCGGCCCTGTCGGGCCACCTCCCCCAATGCTCGCTGCGCTCGCCGGGGGAGGAAACAAGAACCGCGCCGGGGGATGAGACAGGAACCAAGTGACGCTCGCTGTGCTGGCAACAAGAAACGCGCCCTCCGCGAGGAAACAAGGGCCAAGAAGGCATCCATCCCACTCCGATACCACAATGTCGTCGTGATCTCCGTGTCTGTCGGTTCCAGTCGCTCCAGGGGAGTCCCGCACGCAGTTGCAGCCCTAGCCGGGAGGATTGCTGCTACCCCGGGATCACAGGCGGCGCTCGATCGCAGCCGGACGAGTCTTGACCGCCAGGGATTCGAGGGGAAAACCGGACAGGTAGGAACGCTTGACAACGGTGACATAGCGGTGGGTTTGGGCCCGGAAGGCTCAGCCGACACCCTTCGCATCGCGGCCGGGAGTTTGGCCCGCTCGCTGGGCTCGACGCCGACCATCACCACCAACCTCCACGAAGTGGCAGTTGATGGCGCCACCCGCGCCGTTGTGGAAGGCCTCCTTCTCGGCGGATACGACTTCGCCAGCTACAAGACGAAAAAGGCCAACCAGGTGACGGTCGAACTGATCGGAGCTGACTCTAAAGAAGTAGAGCGAGCGGTTGTGTTCGCCGAGGCCGAAGTGTTTGCCCGCGATCTGGTCAACACACCGGCAGCCGACAAGGCTCCAGTTGCCCTGGCGAACCGGATCGTCGAGCGCGCCCAATCAGCCGGACTTGGTACCGAGGTATGGGATGTCGACAGGCTTGCGGTCGAAAAGGTCAACGGGCTGCTGGCGGTGGCAGCAGGGTCGGACCGACCCCCACGCCTGGTGCGCCTCTCATATAGCCCGCGGCGGCCCCGCGGATCACTGGCGCTGGTCGGCAAAGGCATCGTGTTCGACTCGGGCGGGCTCTCGATCAAGCCTGCCGACGCGATGGAGACCATGAAAACCGACATGTCGGGAGCAGCGGCAGTGGCGGCAGCAATGGTGGCGATCGCCCGTCTCCGCATCCCTCTCTCGGTCGAGGGGTACTTGCCCATCACTGACAACATGCCAGGTGGGGGAGCCACCCGTCCGGGCGACGTGATCACCTACCGCAACGGCAAGACCATCGAGGTTCTCAACACCGATGCCGAGGGGCGGTTGGTCCTGGCCGATGGCTTGATCCTGGCTGCGGAGTCCGAGCCCGATCTCATCGTCGACATCGCCACCTTGACCGGAGCCATGCGGATAGCCCTGGGGGACCGGGTGGGAGGAGTCACGGGAGCGGAATCGGACGACGTGGAACTGGTCAAGGCGGCCGGCGGATTTTGCGGCGAGAGGTTCTGGCCGATGCCACTGGTGGATGACTACTCGATGCTGATCGAGTCCGAGATCGCCGACATGAAGAACACCGGCGGCCGCTACGGGGGAGCCATCGCCGCTGCCCTCATCCTTCGGAAGTTCACCGCCGGGCGTCGGTGGGTTCACCTCGATATCGCCGGACCGGCCCGGGCTGAGCGGCCCTACTGGTGGTTCAGCAAGGGTGGCACGGGGTTCGGCACCCGCACGCTGATCCGGCTGGCGGAGCTGCTGGCCGGGGTCAAGTAGAAGCGCGGGGTCAGGGATTGATGGCAACAGTCCCGGTGTATGCACCGGCCGGTAGCGTGGCGTCGGCGACGCCTTCCGTGTTGGTGTTACGTATGAAGAAGAATCCGGTCGAGGGCCGATAGACCCCGACCGTGTCGATGCTGTCTCCGTTCCAGTCGCCTGCCACGATTTTGTCGCCCGGGTTGCCGTAGATAAACGCGAAGTCGGCTATCCCCTGTGTGTTTGTGTCACGGAAGTAGACCAGACCTGACGACTCGCGGTGGAGACCGGGGGTGTCGATCCCGTCCCCATTGAAATCGCCGATGAAGGGTCTGTCGCCCGGGTTCCCAAACAGGAATGAGTACTCCGCAATGCCGAGCCCTCCTCCGTTCTGGCCGAGCTGGTTGATTATGTAGAAGCGAGCCTCCGCTGGCCGATAGATCGAGACCGTGTCGCACCCGTCGTTGTTGAAGTCACCGGCAATCGGAAGGTCTCCCGGGTTACCAAAGAAGAAAGTGATGTCGGCAATCCCCTCGCTGTTGGAGTTGCGGAGGTAAACAAACCCGTCGCTGCGACGGAAGAGGCCGAGCGTCTCCACGCCATCACAATTCCAGTCACCGGAAAACGGTACGTCGCCTGGGTTCCCATAGAAGAAGCTGTTCGTCCCGTGAGGGCTGGCGACCATGTCCCACACGTGGAACCTCCCGCCCGAATCCTGGAATGCGACAACGTCGCAATTGCGCCCGGATGGACATTGGTCAGGCACAGGAGACAATGCTCCGTCGAGACCGACCACAGGTGCGGACGAACCGAATACTGTTGCGACCGGTCCTCCTCCTCCCGGTATGCGCTGAACGTTGGTGGTCCCGCGGCCCTCCAAACCCTCCCCGAAGAATTCGAGGAACATGATCTCGTCGTTGACCCAGACAGGTGCTTCAAGTCGCCCATTGGTCGTGTAGATCGCCTGGTCTGCCGACGAAGAAGTGTGTCGGACCCTGAGCTGGAATTGTGATCCCGAACGCAACACATAGGCGATGTGGCTGCCGGCGGGGTTGTACGCAGGGTCCCGGCCTCCCGGTATCAGCAGACTTGGCGAACCTCCCCCTGCCGGGATGGTCAAGATTCCATCCGGCGTTTCGAACGCGATTGTGTCGCCGTTGGGCGACCAGTCAGGATGGATGGCGCCGATGTTGTCGGTCAAGATCCTGTTCTGTCCACCATTTGAGTCGTAAACGACAAGGCGGCAACAGTTCCAGACTTCGTACGACCCATTCGCGTTTTGTGATGCAACGATCTCGTCACCGTCTGGTGACCAGGCAGGGTCGAACTCACCGAAAGCGGCCGGCGATATCTGGGAAACATTGCCGTTGTTGCGGTTGACGACGAACACGGCGTAAAGCCCATCGGACTTGTCGCCCACCTCTCCCGTGTAAGCCACCTTGCTCTCGTTGGGCGACAGCGCGGGGCCGGCTACTGCCGATGGCCCGCCGAGGTTTACCACCCCCGCCGAGGTGTTGACGCGGACCCGGAAGGACTCGGTGGACTCCTCCCATTGCAGATAGACCATGACCGAGCCGCCTGATTGTGCTTGCGCTGGCACACCCAACATCCCGACGATTAAGGCGAGGGCCAGGACAATCCTGTGCTTCACGACGACCTCGCCTGTATCTCCAAACCGCCCAGCAGCCCTCGTACTTTGGGGACTACAAAGGCCCGCCGCGAAAACGCTCCCACCACTGTGTAGACACAGAAAGCCCGGTCCCCCAGAGTGAAAAACCGCTGCAGACCGGCTTGCCCGGCGATAGCCCGTTGCAACTGGCTGGGGTCGAACTCGTCGGGCAAAATCATCCCGGGGAGACGGGCCACAACCGGGAATAAAGCCGTTCCGACGGCTTCTTCGCCATATTCGACGATGGAGAGAAAGGCGTCTTCGATTCCGAGGGTTTCGACCAATCCGCTTCCGAAGTCCCCCCGATCACGGGGTATGGGGACCGTGGCGGCATGAAGGACCGGAAGCCCCTTTCCCCCGGCGGCCTCGTCGGCACCTTTGCGGATGCGAATCTCCCAGCCCGGTTCGAGGGCCATGCGCATACCCTCGCTCTCGACCATGGGCCGAACCTGGGTCCGGGGCGGGCCGTCGTCAATCCCGAACCATGTCATCGGAACGCTCCCGCCATCAAGGCCACGACCGCGGCTTGGCCAACAACAGCGGTAAACGACGCGGCCTTTTGCCAGCGAGTGAACAACGTCATCCTTTGTACCAGGGCGTCGGTGTTGTGGACTCGACTCCCAGCTATCAGCAGCAATGAGCGCCCCACGCCGAACGCGATCCCTGTCAACACCCCAGGCACCGGTCCAATAAACGCAGCCAGGATCAGTAGAGCCCAACTAGCGAAGGCAGGGACGATCGTGGCAAACGCAGAACCAAGCTGGAGCCCGTAGCCGAGGCCCACCACCCAGCCGCGATAGCGGACCAGCCAGTTCTCGTCGACCTGACGTCGGGGTCCTGGTGGCCGCAACCCGGCGGCATCGGCGACAAGGCCGGCGCCGACCAGGCCCAGACCCACCCACCACAACTGCCCGGGCAGCCCGATGGCTGCTCCCACCAGACCACTCAATCCAAAGACGATCCCACCGGCCAGCACCGATCCACCCGTGAAGGCGATCACGGTCACGATCCAGCTTCGGTTTCTGCCCCGCTCCCCGAGCGGGGTGATGCTTGACAGCATTGACTCACCTCAAGGAGACCAGGAGTCACGCACGCCGACCAGCAGGCCAAACGCAATGACGCCCAGTTCGAACCCGGTCATAGGTTCTCGTCCCGTTTCAGCTTCCCCGGAGCCGGGTAAAGCTGGGGGTCGCCCGGTTTGATCCCGGCTTTCATCAATTCCTCGTCAATACGTGTCTCTCGTTCCAGGTCGGCTTTTGACTTCTTGCTTCTCTGGAGATCCCAGGCATGGTCGGCGGTCGCGTCGGCCACTAGCGACGCCAATTGAGCGGGTTGGGCTGCCGAACCTTCGCCCAGCACGCGGCCGGCGACTGTGTCGACCAGGACGAAGTAGGGAGCGCCCGGTACGCCATAGTCGCGCCATGCCTGAGATGACATCAGCACTGTCGTCGACGTCGACATATTCCCTGCCCTGGTGGGGCTTTCCTCTTCCGGTCCGAGTGTTATCGCCACGGCTCTGACCAGTCGCTCCTTCACGGCCATTCGTCCGTTGTCCAATGACTCCCAGAAAGGGCCGCATGACGAACAAGATGTGCTTAGAAAGGCCAGCAGCAGCGGGCCGCTGTTGGTGGTGGTGGAGATGGCGACAGCTTCTCCGGTGGGATCGATGCCGACCAGGTCGGGAGCGGGGCGATCAACTTCGAGCTCGTGGCCAGGTTGGGGGATGCCTTCGTCATGGTTGTGGCCCGTAGCTCGCGTAAACGAACCAGGGTCACTACCGGCGCCCAGGCGGTCGAGGGTCTTGAGAGTCTCAGCATGGCTCCGCAACAAGCCGACCACGAGCACCGCCAACAACGCGATCACGACACTCTGAGCAATCAGGATGGAATAGATGAGGTTCTCAGGCACAGGCGGGCTCCAGACAGGGGGCGGTGTGGTTGGTCGTGTCGTTGGCGTTGAGGACCGTCGTCCCGCATGACCCAAAGAGTTGATATGGGGGCACACAGGTGGCCACCCGGCAGGTGACCGGGCCTGATTGGGGGATGTCGGTGTTGCACTGCCCGTAACGGAAGTTGGTGCAACAGACCTTGCGTTGGTCGCAGGTCTCGGAGTTGGAGCACCGGCAGGTGCAGGGTCGGCAGCCCTCGCCACAGAAGTTGCCAGATCCGCTACAGGTGCAACGCGCGTGACAGTCGAGGATGTAACGGTCCGAGGGCTGGCCGTTGACGCAGCAATAAGAAGAGCCCGCCGACTTCCACCATCCTCCGACAAAGTGCCCGGGAGGGCAGCGGTTGATACCGCGGTTGATCGTGCAGCAAAACGCCGTATACCCGCCGCTGAGGTTGCACCCGGCGGAGGGGCCGCATATGGCCGCATAGGCCGTTCCCGGCCTCAAGATGAAATTCAGTGGGGCTACGAACAGGGCGGCGGCGGCCGTCGTGAACCGAATCAGGAACGAACGTCGTCCCATCTCGGTCCCTCCGTTGAGCCGGCGGACCAGGCGGTCGGTCACATCGGCCGTCACGACCTGACGATCCCCGTCAGTCGGGCGCCGGTGGTTATCACATTGAACGAGAGCCAGCTACCGAGACCGATAACCACCAGGATCGAGACCCAACCGACCACCGACGTCGGTGAGAGGGCGACTCCCGGTTGGGAAGAGGAGAGATCAAGGACGGCCGCACCCACTGCGGAGGCGTTGATTACAACATGAGCGGCCGTGGGAGGGGTGTCGGGGGTGCCCGCACAACCACAGGACGACACAACGCCGCCCGCGCGGAAGGCCACGCCCAGCCAAATCAAAAACCCTGAGTAGAGGGCTCCCATTGCCACCACCGACATGGTTGATCCCACTCCGAGCACCCAGAGTGCAATTGCGACCTCAACCAGACCCAACAGGAAGGCCAGGTTGCGATTCCCGGGCCATCCCACGGACCGCATCGCCCGGGCAGTCTCGTCGGGCCTTCTCAGTTTTGCCCACCCGGTGGGCAGCAACAGCCCGGCGAAGATACCGAGCGTCACATCCAGCATGGTCAAATCGTACCTGTTCACTCAGCGCGGTCTGGGACCGCTGTGGGTAGCGAGTATGGGGGTCAAGGCTCGACGACCAATTTGAACACCGAGCCGCTCAGGGAAACTACGTAAAGCTCGCCGTCGGGACCAATTCCAAAGGACGACAGAGCACCGACGGTGCCGAGATCCGAGGTCCAGTCTTTGTGGTCGGTGGCAACTCCGCCGGACAGCCGGAAGCTCCTGATGAACCCTGCACAGAAATCCCCGTAGAAATAGGTTCCGGCGAGGTCCGGAATCGCGTTTCCGCGGTACACGTATCCACCCGTGACCGAGCAGGCCGCCCCGGCGTTGGCATACTGGTGAACCGGGAAGGTGAAGCCAGCGGTGTTACAGGGGCCCTCGAAACACCCGTTCCCCTCCCAAGTGTTCCATCCCAGATTTAGTCCGCCCGAGCTAAGTGGCACCGCATCAAGCTCCTCCGTGGTGCCCTGACCGACATCGCCTACGTAGAGGTGGCTGTTGCCGTCGATTGAGAATCGCCACGGGTTGCGCAAACCGAGCAGCCAGACCTCCGGGGCTCCGCCACCGTTGCGGAAGGGGTTGGTGGTGGGAATTGCATACGGCGACCCGCTGTTCACATCGATTCGCAGGATCTTTCCAAGCAAACGATTCGGGTTCTCAGCGTTGTCCTGGGTGTCGCCGCCGCCGCCACCGTCACCGGTTGAGATCAGCAAGGTTCCATCGGGAGCAAAGGCGAGCATCCCCCCGTTGTGATTGTCAAAGGTCTGCGGTATCTCCAGCAGGATTCGTTCTGAGTTGTGGTTCGCCCGATTCGGGTCGGAGGACACCCGAAACTCGGATATGACGGTGGTCAGGCCGCGCTTGTAGTTGACATAGAAGAGTCCGTTGGACACGTAATTCGGGTGAAACGCCAGACCGAGCAACCCCCGCTCACCACAACACGTGACGGGAATGTCGAGGAACGGCGTCGGCAGTCGGGCCCCGTCCTGGATGATCTCGATGTCCCCACCTTGCTCGACCACATAAAGGCGGCAGTCGCCAGGGGCGGCGGTGGCAAAGATCGGAGAGGACAAACCCGAGACCACCGTCGTGAGCGTCAAGGGCGGCACGGCAGCCGCGGTCACCCCGCTTGGGGTGAGGGTGCCGAACTCACCTGCTACCGGCAGCGAGTTGGGTTGGGTGCCTATCAACAAAGTGCTGTCAGCAATGCCGGTCGATAGAGAGTTGCGGAGGAAGGTTGTACAACTCGACGGTCGATAGAGACCGATCGAGTCCACCCCATCACCGTTCCAGTCGCCCGCGAAGGGAACGTCGCCGGGATTGCCATAGAAGAAGGCAAGATCGGCTATCCCCTCAGTGTTGGTATTCCGGAGGTACACAAAACCGTCCGACGGTCGTCGCAATCCGGCAGTGTCGATGTTGTCGTTGTTCCAGTCACCGATAAAAGGCACATCCCCCGGGTTGCCGTATCCGTAAGAGAACTCGGCCACACCGAGGCCACCTCCGTTGGCGCCAAGCTCGTTGATGATGTAGAAGCGAGCTTCCGACGGCCGGTAGATCGATACGGTGTCGCAGTTGTCGCCGTCGAAATCCCCGGCGATGGGGACATCACCGGGGTTGCCGAAGAAGAACCGGATGTCGGCGACTCCCTGAGTATTGGTGTTGCGCAAATAGACGAAACCGTCGGACTGCCTGTAGAGGCCGGGGGTGTCGATTCCGTCACAGTTCCAATCTCCCGTAAACGGACGATCGCCCGGATTTCCGTAGAAGAAGCTGGTGACCCCGGCGCCGTCGTGCAACGTCCACACCCCTGAAGTCACGTCGACCAGTCCAGATGTGTCCTCGGCTAGAGCCGCGGGACCCAACCAAGAGGTAGCTGCTGCCACCAGGACTGCTGTCCCCCAGGACTTCCTCAATCGCACCCCCTAGGCGCCCATAGCAAGTGAACCAGAGAAGAACCTACCAGCTAGGGTGACTAACCGAACTCCCTCGTTCATTCCATGATTTGTCGTTTCCGTCGCGTCCTTGCTCTTGGCTTTGTGATCTTCTTGTTGCCCACCGCGGCGGCCGGATCTACTGAGGGAGAGCTGGTTGTTACCGGTGGTGGGTGGGGCCATTCGGTGGGACTCAGCCAGTACGGCGCCCAGG
This sequence comes from Acidimicrobiia bacterium, assembly GCA_040905905.1. Lineage (GTDB taxonomy): Bacteria > Actinomycetota > Acidimicrobiia > Spongiisociales > ZC4RG35 > JAICND01. The sequence continues at coordinate 133,256 of JBBDQN010000050.1, forward strand.
GGATGGCTCTGGAGGGTTATAGCTACACCCAGATCCTTCAGCACTACTACACCGGCGTCGAGGTGAAATCGGTGGAGGGGATGGGCGACCTAAGAGTTGGGCTCGCACAGTCGGTATCGACGGCGGTCTTCACACCCATCGACGATGCGCTCGAAGTCGTTCGAGGGACTCCCCTCATCTCGGTCTGGCCGGGACACGAAGTGGTGGTGACACGGTCCGCGGCGGGATGCACCGTCGTGATTCGGACCCTTGGCGGGGCGGTGATCGCCACCTTCCCTGCCGGGTCCTGTGACATAGAGCTGTTGCGAGTGTTCCCTGCCTCCAAGATCAACACCGGTGGGCGCACCATCAACCACGGGTTTGTCTACGTCCGCCCTGCCCCCTCCGGGATCCATGTCGGCGCTCAGATGGACCTTGAGGCGTATATGCGGGGGATTGCCGAGGTCCCCAACGTGTTTGATGTCGAGGCGCAGAAGGCCCAGGTGGTGGCGGCCCGGTCGTATGCCCAGCGCAGCGCCATCGACCGCAGGCAGACCGCAAGCGGCTGTGCCGGGCCACAACAGCCTGGATGCACTTGGAACGAGATTTGCTTCTGCGACGTCCGTGCCACGACCGCCGATCAGAACTACACGGGTCACGCATCCGAGATTGCGCGGCTCAAGTGGAACCAGGCAGTCACCGATACCCCCGGCCAGGTGATCACCGCAGCCGGTGGCAGCATGCCGTTGAAGGCCTTCTACAGCTCTTCGACCTTTGGGCGAACCGAACCGTCGGAGGTCGGATTCGGCGGCGCCGCCGTCTCTTATCTCAAGAGCGTCGACGACCATTGGGGTGTGCTTCCGGCGGTTTTCAACCCGTTTGCCACATGGGTCGACAGCACCCCGTTGGGGGAGGCCGCTCAACGTTTGGGTTTTGCCACGCTCACCGGTGCCACACCGATCGCCACCTCACCCGGGGGAGCGATCTCGCGGATCCGCTTCACCGGGACCAACTCGAGCGGGGCGACCATCAACATCGAATACGACACCAGGGTTTTGCGCGACTCAACTCGGCTGGGTCTCCGCTCAATGCAGGTCACCTCGGTTGTTCTCTTGCTGAGTAGCGGGCAGTTGGCCATGCACGATCCGGTCTCCGGCAAATGGTTCTTACGGGCGTTGTCGGGCCAGGAGACGAGTTTCTTCTACGGCAATCCGGGTGATGTGGCCTTCACCGGTGATTGGGACTGCGATGGCGACAAGACCCCGGGTCTGTACCGCCGGTCCGATGGATACGTCTATCTGCGGAACGACAACAGTCAAGGTGTTGCCGACATCTCCTACTTCTTCGGCAACCCTGGAGACATTCCGCTTGCCGGTGACTTCGATGGCGACAACTGCGACACGGTGTCGATCTATCGACCGTCGGAGGCGAAGTTCTACATCATCAACCGGCTTGGCTCCGGCGACGGCGGTCTGGGCGCGGCCGACACCGCCTTCTTCTACGGGAACAACGGCGATGCCCCCGTCGTCGGGGACTGGGACGGCAACGGCACCGATACCCCAGGACTTCGGCGATCGTCGAATGGTTTTGTGTACTTGCGCAACTCCAACACCCAGGGTGTGGCTGATCTCTCCTTCTTCTACGGCAACAATGGTGACGTGGTTTTTGCCGGGGACTGGAACGACGATGGAATATCTTCGATCGGGCTCTTCCGTCCCTCCAACGCCACCGTGTATCTGCGCAACAGCCTGTCGACTGGAGTGGCGGACGCCACTTTCGCCTTCGGAGCCTCCAACTATCGCCCCGCCGGCTTCTGGGGGAGTTGAACACCGCCGGTAAGCTCGCCGCCCGATGACCAGAGGCGCGGCGCCGGAGACTCCTGATCTAATAGCCACCGTGGTGCTGCCTGCCTACAACGAGGAGTCAGCTCTCCCGGTGGTCCTTGCCGATCTCAACCGCCACCTTGACCATCGCTTCGAGATCCTGGTAATCGACGACGGCTCGACCGATCGGACTGTGGCGGTGGCCTCGGGGTTCCAATGCCGGGTAGTGCATCACTCAACCAATCGCGGGAAGGGTGCTGCGATGGTGACGGGTGCCACCGAAGCAAGCTCGGACCGGTTGGTCTTCATCGACGCCGATGGAACCTATCCCGTGGAGGAGATCAAGCGATTGGTCGAGTTGTTGGAGGACCACGATCTCGTTCGGGCGGAACGCCCGAACGACTCACCGACCATGCCGGTCATCAACCGGATGGGAAACCGGCTCTTCAACCGCCTCATCGCCGCCTTCCATCGTCTGGATGGAACCGACTTCCTCAGCGGTCTCTACGGCATCCGCCGTGATGAATTCCTGGCGATGGGGGTCGAGTCGGCCGGCTTCGACATCGAAGTGGAGATCGGTATCAAGGCCAGGCTGCGGGGGTTGAAGGTGACAACGTTCCCGATTGAGTACCGCCCTCGGATCGGCGAGAAGAAGTTGAAACCGTTTCAGGATGGATTTCGGATACTTTCTCGGGTGGCTGGCATGCTGCTGCTCTACAACCCGGTGGGGACGTTTGTGCTGCCGGGGCTGGTCCTGATGACCTTGGCGTTGGTCGGGGCAGTCATCCTGGCCGGAGGCCCCGTTCAGATCGCTTCGGTGGGGCTCTCGATCAACACTTTCATCCTGGCGGTGCTGGGGATCCTGGCCGGATTGCAACTGGTCATCTTTGGGGTGGCCGCGACGTTGTACCGGGTCGAAGCCGGGTATCAGCCCCGCCGATGGCTGGTCGGCCTTGCGGCCCGGCGGGTGCGGCTCGGCAGCGCTTTTCTTGGTCTGCTTGTCGCGCTGGCCGGGGTTTGGTGGACCGCGAGCATCGGTCTCGGCTGGCTGCGTCAGGGAGGCGGAGACTTTCTCGAGACCGACCAACTCGTAGCAGCGGCTGCCGCCACTGTCTTCGGGTTGCAGCTTCTTTCCGCCGGGCTGTTCCTGTCGATCTTCGCCGGGCGGCTCGATCGATATGGCTGACCCGGTCGTGACGGTGGTTGTCGTCAACTACCGCAGCGGTCGTCACCTCCAGCACTGTCTTGATGCCCTCCTTGGTCAGGACCAGGGGGCATCGACCGAGGTGATCGTGGTCGACAATGCTTCCGGAGACGAGAGCTTTGAGGCAGCGCGGGTGGCGGCGGCAGCCGGACAGGTTGTCTCCATCGAGAGTGATCGCAACCTCGGTTTGGCCGGTGGCGTCAACCTGGCCCTCACTCACGCCAGGGGCCGATATCTGGCCGTGCTGAATCCGGACGTCGTGACCAGCGCCGGCTGGCTCCGTCCCCTGGTGGCAGTGATGCAGGCCGATTCAGATATTGGCGTTGCCTGCCCTTTGATCCTTGTGACCGGCACCGAACGAATCAACTCGGCCGGTCAACACATCCATGTCACCGGCCTTGGTTTCAATCGGTTCCTTGGTGCGACGGCGGCGGTGGCGGGCGATGCGTTGCAGGCGGTGCCGGGTCTCCATGGTGCTTGTTTCTTGATCGAGACTGAACTGCTGCGGGCGATCGGTGGGTGGGACGAGACCGGGTTCCTTTATCAAGAGGACGTTGCTCTCTCCTGGACGGTGCGTTCTGCGGGTCGGTCGATCGTTTGTGTCCCCGCCTCCCGAGTAAGCCATGACTACAGCCTGACCATGTACCCAGAGAAGTTGTACCTGTTGGAGCGCAACCGTTGGATGTTGCTCGCCACCCATTTCCGGTTCGGGACCCGCGTTTGGACGTCACCGGTAATCCTTCTCAGCGAATTGCTGGTGTGGGGGATGTGTGTGCTGCGCGGTCCCCGATTTGTGGCAGCCAAGTGGAACGCAGCCCGGTGGGTGCTCGCTCATCGTCCCGAGGTTGCAGCCTGGCGAACCCGGGTCGACCGGATCCGCGTGGTTGGTGACCTCGCCCTGATAAGAGCGATGCGCTGGACCTACCCCCTTGGACAGTTGTTCACCCTGGGCGGGGAGCGAGGGGTTTCCATGCGGCAACCACCGGGAGGATTGCCAACCGAAAGACCGTTGTGACGGTTGGCCCGTATATAACGGGCCAACCGTCACAAGAACGGTTCTGTCTACGGTCCCGCGCGGAAGGCTTGGAAGCCGAAGCCTCCAAACCAGGACTGGTGTGCGATCCCGGTCGAGTTGGAGTTGCGTAGGAAGATGAAACCGGTGGACGGGCGATAGAGACCCATCGTGTCGAACCCGTCCCCGTCCCAATCACCTGCGAACGGTGTGTCGCCGTTGTTGCCGTAGAAGAACGAGAGATCGGCGATTCCCTGCGTGTTGGAGTTGCGCAGGTAGACGAACCCGTCTGAGGGCCGGCGCAGGCCGGGGGTGTCGATCCCGTCGGCGTTCCAATCGCCGACAAAGGGAACGTCTCCGGGGTTGCCGTAGAAGAAGGACGTCTCGGCCGCACCTAGCCCACCATCGCCAGACCCCAAGCTGTTGATGATGTAGAACTTGGCTTCGGAGGGTCGATAGATCGACACGGTGTCGCAGCCGTCATTGTTGAAGTCGCCGGCAATCGGCACGTCCCCCGGGTTACCGAAGAAATACCGGATGTCAGCGATTCCCTGGTTGTTGGAATTGCGCAGGTAGACGAACCCGTCCGACTGCCGGTAGAGCCCCGGTGTGACCACGCCGTCGCAATCCCAGTCGCCCATGAAACCAAGGTCCCCCGGGTTCCCATAGAAAAAACGGCTGTAGGCGGCTTCGTCGAACCAGAGCCTCCAAACCCCATTGCCGGCTTCGATTACTCCCACCCGGTCGAGCGAACAACCGCCCGGGTCGAGGCCTTCGTCGAGGGCCTGGCGGGCCTGGAGGATCCCGGTCCCAAAGGTCGCGTCGTCGCCGGCGGTACCGAGATCGTCTGCGGTGCACCGGAGCAACGAACGCACCCGGTCGGCGCTTTCACCTGGCAGAGCTGAGAGCAGCAAGGCGGCGGCTCCCGCCACATGCGGGGAAGCCATCGAAGTCCCCTGCGACGGGTACACATCCCAGATCCCGGTGCCGGGGTCGAATGTCTCTTGCCAAATCGGGTTGGCCCCCGACCCTCCCGGAGCCACCAAATCGATTGCCGTCCCCTGCGATGAGTAGCCGGCCACGGAGTCGCCACTTGTGGTCGCACCTACGGCGATAACCCTTGGATCGTTGGCGGGGAAGGTGACTGCCCCACCGCCCTCGTTTCCAGCGGCGGCCACCATCACGATGTCGGCAAAGGCTGCCTGGTCGATAGCGTCGGTCACAATGCTGCTTGAGCAGAGGCAACCGAGCGACATATTGATCACCCTGGCCCCGTGGGTCCGGGCCCAGTCGATGCCCGTTGCCATCCACGTGGTGAGCTTGATAAATCGGCCAACTACTACCGGCATGACCTGGGAATCAGGCGCCATGCCCGCCGTGCGTAGGGCGTTGCCGGTGCACTGGGCCGCAGTGCCGGCGACATGGGTGCCGTGGCCATCCCCATCCCAAGCCGAACCCGCACCCGAGCCGTCTAGCGCCACGTCATATTCGTCTACGAACGGACGACAGAACCCGTCGCGGGTCGCGGGGTTGGGATCTAACGACACCCCACCGTCCAGTATTGCGATCCTCACTCCAGTCCCCGTGGCGACAAGCCAGGCTTGTGGCGCCTCCACTCGTTCCAGATTCCATTGATCTCCGCTTAGGAAGAAAGGGTCATTGGACACCAGTGGGGGCGAGCTAAAAGCCTCCATCTCGAGCTCCAGTTCGGCTACCTCTACTCCCGGTTGGCGGGCCAAGGCTCCGGCCAACGTGATGGGGTCCATCTGGTCGGGTACCGGCACTCGCACCCATCGGCCAAACAGGCCTACGGAATCTGGAATCGCAGTACTGCCCGGGCGCATCTTGACCACCACCCAATCCTGGGAGTGCGGTTTGGCCGGGTCGGCGGCCAGGCCCATTACCCCGCTTTCGACCCCGAATGCGGGCAGGGCGGCAAGGACCATTGTGAGCACGAGGGCCGTGAACAACCATTTGCCGGGCGGTGCCGAGAAGATGCCCCCTTTTGACGGGGTCATGTTATCCGTCGCCGCCGACAAGGATTACTGGCCCATGGGCAAGGCCCCGGCAAAAGACCCAACGAACATGGAGAAGTCGGCCGAGCCCTGAGTGTTGGAGTTCCTTATGTACAGGGCCCCAGCCGAGCGGCGATAGACGGCCACGGTGTCGATGGCATCGCCGTCCCAGTCGCCGGCAAAGAGAATGTCACCCGGGTTTCCATAGAAAAAGGAGAAGTCGGCGGCGCCGGTGGTGTTGGTGTTGCGGAAGTAGAGGAACCCGCTCGACTCGCGGTGAAGACCCACCGTGTCGGTGCCGTCGCCGTCGAAGTCGCCGGTGAAGGGCTTGTCGCCCGGGTTGCCGAAGCCAAAGACCTGCTCGGCGGCACCAAGCCCTCCGTCGTTCTCCCCAAGCTCGTTGATCACGTAAATCTGTTGTTCAGAAGGTCGGTAGATGGAAACTGTGTCGCATCCGTCGTTGTCGAAGTCTCCACTTAACGGGAGGTCGCCGGGGTTGCCGAAGAAGAAGGCGATGTCGGCAACTCCCTGGGTGTTGGAGTTGCGCAGATAGACATATCCGTCGGATCGTCGGTAGAGACCGGGTGTGGCATTGCCGTCACAGTCCCAATCGCCGGCAAAAGCGACGTCGCCGGGGTTGCCGAAGAAGAACCTGTCGACCGCGGCTCCCACCGCCAACTCGGTTAGTCGATGGAACCTGCTGGCCGTGTCCTGGAAGGCAACGGTGTCACAGACCGAGCCATCCAGACACGGTGGATCCTGAGGAGCACCTCCACCCGGTTCGGTCAACCGCGGCGCTGCCACCAGGGCGTCGTAAGCATCGATCGCCACGCCATCGGGTTGTCGCAACTCGAAATGCAGATGGGGGGCGGTGCTCTCGGCGTTGCCGGAGTCTCCCGCCCAGCCGATGAGTTGGCCTGCCTCGACCCGGGTGCCGCGGACGATACCGGGAGCTATTCCCCAACCCTGGCCATCGTCAGTGCCGGGGGTGTCATTATTGAGATGGATGTACCAGGACGACCAGCCGTCGTCGTGTTCGATCGCCAGGTAACAGCAGGTGGCGCCAACCCAATCGACTACTCCCGAAGCCGCCGCCACCACCGGATGACCTTTGGCGGCCACACCGTTGGTGCGGGTCATGATGTCGACGCCCTGATGCGTATGACCTCCGCGCGGTGCCCCGAAGTTGTCGGCGATATGAACTTCACCGATGACGGGAAAGATCAAGGGGTAGAGGCTCTGGGCTCCTGCCGTGGCCGGCGCCAGCGAGCCGACAACGGCCAGCGCAACAGATGCCGTGAACAGGCGTCGACTCATAGGTTGTGGCCCTCCCTGGTCGGCGGACGTCAGCGGCGAATCACCACGAGCCCGGTGTAGGCGCCGGCGAAAATAGTTGCGTCGGCGTTTCCTTGCGTGTTTGAGTTCCGTATGTAGAGAAAACCTGTGGAGGGGCGGTAGACGCCGACGGTGTCGATGCCGTCTCCGTTCCAATCACCGGCCACGAGCTTGTCGCCGGGGTTTCCGAAGAAGAATTGCGAGTCGGCCACTCCCGAGCTGTTGGAGTTGCGGAAGTAGACAAATCCTGTGGAGGCCCGGTGGAGACCGACGCTGTCGATGCCATCGGCGTTGTAATCGCCAGTGAAGGCTTTGTCGCCGGGGTTACCGAAATAGAACGCGTAATCGGCTGCCCCCAGGCCTCCGCCGTTCTGGCCCAACCCGTTCATGACGTAGATGCGGGCCTCCGACGGGCGATAGATCGACACCGTGTCGCAGTTGTCATCATCGAAGTCACCGGCCAGAGGGAAGTCGCCAGGGTTGCCAAAGAAAAAGGTGATGTCGGCGATGCCCTGGGTGTTGGAATTGCGCAGATACACGAAGCCGTCCGACTGGCGGTAGAGACCCGGGGTGTCCACCCCGTCGCAGTTCCAGTCACCGGAGAAGGCGATGTCACCCGGATTGCCGAAAAAGAAGCTGGTGGTGCCGTGGGGGCTGGCGACCTTGTCCCAGAGATGGAACCTGCCGGTCGCGTCCTGGAATGCCACCACGTCACAGTCGTTTCCCGAAGGACACTGATCGGCCACCGGGGGGTTGGGGTCGAAAGGAAGCGGTCCCGGCTGGAACCAGTCGGTCAGCGGCCACTGATGGTCGGTGGTGGTCTGCTGGAGGGCATCACGCCAGCCATTGGCCAACCCGGGCCCGTTGGGCGAGTTCCACACGCGCCAGTCCTGTTCCTTGTTGTGGTTGAACCACAAGACCCCGACCATGTTCGGATCAGCGGCTGCCCAGGAGAAGAGGTCGCGGATCCATTGATCGCGACTGGCGGAGGGTCCCGAGGCGGTCTGAGCCACCATGTAGGGTTTTTCCGGGGCGAAGTTGCGAAGGTCGCTCGCAACTCCGCCGACCACGGAAAAGACGGACTCACCACCCCAGCGATAGGCCGAATAGGCGATGACGTCAACAACACCCGCGCCCGGGTAGTAGTCGGCGAGGGACCCGCATCCAGTTGACGTCCAGCCGTTGGGGGCCCATGCCCAGCGCACCTTGGTTTCATCGAGACCTTCGCTGCGGACGATGTCGCGGATGCGGACGTAGGCATTCTTGAAGCCGCCCGGGTTGCATCCGTATGGGACCCAATTCCCGTTGGCTTCCTGGAGTGGGGCGATGATCAATGAGCGGCCGCCGCCCCTATTGGTCCACTCCTTTACCTTCTTCGCCCAGTTGCGAATGTCGGTGTCATGTTGTCCAGCAGCGATCGCAGCCGCGGAGCCGTTGATGGAGAGGTTGGCAAATGGGGTCGCCTGGGCAAGCCACGACTCTTCGAGAAGATGATCCGTGCTCCCCGCCCAGAAGTCAACGGACTCGCGGACACTGTGGAAAGTGCCGCCAAAGGTGGCGTTCTGGCCAGCCCAACCAGCCATATTGGCCAGGTCGGTGTGGGCATCCCACTCGGTTGAATACATGCCTGCGTAGACCGTGCCGGTCCCCGAGAAGGTCGCAGCCACAGCCGGGAGGGGCAACAAGATCAGTCCCCCCAGACCCGTCAGCAGTACGGCCAGCAGGCGCGACAAATGACGCGTCACAACTGGACTATCGACCAAACGTCCCTGAGACTTGAGCCCAGGCGCCGGCGCCCGGGGCCCCCTGCTCAGGTTTTCACTCCCTCGACCATCTCCACCTCCGGCTCGGCCGGTCGGGCGACCTTACCACCCACCCACAGGCCGGCAGCCAGCCACAAAGACGGCTCAAATAGCACGGTTTGGGTCATTGACGGGACCAATGCCACCAAAAGCGCCGCACCACCTACGGTTCCGCCGCCGTTGCGGGCCACGGCCACCGCCAGGAAAAGAAATCCGGCCAAACCGAGCAGCCCGGTCTCTCCGAGCAACTCGATAACCAGATTGTGGGGCTCCTGCAGGCCCCGGGTACCCCAGCCGGTACCAAGGCCGATCCCGCGGATCGGCGAGTCCTGGAATCGACCGAGGTAATAACCCCAAATGTCCCGGCGGTTGTCGGGGATGATGAGGGAAGGGTCGACGTAGTTGTCGGCGCCACCGGTCAGATCGAATAGGTAGTCGGTGCGGTAGTTGAGCGAATAGACGACATCCCCGCCCAAATCGTGCGGATCGACGGCGGCGATGCCTGCCAGGAGAACTGCGGCCACCACGGCTCCCGCCCCCGCCACCTGCAGGGCCCGCTTGCCCCGGTTCTTGCCCTCGCGCCGCGCTGCCAACACTCCCGCCAGGGATGCCACTCCGAGACCGAGCCAACCCGTGCGGCTGTAGGTCAATATCGAGGCCAGGGCCAAACCCCCCACCACCAATGCGTCGACCCATCGCCGTTTCGAACCGAGACCGCGGGCGGCGGCAATGACGGTGAGCGCCAGCCAGAGGTTGGTCCAAGCGGCGGCGTAGCCGGGGTCCTGGTGCCAGTTGGTGACCGTGACAAAACCGGAGATCAGATAGGCCGGACGGTTCACCCGGAAGACCAAGGGGAGGTCGTTGAGCCCGAACACCGCCGAGTAGCCGAACGTGCCGTTGGAGGCCAGGGCGACGAGTAGACCGGTGATTCCCATTGCCGCCGCCGACCAATAGACGGTGCGCAAGACCAGGTCAGTACGACCGGCGGCGTTCCTTGCCACCACCAGCAACAGGAGGGCACCTGCACACAACCCCAAGAGCAGGGTGTAGTAGGTGGGTTTGACTCTGCTTCCCGGCCAACTTGCAGCTACCGCAAGGACGAAGACCGTTAGGGCGACGGTCAAGCGGCGCGACCACGGGTAACCGCGGGTCAAGACCAGATCAAGGAGACTCACCAGACCGACCAATAGCAGCCACGGTTTCCAGGACACCCAGGCGTCAACGAACACTGTGTGCAAGGGGAGGAGGGCAATCAGAGCCACGAAGAGGCGCCGGTGCCAGCGATGAAGTGAAGACTCAGTGGGTGGTGTCACGAGAAGGCTGCACGGCGGCCGAGCCAGAGTAGTGGGCCTTCCTAGTCTGATCGGGAGTGGCAACCGAAGAGCCCGCGGTCACCGTGATGCTTCCGCTCTTTAATGAAGCCGGGAGCATCGACGCCTGCCTCGATTCGTTGGCGGTCCAGGACTACAAGGGTCAGATCGAAGTGCTGGTGGCTGAGGGCGGTTCGACCGATGGCACCCGGGACCGCCTCGAGCATTGGCGCCGGAAGATGCCTGCTCTCCGCGTGATCGACAACCCTCATCGTCTTCAGTCATATGGCCTCAACCTGATCGCTGACCATGCCCGGGGCGAGATTCTCATCCGGGCGGACGGCCACACCACCTATGCGCCCGACTACGTGCACCGTTCGGTGGAGACCCTGCAAAGGACCGGGGCAATGGTGGTGGGCGGCTTGATGATGCCGACTGGCAACAACCTTTTCACCCGGGCGGTGGCCGCGGCGATGACCTCTCCGTGGGCCATCGGAACCGCCAAGTTCCGCCATGCCACCGAGGAGTTGGAAACCGATGCCGTCTACTTGGGCGCCATGCGCAGGTCCGACTTCGTGGCCGTGGGTGGCATCCGCACGTTTCCGACTGGAGTCGCCGAGGACGCCGACTTCTTCTTCAGGCTTGGCCAAGCCGGGGCGCGGGTGGTTCTCGACCCTCTGATCGTCTCGAGCTATCAGCCTCGATCCGGTCCTGTGAGCCTTTTCAACCAGTTCTGCCGCTACGGCCAGGGCAAGGCAGAGATGTTCTGGGCCAACGGTGAGTTCCCCTCATGGCGGCCCCTGGCCCCGCTGGCGCTGGTGATCGTCATCGCCGCGGGCGTCGCGACATCAGTGGTTCTGGGCAACTTTTGGCCGCTAGCGGCACTGGCGGGAGCGTGGTTGAGCGGCTCGTTGTTGGTCTTCTCCACCCACGGCCGGTTGGGACTAGCGGTGGCGGGTGTGGCCGCGGTCATGCAGGTGGCTTATGGCCTTGGCCTTGCCTGGGGTCTCCTGCGGGGGCCGGGGGTCGTCCGCGCTTTGCGATCATCCTCCGTGCGGGGTGTGGTACCACCCGGTCGCACGCCGGCTGACCAGGGCGATCGGGACCCATAACGCCGCCAGCAATGCCAATGCCGGATACCAGACGAGTTGGCGAGCAGCGATGCCCTCGCGGCGTAAGAACAGGATCGGGACGAGGAGCTGGAGTCCGGCCGCCCCGGCCCAGATCCACCCCGGCAAGAGCCACGTTCCGCCTTCGAATGCCGCTGCCACGCCGAGGAAACCGGTGAGCAGGGCGACGAAACTTCTACCCGGCTGGAGCAGACGCACAACCTGATCGACCAGGGCCCAGGATCGCCTGGCGACTGCCACCTGCAAGAGTTCCGAGGCATAACGGCGCGCAACGTTTCGTTTGCCCGCCATCCACCGGGCCCGTTGCCGGATCGCCACCGAAGCCGAGGCTGGTTTTTCGTCGGCTACCCGGACGTCGTGGACCCAATGGACCGGGATGCCGGCGAGGGCGAGTCGCACGCCGAGCTCCTGGTCTTCGGTCAGGGTTCTTCCAAAACCGCCGCCATCAACCAGGGCTTGGGCGGTCAGCGCCATGCCAGTGCCACCGAGGTCCGCCGACCATCCCCGATTGGAACGAGCAAGTTGCACCATGCGATTTCCGGCCCAATATGACATTGCTCCGGCCATCGCCACCCACGATCCTCCGGGGTCGGTGACGTCGAGATACGCCTGCAACACCTGATGACCGGTGTCGATTTCGTCGGCGAACCTGGCGAGCAGGTCGGTCGGCAACCGGTTGTCGGCATCGATGACCACCATCGTCTCGTCGGGGTCCAACGGGTGCTGTTCCAGGTACCAGGTGAGTGCCACTCCCTTTCCGGGCGGACCTTCGGATCGTTCCGCCACTGCCACACCGAGACCCTGGGCGATGGCGACAGTGTTGTCGTCGCAGTGATCGGCCATCACCCAGACTGAAGCCAACCCGGCCGGATACACCTGCCCGTGCAGATCGGTGAGGACTTCCGAGATGACCGCTGCCTCGTTGTGGGCCGGCACCAAAACCCGGAATCTCCTCTTGCGAGATCCGACCGGGGCGGGAGGAGGTGCCGTCCAGCCGCTGGTGGCCGTGATCAAGTTATACGCGACGAAGACCAGCAGCACCACCTGAACCGTCAGGCCGATTCCCCGGATCATGCCGAGCGAGGGTAGGCCTGCATGAAACTTTTCTATTGGCTGGCCCACACTTTCAGAGGGTGGGACTTGGCCAGCCTTGCAAAGTCCTGGTCGGTGGTGAGCATTGTCAGGTCGTGCCTGATGCAAAGCTGAGCCAACAATGCGTCAATCGATCCTATCTGGATTCCCCGCCGTCGACACGAGTTGTGAATCAACGCGGCTTCGATGTGGTCGGTTCGATCGGGCCCAATCGAGGGCAGCGACCTGAAGCGATCAACCAGGCGCGTGCCGTCGCGGGGTCGTCGAAACCCTTGTAGCAGTTCCTGCAAGACCAGACCTGTACTGAATACGGACTCTCCTCCCATCAGTGCATTTGTGAGGGTCGCCACTTCCGCAACACTTGATGAGACGTCGCGCCGTAAAGCCAGCGACCAGACGCTGGTATCGACAAAGAGCTTCAGCGGCGCGATCGTTCAGCCTTGTAGTCGTAGCCGGTTTCCCAGGTAAGAGAACCAATGAGGTCGGCGAACCGACTCTGCTCGTGCCGGGCGATGAATTCGACGAGGGCGCGGGTGACGGCAGCCTTTTTGGTCTTCTCTCCCGAGACTGCCAGAGCCCGTTCGATCAACTCGGGATCAATGGCGAGGTTCGTAGCCATGTGTAACAGCCTACACAACCGACCGCCGCTGCGGCCGAACCCCATTGTTGACCTTATGTAGGCTTCCAGCAATGGAAAACGTTGGCCAGGCCAGGTCGGCGGCGCCGCTCCCTGATCCAGGGCGGCGCGTCCTGTATGCCGAGGCCCTCTACGGAGCCGAGGAGATCGCGGCGGTTGTGGAGGTCCTCGAGCACCAGAACCTGGCGCTGATGACCGGGCCTTCAGTGGCGGCCTTTGAGGCCAGAGTGGCTGAGCTGTTTGGCAAGAGCCGAGGAATAATGGTGAATAGCGGCTCCTCGGCCAACCTTCTCGCACTGGCCTCGCTTGGACTTCCCGCCGGCAGCGAGGTAGTTACTCCCGCACTGACTTTCGGGACCACCGTGTCACCGATTGTGCAATTGGGGCTGAGGCCGGCGTTTGTCGACGTTGAAGAGGACACATTCAACATTGATGCCTCTGGTATCGAAGAGCTGATCGGTCCCGCAACGAAGGTTCTCATGGTGCCAAACCTCATCGGTAATCTCCCTGACTGGCCGGCGATCTCCAAAATCGCCGGGGCCCACGACCTCACCGTGATCGAAGACTCTGCCGACACCATCGGCGCCCGGATCAATGGTGAGCCCAGCGGGAAAGCGAGCCATCTGGCCACCACGAGTTTCTATGCATCGCACGTTGTCACCGGGGCGGGCTTTGGAGGCATGGTCTGTGTCGACGATGCCGCCCTGTTGGAAAGACTGTTCCTGTTGCGAGGCTGGGGCCGCAACTCGAGTGTCCTATCGGAGTCCGAACGTATTGAAGACCGTTTTGGAGTCGAACTCGATGGAATCAGCTACGACGCTAAGTTCGTGTTCTCAGCGTTGGGATACAACTTCCTCCCTTCGGAAATCTCGGCCGCGTTCGGGTTGGTCCAGCTTGGCCGTCTCGATCAATACCTGGCACGTCGGGTCGACAACTTTCGTTGGCTCCATGACTTCTTTGGACAATGGCCAGATTGGTTTGTACTGCCAAGGCAGCGACCGGAGGTGGAGACGGGTTGGCTTGCCTTTCCGCTGCTCCTCAAAACAGAGACACCGTTCACACGAACCGAGCTTCAGATCGCCTTCGAAAAGCGCGGTGTACAGACCCGGGTCGTGTTCACCGGCAACGTTCTCCGCCAACCTGCCTTCCGGGATGTTGACCGGAGAGAGTCGGGGCGGGGTTATCCCAATGCCGACGCAGTCATGGCCCGTGGCATGTTGATTGGTTGTCATCAAGGGATGACCACCGAAGACCTCGAATACATTGGTGAGGTGTTTCAAGATCTGGCGTCTGGGTGGTAGCCGAGCCGCCAACCTCTCGAGTCTTAGTTACTGGAGGAACCGCCTATGTTGGGTCGAAACTGGCGACTTCCCTATCTGAATCGGGCAGCGAAGTGGCGGTTCTCACAAGACGCGTGCCTCCGAAACCCATTCCGAGCGTCATCTATCTGGTCCACGATGGCTCCATGTCCTCGATTGTTGCGGCCCTCACCGCCACCCAGCCTGAAACGATTGTGCATGTTGCGGCCAGCTACGTCCGGCAACACAAGACCTCCGACGTTGCGCCTCTGATCGAAGCGAACATAACGATGGGAGCTCTCTTACTTGAAGCTGCGGCATCCCTCGGGATCCGTCGCATGGTCTACTCCGGCACTTTCTTTCAACGGTCTGGGGTGCCTGGTGGAACACCTCGCAACCTATACGCAGCTGCGAAGAACGCCTATGAGGAGATCCTTGACTTCTACGAGTCGAGTGGAGCCATCGAATCCATCCGTTTGACGCTCTGTGATGTTTATGGCGAGGACGATCCGCGTCCTCGGCTCCTCAAGGCGGCGGTTTCGGCGGCACTGGATGAATCGACCCTGCGAGTACCCCACCACGACCCTTACCTGGTTCCTATTCACATCGAAGATGTGATCAAGGCATTTGAGACTGCGCTGTCGCTCGAGAATCTCCGAGGCCGGTTCTGGGTCGGCCCCGCAGCTGCGGTGAAGTTGAGTGAGATCATCGCATTGGTGACGAGACTGGTCGGATCAACTGTGAAGGTCGAGCGCGCCGATCTTCCGGCCTTGCCAGGGGACACGCTGGCGACGGCTCCCGGAGTCACCCTTCCCGATTGGCAGCCATCCATCGGCCTCGAGGAGGGAATACTGCGGATGATCAAATTCCATCGAGTGAGCGGAGAGCACTACCAGTGAAAGGCATAGTCCTCGCCGGCGGCACTGGCAGCAGGCTCCACCCCACCACCCTGGGCGTGAGCAAACAGCTCATACCTGTCTACGACAAGCCTCTGGTGTATTACTCGCTCACCACCCTCATGCTGGCGGGGTTGCGGGAGATCCTTGTCGTTAGCGGGCCGGGTGAGGTTGGCGCCTATCAGCGGCTTCTCGGCACCGGAGAGCAGTGGGGGATCGTTCTCTCCTATGATGTCCAACCTGAGCCCGCTGGTATCGCTCAGGCGTTCCATGTCGGCGCCGACTTCATCGGTGGCCAGTCGTGTGCGCTGGTCCTCGGCGACAACATTGTTCATGGCAGTGGCCTCTCGGTAAAACTCCAGGCGGCCGCTCGCGTCAAGACGGGCGCGGTGGTGTTCGGATATTGGGTCAACGATCCCCGCGATTATGGAGTGGTGACCATCGACGGTCGGGGCCGACCCATTGCCATAGAGGAGAAACCCGATAACCCATCGTCTCATTGGGCAGTCATCGGCCTCTATTTCTATGACTCCCAGGTGACCGAGCTGGCCTCCCAGCTCAAGCCGTCCTCCCGGGGGGAGTATGAGATCACTGACCTGACCCGTGCCTACCTTGAGCGAGACCAGCTCGAAGTGGAGCTACTGGGTCGTGGCTACGCCTGGCTTGATGCCGGAACGCCGGACTCGCTGCTCGAAGCTGCCACCTTCGTCAACATCCTCGAAAAGCGACAGGGCTTCAAGATTGCCTGCCCCGAGGAAGTTGCCTACCGAATGGGTTTCATCGGCCGCGCTCAGCTCGATGGTCTCATTGCCGCCATGCCGGCTTCTTCCTATGCGAGCTACCTCGCCGCCCTTCTCGACCACCCAGCGCTTGGAGCCGAGTGATCCAGTGGACCTGAAGGATCTCTCCGTCGCAGTCGTGTTGGGGACCCGCCCTGAGATCATCAAGCTTGCCCACGTTATCCGACTGTTGGGTGCGGCGGCCCGGGTGGTTCACACCGGCCAGCATTACGACCCCGGGCTCTCGGGAATCTTCTTTCATGCCTTTGGCCTCGACGACCCGGCGATCCGGCTCGAGATCGGGGGACGATCACGAGGCGCCCAAATCGGAGAAGCCGTTGCGGCTCTGGACACTCATTTCGAGATCGATCGGCCGCTGGTGGTGGTGGTCCAGGGAGACACCAACACAACGATGGCGGCGGCAATCGCCGCCAATGCCCGAGAGATCCCGGTCGTCCATGTAGAAGCGGGCCTCCGCAGCCATGACCGGGCGATGCCCGAAGAACACAACCGCGTAGTCACCGACCATCTGGCGGATCTTCTCCTCGCTCCCACGGATCTTGCCCGGTCCAACCTTCTGGCTGAGGGGATTCCGGACGACCGGATCGTCGTCACTGGCAACACGGTGGTCGAAGCAGTCTCATCGTTGCTGCCAAGTCCAGAACAACGGTCCGAACTGCTTGATCGATTCGGCCTGGTGCCCGGAGGCTTCGTTCTCTCCACGTTTCATCGTCCCGAGAACGTCGATCGGCCCGAAACCTTCGCCACCATTCTCGGCGAACTGGCTGGGTTGGGGATCCCGGTGGTGCTTCCCCTTCATCCGCGTTCGCGGGCTCGAGTTGAGCAACACGGCCTCACTCATCTCCTTGACAAGTTGATCGTGGTCGACCCGGTCGGATATCAGGACTTTCTCGGATTGTTGGCCGAATGCGCGGTGGCCGTTGCCGACTCGGGGGGAGTGCAGGAGGAGGTTTCGGTGGTCAAGCGACCGGTGGTGGTCGTCAGGAACTCGACGGAACGGCCCGAGGTCATCGGCACGTTCGCCGAGAGGGTCGTACCAGGTCCAGAGATCGGGCGGACCGTGGCAGTGTGGCTGGCCGACTTGCCTGCGGTTCATCGTCGTCTTTCCCTCATTCCTTCGCCCTACGGGGAGGGTCAAGCGTCGGAAGCGACGGTCACCGAAATCGTCCGCCTGGTGAGTTGATTTGGCTCGTCTTGGTCGACAGAAATCGTCAGGGCTGGAGGTGAGACTCTCCGTCGGCAGCTGGCCTGGCCTGAAGGGGAGCAGCGTTCTCCAGGTCTGCCATCCGGATTGGCGAGGAGTACGCGCGGCCGCTTACGGGTTCGGGGATCCCGTTGTAGAGACGAAGGACGCCGGGCGCTCCGCGATGCACATCGTTCACAACGCAAGATCGGCCGGCGTAAAGACGATTGTCGTCCAGGGTTTTCCACCGGGCGCGGCGAACTTATTGCGCACCGCTCGTCGAGCCGGCCTTGCTACGCGTTGCCTGCTTCACTCCTCCCCCGCTCAACACGGAGCAGAGGGGGGGGAGGCTGAGGTCGTCGAACAGGTCCTGGCGCTGGCGGCTGAGGGTGCCGTGGGAGTCGTCGGATTTGTCAAGAAGGGCTTGGCCGAGATGTTCAATGCGCTTGGTTATGAGGCCCGCTGGGTGCCCAACCGGATGCCCACGCTACCCGGCCTGATCAGGGTCTCACCTCAAGGGCGCCAGCCGCACATCGGAGTCATGGCGGAGCCCTTCTGGCGCAAGAACGTGGTCACCCAGTTGGGCGCAGTGGCCATACTCGAGGGAACCGCCCATGTGATGAGACGACCTGACGTCGGTTACTTGGCCCAGCTCCCGATCATCGAGCACGGCACCCTGGGATGGGAGCAATTCGTCGGACTCCTGGGCTCCATGGATCTGAACCTCTATACCACTTTGTCCGAATGCCAACCCCTGACCCCAATGGAGAGCTACCTTGCCGCGGTGCCCTGTCTCTTCTCGCGGACCTCGGTGCTGTTCGAGGACAGTCCGGAGCTGTTGGGGATCTCCACCCTCGCGGAGGTGGACAATCCGGCGGCCATCGCCAAAGCTGCCCGTCGACTGCTGGCGAACGCGGACGAGGTCATTCCGCTGGCGCAGAGCTGGATGGCCAACTTTGATAAGGTAGCTGCAAAGCGATGGATGGCGTTCAGTAGGGACTGAGAGGATCCTTGCGACAAGTTTGGCTATGCAGCGGACCAACCGGTCGCCCGCCTCTGCGGGTTCCAACCATTCCGTGACCGGGCGAGCCACCGGCAGGTATTTCGGAGCCACACATGGTGAAGTTCCCTCGCCTCAACCATTTCCCCTCACTCCGGTAGTTTCCCTCCGTGAATCAACCTTCCGCGGGGCGTCCCAATGGGGGGAGTGCAGAGATCCGGTCTTGGATCTCTACGTTCATCCGCACACCAGGCTTGTGGGCGGTGGTCGCTGTCGGATTAACGGCTTCATGGATCATGGCTCTGGTGTGGCCGATCAACTACGACGAGGGTTTCAATTACCTGTATTACGCCGACCGTGGATTCAGGTTCACGATCACGGACTACGCATATCCGAACAACCACGTGCTCTTCACCCTCATCCAGGCGATGATCCCCCGTCGCTTGGTCGACCAAGAACCGCTCGTGCTTCGCCTCCCCAACTTGCTCGTGTCGGTGGCTCTGGTGGTCGCTCTGGCATGGGATCGAACCCGTCTAAAGTCCGGGCCTCTGCGGGCTCTGGCGATCGTATTCGCTGGCCCGTTCGCGCTTCAGTACTTCGGCCAGGCTCGGGGCTTCCAGATCGGTACCGCGTTTGCTGCGCTCGGGTTGCTCACTGCGATCCGTTTTTCGAGTCGGCCTTGGGGAGCAGCCGGCGCCGCTGGCCTGATCGCCCTCGCTGCGTGGTCGGTGCCGACTTTTGCGTTCGGAGCACCCATTGTCGCCGTGTGGTTTCTTCTGCGTCGGGATGCACGTGGTGCGTTCGTGTACTCGGTGCTCTTCGCTGGGACCGCAACCTTGTTGTACGCACCGGTGCTCGGCCAACTGCTCAGCGATCGCACCAACTCGTTCTCGGAATTCCGCCCTCTCGGCGAGTACTCCGGGGACCTGGTCTCGAACAGCTTCTTTCTCCCCCTTGGAATGAGTATCGCGGTTCTCGTCTTAGGCATTTTGGCATGGTTTAGGTCATCAGCAAGGCTGAGGGGTTCGGACGGTCGATCCGCTAAGACATTCCTGTTCGTCGGCTTCTGCCTCATGTTCGTTTTGATCGCCGAGTTCGTGACCCTCGCGGACATCGCTGCGTCTCCGTTTGTCCGAAACGCGTCCTTCTTTCCGGCGTTCGTTCTTGTCGGGCTGTGGAATGCTCCTTTATCTCGGTTCACGCGGTTGGTCATTGCCGCGCTGATAGGGCTGAACGTGTTGCTTGGGGTCGCCTGGGTCTCGCATATCGCTGATGGGTCCGGCATAGTTGCCTTTCGAGGTACCACAAGCGGCCAGACTCCCCGCCTCGACGAGCTTCTCAATATGGCCGTCGCCGAGTTGCATTGCGCATGGACCGACGAATGGACGTGCAGGCTCTACGAAGCCCGGCTCCAGGCGGCAGGGATCAATCTGGTCTATCCCCTGGAACACGTGTCACCGGGCCCGTGCATCATTGGAAACCATCCCCCGCTGCCGGGAACAGGAATCGAGGTAGTGGCGCGCGATGGGGCGACCGGCCTCGTCTGTTACGGCTGAGGCACCAGTACTCACTAACGGCAGTCGATGTCTACGCGGACCAGGACCTCAAGGCCCCTTTATGGTTGGTGCTTGGCGATTACCTGCGTCCTAAGCGGTGGAAGAGAGCTTCCTGAGAGTCGGGTTGGAAGGGAACACCCCGAGTTCCCCACATTCGTTGCCATCGTCGCCATTATCCGGCTCCGTGGCTAGTGCGCCGTGGCTTCCGGCCGAAATAGTCACGCTGACTAGAGGCAATGCGGTCACCGGATATGTGTTTCAGACTGTGCGGGTGAAGAGGGGCTTTGATTGAGCGGACTGTTCGTGAGAGGCTCCCACCAGTCGCGCCGTGTGCGGTACCACTCGATGGTTTCGGTCAGGCGGTCGACCAGCGAGTGGATCGGGGCCCATCCCAGGTCGCGAATGCGGCCCGAATTGACCGCGTAGCGGAAATCGTGACCCGGGCGGTCGGGCACGGATTCGATCCACGATTCGTCGAGTTTGAATATGCCGAGGATCAGCTTGGTCAAGTCGAGATTGGACACCTGAGCGTTAGCTCCTATGTTGTAGACCTGACCCGCTTCACCCTTGTCAACCAGGAGGTGGAGGGCCCGGCAGTGATCCTCGACATGAAGCCAGTCGCGCATGTTGGCTCCATCCCCATAGAGGGGGACCCGGCGACCTTCGAGAAGACTGGTGACGAACAGGGGTATGAGCTTTTCGGGGAACTGGTAAGGCCCGAAGTTGTTGGTGCAGCGGGTGACGATCACCGGAAAGCCATAAGTGTGGTGATAGGCGAGGGCCAATAGGTCAGCCCCGGCCTTGGATGCCGAATACGGAGAGGAGGGAAGCAACTGGGTGTCCTCATCCGCGAAACCTTCATCAACCGAGCCGTACACCTCGTCGGTCGAGACGTGGATGAACCGTTCCACTAAATGACGTCGGGACGCTTCGAGGAGCACTGCAGTGCCCGCCACGTTGGTGTCCGAAAACACCACAGGGCTGCCGATCGAGCGGTCAACGTGGGTTTCGGCAGCGAGATGGATGACCACGTCGTGGCCCTGGACGACTTCATCGACCACCGCCGGGTCACGGATGTCGCCTTCGATGAATCGATGGCGGTCGATTTGGTCGATTTCGTCAACGGTTGCCTGGACGCCGGCGTAGGTAAGCAGGTCGAGATTGGTGACCTGACCTGTCGGATCGGCCCTGAGAAGGTGCCGTACCAGGTTCGAGCCAATGAAACCGGCACCTCCGGTGACCAGATATCGGCGGCTCATGGAAATAGGTCCGCTTCCTCGAACGCCAATCCGAGCCGATCCTTCTTAGAGACGATGGGATCTTTCTCTCGCAACGGCCAGTCGATCCCGATCGTGGGGTCGTTCCATCGCACAGTTCTTTCTGTGGCGGGGTTGTAGTAGGAGGTAAGTGAGTAGTCGAGGTACGCACCCTCCGGAGACGTTACGAAGAATCCATGGGCGAAGCCGGGAGGAATCCAGAGTTGCATTCCATCACCGCCGCTTAGATGGACGCCAAACCATTGTCCAAGAGAGGGGGAGGATCCTCTTAAGTCAACCGCCACGTCGAAGACCTGCCCAGCCGCCACTCGGACCAACTTTCCCTGAGGGCTCTCCAGTTGGTAGTGAAGCCCCCGCAAGACATGAGGTCGGGAAAAGGACTGGTTCTCCTGGACGAAGTCCACGTCGAGCCCGGGGATCGCGGCGAACCTTTCCCGGTGCTGGGTTTCCCAGAAGTATCCGCGATCATCATGGATGACCCGTGAGCGAAAAAGAAGGAGACCGTTCATTGGTTCTTCGATACGGGAGTCAGATTCTGGACTCATTTGAATCCAGCGATCCCTTGACCGCCCGAGGTTTGGTAACTGACACAACCTCCGATAGTCCATCCTTGAGGGCAACTTGTGGCTGAAAACCGAGACTGTTGAGTCGTTCGGGGTTTAGTACCCGATAGGGATCCCCAGTCGGTCTGGTTGGGTCAAACCTGATTTGGATACTCGGGCTTACCAAGTCGCGAACAATCGCGGCCAAATCCCCAATCGTGACCCCCTCGCCGCTATCAATGTTGTATGTGTGGCCCCGCTCGCCCCTGGTTGTGACGAGTACGACGGCACGAGCCGCGTCTTCGACATTGATGAAACTGCGCACGACATCTCCACGTCCCCAGACGGTCAAGATCCCATCGGGGGCAGCGGCTAGCGCGCGATCAACCAGGTCGTGAATCACCGTTGACCGGCCACCGCCTCCGGTTCCGTAGACGTTGGTGAATCGCCCGACAACGACATCTAGATCCTTGGCTTTCCAACCGACCTGGACCTCGTCACAGATCTTCGACCACGCGTATCCGGATGGCCCATCGGCCAGGCCCAGGGTTGGATCCGTCTCCGAGATATGCCGTTTGAGAGGTCGATAGACAACCGCCGATGAGGCCAGGAACAACCGTTTGACTCCTGCCGCTGCGGATGCTCGAAGCACATTTGCCGTCACTTGAATGTTGTGCACGAAGGTCTCGAGCGGTTCCCTAGTCTGCACCGTGACCCCTCCCGAACGAGCTGCCAAGTGCACGACATACCGGGCACCGGCAAGGACTTGGGCTAGTTCGGCAGAGGCAACGAGATCGATCGAGAGCCGCTTGTCGTTCTTCTCTTGAGCATTGGAATCCCTGGGGTGGCCAATCGCGACCACGTCATGCCCAGCCCCTTCGAGTTTGGCCACGACTCGATCGCCGATAAAGCCAGACGCGCCGGTAACAACTATGCGCGTTGGCCCTTGAGGGTCAATTGGGATCGAGCCCATACGCTTTCATGTCGGTCCGAACCATGTCCTCCACAAGCTCTTCGAAACTTATAGTGGCTGTCCATCCAATGACCTCGCGGGCCCTCGAGGGGTCACTTTGCAGGGAGTCAACTTCGGCAGGCCGGAAATGGCGAGCGTCGGTTTCCACATAGTTGTGCCAATCAAGTCCGACGAACCCAAATGCCACGTCTAGAAAGTCGCGGACCGAATGACTCTCGCCTGTACCAACTACGAGATCCACAGGTTCAGGCAGCTGAAGCATTAAGTGCATGGCTCGCACGTAATCCCTGGCATGGCCCCAATCGCGCCGCGCCTCGAGGTTGCCGAGCTTCAGTCGCGTCAGCTCGCCCTTGACCAGCAATGGAATAGAAGCCGTGATCTTCCTTGTCACAAACTCTTTCCCACGCCGAGGACTCTCATGATTGAAGAGGATTCCATTGGATGCGTGCAATCCGTAGGCCTCGCGGTGATTGACGGTTGCCCAATATGCGTAGACCTTGGCGACTGCGTAGGGGCTCCTGGGATGAAAAGGGGTCGCTTCGTTCTGGGGTGGAGGGGCCGAGCCAAACATCTCACTGCTTGATGCCTGGTAGTAGCGAATAGTCGGATCCACGCGACGAATGGCCTCCAAGATGCGGACCGCACCAAGTCCTGTCACTGAGCCGGTGTGAACCGGTTGATCAAAGGAGGCTCGAACATGTGATTGGGCGGCCAGGTTATAGACCTCGTCTGGATGCAGATCTTCGACAAGGCGCATAAGCGAATGCGAGTCACCCAGGTCGGTGACGTGCAAAGTCACCGATGGGATGTCGCCTTTTACAAGGTGCCCGATTCTCGTGTCGGCCGGATCGTTAGTGGTTGTCCGGATTGTCCCGTGAACGTCGTATTCGAGGCCCAGCAACAATTCAGCGAGGTAACTGCCGTCCTGTCCCGTAATCCCCGTGATGAGAGCGCGCTTTAAAAAAGCCCTCCTATGTAGAGGACATGAGGTTACCCACAAGATCGACAGGTGGGACTCTGGGTACGCTAGGTCGCTGTGAGGATCCTGCATGTGCCTCACGCCTTTCACCCGGTGGTGGGGGGCGCTGAATTCCTCTGCCGTCGGGTGGGGGAGGAGTTGGCGTCGGCGGGTCATGAGGTCGTCGTTGCCACCGGCAATCTGGCCAACGCAGAAGGCTTCTATCTCCGCGGCGTGTCGAAGGTCGGTCCCCAGAATGAGACTATTGGCGGCGTGCGAGTTGTTCGATTGCCCGTCGACCGACGGGTACCCCCTCGAAATGGTCGGAGCTATCCGCTTTTTAGGAAAGGGCTCGCGGCCCTGATCAGAGAATTTGCGCCCGACGTCGTGATGACAATGCCACATCTCTTTGCCAATGTTCGCGTCGTTCTTGAACTTGAGACAAGGTACCGGTTCCCATTGGTGCTGGCACCGCTTCTACACGAGCACGATCCTGCGTGGCCGTTCGAAGAGGTGGCCAACGCCGTGGGCCGGGCAGGCGCCGTCGTTGCCTTGACCAGGCATGAAGGCGGCCGGTTGGTCGAGGCATACAAAGTCGACCCGCAGAAGGTGGTCGTTACGCGGGTAGGGGTCGATCTGCCTGAAAAGCCTGGAGCTCACCCACGGTCTCCTGATGTGCTGATTCTCGGCCGTCAGACACCCAGCAAGGGACTGCCCGTTCTTCTTGCAGCCATGTCCATCGTATGGACCGTGATTCCGGAGGCTCGCCTACTGATAGCTGGGCCGTCGGTGCCGGGGTTTGACGAACCGCATCGCCTGCTGTCGGATCTACCTCCGGAACGGCGGAGCAAGGTTAGGAACTTTGGCGAAGTCGACGAGGCAACGAAGAACCGCTTGTTAATGGAAGCAGCTTGTGTCGCTGTCCCTTCGCCGAGGGAATCCTTCGGGATGGTCGTTCTCGAAGCATGGGCGCGTGCGACCCCCGTGGTGGCGATCGCGACTCCGGTGCTCTCCGAAACCATCCATGATGGTTCAGATGGCCTTCTTACCCCGAGTGAGCCGTCGGGCCTCGCAATCGCGATTCTCGCACTTCTCGGTGACCCTGCCCTGGCAGAGGCTATGGGTAAGGCTGGCAGGGCACGGGTGGAGCATGCGTACCGGTGGCCCGACATAGCCGAGCGCTTCCTCACCGCCTACGAAATAGCGATCGCAGGTAAGAGGTGACGATGTCTATCGCGACCATCGTCTGGAAAAACTCACCTTGCATATCCGACCCCGCGAGCATCGGCGCCTTTGGTGATCTGGTCCTCGATCTTGACGGAGCCGGAAACCTCGGGCCCAAAGGTCTCGGGGTGGAGATCCAGTCACTGGCCTTTGCCTTGGAACCTCCGGAGATTGCCACCATCCTGAAGCCTCGTTTCCTGCAGTGGTGTCTCGAGCGTTCCAGCCCGGTTTGGTTTGTCGACAGATGGTGCACAACATCTGCGGAACTTGGTGAGCCTTTTCATAACGTCGACCTGTTTCCGGTTGTGCACCAATCCATCGCTGCAAACGACGCTGAGAGCCAGATCGAGGCGGGGCGACGAGGAGTCACCGGACACCTGCTGGGCTTGGTGGCAAGCCGCGAAACGCTCGGATTTCTTGATGCCTGGGAGCGCTGGTTGTGGACTGCTTATGTTCGCCGCCCGGCAGAGCCTCCCTCCGCTCATGAAGCAGTCTTTCTATCGATGGCCCCGCAGCGGTTTCGCGGCGTAGGCATTCGAACCGACCTTGTATTTGCTGAGGTTGATGACTTTGAACATATTACGGTCCCACCAAACGCTCCTGTTATCCGCCGGAGCCGAGGTGGCGACGAGACAGGAGTCCGGTTCGAAAATGGAGAGATGGCATCACGGTTGGCTCGAGACTTGTACCGGTCGACCGATCCGCTTGGGTTACGTTGGCCCGACCCGACCAGTGTCGGACAGAGCGGGTTCAAGGCCTGGGCGGAGGAGTCGGACGCGAATGGAATGCCTCGGTTCGCGAGGGCCCTCTATTGGTCACGGCTCGACCTGGTTCGCGATTTCGGCGCTCGCGCCACCAGAACTAGGTCTTTCGCAGCTTGGGTGGTGTCTAACGGGATCGCGATGACTGATGTGAGTCACCGTCATCTGGACCATACACCCCAGTCCAGGAGTTCGCAGTTACGCCAACGATTACGATCGATGAGCCTAGGATCGCCAACCATCGCCTCATCGCGCCAATCGATGCCCAAACCCTGGGGGATCAATGTGGTCGGCTACGTGCGAGCGGTTAGTGGGCTAGGAGAGGCAGCTCGTTCGACGATTGACGCGGTGCAGAAGTTAGGCCTTCGGTTGTCGGTAATAGATCTAACATCCTCAATACCGATCGCAGCTCTGGACCTCCCCGTCCCAGAGTTCGGTGCGCCCTACGACACGACGATCTATCAAATCAACCCGGGTGCTCTCCTGTCCGAACTCGACCATAGCCTTCACCTTCGAGGTGGAACCGACCGCCAGGTGGGATGCTTCTTCTGGGAATCTGAGGAAGTACCTCGTGAGTGGCTACCCGCGTTCGATCTCGTTGATGAAGTATGGGCTGCGTCTGAGTTTCTGGCCAAGGCATTCCAACGGGTAACGGATAAACCAATTAGGCGGCTGCACCCACCATTCTCTGTGCCGTCGGATATCGAAGCCAACCGCGGGAGGTTCGGTTGGAGCCCGGATGAGTTTGTGGTGGTCTTCGTCGCCGACGCACTTTCGGGCCTCGATCGCAAGAACCCTGTTGGCCTTGTCGACGCTTTCGAAGCGGCCTTCGCCCCTAGCTACGAGGGAGTCCGACTGGTCCTCAAGATCAACCACGCCAATCGATTTCCAGTGATTGCCGAACGGATTCGCGCTCTCGGACGAGCTCCGGTTGAACTCTGGACACAGCCTGTGACACGCCCGGAGTTGCTCCAACTCATGGCCTCGGC
Organism: Acidimicrobiia bacterium; assembly: GCA_040905905.1. Taxonomy (GTDB): domain Bacteria; phylum Actinomycetota; class Acidimicrobiia; order Spongiisociales; family ZC4RG35; genus JAICND01. The sequence continues at coordinate 160,052 of JBBDQN010000050.1, forward strand.
GAGCCTCTATGTGTCCCTCCATCGATCCGAAGGTCTCGGTTTGACTCTCCTGGAAGCGATGAGCTTGGGTGTCCCGGTGATGGCCACTGCCTATGGTGGGAATCTTGACTTCATGGATGACACCTGCGGGCTGCTAGTAGATTGGTCCCCTGCGCTCGCCGGTTATGTGGAGGGATCTCCGTACAACGGCCATCGATGGGCCGAGCCTAATTTGCACACTGCGGCAGAAATGTTGCGCACTGCCCGACGCGAACCGGATCTTCTCTCTCGATTATCGACTGCCGGTCGTCAGAGGGTGTCTACCAGGTTTCCTGTGGACGGTCATGCCCGTTCCGTCGGTGCTTTGCTGGGTGTTGAGATTGAGCGGGCCGTAAAGATGCCGGGCGAGGTGGTATAGGTTGGTTTGGCTCACGCGTCCCACGTTAAGGAGGGCAGTCATTGAAGCGCGTTGTCAAGTGGCTCCTTGAGCCTATCGCGAAGGTGTACCGGCGGTTCTTCGACCCGCGGTTCGAGCAGCTGGCCACCAGATTGGAGCAGGCTGCCGAACGAGTCAATGTGACTGTGGCGAATGTCGCCTCGGAACTGGATGCTTCTGGTCAGGCACGAACCGAAGTGCTCTCGGTCGTGGGGCGGGAGCTACGGCGCCTAGAAGGAGTAATGGAGGAGCTCCGAAAGTTACAAGCCATCACGGAAGAGCTCCGCAAGTTGGAAGGCCTAACGGAAGCAATGGAGGAGCTGCGGTCCGAGTCATCCGCCGTTGATCGACGACTCTCCGATGTGCTCGAAACACTTACCCAAGACATTGGATTCAGTCTCGAGGAAATGAGTCAGAGGACAGCCGACCTTCTCAACTATGCCGAAGGGTACCGGGGCCCGGCAGGCCAGGGAGGCCTGTGGTTCAACCCGCCAGTCGTGGTCCAACACACCGCGGGTAGGGTGGAAGTGGGTTCAGTAAACGAACGGATCATCGAGATCCCCTTCGTCTTCGCACAGCTCAGCCACACAGGGCCAGGCGCCCGACTTCTCGACGTTGGCAGCAATGAGAGTTATCTCGCCTTGCAGCTCTCCTCATTGGGCTACCGCGCTACGGCTCTCGACCTTCATCCATACCCTTTCGAACACCCCAACCTAACGGTGGTGGCGCAGCCGCTGGAACAATGGGAGGGACCGGAGGAGCCATTCGATGTGGCTATTTGTCTTTCCTCGATCGAGCACTTTGGACTCGGGGCCTACGGTGAGGCGCCGACGGCCGGACGGGTCGACCTGAAGGCAATGAAACAGCTTCGACAGTGGGTACGTCCCGGAGGGCTCCTCGTCCTTACCATCCCCTACGGATCGGCCCATGTGGACAGCCTCCAGAGAGTCTACGACAAGAAGGGCCTTGAGGAATTGCTGGAGGGATGGGAGACCCGGTCAAGTCAGTTCGCTGCTCCCATTGCCGACGGCTGGAGCACAGTCGATGACCCGGATGAGCTGGAGACCCGCGAAAATCCAGGAGTGGCCCTCGTCGTCGCTGTCCGACCGAAGTGAAACTGCCGGCCAAAAGCGTTGTTCTGGACATCCAAGCGTTGCAGAGTCCGGCCCACAGGGACCGGGGCATTGCACGTTGGGTGAGCGAGTACATACGGGCCTTGGTCGCCCGGGCTCCTCAAGTGGTAGGTTCGTTGGTAACCGAGCCCGAATTCACTACGTCGACCGCAATGGAGCCTTTGTTTGGTCTCGGACTTGTCAAGAGCAATGACTGCTCGAGAAATCCACCAATCGGCATGTCCGATCGTTTCCTGTTCCACGTCACCTCACCTTACGAGTACCAACCTCTCGACCGTGTTTGGCCACGCTACGCCCGCGACCCGAGGCGGACGATGACCGTAGTGACGCTCTATGACCTTATTCCTCTCATTTATGCAGACAACTACCTGCGCGATCCGCAAACCCGGTCCTGGTACCACGCGCGCACCGAGTTAGTGCGCAACGCTGACCTCGTGCTGGCGATCTCAGAGGCAACGGCACGAGACGCAATCGAACGCTTGGAAATTGACCCAGATCGGGTAGTGCCCGTCGGAACCGGTGTGTCACACATTTTCCGGCCCACCATGGATTCGGCCGGCTCCCTAGCCACCGCCCGGAAGGGCGTATTAGGGCTAGATCCCGGCTATGTGATGTATACCGGCGGGGTTGACTTCCGTAAAAACATGGAGGGCCTCATTGCCGCCTACGCCCGACTTGATTATGGCTTGCGAAGGACCCACCAGCTCGTGATCACATGCCGAATGCTTCCTGACGAGGAGCGTCTTTACCGCGGGTTGGCGGCCGATCTAGGCGTGGATCGCCGAGTATTGTTTACCAACTTTGTAACCGACGAGACTCTCGTGGCCCTCTACCAGTCGGCCTCGCTTTTTGTATTCCCCTCCTTCTACGAGGGATTCGGCCTTCCTGCCGCAGAAGCTTTAGCTTGTGGCACCCCGGCGGTTGTCTCCAACTGCTCGTCCCTTCCGGAGATCGTCAAAGATCCAAGGATGACCTTCGACCCGACTGACATCGATGACATAGCCGGCACCATCCAGCGCAGCCTCGAAGACGACGGGCTGCAGGAAGCGGCCCGAATCAGAAGCGAGGAAGTCCTTCGTGACATGACCTGGGATGCCGTCGCTGAACGTGCACTATCGGCTTACGAGCAGCGATGGGCATCCTGGGCGCCGTCGAATTCCACCCGTTCGACCTATGCGAGCAGGCCCCGTTTGGCACTGTTTACTCCGTGGCCTCCGCAACCCTCCGGCATTGCCGACTACTCGAGCAGGTTGGTCGCAGCCCTTGCCGATTCCGCGGATGTCGACGTGTTTGTCGAAGGCTTCAAGGGCGTCGTCCAGCCCACTGATCCGCGCATCGCCGTACATGAGGCGAGAGCCTTTGAAGGTCTTGACGCATTGCGCGGGTACGACGAGGTCGTTTACTGCATGGGCAACAGTGAATTCCATGGCTTTGTTTACGACGCTCTGCAGAGATGGCCGGGTGTCGTCTTAGCCCACGAGGTCCGATTCACTGGCTTCTACTTCTGGTACTCCGAAGAACATGAGCTGGGAAAAAGCTGGTACCGCCAGACTCTTCTTTCACAACATCGCGGGCTTCCCGCCCAAACCATTGACGGTGGTTGGTTAGACCCAGAGGCGGCGGAGAGCCTCGGGATCTGGGCAGTCTCAGAGTTGATGGCTGCGTCAACCAAGTTCTTGGTGCATTCTGAGTGGGCGGCCAATGTGGCGAGACTTGCAGCGCCGGAACAGGCCGACAAGGTCGGGGTGGTGTCATTCGGATATCCCCCACCTCTTGACAAACGCCGACCTGAGCCGGGTCGGGTCGCCAACTTTGGCATGGTGAGCCCGGTCAAGCAGACCGACCTCTTCTTGCAAGCCGCCAAGTTGGTCCTCGAAAAGGCTCCCGGGGCGACCTTCGCAGTAGTCGGTGAAGCTTCACCTACCTACCTCGACGGTCTGCGTACTCTCGCCTGGTCGCTCGGCATCGCAGACAAGGTCGAGTTCCACCCGCGTCTGGACATGGTGGCGTATTCTGACGAGCTAGGGCGGGCCAACTGCGCAGTTCAGCTGCGGGCATCATCTAACGGCGAGACCTCGGCCGCGGTCGGCGATTGCCTCCGCCACGGTGTTCCCACCATTGTGACCGCCATCGGATCGGGCCGGGAATATGGCGACGACGTAGTTCTGGTGGTCGACCGGCATGGAAGTGCCGCAGAACTTGCCCATGCCATCGTTCGGGTGCTCAGTGAACCAAGCCTGGCGGATCGAATGTCGGCTGCCGCTTTGGACTTCGTGGCCAAGCGCGGATTCCAGCGGGCGGCCAAGGAGTTGCTCGACATGGTCTTGGCCATGGACCAATTCCGGATCACTGGTGCGCGCTGATCGGGTATTGAAGCGACTCCTCCCCGGGGGGAGAGAACAGTCGTACACCCTCGTGGACGAGCCCGATCCTCAACAGCTGAGGTCCAAAGTCGGGGACCACCAAGTCGAGTGTCATCTCAATGTGTTCTGCAGGGAAGAGGGTTCTCGGCAATTCGAAGAACTGGCTGGAAGTCTGAGATGACCCCACCCAGAAGGCGACCACCCGGACGGTGCCCACCTGCGAGTCTGGAAGGGTGCCCCAAGCGGCCCAAGGTGCGCCGTTGCCGGCATGCCCAATGTGAAGCCTGACAGCCACCTCTTCGCCGGGGAGCGCTTGGATGGTGGACCGGGCGACAGGCTCTGTATAAAGATCCGCTCGATATGCATCGGAAGGAAGCTCGGTCGTGGTGTCGGACGGTTCGAGGTACCCGATGGCGGCGAGCTGATCTTGCATCAGCCCCGGCATCACCCACAGTCCGTCGTTCAACCGGGGCTCACCGGCCAGTCGACGGGCACCTGCTGCCCTTCCCACCTCCCACTCCCGTCTGCTGATGACCAGGGCGGCGTGGGGATACTCGAAGCTGCCATCAAAGAACTCGAACTCACTTAACGGCGACCAGAACTGGTGGCCGTTCCGGCTGTACAGGCCCCCTCTGTTGGTATCGAATCCGACCACCGCTGGGTCGAGTTCGTTCACTATGAACCGTAGAGTGATCAAGTCCCGCCATGGTCGGTCGAGCGGCTGCATGGCTCGCACTTCACCAATCCCCGTTGAGATCACGAACAGAGACCAGAGCATCGCCACTCCTACCCATTTCCACCGCCTCAGGGTGAGGCCGACCAACGACGCGCCCAGTACGGCAGCAACGGTCGCCTCAAACCAGGGCAGGCGTTGAGCGCCCGGCTCGATGAAATGGGCGATTCCGGCCAGACTCAGAGCGGCAACCGGTCTATCGGTGATCCGGCTCGTTCCGGCAACCACCATGAATAGGGCTCCGGCGGCTATGACCGCTCCAGCGAGGGCGGCTACCTTGCGGCGACTTGAGTTGCCGCTGGCGAGCCCGGCCAGTCCAGCCATCGCTACCGCCGGCAGAACGGCGTCGACGTGTCGGCCGTAGGCAAAGTAGTCGAGCCGGATGGGTTCATTGCGGATTGCTGGTTCGAAACTGAGCATGCTGACGGCCACGACGGTGGTCACCAAGGCCAGCCACCAGATGGTCGGACTCCTGCCTCCAGCAATCTCGAATTTTGCTCGTCCTGGATAGGCCAGAGCGGCCAAGCCGGCAAATCCCAGCCCCAGCCAGGCGGCTCCGCCATACCAGATCTGGCCGAGGACAGCCGTGAGGAGGGCACGAGGGCGGATGCTGCCCAACCGACTGACGCCGAGGCCGAGACGATCGAAAGCAAGGTCGTATATGGACCGCTCCAGCCATTTGTGGAGAATCACGGTTCCCACTACTACAGCGACCAGTGCCAATGCGCCCGGAAGCCACAAGCGGACGGTTCGTTGCCGGAGGCCCCTGATTGCCAGCCAGCCGAGTGTCACCACCGGAATGAACAACGCCCGGCCGTGGGTCAGGTAGGTGAAGCTAGCAAGGAGGCCCAGACAAGTTCCCCGCCAGGCGGTGGGTCTTTGATGCCAGCTGAAGCCGGCGACGACCAGGGTGGTGAAGAGAACTGCGAAAAGAGCCTCAGCATAAAGGTAGCTCGACATCAGGGCATGGCCGGTATACGCCGCGATGGCGCCGGCCATTGCCACAGCGAGGCGACAGTTGACTCCGAAGATGTTCCGTCCCAGCCAGGCAAGAGGAACAACGTGCGCTGCCCCCAAGACGGCCGTCAATACCAATCCCGAGCGGTACACCAAACCAGGTTCACCAAACACCCACCACAAGGGGGCAAGAAGAAGCGACCACCCTGCATGGTAGAAGCCCATCCTTCCCAGCGCGGGCTGGGCTCCTACCGATGCTATTGCCTTGGCATTGGCCAGGTAACCGAGTTCATCCTCGAAGACCACCGGACCGGTCGCGTCGAGACTAGGTAGGTAGTGGGCGAGGAAAACGATCGCGAGGACTCCCGTCCACAACAACAGCGAGAGCGCTCGCGAGATAGGAGGCTGTCCGTTCTGGGTCGTGAACTGTGTAGCTGCGGCCCTACTCGGCTCCGGCGTATTCATCCACAACCTCTTTAACTGGACCAAGGGCGCGGACCCGACCACGGTCAAGCCACAGGGCCCTATCGGCGATCTCTTTGACCGCTTCCAGGTCGTGGGACACGAACAACACCGATGCGCCGTCCTCGATCATCGCCAGGATCCGCTCTTTGGACTTCTCCTGAAAGGCGGCATCACCAACTGAGAGCACTTCGTCTACAACGAGGACATCGGGTTTTGCGTCGGTGGCAACCGCAAAACCGAGTCGAGCCAGCATTCCCGAGGAGAAGCTGCGGGTCGGAACGTGCAAGAAATCTACCAACTCAGCCCAGGCAACAATTGCCTCAGCCCTCTCTCTCATCGCACGAGGATCGCGGCCGAGCAAGGTACCATAAAGGAGAATGTTCTCGTAGGCGGTGAGCTCGTGATTGAAGCCGGCTCCAAGCTCGATCATCGGCGCAACCGAACCCCGAACGATGACTCGTCCGCTCGTAGGGGGCAGTACCCGAGCGATCATCTTCATAAGAGTGCTCTTGCCAGCGCCGTTGGGCCCGATGACGCCAAGTACCTCTCCGGGTGCCACCTCGAAGGAAACGTCACTTACGGCCCATAGTTGCTCGAAGCGCACCTGACGCTTGATCGCCTGGATGGCGTACTCCTTGAGGGTCCCTGCCATGTCGAAGGAAATCCGATATGCCAATGAGACACGTATAGCCTCAATTGAAGGAGCGGTCACATCATCACCACGAGCCGCTTCCAGGTGCGAGAAAACACCCAGGCTCCTACCAGCAGCATCACAATTGAGCTCCCCAGCATTACTCCGAAGTTCCAGGCTGGAGCCATGGCACCTTCATAAACAAGTCCGCGGAACACTGCGAGGTAGCTGTATAGGGGATTGGCGTAGACGATCGGGAGAAACTGTTCGGGCACGATCGCAACCGGGTAGAACGTAGGTGTCAAGTATCCCAAGATCTGGATCAACACCTGGGTGAAGTCGAGGACATCGAAAAAGAAGCCTGCGGCGGCGGCTACTAGGAGTCCAACTCCGGCAACGAACATCAGCATGCAAAAGACGGGGATGGGTACCAGCAGCGCTGTCCACGGTATGCCAACCCTAAGGATCAACTGGATCACCAACAAGAGGGTCAGGCTGATGGCGAAGTTCACTCCCGCTGCCAATGCCCCTGAGATCGCGAAAACCTCGGGAGGCACGTAGACCTTGCTGAGAACCGAGGCGCTGTTGACGATCGAGGAGCCGGTTGCGACCACTGCTTGTGCGAAGAAGCTGATTAGCAGAATGCCCGACAGCAAGTAGACGACGTAGGGGACGTTGCCTGGAATCTCGAATCGGAAGAACTCCGAAAAGATAAGCCACATGACGATCATTGTGATGAGGGGGTTAAGAAGGGTCCACCACACCCCCAAAAATGATCGCTTGTAGCGAACCGTGACCTCACGGGTGACCAAAAGTCGGATCAAACCCCGGTACTCGTAAAGATTACGCAGCTCGGTAAGCAAGGGTTTGCGGGGGATGTCGGAGTCGTAGAAGGTAGTGGTCATCATCAACGAAGGCCTTGAACCACCAGAAACATCAGGGAAACCCGTAATTTCAGGGCCACGCTTCACGTTAGCAAGCCGGGCAGGTGGATCCCCCGGAGCGCCGCGTATGCCTGCTGGCGGACCATGTCGGTGCTCCATCGTTGGTCGAGCGGTTTGGGGTGGTTGCCGCCGGCTTCGCCTCTTTCATCGTTCAACCTGGTCAAAACCGCGTCGACCAGCTACTTTAGGCAGCCCCTGCCATCCACGCGCAGCTGCTTGACTCATCATTGCAGTGGATGTTCGCCCGGGGAGGCGAGGAACGCCTCTCCCACCATACTCCGAGCAGGGCGACAGTTGCTATTGGTCTTCAGGATTTCTCCCCTAGGCCAGGTTGATACCACTGGGATCGGATGGGTGAGCAATGGAAACGCCAGCACCGTGTCCACCCATACCCGGCACGACAATGGCCACGCCCACACGCCGCTGACTCCGACTAGCCAGGAATCCCCCGACCGTCAGGGTATTGGAACGGCCGAGTCCGGGACCTGCTCCGGCAAGACGACGTTGTCGGGGACGATCACCGTGTAGCCATCCGCTAGATACTCGTCAAATGGCTGTTGACGTTGATCGAGGATTGTGCGCATAGCCTCGGCACTGGCGACCTCCGATGGCGAGGAGCGGTTGTAGACGTAGGCAACGGTCTGTGCCTGGCGAATCTCGTCGGTGTATGGCGGGTAACGGTTCACCTCGACCGGGCAAGCAATGATCTGCTCGCCCGTTTCCCAATCAATGTTGTATGCCAACCAGAATTCGGCCACAACGTGGTCTACATCATGCTTGTCGAGTACCGCCACGAGCGGAGCGACAGGGCACGAAGCTGATTGGGAGGTTTCGCATCTGAAACAGCCCGACAGCAGTCAGCGCACAATCTGGTCGAGCATTTCAATGTCGTCCCGAGCGGAGTTCTATTCGACTTCACCCGCTGTCACGACTGAACCGACGGCGGCGCGCTCTTAAGTCGTCGAGACCGGGGAGACAGATCTCTCAGATTGGGAATCGGTCGAGGACCACAAGCCCTATCGCGCGTGGCTCATCCCTGGGCCTACATTGCCTCCAATGTCGAGGACCCGGGGAGAGGGCAGAGCGTAGGCTCGGGCGAGGCGTTGATCGCTGGCCCTTCGTGATGCTCATGCACCACGAGTCCCTGATCCCAAACATGACTTCTCAGAGAGTTCCCGACGTCGGACCGCTTGGGCTCTCCGTCTTCGAGGCTCTGATGACATAGCCAAGTGGCAGTCTTCCATTGAGGAATCGGAACAGCCAGTCAAAAGCTCGCGCCGGGAGGACGATCAGCAGAAGGTTGGTCAACACCATCAGGTAGCCGATTAGCGGCAGATGCCACGTGCTCAGGACGACGATGCTCGACAACTGATGGCCCAGAAAACTGAAGATGGTCCCGGTGACCCGAGTCTCCGACACGACGAACCCTGCGTCCTCCAGCATCCGAGTCAAGATGTAGCGCGTATATCGGTAGTAGTCCTCGGGCTCGTCGTGAATACGACTCAGATGGGGCACCGACAACAGCAATACGCCATTGTTGTTGAGTACTCGATGCAGTTCTGCAATAGCGGCAGCAGGGTCAGGAACATGCTCAAGCACTTCGCTGCAGAGGGCGACGTCATACTCCCCGCTGGGCACCTCGTTCATATTCATGATCGAACCGACGTACCTCGCATCTGGAGTGTTGGGCCGGATGTCGAAGCCGTCGTAGGCGATGAGCTGGCGGACGATCGACCTTCGGTACGGCATCGTGCCGCAGCCTGCGTCGATCAGGCGGCCATGTGCGAACTGTTGAAGCATCGGAACCAGAGCGCGGTCGAGGCCAAAGAGAGCCGGGCTTGTCCATCGCCTGAGGTGGTGGGCACGGTCGACCAAGTCGCGGTTGGCCATCATCCGCTCGGGAAACCTCATGGTCTGGCTACGTTCTCGGCACCACCCTGCGGAGCTTGGTTTCTAACGACCCGCCATGACCTCAGGCAGACGAACAGGACCAACTCGGCGAGCATCGTGGCGAACCGGTGAAGCAGCGTAACGGCCAGGACCACGCCTGGGGCCGCCCACGTAGATAGCAACAGCACAAGCATTGCTTCCCGAGCCCCCACGCCAGCCGGTAGAGGGACCGCGAGAAAGCCGACGGTCCAAGCAACGGCGAAGGCCGCAATGAGCATCCCCCATGGGGCACCGGTGCCGAATGCGCTAAATATCATCGCAAAGCCACTTCCCAAAGAGACAAAGCTCAGCAGTGTCAAGGCGTACGCCTGGAGAACCCGCAGGCGATTTGGCAAGACCCGTTCGTCAACCTCTCCCCAAGCGGGCTTGCCGATTCTGAGAATGGCCCGAACGAGCGGGCGCCACCACGCGAGACAAAGGAACGGCACGGCCAACAGCCCCAGGGCCGCTGGCAAAGGCAGGGCCAGTCGAGGCGTCCAAGGAAGGAATGATGCCCCGGCGATAGCGCTGATGCCGAGAAGTACTCCACCCGCTGCCGCCACTTTGGGCATCGTTCCCTTGACCCGGGAGGTCAATAGGACCAGGCCAACAGGTTGCGTGAAACCCCCAGGTATGTACTTAGCGGGCAACGCAGCTACATATGCACGGGTTGGGTCAGGACTAGCTTGTAGATCTCTGACTAAGAAAAGCCAAGCGCAAGCGCTCGACCACGTCGCCAAGGCGGCCGCACCACTTGCGATTGCAACGTTTCCCCACGGCACCGAGGCCGTGCTTCGGACTGCGAGCAATGCTCCGACGATCGCAACAAGGATCGATATGGACCCTGCCACCAACACCGTGGTGCGCAAGACGTAACTGGCCTTGCTCTCCGTTCGTTCCTTCACTGGGGTGGTGCTGTGAGGGAGTAGCGAGGCGTATTCGCCTTGTGCTTACTCATCGGGCGAATTCCCCCGGTTGTCTCGCTGAACGGCTCGATACAGTTCGGTGAACCGCTCGGCGGCCGCTGAGCTGGTCAACCCAGCCTCAATCAGTCGTTTAGCGCCCGTCGCACCGAGCATTGCTCGGATTTCACCGTCAGTCAGCTTTTCGAGGCAGTTGGCCAACTCGTCGGAGTCACCGACTGGGAACAGGTACCCATTGCTACCGGACTGCACAAGTTCGCGGGTCCCATCCACATCTGTCACGACGACTGGCAGCCCTGCGGCCATGGCCTCAAGTACGACGACGGGTCTTCCTTCCGATAGGGAAGGAAGGACCAGAACGTGTGACTTCTGCATCCATCGAGCTACGTCGGAATGGGGTGCTTCGCCGTGAAACTGGACGTCAAGCCCCCAGCTCGTCGAAGACTCTTCCAATCCCACCCGTTCTGGGCCATCGCCAACAATGTCTGCCCGTGCACAAATACCACGGTCTGTCAGTATCCGTAGGGCAAGCAACAACGTCTCGACCGACTTACGAGGAATCAGACTTCCGACATAAAGAACATGAAGTTGAGTAGACCCAATGACGGGCGCGTCAGAGTCTGAGCCAAGACTCGGCTGCTCCACGCCGAGAGGAGTGAGGAGCGGATTGCGGACTCCGAAGGTCTTGAGGCGGTCGCACAGAGCCTGGCTAACCGCTGTGCACGCATCAACGCTGTTGCCAGTCCAGCCAACGATCCTTGCGAGGAGAGACCCAGGTTTCGGCAGGTTGACATCGGCACCCAGCCCAGTGACAACGACCGGGATCGACCAGATCCGTCGGGCGGCAATGGCCGCGATACCGGACGGAATCAACCAATGGGCGTGAATCACGTCGTGGCCGCGGGCGTAGCGGATGGAGTTCACGATAAGGCCAACCAAAAGCGGGGGAACTTGTAGGGCAAGCTTCGGTCGGCGCTGGAGGTTCGGAACGATGCCACCCACCCCAACCGCCAGATCCTGCCCTGGTCCCAACCAATATCGGAAACGACGGATTTGGACGTCATCAATGACCTCGTGCAGAAGGGCTCCTGGTGCACTTGGCGCTACCACGGTCACAGCACACCCTGCCGCAGCCAAGCTCTTGGCGAGGCTATGAATGTGAGCACCGCGCGCATCGCTAGCCCGGGAGGGATACGCGGTCGTGATGAACATGACCTTCATGGATGAAGTCATTGCGATTGCTGGGGGTGTCCCGATTGCGCAGGCAGAACGTCAAGCCGGCGCTTGTTCAGTTGCACCAACAGATCCGCCAACATGCCTAGCAACGCAATGGCAATCGCGACTCCCAGGATGACCAGAGTGTTCGTGGCGACACGAAAGTCCTTGTCGACAAGGTCATAAACGAGCTTCCCGAGTCCCACGAGACCGAGCAAGACAGCAGGCGGACCAAACACTCGCATCGGTTCCCACATCAAAGTCATCCTGACGACCTGCGCCACATAGCGTTTGGAGTCTTGCCACCAATGGAACTTCGACTCGCCGGCCCGCGGGTAGTACTCGACCGGCACAAATCGCACCGAGTATCCATTGGCAAGGAACGCAATCGTCAACGTGGTGACACACGAGAAGCCCTTGGGCAGGAGGTAAAGAAACTGATCCCCAACGTCACGTCGAAACGCTCGAAACCCCGAGTTGAGGTCGGGAATCTTCGTTCCCGTGAGGTACTGAGCCAGTCGGCGAACGATCCACTTCGCTGGCTTCCGCGCGAACTTGCGGCTACCTTGCTCTGAAGTCCGCGCCCCGACTACCTGGTCGGCGTTTTCCATCTGCGCAACCAGATCGGGAATCGAGTCGTTCGGGTAGGTCATGTCGACATCGCTCCACACGACGACCCGGCCGCTGGCCGCTATAGTTCCGAACTTTCTCGCTGAGCCGGTGCCGCGATTCTGGTCAAACTGAAGTAGACGAATGTTGTCGATCTCACGAAGTACCGCTCCAGAGCCATCGGTGGATCCATCGTCAACGACGATGATCTCGTAGCTGTAGGCAGACTCGTCCATCGCCTTCTTGATCCGGTCGATCTCAACGGAAAGGTGGCCAACCTCGTTGTAGACAGCCAGAACGATGGAAACATCGACTTCGAAGGCCATGTTGATTCCTTAGCTCCCTGGGCGAGTGTTGAGTCTACGAACGCGACAGTTTCCGATGATCCATTGCTGTGGAGTAGCGAATCGCTCCGGCCGTTTCGCCAAGTCGGCCAACCGGCGTCCTCCTGACCTCGTAGAGGGAGTAGCCGGCATGTCGTTCAACAAAGTGCAAACACCGATCGGCAAATGACCCAAACTCCTGCCAGTGAATCGACTCGAAAGATCCAGACCCTTCAAGACGTAGTAGTCGAGCGCTTCATCGCTAACAAGGATGGCATAGGCCAAAGTAGCTGGAAGGCAACCGCCATCGAGGCTATCGACCAAAGGGCCAGTTCGTCAAGGAAATGTCCTGAATCACATCCGTGCCGAGGCCACCTTCACGGGATTCGAAGATCAGGGGGCGAATTCGTGGAGTCCCGAACAGATCTCCAACCGCATCAGGGTCGATTTCCCCGATGATGAGTCCATGCGGATCTCACACGAAGCGCCCTACCAGGCTCTCTACGTGCAAGGACGTGGGGGCGCTCAAACGGGAACTGGTGGCGTGCCTGCGGACCGGGCGGGCCCTTCGAGTTCCCAGGGCACGGACCCAAGGGCGGGGCAAGAGTTCGTCACCCCGAGGTCATGATAAGTGAACGGCCAGCCGAAGCCGAAGACCGGGCAGTGCCAGGACACTGGGAAGGCGACCTCATCCTCGGACTCGACAGCTCAGCGATCGTAACGCTCGTCGAGCGCAGCACCCGGTTCATGATGCTGCTATGGCTCCCCGCATGGACGGCCACGGGAACGAACCAAGGGTCAAGAAAGGGCCGGCTGGCCGGGCACGGCGGCGAAGCTGTGTGCGATGCCATTGCCGCCTCCATCGTCACAGTGCCCCAACAGTTCCGCCGATCGTTGACTTGGGACCAGGGTGCGGAGATGGCCCAACACGCTCAACTGCCCATTGATACCGGGTTGGAGATCTATTTCTGCGACCCGCAAAGTCCCGGGCAGCGGGGCACCAACGAGAACACCAACGGGCTGTTACGCCAATACTTCCCCAAAGGCACCGACCTCGCCCGACACACCCGAGGTGACCTCGACGCGGCCGCGCTCGCTCTCAACACCCGACCTCGGAAGACCCTCGGCTGGAAAACCCCCGCCGAAGCACTCGACGAGTATCTTCGCTCCGTCCAGCAAGCGGTTCGTCAAATTAGGTCGGCGGACGACATCACCGCCGGATCCGGTTCGATGCCTTGCGTTCCACTGTAAGGTCGGGCGCCGCAGATGTTGCAGCGGGCCACTGGCTGTCACAGGATGCGCAGCCCCGTGATGATGAGAAACCCTCGCCCGCCGGTGGGGCGATTAGGAGTGCCAGGGATACCGTGAAGGTCACTCAGTCCGCCCGTTGGCCCCTGGAAGCGCGAGTACCTCTAAGCGCGTCTTTCGCGGGTCTGCCTTTGCTTGTCTGGTGGCTGGGTTGGTTTCCAGGCTTCATGTCCAGCGACACGATCGACCAACTCGGGCAGGCGGCGAGCAACCATTACTTCAATCACCATCCCGCCATCCATACCCTCCTGCTCGACCTCTCCTGGAGTCTTTTTGGATCTCCGGGGTATCTCGGCCTAGCCCAGATCGTGGGCCTAACGGTCTTGATGGTCGTGGTCGCTCGGCGCCTTGTTCGGATCGGGGTGAACCAGTGGTTGGCCATCGGAACCGTTTGGCTGGTGGCGCTACTCCCGGCGGTGGGCGCCACCACCGTCTCTTTGTGGAAGGACGTGCCGTTTGCATTGGGGATCCTCTGGGTGTTCGCCGAACTCCTCTGGCTGGCCGCCGAGGGAGCCTTGGCCTGGGCCAAAACATGGACGCCAGTTCGGATGGGGCTGGCACTCGCCGTTGTCTGGCTGTTTCGTCACAACGGGCTGCTCACGGTTCTCCCACTTCTGGTAGTTCTCGCTTTCATCGTTCGGCGGCGGATACTCGGAGCCCTTGGGGTCCTAGGGATCACTGTCGTGTGTGTGACGACGTTCCTCTACCCGGCCTTTTCTGTAGATATCGAATCCATAGAGCCCACGCAGGTCTTCATTTCCGACGTTGCCGCAGTGGTGGTGCATCGCCCCAAGGTTTTCAGCGAGTCCGACCTGGTAACTATTGAGGGCATGGCCCCCCTCGACGTATGGAGACGTGGTTACCGATGCGACGACAGTACCCCACTCGTCTTCAGCTCATCTTTTGATACTTCGGCGATCGATCCAGCGGGATTTCGGACAGTGCTGTTCCACGCCGTGACACGGGCTCCATTGACAATCGTGGGCCACCGGCTTTGTGTCGGATCCTTTCTCTTCAGTCCCGGGGCCGCATCCAGCGGCTACCTGCATCGGCCGCCGTTGGAGCTAAGCCCAAATATTCTCGGCATTGTGCGCGAGCCTATCTCGCAGAGTGCCTACGACGTCACGCGATCGGTTTACGTCTGGGCGGAGGCCGAGTCCCGGTTGTGGTTTACTTGGAGCCCGGCGATTCCCATCGTGGCGGCGTTGGCCGGATATGGATTGGCAGTGGCCCGAAAGAGCCTACGCAGGTGGGCCCTGCCGGGCCTCGTCTTGATAGTTCATACCATCAACGTTGTTGGCACGAGCCCCGCCCACGAGTTTCGATACGCGTTTCCCCTATATGTGGTGGCCTGGATGTCGTTGCCGCTTCTTATCTGGGCAATTTCGCGCTCCAACGAAGCCCAACACTAAGGTCGCTTTTCTGCTGTGAACATGGCTCCCGATCGATCGATCGTCCACCGCGGCCCTCTGTTGATTGCGATCCTCGGTCTTGTGGTTGTTCGCATCATCCTGGGCTGGCTGGCGTGGGACCCCGGATGGACTGCCCTCACCTGGGATGACTTCACCCGGGTTCTGATAGCCCAGGAGTGGGCAACAGATCCGGTGGCTGTGCCCGATCTGGTCTGGCTTCCTCTCCACACTTGGGTGCTAGGTGCTGCGTTTGCGCTCGTGGGCTGGGCTTTTGCGGCCAATCCCATGGCGCTGGCTGCCGTTCTCCATACCGCGGCTCTCATTGCTGCCGCCGCTGTCGTGGGCCGAACCGCGTACTGGCTAACGCGATCCTTGGTGGGTGGGCTCATCACCTTTGCTGCTCTGTTGTACGCCCCTTGGGGCTTCTATCTCTCCCTCTCCGGGTTGGGCGAGACGTTCTATTACCTCGCGGTTGCGGTGGTCATGGCTGGAATCGTGCGGTGGACCACCAGTCGGCGCTTCGCCAGCCTGGTGATGGCGGCCGCGGGCATCGCGGTCGCTTGTGCCCTTCGTTACGAAGGATGGTGGCTTGCCTTGGCCTGGGCGGGAGTTCTGGTTTGGACTGAGGGCCGCCAGCAGGGTCTTAGAAGGGTGCCAAAGCGCGTGTTGATCGCGGCCCTCGCCCCTTTCTTGGTGCCTGCTGCCTGGATGGTTGTGAACTGGGCCTTGACCGGGAGCCCGATCTTCTTTGCGGCCGAGTCGGCCCGGTACTTCCTCTCTGCCTACGGAGCACTCGAGAGCATTCCAGCCCGGCTTTTCTACTACCCGCTTTCGTTGCTGCGATCGGCCCCTCTGCTTGTTCCCGGATTGGTGGCCCTGGTCTTTTTCAACAGGACCAATCCGCTCGTTCGGCGCCTCGCACTCGTCACGGGACTTCACCTAACACTCTTCTACCTGACTTCGGTCGTATCTAGTGCGGTAGGCGCCTTCAATGAGCGTTTCATGTTCGCCTTTGTGGTGGCTCTCCTCCCGGTGCTCGGAACCTTGCCCGAGGTACTCCGACGGCTGCCGCGGCTGGAGATACGATGGACCGTCGCCGCCGGTTTGTTGGTTTTGGCTGGCGTCGTGACAACGCTACGCCTGGCTGACCGACCCATCGAGTGGACCCACAGTCCTGATCTCTTGACCCTGGTGGAAGAACTGGGCGAGGCCGCTCCAGCCAATCGGCCGCTGGCCGTGGTGATCGATCCCCGCATGGCGGCGGTGGAGTCGACGCCGCTGCGCGCCACCTATGGCGACCGGCTCCGAATTGCGGTGGCCGACGTCATCGGGGTAGAAGACCCTCTCGATCTTCCCCCGGACTGGGATGTTTTCGTCGCCCGCTTTCCTGATCCATCTGCACCGGGCCTGGCATGGCCCGACACCATGATCGGGAGGTACGGGGTGTGGGGTCCCGGGGCGGCCGCACTCGATTCCGAAACTGCGCCATGTCCCTGCGCTTACTGGCAACTGAGCGACGAGTCGGGGCAGTCGGGTCGCCTTCCGTCGGGGCCTTATGCATGGCTCGAGTTCACCACCGACGATCCTCTCCCCGACACATCGGTGATTCTCGCCACCACCCTCAACGTTCCGGGGGGTTCAACCAGGGGGGAAATCGAGCTCCGGTCGACCTACGGCCACGGGTTTAATCCGGGCCGCATGCGAGTCGAAGTGAGGGTTGGGGGACTGACCATCGAATCGTGGGATCTGTCCGAGCCCAGCCGCTGGCATGTGGTGCCGTTTGCCATCCCGGAGGGTGCAACGAGCGTCAACCTCGAGGTAGCGGTCGTGGCGCTGTCCGACATCGAAACGGGTTGGGCATGGGGTCGAGCCTCGACCGTACTTGTGAGATCAGTCGAGGTAATTCCGTGACCAGTGACCGAATTTCGGTCATTGCGACCGTATTCAACGAAGCTCACTCGATAGGGGCTTTGGTCGAGTCCCTTGCCAAACAGACCTATGCGCCGCATGAAATAGTCGTGGCCGATGCCGGCTCTACCGACGGGACCATGGAGATCCTGACCGCGTGCTCGCTCAAAGGTCTTCGCATCGTGGACGCCCCCGGCAATCGGGCGGAAGGTCGCAACGCAGCCATCGCGGCGTCCACCGGCGATGTCATAGCGTCGATAGACGGCGGGTGCGTTGCCGATCCCGAGTGGCTGAGCCTCCTGGTTTCTCCATTTGCAACAGGGGCGGAATGGGTAGCTGGTTTCTATCGGGTTGGCGGGAAATCACCGCTGGCACGGTGCATCGGCTTGGTGATGGTTTACGTCGAGGAAGAGGTCCGTAAGGATCCTGGTGCTTTTCTGCCATCGGCCCGCTCGATGGCCTTCACTCGTAACACCTGGATCCGTGCCGGCGGCTTTCCCGAGCATGTCGAGTTTGCAGAAGACACTCTCTATGGGGAGCGCTTGCTGGCGGCTGGAAGCCGACCAACGCTGGTTTTGGATGCAATGGTTACCTGGACACCGCCGGCCAGCCTGGGCACATTGGCCCAAACCGCATTTCGCTGGGGTGCGGGTGACGCCCACGCCGGGATCCGGGGATGGGTCTACAAACGCATCCTGGTCGGATACGGCGGTGCACTCGCCGCCACCCTTGTTGCCGCTTTGTTCAGACCAACGCTTCTATGGATCGGCCCCTTAGCGGTTTTGGTCGACACCGCGCGGAGGACTCGCCACAAATATCGGTGGGCGCCGAAGCCGTCAGGTTTGGTGTTCGTGCCGATGGCCCATCTGGTTTCCACTTACGCCGCCTTGGGCGGATTCCTCGCGCAACACCTCCGACGGTCGATGACTAGAAAACCCGCAGCTGTCGTGGGTGATGGACCGCCGGGCGCCTCTTCACCACCACCTCGGGGGCGCTGATAGGGGCGAGTTCCAGCCCGGCCGCCGAGAACAGTTGTTCCAGACGCTCGCTCCAGGAGTGTTGGCTGAGAGCCACCCCACGTTCCGGAGACGCGCTCTCGAGAGCCTCACGCACCGCGTCGGCCAGGTCGGGGGCAGAGAAGACACCGTCCAGGCCATCGAGCGAACGTAGAGGTGGAGTGGCGACGGAGACACCAGCAGCGAGGTATTCATACGCCTTTAAAGGACTTACCGCGTGGGTGACGTCGGAGACGACAAAGGGGATGATCCCGACGTCGAACCTGGCGACGTAGGCGTGCAGCTCGGATTGGGCCTTTAACCCGAGGAAGTGGACGTTGGCCGGGAGCGCGGGATGGCCGCGATCGTCCCCGATGACCAGCAGTCGCGACTCGGGGAAGGCCATGGCCACCCGGGCGAGGGCGCGCCAGTCGAACCAGTCGCCATAGAGGGAGCCGTGATATCCAATCACGGACCCTCCCCCGGCAGGAAAATCCTGGGGCAGCGGGCCGGGTTCCCCGCCGAACACAACTGCGCTTACGCCATTGGGAACGAGGGTGACCTCCCGGCCGGAACTCTCCCCGAGCCGTCGGGCGAGGTCGGGCGCCGTGGCCACCAGGGTCCCGGCCGCTCCGATCAGAGCCAGCTCGTCTGCCGGCTTGAACCAATCACCACCAAGAGACCTGGCCGACCAGTCGTCGATGAGGTCGTAGACCGTGTGGAATCCGGCCGAGGCCAGCCCGGCAAGCGGCGCCAACAAAGGTCCGAAGGGGAGCTCGACAATGGCCAGTCGAGGCTCTTTGAGCGAGCGGGCGGCCACGATGCCAGCATCAAACCTCGCCAGGGAGAGCTGTTCGAGCTCGGGATGGAGGAATCGAAGCCCCAGGTCCATCGATTCCGTCGATTCGAAAATGTTTACGTAGACAACGTGATACCCCCGCCGCAAGAGTTCTTGGGCCATCTGCGCGCTCCTGCTTCCACCTCCAACATCGTGAAGTGGCACCGCTGCGAAGATGACGACAACCGGGCCGTCGATCGGATCGGTGCGACCCCGGGGTCGATGGTCACTGGCCACAGGGAGGAGACCCAGACGCCGACCCGCCGCGCTGAGTCGATCGGCGAAGATAGCCGCCCGCGGCTGCAGGGGCGGCCAGCCGCCCGCCTCCCGCCACACGGTCCCCCAGGTTGCGATCGCGATCGGCTCGGTGTCCGGCTCCGTCCGCTTCCGACCCAACTCCGCCGGGGGAGGGGTGCGGGCCACCATGACCGCGTCGAGGCCGAATTCCGTCAACGCTCCCACCACTCGTAAGCCGTATTGGTCCACCGCCACCGCATCACCAGCGACGATGATGTCGGCGCTAGCTGGTTCAGGGTGGGGGCTGTCGTCGGTCACCACGAGATAAGGCCGGGTATCGGCGTGGGGGTTGGCAATCGCGACTTGATACGTGTCCGGTGTCGCGGCCGCCCACTGGCGGGCTTCTTTCCCATTCGTCACCAGCACCAGCACGTTGTGCCGATTGTGGCGGGACTGTTGACGGAGCCGCAGGCGGGCCATGATCGGGTCGGGAATCAGGGGGCGAATCAGGCGCTTCAGGCCATAAACCAGGCGTCTCACGTTTGGTTCACCCATGAAGGAAGCCGGCCTTCCTCCTCGGGGGGCTGTCGCTGTACCGGCAGACTCAGTCCTGCCGATTCGAGTTCTGCATGGATCTCCCAATCCCGTTGAGGAAAGGTTCCTGGCCCGAGGCCATCGGCTTCCACGACCGGGATAGTGACGTCGACCTCAATGACTGACCTATGAGGGGCCCCGCGATCAACCACTGCCCAGTGCCTCCACAGCACAGGACGTTGAGAACCGTTGGGAGCAGCCCCCAGCGCTTCGGGATGTTGCTCGAGGGCGGTCGCCAACTTGACCACGGCCTCAGGGCTGGGCCTTCCCAGAGCGTCGGCCACAATCAAAAACTTCCCTCTGGCAGCCGCTACGGCTTGGGCCAGGGATCCAACGGGTCCCTGACAACCCCACCCCTTCTGGGAGGCGAGAGCAGCCGCCAAAGTGTTGTCATCGATGGCGACCAACTCGGCGTCGTCGATATCCCACCGCGACACCGCGGCTACCTGCTCAGAGGTCAGGATGATCGACACCCACGGATACCAGCGCCGCTTCAGCTCCCTGACTTCTGAGAATTGATAGAGGTCTGAATGGCGCTGCACGATGGCCGCGCGGCCTTGCTCGAACCGCGCCTCGGTGTCGACGCTCATTGAGATACCGTGTTTGCGATAGCGAAAGAGAGGGAGTCGGACCGCGGTCTCAGTCCACCCCGCTCGGAGCATCCTTATCCAGAGCTCCCAATCTTCGTGCCCGTCCTTCATTGATTCGTCGTAACCACCCACCTCTTCCCATGCCCTCCGACGCATCAATACGCAACCAATGATGGGGTTGGAGAGAAGAAGTTGGTAGGGGTTGAAGGGGCGGGTAACGAAGAGTGCGCGCTGTTCACCGAAGAGTTCGGTCCAGCAATGGGCGTATGCAGCCATCGGGTTCCGGTCGAGTGCGTTGACCAATTCCATCAGATAGTCAGGAGCGAGCTCGTCATCAGCGTCGAGAGGGACCAGGAACGGTGCCCGCGCCATCTTCATTCCGGCGTTCCGAGCGGCCGGAAGACCACGATTCTCTTGACGGAGAAGCTGGGTTCGGGGCCAATCGAGCTCGTCGAGGATCGCAATCGTCTCTGGGTCACGCGAGCCGTCGTCAACCACGACCACTTCAAAGAAAGGAAAGGACTGCTCGAAGACACTTAGCAGGGCGTCTTCAAGGAAACGTCCCTGATCGAAGCAGGGGATTACGATGGTGACCAACGGCTCGTCGATCTCGGGAAAGTCACCACGGTCGATTCGGTTTCG
Organism: Acidimicrobiia bacterium; assembly: GCA_040905905.1. GTDB lineage: Bacteria > Actinomycetota > Acidimicrobiia > Spongiisociales > ZC4RG35 > JAICND01. Next base: position 181,216 of record JBBDQN010000050.1, read on the forward strand.
AACCGAAGATATGCGTTCTTCCCGTGCCCGCCGCGCCGCTTCTTCCCGCCAATTGGCTACGGGCCGCACGCGGTCTTTGATTGACTGCGGGACCATTCGCACTGCTCCTCGGGCCAGTGGGGCCGGCAGGGCCCGGAACGCACGGCGGACGAGGCGAGCAACACCGGCTTGGGGAGTAGCGCTGAAAGCCGTCTCCTCGAACCTTTTGACAGCGGCTGTGGCAAGACCCGCTTGCGACCTTGGATGTCGAGGGGCAGGCAAGCCAGATCGGTACACCGCCAAGGGGTCTCCCCGCCGAGGCGGTGGAGCTTCGGTGAGTTTCTTCCTGAGTGGTTCTTCGCCGATGAGGCGCTCTATTGCTGCTTCCAGACCTGCGACCGAAGGCTCAAACATGAGCGCTCCAGTTTCTTCGCCGAGAAAACCGCGGAAAGCAGGAAGGTCAGGAAGGACCACCGGTAAGCGCAGCCCTCGGACCTCATGAACTGCCAGACTGAAGCTTTCGAAGCGACTAGGAAGAACCACCATCCACGCTGAGGCCAGCGCCTCACCTAAGTGGCTGCGGTCGATGGCCCCCTCAAACCGGAATCGATCGGCGAGGTGTTCGGGGATGAGGCTCTTGAGCCACTCCTGCATGGGCTTCCTTGCCTCGGCGCTCCAACCGTCCGGGCCGATTAGACGTATGAGCGCGTCAGGGTGGCGCGAAAGCACCCCTTTTGCGGCGGCGACGAAGTCGTGGGCACCTTTCACTTCGGCCAAGCGGCCAAAGAAGACGATCTCTGGAACCGAGTTTGGAACAAGCGGCACCGGCTCTAACTCGGGGACTGGAGGTTCTCCTACCACGACCCGGACGGGTTCGAGCTGGTAGCGATCGAGGACCACCTTGCGCATTGATTCTGAAGGGACCACGACCGTGTCGGCCATACGGAAAGCTTCGGCTTCCATGACGAGGACCGGAACTATCTCGTCGGGCATCACACCGATCGACTCGAACATCAGGTCGGCCGGTCCGTGCATCCGCACTCCGATCCGGGTCCGGTCGAGGCCCAGTTGGCTGCGATCGACCAGAGCCGTATAGGCGAGACCGTCGAAATCCTGGAATTCGATCAGGTCGACTGTTTCCTCGGCAGTGATGGCCGCCACGGCCGCGGCGGCTGCCCTCGATCTGGCCAGAAAAGGACCGAGTTCCTTGGAGTCCACGTCACCTGGAGGTACAAGACCGACGCCGGCGGGAAGTCGATCTGGTGTTTCCTCACTCACCAGAGCTATTTGGACGTTGTGGCCCTCGGCTCGCAAACCTTCGCTCAGCAACCTCACCACGGTGCCCGCCCCACCTGGCAAAAACGGGTCCAGTTCGGTCGTGACGAATACGACCTTCATTGTCCAGGCCCTAGGGGGTTAGCTACCGATCGGGATGCAGTCGGAGCAACCCAGTTCCGAAAGCCCCCCGACGCTGATGGCGGATTTACCGGCAAACGGACGGACCGGGACGGGAAGGGCGAGACCAAAAGCAATGACATGATCGGCGACTCCCTCGGTGTTGGCGAGCCGCAGATACCAGTTCCCATCACTGGGACGGTAGAGCCCTACCGTGTCGGTTCCGTTGCCATCCCAGTCGCCGGCGAAAACGGCGTCACCGGGGTTCCCATAGATGAAGTCGGCATCGGCAACGCCTTCGGTGAGGGTCAGGCGGTAGTAGACCCGACCTGTGGATACTCGGTGCAGGGCGACTTCGTCAACCCCATCCCCATCGAGGTCGCCCGCGAAAGGTTGATCTCCGGGATTGCCAAAGATAAAGGAGTAATCGGCGACGCCTAAACCGCCGCCCTGCTCGCCCAGTCGATTGATGATGTAGAAACGGGCCTCGCTCGGCCGGAACAACGAGAGCGTGTCCTTGCCATCGCCGTCCCAGTCGCCCACGACGGGGACATCACCTGGATTGCCAAAGAAGAACGTCAGATCGGCGACGCCCTCCGTATTGCTGTGGCGCAGGTAGGCGAAACCATCGCTGGGTCGATAGAGCCCTGGGGTGGCGACGCCGTCGCCGTCCCAGTCGCCAAGGAACGGGACGTCTCCCGGGTTCCCGTAAAAGAAGGATGTCTCCGGTGGACCCCATTCCAGTTTGAGGGCGAACCTCCACGAACCCGACGTGTTCACGAATCCGACCTGATCACAGACGGATTGACACACCGGACCCGCGTCGAAGAAGACCGGCTGGTTGGGCGTGAACCAACGATTGAGGTCGGCGAGGGGCCGGTCGGGGACTCCGCCCAACCAGATCCTGAGCCGATTGCCCGAGAGCACGTAGAGGTCGGGACGACCGTCGCCGTCCCAATCGCCAGGCATAACAACGTCGGCCTCACCGACGGTGATGTTGGTCTGGATCGTCTCAACCGGTCCGGTGTACCCGGTGCTCGGGCTGTTCTTGACGACCCTGATCGTCGCCGCCTGGGTTCGCGAAATCGCGAGCAGGTCGGGACGGCCATCGACGTCGACATCTGCCAACAGCAGCGCCTCGTTGGTGAGCGGCCCCAAAGACGTCAGCCCGGAGGTGATCAACTCGGTGAACCCTGAGGCTGCCGAATACACCTCGACCAGACCGGTCCATCTACGCACCACGAACAGATCGGGGGACCAATCGATGAAGTCGGAGGGTGCCAACCCGATCTCGGCGTCGGCCGACCAGGTAACCCCGGTAGTGATGTTCGTGTGGCGGCCGGCAAACCGATCGGAGTCATAACGCACGGTGGCGGTGAGGGTCGCGCCGCTGGTGTCGAAGGCCCACAGGTCGGCGCGACCGTCAAGGTCATGGTCGGCCATGATCACCGGGCCAGATCCAACCGGGGTAGTCGAGGTGCGGCGGATTCCCAGGCGATCGAAATGATGAATGGCACCGGCGACTTGCACCTGCCAGAAGCCGTCGAGCGGTACCACCCCGTAGAGGTCGTCGGCCCCGTCCCGACGCCTCCCTGCCAGGCCCCACGCTGCTCCGGTCGAACCGACCGCCACACTTGCGTCGAAGGCCAAGGTCGAATATGAGGCGGCTGCGTTGAGAGGTGGAAAAGGAATAAGGCGCAAGTCGGGGCCGGGGGTAGCCGTGGGACCTCGCCACGTGAAATGCATCGGATCTTTGGCTGTCAGCCACGAACCTCCCCAGCAAAACCCGGCGGCCTCCCAAGCGTCGATGAACCAGGCCGGCATGTTCGTGATGAGGGTTCCATCCGCCCGATACGGGTTGGCCGACGGGTTGAGATCGAGAGCATTGGCAAACGCGTGCTGGGAAACCTGGCGGACCCCCGCGACGGTCCGCCACACCCAGGCGGCCCCGGACGACACGTTGTAGTTGTTGCCGCTGGCGTTGAGGTTGGCAGTTACTTGCTGCAGAGCTGGCAGGGTGCGGTTGTGCACCCGATAGCTGTGACCCGAGGGTGTATTCCAGATCGAGCTCGAGTTGGCTATCTGCGTACGGTTCCGACCGAAGAAATCGGCAAACGGGCCATAGACCTGCTCGGTTGAACCCAAAAGAGTGGAGGTGGCCTGGGGGCCTCGCATCCCATAGGTTCCACAGGACCCGGACTCGGTGAAATTGGGACCGGCGTCGCCCGCGGTGGAAGTAATGGCGCCTGCCGGGATGGTCCCGATAGTGCTGAAGGCGAGGGTGTAGACAAGGGTCAGGGTCCCCATGCGGAGCCGGAGCTGCTGACGACTATCCATGGCGGTAGGCACCTCCCCCAGAGGTCGGATTCTCCGTTCGCGCCACTTGGTGACGCTGATCAGCGCGCTCTCAGGGTAGCCGCGACACCCCCTCCCCGGCCTGCCCAAAGATCGCCAGCAATTACGCTGCAATCTCCATGAGTCTTCGGAACCGTTTTGCCCTGAGAACGATTGCCCTGGATGGGCTTTGTTTGTTCATTGCAGGTTGCCTGGCCTCTCAGTATCTCTATCGGACCTGGTTCCCCTGGGACTCTCCCTTATTGGGTGCCGCCAACCCGCGGCCGCTGATCGCCCTATTGGTGGCGGGTGTGCTCGGAGGAAGCTGGCTATCGACCAGGGTCGTCGAACGGTCCTTTCCTCGTCCGAGCTATCCCCGAGCTTTCACGACTGTCATCTTTGCTCTCCTGTTGGTAGCGACGGCCAGTTTCTTCCTGCGCACCTACTATTCGGGGCGCTACACCACCCTGACTCTGGCGATATGGCTGATCCTGGCGTTGAGCCACCGGGCGCTGCGCCGCCAGATCCGATGGGAGGAGCAATTGGTGGTGATCACTGACGAGAAGGCCCTGGCCGACGATCTCGGCGAGGCACCCCATGCCAGGGTCGCCGACATCCTCGATCCCCACGGCGAACCACCCGCCACCAGCCTTCCGACCGGCACCACCCTGGTCCTCGACCTGCGCGCTTCCTTATCGGACGCGATGGCCAGCTTTGTTTCCTCGAGCACCATGGCCGGATATGAGGTGCGGGCTCTCAGCAACGTCTACGAGGAGCACACCGGTCGGTCCCCCCTCGTGCATCTAGCCGAGGGCTGGGAGATCTCAGTGCCCCTGGAGCGACGGGCGCCCTACGCCCCTTTCAAACGCGTCGTCGAAGCCATCGTGGTAGCGGCCACGAGTCCCCTGTGGTTGTTGCTGGGGGCTATGACCTGGGCGGCGATCCGTCTCGACAGCCCCGGCCCGGCCATCTTCCGCCAGCGGAGAGCCGGGCGAAACGACGAGCCGTTCACGATGTTCAAATTCCGCACCATGGTGGAAGGCGCCGACGACGACGGCCCCATGTTCACTGCTCCCGACGATCCCCGCATCACCCGGGTGGGTCGCTTTCTCCGCTCGACCCGTCTCGACGAGATCCCCCAGTTATGGAACGTCCTCAAAGGTGAGGTGGCGCTCGTGGGTCCGCGGGCCGAGCAGGTGGCTTTTGCCCAACAATTCGAGATGCTCATCCCTTTTTACCGGTACCGGCACCTGGTGCGTCCCGGAATCACGGGGTGGGCGCAGGTGCACTCTGGCTATGCCGACGATCTCGAGCACACCATTGTGAAACTGACCTACGACCTCTATTACGTCCGTCACATGACCCTGTGGTTGGATCTTTCGATCATTTGGAAGACACTCGAGACGGTCTTTGGTCGCCGCGGCTCCCGATAGGAACTGAAGTCCGGGCCTGGATCCGCCGATTCATGGCACCATGTCCGCCACCCGAAGCCAGGAAACTTTGGACAACATTCCCCACGAACCGGTAGTCGACGACCGGAGAGGGTTCCGAGCCCACGGCACCGCCCGGATGATCGGCGGCAGCCTCATCGGCGCCCTCTGCGCCTATTTATTCGTGGTGGTCGGGGGCCGGCGCCTCGGCACCGTCGGATTTGCGCCAATTGCCTTGTTGTGGACGGTGTTTTTCATCGTGGCCACCGTGGTGTTGGTTCCCTTAGAACAGTTCGTCACCCGCGAGGTAGGGAGGGGTCGGCGGGTGCTGGCCGCCGATCGCCGGGTTCTGGTGACAGTGATCGGTGCAACCGCGGCCGCCATGGCCATTTTTACGACCGTCACCAACGGTGTCTTGTTCGACGGCAACCTGATATTTACGGTACAGGCCGCGCTCGTGATCGCCGGTTACGGGGTGATGCAGGTTGGCAAGGGAATCCTGGCGGGGCATCGCCAGTTTGCCACGTACGGGCTGGTCCTGACCCTGGAGGGACTGATCCGGCTTGGAGCCGCTTTCTTGTTTCTGGCTATCTCACCCACCGCCGCTTCACTCGGCTGGGCGATGGTGGCCACCCCAGCTTGCATCTTGTTGGTGAGGCCATGGCGGCACGACCGCATCACCGGACACGACGTAGTTCCGACACCAGCGGTCGGATTCCTGGGTAGTTATTTTGCGGGGAGCGCTGCCTCCCAGTTGATGCTGGCGGGGGCACCGTTGGGGGTGGTGGCGTTGGGGGGCGACGTTGCCTTGCGGAGTGTGATCTTCACCACCTTCACCCTTTTTCGGGCTCCACTCACCTTGATCTACAGCCTCCAGGGGAGGGTCTTGTCCTTCCTGGTCCGCAGTAACGGGTCGGGCGCCGACATCCACCGGATGGTGCGAAGGATCGCCATTTTCGGCACCACTCTGGCAGCGGTGGGGGGGCTGGTGGGATGGTCGGCGGGCCCGCTGGTGGTGGAAATCTTGTTCGGTACCGACTTTCGGCCCGAGCCGCTGGTAGCGGCCATGGTCGCGGCCGGGGTGGTAATGGCGTCTGCGACCCAACTCATGGGCCAGGCACTCGTGGCAGCCGGCTCAACCGGCCAACTGGCCTCAGCCTGGGTGGGTGGTCTGGCGATCGGTCTGGCGACCATGCTTGTCAGTGGCGGCACGCCCGGTTTTCGAGTGTGTCTGGGATTTGTGGTCGGAGAGGTCGCAGCCTTCGGGTTCGCTTTGACCCGCACCATTCGACACTCCTGAACGCGTTTTCGCAACTAGGGCATGCTCTTGCCGCAGACGCACGGGGAGCCTCGCGATCAATCTTTCCGGGACTGCTGGGACTCTTTCGGTTACCACTATTCCCTCGTCACCTACCCGGGCCAACCCGGCTTCGAGGAGACCCCGCAGATGAATAGGCTCCCGTACCTTTCCGTCACACCGCGCCGCCTTGCTGAGACGCAACAACTCGATCATGGCCGACGGGCCCAGGACGGCGGTCCAGAAGCGACGCACGTAAGGGTCGGTCGGAAGATAGATGTCGTCTGACGCCTCCAGTTTTACCTTGACCAGGGGCCGTATCCGGACCGTTGGTCGGAGCGCCCCACCTGAAGACAGTGCGGCGTGCGATGCAAGGGGAGGACGAACATCGGGTCTCGCAGATGAGGCGCTCCTCACAACCCAAAGTTCTAGCCTGGATCGTTAACTATCGTCAACCCTCTTAGAGCGCGCTGAGCTAGATTCTTTTCGCGTACTTATGGGGCCTTGCCTACCGCAATCGTCACCGGGTCGAGATATCCGACCGCAGTACCGGGGAAGGGATCCTGGGCCAACACGATCCCTACCTTGTTGGGGTCGGTGACGTCCTGTTGAAGGATCGTCAGGGTTACCTGAACTCCGGTTTCGAACCTGAGGTTTCTGAAGATCCTCTCCGCCTCGCTCAGGCTCTTTCCCACCACCGTTGGCATGACCGCACCTGGCACCTCACCGTTGGATACATAGATCGAGATGGGTAGGCCCGCTTCCACGGTTGCTCCCGGTGAGAGCGACTGGAAGACTACCCGCCCGGGCGGCTCCAACGAGGCGACTTGCCGGACTCGCGGATTCAGATCGGCGCTGCGGGCTGCGGCGACGGCCGGGTCTTGCTCGAGACCGACCAGTGTGGGTACCACTGTGGTCGGGGGAACGAGGTATGGCTCTAGTTGCTCCTCGGTCAACTCTGGGAATCCGATCGGCTCGACTCCGGCGAGCACGATATTCATGAACTCCTTCCAGATCGGTGCCGGCACCGTTCCTCCGAACACCCGGTCGTAATTGCGCCCGTTGATCCGAACATTTCGAAGCGGTATCTGCTCGGCCTCGTAACCAACCCAGACCGCCGTGCTGTATTGAGGGACGAAACCGACGTACCAGGCGTCGCGATATTCCTGGTGGGTCCCGGTCTTGCCTCCCGCCGGATAGTCGATGCGGGCGGCTTCACCTGTTCCCTGGATCGGCACTTCGAGTAGGGGGATGCGAGCGGAGGCCGCCACCGCCGGGTCGATCACTTGCCGATTCTCTAGCCGGTGCTCGTAGATGACCTCACCGGCGCGGTTGGTGATGCGGGTGATGAGATGGGGTTTGGCCCACAGACCGTTGGTGGCAAAGTTGGAAAACGCCGAGGCCATCTCGAGGGGAGAGACAGCGCCCGAGCCGAGGACAAGGGAGGGGACCGCTGGAAGGTCGGAGGTGATGCCCATACGTTGGGCGACCTCCACCACCTTCTCGGGTCCGACTGCCATTGCCACCTGGGCGAACACAGTGTTGACCGACGAATAAGTTGCCTGGCTGAGGGGGATGCGGCCGTAACCTGCGCCGGCGTTGGAGACGGTCCAGGTGTTGCTGCCGTCGGTGCCACAGATTGTTGGGCACTCGATCTTCATCGGGGAGGCCCCGCTGAAGGTGTTGCCGAGAGTGATGCCGTTTTCGAGGGCCGCCACCAGACCGAAAACCTTAAAAGAGGACCCGGGGTTGCGCCGGCCTTGTACGGCCAGGTCGAACTGGGAAGTTTCGAAGGGGAGCCCGCTGGCCATGACCAGCACTTCGCCTGTGTAGTTGTCGGTCATAGCTATGGAGGCGGTCGGGGCGCAGCTGTTCACTTCGGCGAAAGCAACCAGTTGTTCCACCGGCGTGGTGGGGTAAATCTTCTGGCAGAGCGCGAGGTTCTCCTGGTACGGATAGGTGGGGACCCATTTCTGCAACAATTCGTTGGCGGCCTGCTGGAGCCCCAAGTCGAGCGAGGTCTCGATGATGAGACCCCCGCCACCCGCACATACCGTGTCGTCGGCCGGACAGCCGAAGATGGCGACCTTGCGCTGGGCGGCGGTATCGCCCAGGAACGCGAACTCGGGGTCTTGAAGTAGTTGACGCAGCACCTCGGCCCGAACGTGTTCGGCCGGTCCTCTGAAGACCCGGTGTTCGATGACCCCGAGGGGGCGGGCTTTGGCCGCAGCAGCCTGGCCCTCGGTGATCCACTCCTCTTCGAGCATGGTGTCGAGAACGTCGCTACGGCGGTCGATGACGCGAGCGGGCTGGCGGCGAGGGTTGTAATACCCCGGGTTACGAATCAGGACCGCCAGGGTGGCGGATTCCTCCAGGGTCAGCTGATCCATCTCTTTGCCATAGAACTCGCGGGCGGCCGCCTTCACCCCGTAGGCACCGGCCCCGAAATAAACCGAGTTGATGTAGTACTCGAGAATCTGGTCCTTCTCGTAGATTCTCTCCAATTCGGCCGAAATGAAAGCCTCTCTGATTTTGCGTTCGATCGACACCTCGTTGCCGACGATGTGGTTCTTGACCAATTGTTGGGTGATGGTCGACCCGCCGATGGTGTTGCCCGAGCGGAACGTTTGGAGCGCCGCCGCACCGATGGAAGGAAAATCGATCCCTTCGTGTTCGTAGAAGGTTTTGTCCTCGGCGGCCAGGATCGCCAGTTGCAGTGTTTCTGGCACTTGGCTGAGCGGCACCGGCTCGGAGTTGCGGCCATCGTGGAGTTCGGCCAGTAATTGGCCGTGCCGGGCATAGACCCGGGAGATGACCGAAAGGTCGGGAAGTGACAGGGTGAACTCTTCGACCTCGGGGACATATTCGGCCCGGACCTTGTCGAGGGTGCCGTAGGCGGAGTTGGCGCCGAGAAAGATGAATAGACCCACCCAGGTGCTCGCCAGCAGGGCTATCGAAAGCAGGCCGGCCAACGCGGGGAACCAACGCCCCCGACGCTCCCGTGCCTCCATCTGATGAATTAGTGACCGATTCGCCATGAGAAACGTCTCCCAAGGGGCCTGGGTACGATGGAAGCCTACCCCGCCTTTGGGCCAACACACGTGCGCACAACCAGCGGCATCAACATCAAAGAGGTCTACGACACCCCGGGGGATCCGGCTCGGATCGGCCGCCCGGGCGAATACCCATTTACCCGCGGTCCGCACCCGACCATGTACCGGGGCCGACCCTGGACCATGCGTCAGTACGCCGGGTTTGGCACGGCCGAGTCGACCAATCAGCGGTTCCGGTCGCTCCTGGATGCCGGGCAAACCGGTCTCTCGGTGGCATTTGATCTACCCACCCAAATGGGGCTTGACGCCGATCATCCCCTGGCGGCCGGTGAGGTCGGTCGGGTGGGCGTTGCCATCAACACCCTCGACGACATGAGGCGTCTGTTCGTGGGGATACCCCTTGACCGAGTATCCACCTCGATGACCATCAATGCCACCGCTCCCATCCTGTTGCTCCTTTATGAACTGGTGGCCCGGGAGCAGGGAGTCGCTCCCGATGAGATCCGGGGAACGGTCCAAAACGACATCCTCAAGGAGTACATGGCCCGGGGCACCTACATCTACCCACCCCAACCTTCGATGCGAATCGTTACGGACCTTTTCGCTTATGCCGCCGCCGAGCTGACCAATTTCAACACCATCTCGATATCGGGTTATCACATCAGGGAGGCTGGAGCCACGGCCGCCCAGGAGCTCGCTTTCACTATTGCCAACGGGATGGCTTACGTGCGGGCAGCGGTCAAGGCTGGCCTCGACGTCGATCAGGTGGCACCTCGGCTTTCCTTCTTCTGGAACAGCCACAGCCACTTCTTCGAGGAGATCGCCAAGTTCAGGGTCGCCCGTCGAATCTGGGCCCGTTTGATGAAAGAGGACCTGGGGGCCAGCGACTCGCGCTCGTGGGCGATGCGGTTTCACACCCAGACCGCCGGCTCCACTCTCACCGCCCAACAGCCCGAGAACAACATCGTGCGGACCACCGTCCAGGCGATGGCAGCGGTGCTGGGTGGTACCCAATCACTGCACACCAACTCCTTCGACGAAGCGCTGGGGCTTCCTACTGCCGAGGCGGCTCGTCTGGCGTTGCGGACCCAGCAGATACTTGCCTACGAGTCGGGATTCACCGACACAGTCGACCCCCTGGCCGGCTCCTATTTCATAGAAGCGCTGACCGACGAGCTCGAGGTCAAGGCGACCGAAATCCTCGAGGAGGTCGAGCGGCGAGGAGGGGCAGTAGCCGCGATCGAGTCCGGGTGGACCCAGGGGCAGATCGAAGAGTCTGCATACCGGGCTGCTCAGGCCCTAGAGAGAGATCAAGTTGTGGTGGTCGGGGTTAATCGTTTCGTCACCGACGGACCCGATGCCGTTCCGGTGCTGGCGGTTGACCGGGAACTTGAGGCCGATCAACTCCGCCGCCTCGGTGAGTGGCGGGAGCAGCGCGATCACCAGAGGGTGGAGTCGTCGCTCAAGGAGCTTCGGGTGGCGGCCTCCGGGTCCGACAATCTCCTCTACCCGCTCCGCACCGCCCTGGCAGCCGGGGCAACGTTAGGAGAGACCGCCGCCACTCTTCGAAGCGTCTTTGGCACTCACCTGCCCATCTGATCGCCAACGGACCGTTCTTGTGACACAAGAACGGAAAGAGAAGGCCAGAATCGGGGGATGGGCCTCTCCTTTTTGATAGTCGGAGCCGGACCGGCGGGCACTGCCGCCGCCACCACCGCCGCGGCTCTCGGTGCCAGTGTGACCCTGGTCGAACGCGACATCGTCGGGGGAGCCGCCCATCTTTGGGACTGTATACCGAGCAAAACCATGACGGCCACCGCCATCCGCATCGACTCCATGCGCAACGCCGCGCGACTTGGTCTATTGGCAGCACCCGGACATGTCGACTCTGGCCAGCTGTCCGAACGGATTAAGCACATATCCGGGGACATTCACCGCGGCTGGGTCTCACTGCTGACCTCGCAAGGGGTGGACCTGGTCGAAGGCACCGCCCACCTGACCTCCACCAATGCGGCGGTAGTGGCGACCGCCGGAGGAGAGAGGCAAATCACCTTCGACCGCTGTCTCATCTCCACAGGATCAATTCCCCGAGTGCCCGATTGGTCTGATATCGATGGCGAGCGGATACTCACCACTCGCCACGCCTACGACTTGGCGGAGGTGCCGTCGCGTCTGGTAGTCGTCGGATCCGGGGTAACCGGGGTCGAGTTCGTCCATATCTTCGAGAGCCTCGGCTCGGCGGTGACGTTGGTGGTGAGCCGCCAACAGATCCTTCCTCATCGTGACCCCGAGGTCGCGGCTGTGCTCGAGGCGAATTTCCTGGAACGAGGGGTGCGCTTGATCATCGGAGCAAGGGCAGTTGGTATCGAACGGGACGGAGAGGCCCTGGTGGTTTTGTGCGATGACGGCCGTCGGGTCATCGGGTCACATGTGTTGCTGGCGATCGGGTCAGTCCCACTTACACAGGGGATCGGACTGGAAGAAGCCGGAGTCGAGACTCTGAATGGGTTTGTCCAGGTCGATCAGTTCTCCCGAACCTCAGTGCCCACCATTTACGGCGCCGGTGATTGCACCGGGCAGATGCTGTTGTCGTCAGTGGCGGCCATGCAAGGCCGCAAGATCGCCCGCCATGCTCTGGGTTTGGCGGTGACCCCCATCGACTACGGCAAGGTCGCTCAGGCTGTGTTCACCGAACCCGAGATTGCTTCCGTGGGACTGGAGGAAGCTGAAGCTGCTGCCGTGGGGAGGAAGGTTCGAACCACCAAGGTTCCCTTCGCCTCCAACGCCCGCGCCGTTCTCCAGGGCAACCCGCAGGGATTCGTCAAGCTGAGCTCCGACCCCGCCACCGGGGTCGTGTTGGGTGGCACGATCGTCGGTCACCGAGCCTCCGAGCTGATCGGTATCCTCGCATTGGCGGTGCAGGCCCGGGTGACGGTTCACACCCTGGTCGAGACCTTGCTGGTCCATCCCTCGTTGTCGGAGAGCATCAGTGATGCTGCCGAGTAGGGGCTACTGAAAAGACACGAACACCGGCAGGGGCTCGAGGTCGAGTACCTCAGCGGCGGTGGCCAAAGGTGTGTCGAGTTGGTAGAAGTTCTTCCATCCCCACATCCAGTCGGCGTCTTCGGCCCCTGCGGTCAGGGCCGAGTAGGTGCCGTATTTGCTTGGCAAGGGACCCTGTCCGTCCATCTGGATCACGACTGCCAACTCCGGTGGAGTTTCGATGAGTTCGCGGTTGGTGATCATCGACAGCTTGAACTGGTGGAGCAGCAGGAGCTTTTGCGGCAAGTTGGACTCGCGCACCACGGCCGAGAGCCAGTCCACGACCGTGTTGATCTCGACCGCGTCGACGGTGCCGACCTGCCGGAGGTGCACCTGGTTGGGCTGCAACCGCCATTCCGGGTCGAGGGCCAATCCAACGTGGGGGAGACGGAGGAACTCTTCGTAACGCTGGGCCTGGGTGAGGTAGTCGGTCCGGCCCGGTTGGAGGTCGAGCACCACGTAGACACCTCGTTCGCCGGCGATTTCGATCCACGGCCGGAGCACGTCGAGGGGAGTCTCCTCTGAGTAGTCGTCATCCGACCCGGCGTTGGCGGAAGCAACGGTCGCAATAATCTCGAAGGTGGGAACCGTCAGAACCCCGTCGGCGCTGTATTCGGTCGCGATCGGGATCAGCTTGTTGATGGTCTCATCGGCATTCTGGGCGCCGAGGATGCCCAGGTTGGGGGTGCTGGGGTTGCCGTAATAGGCGACCAGGCGTCGACCGGGGAACATGATCAAACCTCCTCCCGGCAGCTCAGGGGCGGCAACCAGAGCCGGCGTCTGCCAGGACACGGCCTGTGAGTCATAGGGGCCGGCCGCGATGGCAACGGCGGGGGCGATCCGGCGGACCGCATCCACCACCACTGGCAGTCTCCGCAAATCGGTCGGGTCGACCAGTAGCGCCGACTCGCCCCGGGCGGCAGCCGCGGCCACCACGGGTGCCGCCAGCGCCGGGTTGGTCCCGTCGGCGAGCCATACGACGTCGCTATCGGGAGCCGAAGTGGCCACCGCGGCTGTGTCGATTCCCAGGTCGAAAACTCCCACCCCTCCGGTGACGACCTCGGCTCCCGTCAGGGCGGAAATCACGGCTCTGCTCCAGCCCCAACCTTCGTCATTGGTGAGAGGTTCGGCATCGCGGTTGAGGCGGCGGGTGGCGTCGATCGCCTCTTCCATGGTGAGGAAGGTGAGCTTCTTAGTCGTTGAGAGGTCGGCCTCCACCAGGAGAAAGATCTCCTCTACCTCGAGCCTGGTTGCTTCGGACTCGATGACCACATCGTCCAGGGTGAGCAACAGCGGTCCCTGCGCCGCGGCAGCGAGCTGGATCCCGATCTGAAGCGATCCGAAGTCAGTCGCTGACCCAATCACTATCACTGGTGCGCACTCAAAAGCCGCCCGCGACACTGCCAGTGACAAAGAGTCGGGGTCGCCGGCGAGGACTGGGGCAGCAGGGGGTGGCGAGACACTGCAGCTCTCTTCAGTGGTGGTCGTGGCCTGAGCCGATGTCCTGGTGGTGGGATTGGTGGAAGGAAGCTGATGATCGTCACCAATCCTGAAGGCAAAGATCAGCCATATCGCGGCCCCGGCGACCACTACCAAGACGCGCACGAGGCTGCGAGCTGCCATACACCCCTCAGGCTAAGGGGTCGGGCATCGCGGGCATGGAAGCCTTAAGACTGCGAACCCAGGGTTGTAGAGCCCATTTATGGGTCCGTGAACCCGGGGTTCGCAGTTTTACTACTTGATGATCGCTAGTACGGCACCGATGGCGACTGTGTCGCCGGGTTGAACCCGCAGGTCGACTACCTCTCCGGCTGTCGGAGATCGCACCTCGTTCTCCATCTTCATGGCCTCGAGAACGCAGATCGGTTGGTTCGCCTCTACCCGGTCGCCTGCCTTGACATGGACCTTGACGATGGTCCCTTGCATCGGTGAGGCGATGACACCGTCGGTTGCTGCCTGTGATGCCGTGCGCTCCAGCTTGGGCCGCACCCGACGAGGGCCGGGAGCCCCGGTGGCCGGGGGGCTTTCCGGTGCCCAATAGGTCACCGAAAACCGCCGCCCGCCAATTTCGACGGTCATGTCGCGCCGGATGAGTTCCTCATCTGATGGCAGCGTTTGGGAAGCAGCCGGGACCGGATCGGGAAGGCGCACTGCCTCTTCCATCCACTTGGTGTAGTGAGCGCCCCGGACGAAGTCGGCGTGATCGAGCACTGCAAGATGGGCTGGGATCGTGGTCGATACGCCCGTGATGACAAACTCCGACAAGGCTCGTTTCCCTCTACGGATCGCTTGGTCACGGCTTCCGCCCCAGACCACCAACTTGGCAATCAGGTTGTCGTAGTACTGGCTTACTCTGGACGAAGCGACGACACCCGAGTCCACTCTCACCCCGGGACCCGAGGGCTCCCGGTAGTCGACGATCTGGCCCGGAGTTGGCAGGAAACCGCGTAGCGGATCCTCGGCATTGATACGGAACTCGATGGCGTGACCGCGTGTCTCCACCTTGCCGAGGTCGAGCTTCTCACCCGACGCCACCCGGATTTGCCATGCCACCAGGTCGAGTCCTGTCACCATCTCGGTGATGGTGTGCTCCACCTGCAGCCTGGTGTTCATCTCCAGGAAATAGAAGTTCTCGTCGACGGGGTCGTATAGAAATTCGACTGTCCCCGCGTTGACGTAATCACACGAACGAGCCGCGGCTACCGCTGATTCACCAAGGGCCTTGCGTTGTTTCGCCGACAATCCTGGCGCGGGAGTCTCCTCGATGAGCTTCTGGTGGCGGCGCTGGACGGAACAGTCGCGTTCACCGAGGAATACGCCGGTGCCGTGGGCGTCGAACAAGACCTGGGCCTCGATGTGGCGGGGTCGGGCCAGGTACTTCTCCACATAGACCTCGGGCGAGTTGAAGTATGCATCGGCCTCTCTCCGGGCCCCTTCGAATGCATCTTCCAACTCATCGGGTTCGTTGGCGACCCGGAGGCCTTTGCCGCCGCCGCCGTGGGCGGCCTTGATCGCGATCGGGTAGCCGTATTCCTCCGCAGCCTTTGCCACCGCTGCCACCGAGTCGATCGGCTTGGTCGAGCCCGGCACCATGGCGACGTTGGCCGCTGCGGCGGTGCGTCGGGAGGTGATCTTGTCGCCCATCGCTCGGATGGCTGCCGGCGGGGGACCGATCCAGATGAGGCCGGCCTCGTTGACCATTTCGGCGAAGGCGGCGTTCTCGGAGAGGAAACCATATCCGGGATGGATCGCCTCTGCCTTGGCGGCCCGTGCGACTCGCAGGATGGAACCTCCATTGAGATATGACTCGGCCGGGGGGGCCGGTCCGATGTTCCACGCCTCATCAGCCAACTGAACGTGAAGAGCGTCGCGATCAAGCTCGGAGAAGACTGCGATCGTCCGTAGGCCCAACTCCCGGGCCGTGCGTATTACTCGGACGGCGATCTCGCCCCGGTTGGCGATGAGTACAGAGTTCATAGGGAACAGTCGGAAGGGCCGAGAAGGGATGCGGAAGGAAGGGTTCTCGGGAATTCAGCCATTTCGTCGACCTCGCGCTCGGTCAGAGGGGAATGTTCCCATGCTTCTTCTGCGGCATGTGCTCTCGTTTGGTGCGCAGCATCTCCAGCGCTCTGATCAGCTTGGTGCGCGTCTCTCTCGGTTCGATCACCTCGTCGACCAGCCCGAGCTCTGCGGCTTTGTATGGATTGTTGAAGGTCGACTCGTAGTCGGTAATGAGTTCCGCCCGTCGTTCGTCGACGTGTTCAGCCTCCTGCAACTCGCGCCGGAATATCACATTGACCGCTCCCTGGGCGCCCATCACAGCGATCTCGGCTGATGGCCAGGCGAAAACCAGGTCGGCTCGAATACCGCGGGCGTTCATGACCAGGTAGGCGCCGCCATATGCCTTGCGGACAATGACCGTCACTCTTGGGACCGTTGCCTCGCAATATGCGTAAAGCAGTTTGGCACCGTGGCGAATGATGCCGCCATGTTCCTGATCGACCCCGGGCATGAACCCGGGAACGTCGACGAATGTGATCAAAGGGATATTGAACGAATCACAAAATCGGACAAACCGGGCACCTTTCTCCGAGGCGCTTATGTCGAGCGTTCCAGCCAGCATCGCCGGTTGATTGGCGACAATCCCAACCGAGTTCCCATCCAGGCGTGCAAAGCCGACAATCAGGTTGCGAGCCCAGTGTTCGTGAATCTGGAAGAACTCGCCATCGTCGACCACCTTCTCGAGCACATGGACCATGTCGTATGGCTGATTGGACGAATCGGGGATAATGCCGTCGAGGGCATCATCAATTCGGTCGCGGCTGTCGAGAGGGGGGAAATAGGGCGGTAGTTCGAGGTTGTTCTGCGGGAGGAACGACAGCATGTACCTGACCGCGTCCAATGCGTCTTTGCCAGTTGGAAACACCAGATGGGTCACGCCCGATAGAGACGCGTGGGTGAAAGCCCCACCGAGTTCCTCGAAACTCACTTCTTCCCCGGTAACGGCTTTGATGACATCTGGCCCGGTTATGAACATATGCGATGACTGGTCAACCTGAATTATGAAGTCGGTGATCGCGGGCGAATAAACCGCCCCACCCGCACAGGGACCCATGATCACCGAGATCTGCGGAATGACTCCCGAGGCCCGCACATTGCGTTCAAAAATGCGGCCATAACCGTCAAGGGACGACACTCCTTCCTGGATGCGGGCGCCACCCGAGTCCTTCAGGCCAACGATCGGGGCTCCGACCTCCATGGCGAGGTCCATGAGTTTGCATATCTTGTCGGCGACCGCCTTTCCGAGGCTCCCTCCGTACACGGTGAAGTCCTCGGCGTAGACAAATACAGTGCGACCGTCCACCGTTCCGTAGCCGGTAATGACGGCGTCGCCAGGCGGCCGCTTTGCTTCGATTCCAAAGCCCGTGGCCTGGTGGCGCACGAACATGTCCATCTCCTGGAACGACCCCTTGTCGAGCATGGCGGCGATGCGTTCCCGAGCGGTGAGTTTGCCCTGTTCATGTTGGCGGTCCACGGCTCGGCGACTGCCGGCGTGGAGAGCTTCTTCACGAAGCTTGCGGAGTTGTTCGATGCGTGCCTCAGTACCCAAAGAAGACCTCCGTATCATCTCCGACTTGGACTCGATACCTGCCGGATTGGCTACACCCTATTCGTTGCACGCCCTCGACGAGGTCAACTCGACCCAGGACGAGGCCGCCGCGCTTTACGCCGGCAGACCTGTGCTGGTGGTCGCAGCCCGCCAGGAAGCCGGTCGCGGGAGATCCGGCAGCCAATGGCTCAACGCTGATCGGGCGATGGCGGCCAGCCTGGCGATCCTCCCCGAGTGGCCCCGACCGAAATGGCTTCTTATTCCCCTGGTAGCGGGCTTGGCCGCGGCCGAAGTCGTGGGGGATCAGTGTCGGCTGAAGTGGCCTAACGACCTCATGATCGGCTCGGCCAAAGTAGGTGGGGTCCTGACCGAGGTCTCGGGAGATCTGGCCGTAATCGGATGTGGGCTCAACCTTTTCTGGGGCTCGGCCCCTCCCGGAATGGGCGCGGTTCATGCGGCCGACCCCGGACCCGCCGAACGACTTGAATTTGCGCAACAGTGGGCCGACACGCTTCTCGACCGGCTGGCACGAGGGCCGGAGGATTGGGGTCTCGACCACTACCGGCGGCGGTCGGCCACCGTGGGTCGTCTGGTTTCGTGGGAGCCCTCCGGGCAGGGAAGGGTGCGCGATATCGCCGAGGACGGTGCGCTGCTCATAGAAACCGAGTCTGGTGAGATCCGTTTGACGGCCGGGGAGGTGCGTCACCTGCGGGGATGACGCACCTATCCGAGATCTTCTACCTCGGCGGCGGGCAGGCTCGACAGGAGAAGAGAAGCGATCCGATCGAAGGCATCGGCGGCAGCAGCCGGGTCATAATCGGGTGAGTGGTCGTCGGAGAAACCGTGGCCAGCCCCCTCGTAAAGGAGCCATTGCCCGCTTTCGTTGCGGCGTTGGGCTTCATTGATCGTTCCCACTGCGATGAGGGTGTCGTTGGCTCCGTATAGGCCGAGTACCGGGACGCTGAGATGCTGGAGCATTTCGGCGACTTGATAGGTCCTGTCCTCATCACCGGTGAGCGGGGTGGCTATCACGACACTTGCGCCGACCCAACTTCGGTGGGCTGCCAGGATCAAGGCCAGCCTTCCGCCGATATCAAGACCCAAAGCTCCCACAACACCCGGGATTGCCCAGACGACGTCGTCGCTTTGCAAGAACTCAAACGCCTCATCAAGGTCGGACAGGATCTCGCGGTCAGATCGGGTGTGGTAGGCAAGCAGCGGATCGTCCTCACCGGGGTATATGTCAACCGCCAGACAGGCCAGCCCGCGGCGCGCCAGCCGGCGGGCATAGTCCTTCTCGGAGCTGTTCAACCCCCCAACACCGGGGAGTATCAGCACCGTCGGGAACTTCCCGGCCTCGTCGGGCCGAGCGAGATAGCCATGGCGATAGCCACTGCCGACCGGGACGTTGAGATTCCCGTACATGATCGAAAAGGTGCCCTCGTGCGGCAGCACCGCCACTGTGTTCCTCCGTCGGCTGGGACGCGTCGGGAGGCTAGCCTGGCGAACATCCCCGCTCGGTGAGTGTCCGGCTCGACCCAGTCTGATTAAAAACTGACAGCTCGGGGTACAAATCGGAACCTTTGGTAGTGTCGAAACGTCTCTTCGGGGAAGCTCATGTCTTCTGAACCACAACCCACCCCTCCAGCGACGCGTCCCGTTCGTTGGTGGAAGCGCCTCATCATCGCCTTCTTGGTGCTGGGCAACCTGTCTGTTTTCGGCCTGTACTGGACGTTGCGCTCGGCCCAGGCCGCCTTCCGCGTAAACGTCCAGGAGGTAGCGGACGTTGTCCCCGAACTGAACGTACGTCCCACCGAGTCCCAGGACCCCATCACCTTTCTCGTAATTGGCTCCGATAGCAGGGCCCGGCTCGACAGCCTTCAGAACTTCGGTGAGGCGACGGGTGAGCGAGGCGATGTGATCATGCTCGTCAAAGTTGATCCGGCCAAAGGCAGTGCCCAGCTTCTGTCGTTGCCCCGCGATCTCTTGGTCGAGATCCCAGGCCATGGCACTAACCGGATCAATGCCGCGTACAGCTTTGGAGGCGCACCCTTGATGGTGCGAACCGTCAAAGAGGTCACGGGTCTGGCCATCCATCACTATGTGGAGGTCGACTTCGTCGGGTTCCGTTCGATCGTCGACCAGATGGGGGGCGTGACGATCAACTTCCCCTATGAAGCCCGGGATCTCAATTCGGGACTGTTCGTCGGTACCGGTCCGCAACGGCTGAACGGCCAGCAAGCGCTCGCATTCGCCCGATCTCGTCACTACCAGGAGCGGCAAGACGGGGAGTGGGTTTCGGTTGAAGCGAGCGACATCGGCCGTACCAAGCGCCAGCAACAACTGGTGCTTGCCATCATCTCAGCCCTTAAGACGCCCGCGACCCTGACAGAAACTGGAAGTGTTGTTGGATCGTTTGCGCGCCATCTGTCGGTCGACACCGCTCTCCTCGAGTCATCGCTGATCCAGCTGGCCTTTCAAATGCGGTCGATCTCCGCCGACACCATTGAAACGGCGACCCTCGCCAGCTACGGCGACGACTACAACGGCATGTCAATCGTCAGAATGGATCAGCCCCGGGCCCAGACCATGATCGCCAGTTTCGCTAATGGGGTGCCCATGACTGCGGTTGTGGGTGAGCCGCTGAAGATTCAGGTGCTCAACGGCAATGGAGTGGCCGGTTCGGCGGGCCGCTTGTCGGAGATTCTGCAAGGGAAAGGTTTTGAGATCCTTGAAGTCGGTGACGCCGATCGTGACGACTTTCCGATCACCACGATCATTGTCCGTCCCGAGGCCATGACTCAGGGCCAGGAAATCATCGCCGCTCTCGGCTTCGGGGAGCTGTCAGCCGGGTCTCTCGCTTCTTCGATCGACGCCATCGTCATCGTAGGGCTCGACGCTGACAGGACCGTCAAGAACGGCTAGCTTGCCCAACCGGGAGGCCACCATTGTTGGCTAGCGGGAGGTTGGGCTTATGAATATTGCAGTCATCGGAGCGGGTTACGTGGGTCTGGTCACCGCGGCCGGACTCGCGCATTTGGGTCATACCGTCAAGCTGGGCGAAGCCAACCCGGATCGGGTGGCGAGCCTCGAAGCCGGCGAGGTGCCCATCTTTGAGGTGGGGCTGGCGCCGCTCCTGGAGGCGGCTCGGGGCACCGGCCGGATCTCATTCCATATTTCCAACCCGACCGCGGTCAAGGATGCCGATCTGGTGTTCTTATGCCTTCCCACCCCGGCCGATGCCACCGGACGGGCCGATCTCAGCTTCATACGACAGGTGGTCGACGAGTTGGCGCTGGTGGTCGAGCCCGAGACCATCCTCGTGGTCAAATCGACCGTTCCACCCGGGACAACGGTCGCTTTGCATAAGCGGCTCGCCGATCTCGGAAGCTCCGCGAGGCTGGTAGCTCACCCCGAATTCTTGCGAGAAGGCACAGCGGTGGAAGATTTTCTTCAACCCGACCGGATCGTGGTCGGCGCCTTCGAGACGCTCGACGCTGACGCGGTTTCGGCCTTGTACGCCGACTTCGGCGTTCGGGTGGTCCAAACCGACCCCACCTCGGCCGAGATGATCAAATACGCTTCCAACTCCTACCTGGCGGCGAGGCTCACTTTTGCCAACGCCCTGGCCAATCTGAGCGAGGCCGTGGGCGCCGATATTGTCGATGTGCTCGAGGGAGTAGGCCTTGACCACCGAATCGGACCGCACTTTCTCAAACCGGGTCCAGGCTACGGGGGCTCGTGCTTCCCAAAGGACACGCTCGCCCTGATTGAAGTGGCCGCCGACGCGGGATACGACTTCCGGCTGCTTCGGGCCGTGATCGAGGCGGATGAAGACCAACGCCAGCGGATCGCCACCAAGGTGAAGAATGCCGCCGGGGGCGACCTCAACGGGCGGACCGTGGGATTGTGGGGTTTGGCCTTCAAAGCGGGGACCGACGACGTACGCGAGTCACCAGCAACCCGTATCGCCCGGCTTCTCATCGACCAGGGTGCCCTGGTGCAAGCCTTTGATCCGGAGGCCAGCGCTCCCGGGATTCTCTCAACTGGATCTCCGCTCGAGGCGGTGGATGGAGCCGACGTTCTCTTGATCGCAACCGAATGGCCCGAGTTCACGGCGATTGACCTGGGAGAGGTCCGCACCCGGATGAGGGGTCGGACCGTTGTGGACGCCCGCAACCTGCTTGATCCGGCCACGGTTCGGGGTGCAGGGTTGGAGTATTTCGGGCTCGGGCGGTCCTAGCCCCGTCCACGGTCCTACCGGAACATATCCTGGTCGGGCGCTCTCACCATGTCGCTGGCGCGGCCCTCCCCTGGCCGGTACTGCACGCCCCGCACGAGCACGGCTGGGACCCCATTCGCCTTGCCCATGACCAGTTCTGCTGCTGCCGCAACTTCGTCCGCCACCGCCACCTCGGTTACCTCCAAAAGCCTCCCCTGGCCGTCGAGGGTGCCTCTCAGGTCGAGTATTGGTTCCATGCCCGCGACTCCGATGGCGACATCGACGAGACCGTTTCGCCAGGCACGTCCGAAGGTGTCGGTGATAATGACCGGCAGGTCGAGGTCGAAGGCGCGTTGGAATCTGATTCGAAGCCGTTGCGCCGAACGGTCCGGGTCGGAAGGCAACAAGGCCACCTGGCCTTCCACCACATTGGAACGGTCCACGCCGGCGTTGGCGCAAACAAAACCATGGCGGGTGATCGAGATCACCAGCTCACCTCGCCTGCGGAGAATCGAGGCCGACTCTCGTTCGACGATCTTGCGGTAGTCGGCATCGGAGGTGGTCGACTCCATGGCGTTCTCGGCCTTCGAAACCACTTTCTGGGTCACCACAACGAGGTCCCCTGCCCCCGGGTCCAGGGGGCGGATTGCATCGATCAACAATGCCGCCAGATCGTCCCCCGGTTCGATTTCGGGGAGCCCCAGGATCGGGAGTATTTGAACCGTCACAGTATCCCGACCAACTCCATCGCCAACGAGGTGGAAGAGGCGAGGTCGGGGATACGGGTGTCCGCCACCCGGATGCGCGGCACGCGGATACGCCTTTCATCGATCGAATCGGACCTGTCAACGAATAGATCGGTGAGGGCGCCGTCATAAGCCTCCGCGACTCCCGCGTTACCGGGTAAGAACCCAAGGGAAGTCAGCACCCGGTGGGCGGGTCCCTTGAGGGCGGTCCCTCCCACCAGCGGGCTGACCCCGATCACTCTCGGCACCTGGCTCAAGGCTTCAGCAATGCCCGGAATCGCCAGGATCGGCCAGATCGACAAGATCGGGTTTGAGGGCCCGATCACCACGGCGTTGGCCGCCGTGATCGCCTCGATGACTCCCGGCGCTGGCTTGGCACCGGGGGCGCCTTCGAACCGAATGTCCACGACCTCGTCCACATGACGGCGGGTCACGAAGTACTCCTGGAAGGGAAGCCACTCACCACCGGGAATCATGAGTTTGGTTCGCACCGGGTCATCGGTGGCGGGCAGCACGGTGGCACCGATGCCAAATGCGGAGGCGATTGCCGTCGTGACCCAAGTAAGTGACCAGCCGGCTGCAATTCGATCCGTCCTGAAGAGGTTGGTGGCGGCATCGCGATCGCCGATCCGGAATGAGGTGTCGAACGGGAGGGCTTCGAGGGCGCTCATCATCACAAACGAGTCTCCGGCGAGGCCCCAGCCGTGGGGTCCTTCTCGGTCCGCCATGGTGTAGATGACGGTGTCCAGATCCGGGGACACCTCCAGGCCATAAACTCGGTCGTCGTCTCCGACGTTGACTACCACGGTCAGGTCAACCTCGGGAACAGCAGCCAGGCCCCTGGCCAAACGCGCACCACCAACCCCCCCCGACAGCAGGACCAACCTCATCGACACCTCCCGGGATTGCAGTCCACCCAGCACCGCTACACAATGTCCGCCCGCATGACTAGCCCGCCGGGTCTCCCGGTAGCTCCCTTACCTGTCACGCCCCCGGATTCCCCCGCGGTGGCGGCCGTGGTGCTATTCACGGACGGGATGGACTTAGGGGAGACCCTTAACGCCCTCGCGCGTCAAGTCTACAAACCGGATTTGGTGGTCGTTGTCGGCGGGGGCGACGTTGGCGAACAAACTGCGGTTGCCGGCGGTCATTCGTTTGTCCGATCTGTTACCCGGGTCATGGAAATCATCCCTGAGCGGGTTGCCTTCGTGTGGTGGGTCCACGGCGATACCACGCCTCGACCCGACGCCCTCTCCTCCCTGGTGACAGAGACGGTGCGAAACGACGCCTCAGTTGCCGGTTCCAAGGTCCTAATCACAGGGGAAGAAGACCGTCTTGACTCGGTTGGTTCGGCAACGGACGCGTTTGGGGAGCCCTATTCGGGTCTCGACCCGGGTGAACTGGACCTTGAGCAGTACGACGTGGTGCGGGAGGTCGCGTTTGTATCGCCGGTGTCGATGCTCGTTCGCAAAGACCTGCTCCGTGGTCTACGAGGACTCGATCCGGTGGTGCCGCTCCAAGCGGCCGGCCTCGACCTATCCCAGCGCGCTCGCCTCGCCGGGGGGAAAGTCATCGTGGTGCCGTCTTCGGAGGTCTTCCACGCCGAACATTGCCCGGCCGATCGTTCGGGTTGGTGGCAACTGGCCGGTCGACAGCGGGCGATGCTGATTGCCTACAGCCCTGTCACCCTTGCCTGGGTCCTCCCCGTGGGCTTTTTGGCCAGTCTCGGAGACGCCATCGGTCAGCTTTTCCTAGGCCGGCTCCGGCCCTTGCTGGAATACCTCGTCTCCTGGTTGTGGAACCTGGCCCGGCTTCCTTCCACCGTCATTGCTCGCCGGACCCTCAACCGGATTCGCCACGCTGGAGACGAAGAGCTCTTCCGATTCCAGATCGGGGGCTCGGTGCGGCTGCGCGAAACCGGCGCCGAATTGGGCGAGAGGCTTTCGCGAGCCCTGGTCGACTCCGAAAACACATCGCTCTCGGAGCGAGCCCGGGTTGTGTGGCGTCGGCCCAGTGTGCTGCTCGGTTTGGCCGCACTGGGCACCTTGTTGGTGGCTACCCGGTCGATCTGGCTGGTTGGTCTGCCCCAAGTCGGTTTCAGCCTGGTACCGGGGAATGACCCTCTTGATGCCCTCGATGCCTACTCGGGTGGTTGGAACTCGAGTGGTCTTGGCTCACCCAATCCGCCGCCGCCGGTCGTGGCTCTGGGCGCGGTCGGCACCATGATTGCGGGAGGACGGCCCGGTTTGGCCGCGTCGCTTCTGACCTTCCTTGCCCTGGTGGCCGGATTTGGCGGTGTGGTTCGGGTCACCCGTCGGGCCGGGGCAGGTTTGGGGTCCGGTTATGCCGCAGGGGCCGTATACCTGGGAGGGGCTAGCTCCCTAGCGCTGTTTGGCTCGGGACAATGGCCCCTCTTGTTGGGGGCGGGGGCGCTGCCCTGGGCGATCGACGCGATCATGGCCCCATCGCCACCCGATAGCAGAAGGCGCCTGGGCACCTGGGCTCGCGGCGGGGTGGCGGCGGTCCTGGCTGGAGCCGCGTATCCGCCTCTGCTGGCGATCATTGGAGTGGCCGGGGTTCTTTGGGGATTGATCACCCGCAGTTTTCGGGCAGTTGTTGGCTCATTTCTGGTCGTGGTCCTGGGAGCGATTGGCATTGCCCCGTGGCTGATCGGAGGCGAATTGATGGCTTTGCTGGAAGCCGCTCCCGTCCCAGAAATCAGCCTGACCGTCTTTTGGCCATTGTCGATTGCGCTGGCCACCACCGCCGCGGCCCTTTTGATCGATCGGGCCCGATTTGGGGGCGTCGCCTGGGGATCACTCTTGGCCTCAGGGGGGTGGTTGTTGGGGGTGACACCGGAAGTCCCAGCCGGAGTCGGCCTGGCCGGGCTCCTCTTCTCTTCGTTGGGGGCTGCAGTGTTGGCCGCGAGTCTGATGGAGGTGAAGGGCGCGCGGGCGCGGAGGCCAGTAGCCCTGTTTGCCCTGCTCGTGCTCCTCGCCCCAGTTGCCATAACAGTGGGGCAAGGTCGGGCCGGGCTCCCGGCAGATGCCTGGAGGAACAGGCTGGCGTTCGCGGGAGCGATTAGCGACGGCGATGATCTTGGTCGGGTTCTCATTCTGGCGAGTCCCGGGGAGGTGCCGGGAGGCAGCCGCCTGGCGGGGAACGTGGCGTATCGGGTCGTAGACGGTGAGGAGGCCACTCTCGATCAGGCCTACCTCCCGGGGCCACGCAATGGCGACCAGGCATTGAGTGAGGCGATTGTGAGGTTTGCGGGGGCGGCGTCGATTCGTCCGGGAGCTGAACTGGGGAAATTCGGCATCTCCTGGGTACTGGTTCTCTCGGGGACGACCGCCCTGGATGACGCTCTGGCGAGACAGGTCGACCTTGCCCCTCGCCTGGTGGATCCCGCCAGTCAGGTTTTCGAGAACATCGCTGATGTTGCGCGGGCCGTGACCGACGACGGCCAGCCCTGGTCGTGGGACGGCCGAGGATACGAGGGACCGGAATCGTCAGCCCGGGTACGGCTTGCTGATAACGCTGACCCCGGATGGGGACCGGATTGGTTCCCGGTGGACTGGGCGAACTCTGTTTCGGCCACTCAGGGCCGGGCGACCTTCGGGGCTAACGCCTCTCTTCGAACCGCGGCCTGGGGATCGGTGGCCGCCATCGTCGTCATGATCGCTGGAGCCTGGTGGGGTCGGAGCCGGCGAACGGTTGCGCGGCCGCGATGACCTGGTTGCGTCTCCTCTTGGTTGTCGTCGTCGTGAGTTTGCTGGGGCTTGGGATAGCTCTCGGGCCGCAGTCTCCCGAGGCCACGCCTGAACTTCCGGCGGCGGGGGAGGGCCCCTACCTCGTGTGCCCGGGGGCGGTGGCCGGTGGTGGTTTCGTCGGACGACTTGGTGTCTACGCCGACGATCCCACTCCAGGGCGGGTCACCGTCGTCAGTCCTGAGGGTGCAGCCACCTCGATCCAGCCAGCTGGCTTGGGCGGAGCAACTCTTGAAGTGGGGGACCTGGTGGAATTGGGGGATACTCCTCTCTATGTCGAAGCCAGCGGCCAGATTGCTGCCGCCACCCTTGCCAGTGGTACGCAGGCCACTGCGCTGACCGGCTGTCTGCGGGCCGGTGCCGGTCCCATGGCCGCCCTCGGTATCGCCACCACCGGCACCGAGACTGCATCGATCCAACTTGTCAATCCTTTTGCCCAGGACGCCAATCTCCGGCTTGAGTTGGTGAGCGAACTCGGAACCGATACCCCCGGCGACCTCGAGGGTCTCCGCCTGCCCGCCGCCACCCACATTGAAATCGCGCTTGGCCAGCTTCTGACCGGTCGGGAATCAGTCAGCGTCAAGGTCGAAGTCATTTCGGGACTGGCGGCGATGTCGGTCGTGAGAGCTGGCAGCACCGACGTAGCTGCCTCCGAGGCCGTCGCGGGCGCTAACCAGTGGTATATCCCGCTCCTCCCGAGCGCACTGGCCGGACAATTACACATCCGATCGTTGAGCACCGTTGCCGGTGACTACCGGGTGGATCGGGTTGATGTGAGCGGAACGGTGCAAGGGGTGGCCGGGGCCGCCATCAACCCGGGCGAACAAGTGGTGTTGTCCCTGGCGGATCTGGGCGCCACCCAGGGAGGGGTGGTGGTGGAGGCGACCGAACCGGTCGTGGTGGCATTGGTCATCCAGGACGGCAGCCGCCGGGCCATCATGCCCGGCGGGATCCTTGCTTCTCGTTGGGCAGTCCCGGTCTCGGCGAGAGGTCTCGAGGGCCAGAACCAGATCTGGATCTTCAACCCGGGAGATTCTCCGTTGATCGCCTCAATCGCTCGTCTCGATGCCGGCGCCGAGGTGGCGAGTGTCGAGGTTGCACCTGGTGCCGCGATCGAGGTTCTTCCTGGCGATATCGGGGGGGGCGGAATCTTGGTCGAGTCCGATGGCCTCATGGTCGTTGCTTTTGGCGTTGTCAACGGGGAAGCGATCGGGCTCTCCATGGCTATTCCGCTGGGATGACCGAAACCGCGCTGCGGCTGACGGTGCTTGCGGTCGTGGCTTTGGTTGTGCTCGGGTTCTGGTGGAAAGCCCGTCCCGATCGAGCAAGGCCGATCACAACCCACCGACCCGACCTCGCTCCCGGGGCCTACTTCTTCTCGTCCGAAACCTGTGGTGCTTGTATCCCGGCCCGCCGGGTGGTGATCGCTGAGTTGGGGGACAGGGTGCACGAGGTCCGTTTCGAGGATCAACCGGGCGGGTTCGGGGGTTTTGCGATCGCCAGGGTCCCAACCCTGTTGGTCGTCAAGGAAGGAGGGGAGGCGGTCCTCTTTGAAGGTGTTCCCACCCGCCGCCACCTGCGAGGGTTGAATCCTTGAATGGAGGGCGGGCGTTGCCTACCGTGACGGCATGCTTTCGCAATGTGTTCGTTGTGGCAAACCGGCCTCTAGCCGCATGATGTTTTCGTACCCAGACCGCCATCTGTGGCTTGAGGACCTGACCAGGATTGACATTCCGGGCTACTCGATGTGTGCCACCCATGCCGGTCGACTGATTCCCCCGTTGGGGTGGACCCTCACCGATCGCAGGTCGGCTATTCCATTGTTTGCGCCCCTGGAAGTAGCGTGACTTGCCGCTTGATCGAGAGTTCCTCGACGCAGTTCGAGACTTAGACCAGCACGATCTCCGGCGGCTGCTGATCCTGACCCGGGCCCAACTCGAACGCGATGGAGTGGTGTCGCCCGCCGATCAGACCAAAGTCAAATTGCGTCAGCAGTCGGTACGTTGCGGCAAAGCCAGTTGTTCAGCGTGTCCCCATGGGCCGTACTGGTATGCGTACTGGTGGGAAAGTGGGCGTCGGCGGAGCCGTTACGTCGGCAGGCTGTTGGAAGAGGTCTAGCCGCTGGCCCAGGGGTGACCCGCGCACTAGTTCTGTCTAGTACCAATTCCTGAGGGCCGGTAGGATGACCGGGCTTATGGACTGTCCCCAGTGTGGCGTCAGCGACGTAATCGAAATCAGACATCGTTTGCCCGATGGCACCGAGGTCCAGTTCTTCTCCTGTCATCGTTGCGAGGAGAAGTGGTGGGATCGGGCCGGTCAGCTAATCGACCTGCGCCAGGTCCTTGAGATGGTCCGCAAAGCCCGCAACTGAGGCCTTGATGGCAGCTGCAGCTTCGTTGCCGCGGTTTCACCGCTGGGTACCCATCGCCGTCGTGGCCGGAGTTTCCCTCGTGATCCTGGCGGTCCTCAACCCGAATTTGATCTTTGCCGCCAACACCCCCTCGGGGGGCGACATGGCAGCCCATGTGGTCCCTCCGGCGTACCTACGCGACGTTCTCCTTCCTGAAGGCAGGATCCTCGGTTGGTCACAGGACTGGTTTGCCGGATTCCCGGTCTTCTACTTCTACTTCCCACTCCCCTCCCTGGCGATTGTCTTCCTCGATCTGTTCCTCCCATACGGAGTGGCTTTCAAACTGGTGGCAGTGGCCGGATTGTTGGCCACCCCGCCCGCCGTCTATTACCTCGCACGCACCCTCCGATTCGGCCGGCCGGTGGCGACCGTGGCCGCCGGGGCGGGTGCCACGTTCATCTTCATGGAGAGTTTCACGATCTACGGCGCCAACGTGGCTTCCACCCTGGCCGGCGAGTTCTCCTTCTCGTGGTCATTTGTGTTCTCACTCCTCTATCTGGGCCTCCTCATCAAAACCGTCCGCGACGATCGGCGATATGCCCTGGCGGCCGCCGGGGTTCTGGCCTTGTGCGCGCTGTCGCACATCATCACCACAATCCTTGTGATCGTCGCCAGCGCCAGCGTCCTGGTCTGGAAGGATGCGTGGCGCAGGGTCATCCCGATCTGGGCCGGGGCCTTTGCCATCACTTCGTTCTGGGCAGTGCCCCTCCTGGCCCGGATCGGCTTCAGTTCGGATCTGGCGTGGGTGCCGCTGCGGACCTGGGAGGAGTTGTTCCCCCTTGAGATTTGGCTGCTCCTGCCGGCCGCCATCATCGGTGGGATCTGGACGGTGCGGAGAACTCCGCGGGCTCTTCCCATTGTTGTTCTCACCGTGCTGCCGATCATCTATTACCCGCTGCCGCTCGTCCTCCCCGAGATGCTGCCCGGTGTGTTTACTGGTCGTTGGAAGTTGTGGAACGGGCGCCTCCTTCCCTACTGGTATTTCGGTGTCAGCTTCTTCGCCGCCATCGCCCTTGGGGGTTTGTGCGTTTGGGCCGCCCGCCGCCTGCCGTCCCGAGTCTCCCGTCATTGGCCGCGGCTCATGGGGGCACTGGCTCTCGTGGCTGCACTGGTCGTCGCCTCGCGCGAGCCCAACATTCCGCGGGGGATCATCTGGGTCGCAGCGATTGTCGGGACGCTGGGTTTGGCCGCTTCCTTCCTGTGGTCACAGCGAGTCGACACTCGCAGCTTCTTTGCTGTGACCGGCGCCGGGCTCCTTGTGGTGGGCGCGGCTGCCGGGATTTCTTTTATCAATGGCTGGGCGCGGTGGAACTTCACCGGGTATGAGGGCAAGGCAAAGTGGCCCGAATACGAGGCGCTGATGGACACCGCCTCGACCCTGGTGGCAGGTCGGATCCAGTGGGAGTACGACAAGACGATGAACGACTACGGCTCGCCCATGGCCCTGATGCTCTTTCCCTATTGGACCGGAGAAGAACACACCTCGATGGAAGGCCTGTTCTTCGAGTCCTCCCTAACGACGCCGTTCCACTTCCTCAACCAAGCCGAAACCAGTGCCAATCCGTCCAGCCCCATTCCCGGACTCGACTACCACCGCTTCGACCTCGAACGGGGAATCCGGCACATGGAACTATTCGGCATCACCTATTACGTCACGTACACCCCGGAGGCCAAGGCCGAGGCGCAGAATCATGACGAACTTACCCCGGTCGCCGCCACTGGCCCGTTTACGTTCTATCGCTTCAGCGACGTGGCCATGGTGGAGGCTGCCACTTACCAACCGGTCGTCTACGAAGGGCCGGAGTCGAGCATGATCGGCAAGATGTTGGGGGTGGTGGGCATCGGTCAGGGACAGGGAGAGCCGAGCTTCTCGGAGTTCTCCCTCGAGTGGTACGAGGATCTGTCGTTGATCGACCGGTGGGTGGCGGCGGAAGGGCCCGAAGAATGGCAGCGGGTCGGCGCCATCAGCGAGATCCCGTCCATCCCGTTGGACACTGTCGGCCGGGTTAGCGACGTCGTCATCGAGGATCACCGGATCTCGTTTCGCACCACCGCAGTTGGAGTGCCTCACCTCGTGAAGGTCTCATATTTCCCCAACTGGAGTGCCACCGGAGCCGAGGGTCCCTATCACGCCACCCCTTCCTTCATGATGGTGATTCCCACCGACGAAGAGGTAGTGCTTGAGTTTGTCAATACCTGGGCGGAGAACGTCGGGTGGCTGCTCTCCGGACTGGGTTTGACCGGGGCTGGTTACCTCTTCGTCCGTGACCGCCTCAACCGCGCCCGGAAGGCCGTCCCAACCGCCCCCTGATGATCCAGGTCAATAGGCGGAAGGTGTCACGGGCCATCTGCCACAACATCCCGGCCCGCAGCGGCGCCGTCGACGCATTGGGTCCCAACTCGACCGGTACCTCCTTGAGGACGAACCCGGCCCGGTGCGCCCTGACGAGCATCTCCAGGTCGTAGGCGTAGCCCCTGATCCGCATCTGTGGGAGAACCTGGTCGAGTACCGAGCGGCGGAGGATCTTGAGCCCCGTCTGGGTCTCTTGCACGGGCAGCCTGAAGATGCCAACGGTCGAGAACGCAAACAGACGGCTGAGGATCCGTCGGGGAAGCGGGTAGCGGCCCTCGCCCATCGATGTCCTCTTCGACCCGACTAGAACGTCGATGCCTTCCATTTGCTCCAGGAGAGCGGGTACCTGTTCGGGGGGCAGATCCAGGTCGGCATCGAGGAAGACCACAAGCTGGCCGGTGGATGACCTGGTCCCGGTGAAGAGCGCCTCGCCTTTGCCCTGGTTGGTTTCGTGACGGACGATCGCTGCCTGGGGAATCGAGTCGGCGGCGCGGCGGGCTTCGGCATAGGTCTGGTCCGGACTTCCATCATCCACAAGCACAATCTCGAACGAACCGTCGGCCGGGAACGCGGCGGCCACCCGGACGAGGTTGGCGGCGATCACCTCACCGAGCCGATAGGCGGGGAGCACGACCGACACCGCCGGTCGCGATGGTGCTGTCATGAACGGCGGGAGTGTACGTTCCTCTCGTACAATCGCTGTACGGATGAGCGGCGTTTTCAAGGCTTACGACATCAGAGGTCGAACCGACACAGGTGAGTTGACTGCCGAGCTGGCCCACGATGTTGGTGCAGCTTTTGCCCGCCTCACCGGGGCGAAGCAAATCGCGGTCGGTCGGGATTGTCGGGCTTCATCCCCCGAGATCGCCGGAGCCCTGATGACCGGCATGACCGACCAGGGTGCCTCAGTGCTCGACCTGGGCGAGGTGGCGACCGACATGATCTACTACGTTTCCGGCACCCGCATGGTGCCCGGGGCAGTGGTCACTGCCTCCCACAACCCGTCCAACTACAACGGCATAAAACTATGCCGGGAAGGTGCCGCCCCGGTTGGCGAGGACACCGGTCTCGTGGAAATCGAGAAGATGGTCGGGGTCGGCGTATTGGCCGGTCCGGGCGGTGGGACGATCGAGCGCCTCGACCTCCGGGAGGGCTACATCAATCACCTCCTCTCCGTGGTCGAACCGGAGAAGATGGCTCCGCTGAGGGTGGCGGTGGATGGGGGGAATGGCATGGCAGGCGTGGTGATCGAGGACGTGTTCGCCCGCATCCCCCCCGAGCTGCTAGGCCTCTACCTCGAACCGGATGGCACCTTTCCCAACCATCCTGCCGACCCTCTCCAGCCGGAAAACCTGGTTGATCTGATCGCTCTGGTGGGTTCCGAAGGCACCGACCTCGGGGTGGCATTTGACGGCGACGCCGACCGCGCCTTCTTCATCGACGATCACGGCAAAGCGTTGTCAGGAAGCACCACCACCGCTCTGATCGCTCGCTGGTTCCTGGCCCGGCGGCCCGGCGCCACGATCGTTCATAACCTGATTACCTCCCGGGCGGTGCCCGAAACCGTTCGGGCTCACGGGGGTGTCCCGATCCGCACCAGGGTTGGGCACTCTTTTATCAAGCAGGTCATGGCCGAAACCGGGGCCGTGTTCGGGGGCGAACACTCGGGTCACTACTACTTCGCCGACAATTTCCGGGCCGACTCAGGGATGTTGGCGATGCTCGTGCTTCTTCAGGTCATCTCCGAGGCCGGTCGACCTCTGTCAGACCTTCGCTCCGAGGTGGAGCCCTACTCCTCTTCGGGTGAAGTGAACCTGAGGGTCGCCGACCAGACCGCCGCCGTTCAACGCGTGGCCGCCGCATTCGCCGATGCCGACCTTGACCGCCAGGACGGACTCACGGTCTCCTGGGACGATCGCTGGTTCAACATCAGGGCCTCTAACACCGAGCCTCTGCTCCGGCTGAATGTCGAGGGTCCCGACCAGGCTGTGGTTGACGACCTCGTCAAGCAGGTCCGTCAGATCGTGGAGGCGTGAGTGGGGCTGCTCGATCCCCTGTTGTCGTCGATCCTGGTTTGCACGATCGACAAATCCGAACTCACCGAAGACCTCGTGAACCGGCTTCTGATCTGCACCCGGTGCGGGCGCAAGTACCCCGTCGATCAAGATGGCATACCTGACATGGTGGTGGAGGACGAAGACGCCTCTGGCGCCCAGGAATAGCGTCCGTGGCTCAAGCCGACATGGAGCGAATGATCGGCACCTGGGGAGAGCAGCTGCGTTGGTCATCTCGCCTGGACGCCCGGGCCGCACCGGCTCCCGAGCAAATCCTGATATGTGGGATGGGTGGTTCGGGCATCACCGGCGACTTCGCCGTTCCACTCTGTTCGGTGCCGGCGTACGTTCACAAGGGATACGGGCTCCCCTCCTGGGCCGGTCAGGCCCGGCCGATGGTCTTGGCGGTGTCGTACTCCGGCAACACCGAAGAGACGTTGTCGGCGGTAACCGAGGCCCGGGCATTGGGTCTTCCGATTGCAGTCGTGAGCGGGGGAGGGCGTCTCCAAGAACTTGCCGGGTCCGAAGATTGGCCCGCCGTCGGGGTTCCCACCGGACTGCAGCCTCGAGCTGCCCTCGGTTACCTCCTGGGCGGGGCGCTCTCATTGCTCGGAGCATGGGGAGTGACCTCGGTGGGGGATGGGGAGCTGGCCGCCGCCGCCGACCTCGCCGATTCTCTCTTGGTTGAAGGAGGTGCTGCTCGCATTCTCGCCGCCGAACTGGCAGGTGGCCTCGCCGGGCGGATGGTTGGTGTCTATGGATCGCAGGGTTTGGTCGCTCCGGCAGCGCAGCGCTGGAAGACCCAGATCAACGAGAACGCCAAGTGGCCGGCCTGGTGGTCACTCTTTCCCGAGATTGACCACAACGAGATTGTCTCCTGGACATCACTGTCGCAACTGACCAAGAACCAGGTGGGTTTGATCGTTCTTCGTGATCGTGACGAGGGAGCGCGGGTGGCGGCCCGCATCCGCCTGACCGCCGAAGTCACGGAACCCAATGTGAACTGGGTTGGTGAGGTGTGGTCCCAGGGTGAGCATCCTTTGGAACGGGTGGTGAGCCTGGCGGTTATGGGAGACTTGGTGTCCGTGGAGCTGGCCAGGCTGATCCGAGTCGACCCGGTCCCGGTGGAAGCCCTCGAGAATCTGAAACAAAAGCTGGCAGAGGAGCCTTCATGAACTACGACATTGCCGATCTCTCCCTCGCCGACGAGGGAGCCCGCCGCATCGAGTGGGCCGGTCGGCGGATGCCGGTTCTCAAGATGATCGCCGAGAGGTTTGCCAAAGAGGAGCCGCTGAAAGGCCTCACTGTGGCCGCTTGTCTCCACGTGACTGCCGAGACCGCCAACCTGATGGTGGCCTTGCGCGAGGGTGGGGCCAAAGTCGCCCTCTGTGCCTCCAATCCGCTGTCTACCCAGGACGACGTTGCCGCGGCGCTGGTAGCGGACAACATCCCCGTCTTCGCCATCCGCGGGGAAGACGATGACAGCTACTACCGGCACATCTACGCAGTCCTCGATATGGCCCCGGACATCACGATGGACGACGGCGCCGATCTGGCGACGATCCTGCACACCCATCGAACCGATCTGCATCCCATCGGATCGACCGAAGAGACCACCACCGGGGTGATCAGGCTGCGGGCTATGGCTGCCGAAGGGACCCTGCGGCTGCCGGTGGTGGCCGTGAACGATTCGGCGACCAAACACCTCTTCGACAACCACTACGGGACCGGCCAGTCGGCGATGGACGGGATCATCCGGGCCACCAACATGCTCATCGCCGGATCGACCATCGCTGTGATCGGTTATGGCGACTGTGGCAAAGGGGTGGCTTCGCGGGCTTCGGGTTTGGGGGCGAAGGTGGTGGTGGTGGAGGTCGATCCGATCCGAGCCCTCACCGCAGCCATGGATGGTCACCGGGTAATGACGGCCGATGACGCCGCCCGGGTGGCGGATGTGTTCATCACGGTCACCGGCAACAAACACGTCCTTCGCAAACAGCACTTCGACGTGATGAAGGATGGGGCGATCATGGCCAATGCCGGACACTTCGACGTCGAGTTGGATCTGGAGGTTCTGGGAGAAATGGCTCGGGACCGCCGCGCTCCCCGCCGCAATCTCGAGCAGTTCGAGATGGCCGACGGACGCCGGCTGCTGGTCGTCGCCGAGGGCCGATTGGTCAACCTGGGCGCGGCCGAGGGCCACCCCGCCGACGTAATGGACATGTCCTTTTCCAATCAGGCTCTGGCTGCCGAGTGGCTGGCCCAACGGGCGGGGACGCTGGAACCCGCCATATACACCCTGTCGGCCGACATCGATCGGGAGGTGGCCCGGATCAAACTGGCTTCGATGGGTGCCGGCCTCGAGGAGTTGACCGATGAACAAAAGGCCTACCTGTCAGGCTGGCGCGAAGGGACCTAGAGACTCTCCCGTCCTCGTGTCCCACCCGATCGCGACACTTCCGGTCATGGTCACCCTGTGCCTCTCGTGCCGACGGCTCGGAAGCGATGTCGTCTGCCGAAAATGCGCCGATGATCTCAGGCGCGGTCCCGACCGTCTTCTCGCCAACAACCTCATAGCCCAGGCAGCCTTTCTCCACACCGGGGCGGCCCGCACGCTCGTGCACAACTTCAAATACCGAGGGATCACTCAGGCCGGTCGCTTCCTGGCCGAAGCGATGGCTCCCCAGGTCCCCGCAGGCTGTTCTCTGGTGCCCCTCCCAAGAGTGGATTGGAGGCACATTCGCTACGGAGTGGACCCCGCTCCAGAACTGGCCCGGCACCTGGCTTTCCTCACCGGGGCACCCCAGCTCAACCTTCTATCGGCCCCTGTCCTGAGCCGTGACCAAGCCCGGCGGTCAAGAACTGACCGCCAGCCGCCGATGTTCAGAGTTCGCAGCTTGGCACCGGGCCCGCTCGTGTTGATCGATGATGTCGTCACCACCGGTGGAACCCTGGAGTCG
Organism: Acidimicrobiia bacterium; assembly: GCA_040905905.1. Lineage (GTDB taxonomy): Bacteria > Actinomycetota > Acidimicrobiia > Spongiisociales > ZC4RG35 > JAICND01. Next base: position 217,368 of record JBBDQN010000050.1, read on the forward strand.
GTACACCGCCTGCTCGGTCCGGCCGTCGTCATGGCCCTCACGGCGACTGCCTCGCCGGGGTGACTAGCCTCATTGTCGGGGTCTGGGTTAGTCCTGGGGAGGCAAGAACCAGCATGGGAGGGATGCGATGGAAGTCAGGGTTCACACCAGGAATGCCGCCGTCGGCGAGGCCGTCCGGCAGGCTGCCATCGAGAAGTTGGGTCACGCGGCCCGGGTTTTCGAACACCGGGTCGGTGACGTCGATGTAGAGGTTTCCGAGGAGCACAATCCCCGGCTCTCCTCGGAGAGGTACCGGCTCGAAGTGACTACCAATGCTGCCGGCCACATCATTCGAATCGTCAGCGCTGCTGCATCGCCCGAAGCAGCGGTCGACCTGGCCGTCGATCGTTTCAACCGCCAACTAAAGCGGCTGAAGGAGCGTTTGATCGACCGAAACCGCCGATCCAGCGGCCGTGACGGTGGTTCTGGGGAAGAAAACACCGAAGAGGCTGAGATAGTTCGTATCAAGCAATTCGTGATGAAGCCGATGACCGTTGAAGAAGCAATGCTGCAAATGGAGCTGGTCGGTCATGACTTTTACTTCTTTCACAACGCCGCCACAGGCCGAGAGAGCGTTCTCTACCGGCGGCGTGACGGCCGTCTGGGCCTGATCGAACCCGCATGACCGGTCCCACCGTGCTTGTTGTCGATGATGCGCCCCTGTTCCAGGCCGGGTTGGCCGCGGCCTTGAAACAACAGGGTTTTGAGGTCGTGGGGACGGCCTCGGACGCCATGGCAGCGATCTCGGAGGCCCGCCGGCTTCGTCCCCGACTCGTAGTGCTCGATGTCTTGATGCCCGGGATCTCGGGGTTGGAGGTAGTGGACAAGATCATCGACGTATCGCCCGGGAGCCGGGTGGTGTTGCTCACCTCCAGCGAATCGGAAGAGGACCTCCTCACGGCGATCAAGGCCGGGGCGGCGGGCTACATCGTCAAGGACACCTCATTCCCGAAACTTGTAGCAGCGATGCAGGACGTCGTTGACGGAGGAGCGGTGGTCTCACCGGCGATGGGGGGCAAACTTTTCGAAACCGTTGCGCATCTGCTCCGCAACCGCGACCTCAACGCCACCCGCCGTCCCGCTCTGACGGGGCGCGAGGTGGAGATCCTCCAGTGGGTCGCCGATGGCCGCACCTCCCGGGAAATCGGCGAACAGCTCTATATCTCCGAGAACACCGTGAAGAATCACGTCCGCAACATCCTCGACAAGCTCGGGTTGCGCTCCCGACACGACGCGGTTCGCTACGCCGAGCGGGCGGGCCTGGTCCACCGCCGCTGAGGCACCCGGCCGACAAATCTCCGCCGGCCGATAAACTCCCCCTTAATGTCCTTCTTCTCCAAGCTGATGCGCGCGGGCGAAGGGAAAACGCTCAAACAGTTCGAAGAAATAGCCGCGCTCGTCAATGCTGCCGAGCCTGAGGTCGAGTCTCTCACAGACACCCAGCTTGCCGAACGGTCCGCCGATTTCCGTCGCCGGGCCGATGCCGGCGAGCCGCTCGACGACCTGACTGTGGAAGCGTTCGCCACCGTTCGCGAAGGTGCCCGCCGGGTCCTCGGTCAACGCCATTTCGACGTGCAGGTGATCGGAGCGCTCACCCTCCACCGTGGAATGGTCGCCGAAATGAAGACAGGTGAGGGGAAGACCCTTGTCTCCACGATGCCGGCGTATCTGAATGCGATCGCCGGCAAGGGCGTCCACATCGTCACGGTCAACGACTACCTGGCCGCCCGTGACGCCGACTGGATGGGAGCCGTCCACCGATTTCTGGGTCTCTCGGTGGGTTTGATCCAGTCGGGTATGAGCGCGGCCGAGCGACATCCTGCCTACCGGTCGGACATCGCCTACGGCACCAACAACGAGTTCGGCTTCGACTACCTCCGTGACAATATGGCAATGCGGGCCTCGGACCGTGTACAACGGGGACACCCGTTCGCCATCGTTGACGAGGTCGACTCGATCCTTATCGATGAAGCTCGCACCCCGCTGATCATCAGTGGACGCCTATCCGACTCGGCCCGTTGGTACCGGGACTTCGCCCGGATCGTTCAGCGACTCCACCGCGGCGAGCACTACGAGGTCGACGAGGCCAAACGCCAGGTTTTGACCACCGAAGAGGGGGTCACGCGGGTCGAACAGATCCTGGGAGTCGAAAACCTCTACGACCATGCCGCGGTCGACTTCGTGCATCACCTCGAATCGGCGCTGCGGGCCAAAGAGCTCTATCAAAAGGACGTCGAGTACCTGGTCGACGGCGGTGAGGTCAAGATCGTCGACGAGTTCACCGGACGCGTCCTCGAGGGCAGGCGTTATTCGGAGGGTCTCCACCAAGCCATCGAGGCCAAAGAGGGCGTCAAGATCAAGGACGAGAACCAGACCCTCGCCACCATCACCCTCCAGAATTATTTCCGGCTCTACGAGAAGTTATCCGGCATGACCGGCACCGCTGAGACCGAGGCGGCCGAATTGGCCCAGATCTACGGGTTGGAGGTCCTGGTCATACCCACCAACCGGGATGCGGTTCGGATCGACCAGGCAGACGTCGTTTATAAGTCCGAAGAGGCCAAGTTCGATGCGGTGGTGGAGGACGTCGTGGCCCGACACCAGCACGGCCAACCGGTTTTGCTCGGAACAGTCTCGATCGAAAAGTCGGAGCGCCTTTCCCGGCTGTTTGCCAAACGAGGTGTTCCCCACGAAGTGCTCAACGCCAAACATCACGCCCGGGAAGCTGAGATCATTGCCCAGGCCGGCCGCCCGGGCGCCGTCACGGTGGCCACCAACATGGCCGGTCGCGGCGTCGACATAATGCTGGGGGGCAACCCCGAGGGCCTCGCCAGGGTCGAGTTGAAAAAGCAAGGCGTAAATCCCGACCACGCGGATTTCGAGAAGAAACTCCATGAAATGTCGCGGCGATTCGACGCTGAAATAACTCCGGCCAAGCAACAGGTCATTCAAGCCGGCGGTCTCTACGTGGTCGGCACCGAACGCCACGAGTCACGGCGCATCGACAATCAGCTCCGGGGCCGATCGGGCCGCCAGGGCGATCCTGGTGAGTCGCGCTTCTATCTCTCGATGGGCGACGACCTGATGCGCCGCTTCTCCGGTGACCGGATTACAGCGGTGATGGACCGCATGAAGATCCCAGATGATGTTCCCATCGAGGCTGGCATGGTCACCAAGGCGATCGAACGGGCCCAACGAACCGTGGAGGCCCAGAACTTCGAGATCCGCAAGAACGTCCTCAAATACGACGAGGTGATGAACCGCCAGCGTGAGGTCGTCTACCAGTGGCGTGAGGAACTCATCGACAACCAAGACTCCAAAATGGTTAGAAATTGGATCGACGGAGTGGTGGTCGAAACGGTGGAGGAGTTCTTCTCGGTAGAAACCTCGCCCGCTGACTGGGACTGGGAGTTGCTCAACAAAGAGCTTTCCGTCTACTACCCGTCCCAGCTCGACCGCGATCAGTTCGACCGCCCCGATCTCGAAGAGATCATGGCCGTTGCCAGCCAGCAAGCCCACGCCGCCTATCAAATGCGAGAAGTCGAGTTCGGCGAACCGACGATGCGCCAGGTGGAGCGCCAGATCATCCTCTCGGTGATCGACAACAAGTGGCGTGAACATCTCTCCGAGATGGACTACCTGCGAGCCGGTATTGGTCTTCGGGCGATGGGTCAACGTGATCCGCTGGTCGAATACCAGCGAGAGGCCTATCTCCTTTTCAGCGATCTGGTCGACTCGGTAAAACGAGACACGGTGCGATACCTTTACCACGTCCAGATCGTCGAACCGGGACCCGTAAAGCCTGCGCTCCAACCCCTGGGCCCAACCAAATCCGCCCCGACCGCAAACGGGGTGGGCCGTAACGACCCCTGCCCGTGCGGTAGCGGAAAGAAATACAAGCGCTGCCACGGCAGCGTCCAAGGACCTGCGACGTAAGGGGTGAGAGATGACTGAAAACCAAACTGATCCTCGGGAGATCATCACCGACCTGCGCCACCGCTTGGACGAGGCGCGGAGGTTTCTTTGACTTCGACGGCAAAGCCGTTGAATTGGCCAGGCTGAAAGAGGCTGCTTCTTCGTCCGAGCTCTGGGACGATCCCAATGTCGGGCGCCAGGTCACCCAGCGCCTGGCCGGCATTCAACAAACCGTTGATCGCGTAGCCCGAATTAAGTCGATGATCGAGGACGCCGAAGTGTTGTTGGGGTTGGGCGAGGATGCCGGTGACAAAGGGGTTGAGGAGGAAGCGGTCTCGGAGCTGACCAAGGCTGCGGGCGACCTGGAAGCACTTGAGCGCGAGTCCCTTTTCTTTGACGAGTATGACGAACACCCCGCCATCATCTCGGTCCATGCAGGAGCAGGTGGAGTCGACGCCCAGGACTGGGCGGAGATGCTGGGACGTATGTACCAGCGTTACCTCACCGACTCCGGCTTCAACGTCACTGTCGAGGACATAACCGAGGGTGAGGAAGCCGGCATCAAGTCGATGACCATGTCGGTACGGGGCGACCATCCCTATGGGACCCTCGAGTCGGAAAGGGGTGTGCACCGGCTCGTGAGGATCAGCCCTTTCGATTCCAACTCCCGCCGTCAGACTTCGTTCGCGGGGGTCGACGTGGTTCCTGAGTTGGGGGAGGAAGAAGAGGTGGAGATCAATGCCGACGATCTCCGAATCGACACCTATCGATCCCAGGGCGCCGGGGGCCAACACGTCAACAAGACCGACTCAGCGGTCCGGATCACCCATTTGCCGACCGGTCTGGTGGTGGCCGTCCAGAACGAGCGGAGCCAGCTGCAGAATCGGGCGCGGGCCTTGGCCATCCTCAAAGCCCGGCTCCATGAGAGGGCCCGGTATGAGCGAGTAGCCCAGATCGATGAGATCAGGGGTGAACAGGGGGAGGCGGCGTGGGGACGCCAGATTCGTAGCTATGTGCTGCAGCCCTATCAAATGGTCAAAGACCTTCGGACAGATGTCGAGACCGGAAACGTTCAGGCGGTCCTCGACGGCGATCTGGACCAATTCATTGACGGGTATCTGCGCTGGCGCCGGGTTCGCTTCGAAGCCGTAAAGAGCTGAGATAGTTAGCGGTTCGTCCAGTGGCTGCGGTAGCCTACGCCGGTCCCGGCCATTCCGGCCGACCACCCTGGAAGATGAATCGGCTTAGTTAATGATCCGCCTGCGCGATGTAACCAAAGTCTACGAAGGCGGCACTGTCGCGGTCCGCGACGTGTCCATCGACATCCAAAAAGGCGAGTTCGTGTTCCTGGTCGGGCCGTCCGGATCGGGTAAGTCGACCATCGTCCGCTTGTTGCTGCGTCAGGACGCGGTGACGAGGGGCAACATCTGGGTGGCGGGTAAGGACATCACCCAGCTGCCTGCCTGGAAGATCCCGTTCTTACGACGGTCGGTTGGCACGGTCTTCCAAGATTTCAAGCTATTGCCAAACAAAACGGTGACCGAGAACATCGCGTTTGCCCTGGAGGTGCTTGGTCGCCCCCGCAGTGTGATCCATCCCCAGGTGGGTCAGGTACTCGAGCTGGTGGGTCTGGCCGACAAGGGCGATCGCTACCCCCGCCAGCTCTCGGGTGGTGAACAACAAAGGGTTTCGATCGCACGGGCGTTCGTGAACCGGCCCCCCATCCTTCTGGCCGACGAACCGACCGGCAACCTCGATCCCGCCACCTCTGTGGGGATCATGAGACTGCTCGACCGTATCAATCGGTCGGGTGCGACCATCGTCATGGCGACCCACGACCATGCCATCGTCGACGCCATGCAGCGCCGGGTGATTCAGTTGGAAGATGGCCGGGTCATCCGCGACCAGGAGTCGGGGCGATATGAGACCGACCAAATCCCAGAGATCGACGTGGCGCTCACCGAAGATGGGTCTCGATGAGCCGTTTTACCCTTCTCATGCGCGAAGCCCTCATCAACCTGCGCCGCAACCTGCTGGTCGTGGTCGGAGCAGTGTTGGCGATCTTCATCTCGTTGTCGTTGGCATTTGCCGCCCTGGTTCTCAACGAGTTGGTTCGGACCAACACCCTGGCCTGGCAGGACGGAGTCCACATCATTGCTTTCCTCTGGGACGAAGGGGCCGATGGGGTGCCTTCCGGGGCTCATGCCACCTTGCTCACCACTGTCGAGACCTTTGAGGAGGTAGAGCGGGTCTTCTATTGCGACAAGGCATGTGCGTACCTCGAGTACCAGGAGATGGGTCTCGCCGACGATCAGGAGATCGATCCCAGCGTCCTGCCGGCCTCGATTCGAATTGAGCTGAACGACATCGGGCTCTATAGGGACGTCACCTTGCGACTCAACGGTCAGGGTCAGATCGTTCGCGAGGTCAATTCCTTTGGGGAGCAGATCGAACAGCTCGACTCTCTGTCGCAGGTGCTCAACCTGCTGTTCCTCGGGTTGGCGTTGGTATTGGGAACCTCCGCCGTGGTGCTCATCGCCAACACGATCCGTATGGCTATCTACGCCCGGCGCGACGAGGTTTCGATCATGAAGCTGGTAGGAGCTTCCAACTGGTATATCCGGGTCCCGTTCATCCTTGAAGGGCTTATCGAAGGACTGATCGGTGCGGGTCTGGCGGTGCTCACGGTATGGGTGGCTTCGCGGAATCTTCGTTCGATCGGCGAGACGATTCAGATCGTCACGCTGACGGTTCCGGACCGGTTCTTCCTCCGCTGGGGCGTTTTGTTTCTGTTGTTTGGTGCAGGGGCAGGGGTGTTGGGCTCTGTGCTGGGGCTCAGCCGTTACCTGCGTGACGAAGACGAAGGGAATCGCCCGGTGGGCGTGCGGCGGGTCCTCGAGCCGACGTGAAACCTGCGCGCCTGGCAGCATCCGGCCTGATCCTGTTGCTGGTAGTGGCGTTGTCGACCCCTTTGGCGGCCGACACTGCTTCCGACCTCGAGGAAGTCAGGAGCGAACTGGCCGCGGTCGAGTCGCAAATCAAGTCCGCTCGCACCGAGGCCAGTGCGATCGGTCGCCAGGTGGCCGCGGCCCAGGCCAAGCTCAACGACGCATTGGCGGAGTACGAAGCAGCTGTCGCCCGCGTAGCTGAGGCCGCTACCCAGGTGTCGCTAACCCAGACCAGAGTTTCGACGCTACAGGGCGAACAAACGGCCCTTGAGGCAGAGCTCGCTCGCACCGAGCTGGAGATGGGAGCCACCAAGGAGCGCATGGAAGCTCAGGCCGTCCAGATGTACATGAGGGCCTCTGCGGTTCCGAGCCTCAAACTCTTCACCCAAAACACCATCGCCGAGGCCACGACCGCACTCGCCTATTCCGGCGACCTTTACGCCTACGACAACGATGTCTTCGCGGCTTTCAGCCTTCTCAAACGGGAGGAAGAACGTCAACGCGCAGCCGTTGAGGTGAGGCGGGCAGAGGCCGAGGTTGAACTGTCCAGGCTTCAGGAATACCAGGCCGCCCTTGAAGCCGAGGAACAGGAGGCGAACCGCGTTCTCGGACGAGCCCAGTCCCAGGCCACCGACGTGCAGCGCCTGTTACGACAGATCAACTCGGAAATAGCCTCGGCCGAGGAGCACAAGGACGGGCTGGAAGCCGACGCTGCCGCCCTCGAACGTGAGATAAATCAACGCCAGGACCCCGGCGGCGACGCCCCGGGAGTGCTTGGGTGGCCGCTCAACGGCCGGGTGGTCTCGCGCTTTGGCTACCGGGTGCACCCGATCCTCGGAATCCGCCGGTTGCATACCGGCATTGACATCGACGGCTCCACAGGGCACGCCATCCGGGCCGCCGAAGATGGTCGGGTGATTCTGGCCCAGACCTACGGGGGCTACGGCAGGGCCGTGGTGATCGACCATGGTGGTGGAATGGCCACGCTTTATGCCCACCAGTCATCGCTGGCCGTATCAGTCGGGGACAACGTAGAACGAGGTCAGACCATCGGTTACGTCGGTTGCACCGGGCTCTGCACCGGTCCCCACCTCCATTTCGAGGTTCGCATCAATGGCGGGTTCGTAGACCCGATGGACTACCTGGGATGAAGGTCGCGGCCTCAAATCGACGGGCGCGCCACGACTACGAAATCCTTGACACCTTCGAGGCTGGCATTGCTCTGGAGGGCTCTGAGGTCAAGAGCATCCGGGAAGGCAAGGTGGTGTTGAAAGACAGCTTCGCCCATGTCCGTGATGGCGAGGTCTGGCTGGTGGGAACTTACATCGCTCCTTATGAATTCTCCCGTGGTGGTGGACACGACCCGGAGCGAACCCGGAAGTTGCTATTGCACCGCCGCGAGATCGAGCGGATCAACGCCAAGCTGGGAGAACAAGGCTTGACGCTGGTGCCGCTTCAGATCTACCTGAAAGACGGAAAGGCCAAGGTTGAACTGGGCCTCGGCCGGGGCAAACGCACGATCGACAAACGCGAGGCAATCAAAGAACGAGACCAACAACGCGAGATCGAGCGGGCCCTGCGCCGTCGTTAAACCCCTCAAACCGCGAACCCCGGGTTCACGGGCCCACTTATGGGTTCTACGGCCCCGAGAACGAATACAATGGGTCTTACCCATGGGGGTGACGTGGTCTCGACGTTGAGTGTTGAGGCGTCGGAAGCGAGCCGAGGTCTCCGGATCCTCGTTAAAGAGCCGGAAAACAAACACAAGTGCCGAAGACAACTTCGCACTGGCTGCCTAACAAACGCAGTCCGTCCGCCCGGTGGGAGCCTGCCTCGCCGGAATCGGGCGCCGCAAAGCAGGATGCGTCTCCCGGGATCCGGGACCGGGAGGCAAAGATCAACACCGGATAGGAAGATGGGAAGCCCGCCGTTGGGGTCCCACCAACCGAAAGCTCGCCGACGGCTGCGCTCGGAGATGCCGACGCCAACGACTTAGCGGACCCGGGTTCGACTCCCGGCACCTCCAAGAGCGCTCGGCCGCGAGTTCGAGCGTTCCTGGAGCTCCATGGTTGATGCCTCGACTCGGTCAAAGATCGAGGGAGAGCTGGCTTCTCCCTCCCATCGTGGCCTTGCGCTTGGCTTGACGCGGGGCCTGCTTCGGGTACAGGCGCTGGTACTCGCCGACCAACTCGGGACTGTCTTGAACTAGCCAATCCAGAAAGTGCCCTCTGACGCCCCGCAGGTGCAAACGCACCCGGTGGCATGAATCGGCCCCGGCTTCCCGAACCGCGGCTCGCAGTGCTTCTAGCTGCTCCGGTCGATCGGAGATCCCCGGGATCAGCGGCGCCATCATCACCCCGCAAGGCACGCCGGCTTCATTGATTTTGGCCACGGCTTCGAGTCTCTTCCTCGGATGGGGAGTGCCGGGCTCGGTGCGCCGCCAAACATCCTCGTCGACGGTGGCCACGGAGAAATCCACCCTCGCCGCCGCCCTCTTAGACGCCTCAATGATCAAAGGAAGGTCACGCAACACGAGCGGCGACTTGGTGAGAATTGAGAACGGGTTTTCGCGTTCTGCCAGAACCTCGATGATTCCCTTGGTCAGCCGGTATTTGCCTTCGGCGGCCTGATAGGGGTCGGTGTTGGTGCCCATTGCGATGGAGTCGCCGGCCCATCGGCCCGGCACGGTTTCGGCGCGCACCAGGTCGACGGCATTGACCTTGACAACGATCTGACTGTCGAAGTCCGAACCCATGTTGAATCCCAGGTATTCATGGGTGGGCCGAGCAAAGCAATAACTGCATCCATGACTGCATCCTCGATAGGCGTTGATGGTGAAGTTGAACCATGGCGTCCCTGGTGGGGCAGGGTTGATGATCGACTTGGCCTCCACCTCGTGGAAGGTCAGTCCGCGGTACTCACCTCGACCCACCACCCTACGGGTGGTTTCGAAGAGAGCCTCCTGGCCATTGGTCGATTGCTGCCAGCGCAACTCGCCCACCCCGGCATCCTACCGAACAGACGTTCGATAGTCGACTCCAGAGTAGAGGCGGCCGATATATCTTCTCAGCTGATGTCCACAAACATCTACGAAACCGAGGACTTGGCGGCGATCAGAGCACAAACCCGTCGTTTTGTCGAAGAGCAGGTAATCCCCCACGCCGACGCCTGGGAGCAATCCGGGAGTGTTCCTCGCGAGGTGCTGAAGCAAATGGGTGACATCGGTTTCTTTGGTCTTCGAGTTCCCGAGGAATACGGGGGGGTCGGACTGGGAACGCTCGCAACCGTTGTCTTCGCCGAGGAGTTGGGTCGCTCCACTTACGGAGGGTTCGCCATCACAGTGCTGGTCCATACCGACCTGGCCACCCCCTACCTTCTCAACTTCGGCTCTGAGGAACAGAAGAAGCGGTGGTTCCCAACCATGCTCACCGGCCAGACGCTCACGGCTATTGCCGTCACGGAGGCCGATGCAGGATCCGATGTTGCAGCGATCAGAACCAGGGCCATCCCGGACGGAGACGGATGGCGACTGGACGGATCCAAGATGTTCATCACCAATGGTTCGACTGCCGACCTCGTGTTCGTCGCCGCCAAGACTGATCCCACCACCAAGGGTTCGCGCTCAATGTCGATCTTCGCTGTTCCATTCGACACCCCGGGTTTCAAAGTCAGCCGGGCGCTACCCAAGATGGGTTGGAGAAGCTCTGACACCGCCGAGCTCACCTTCGACGGCTGCTGGGTGCCGGCCGACCATTTGATCGGGGAGGAAAACCGGGGCTTCTACTACATCATGACCAACTTCCAGAACGAGAGGGTGGCCATCGCCGCTCAGGCGGTGGGTGAGGCACAACGGGCCGTGGAAGTAACGATCGAGCATGCCCGTTCGCGCCGAGCCTTTGGCTCTCCCTTGTGGGAAAAACAGGCCATCCGCCAACGCTTGGCGATGCAGGCGACAAAGCTGGAAGCAGGGCGCCAGTTGCTCTGGCATACCGCCTGGTTGCTCGATCAAGGCCAGGACGCCGTGCGGGAAGTATCAATGGTAAAGGCCTATGTCGGCGAGCTTGTCAACGACATCCTCTACGACTGTGTCCAGTTCCACGGCGGCATGGGCTTTATCGTCGAAACGGCGGTGGAACGGATGTACCGGGACGTCCGCATCCACTCAATCGGCGGAGGAGCGACGGAGGTGATGTTGGAGGAGATCGCCAAGCGGCTTTAAGGCCGGCCTTCGATCCGCGCCCGCGCGTTCTCGATCTCGTGGTGCTCAAGAGGGTGGACCGAGAGATCGTAGGCCACCCACAGCAGCTTTATCGTCGGGTAACCGAACACCACTGCCAGCACGCTGACGACGATGGTGATGGGCGAGACCATCGACCAGGGCACGTCAGGCCAAGTCAGGGCCAGGATCAGCCCGAAGCTTCCGAGAAATGCAACGATGCCCAAAGCCGTGTTGAACGCGACTCCTACCCAGTATCCCTGCTCCCTCTCGAACTGCAGGCCGCAACCGGTGCAACTCTCGACCAAATCGAACCACTTTCGAAATACCTTCGGCGCTCCGCAGCGCGGGCAGCGGCGGCGAAGCGCTCGACCGATCATGCTCGCCGCCTTGGTCTTTTCGGCCATCGTCTCCGAGGCTAGGTAGCGTGGCCGGATGGCGCCTTCATTCGAGGAACTGCGAGTCGAGTATTTGTCTGCTCCCCTCGAGGCCACGGATCTCGACCCAGATCCGGTTACCCAACTGTCCCGATGGATCGACATAGCGGTGTCAACCGGAGTGGAAGAACCCAATGCGTTCGTCCTCGCGACCGCAGGCGATGACCGCCGTCCGGCCGCCAGGGCGGTTCTTTTAAAGGATCTCTCGCCGCAGGGCCTCATCTTTTTTACCAACTACCGCAGCCACAAGGCCGCCGAAATCGCTGCCAACCCCCAGGCCTCGGCGGCGTTTCTATGGACGCCGATCCGTCGACAAGTAAGGGTCGAAGGCCGGGTTGAGAAGGTAGCCCCGGAGGTGTCTGACGCGTACTTCGACTCTCGGCCACCGGAGGCGAAGCTTGCCTCGGCAGCATCTCCTCAAAGTGAGGTTGTGGAGAGCAGGCAGCAACTCGAAGAGATGCTCGACCAGCTTCGCCGGAAGTACCCCGACGGCGATGTGCCCCGCCCTTCGCATTGGGGCGGATATCGGCTGATACCCGACTGCTTCGAGTTCTGGCAGGGACGGGAGGCCCGGTTTCATGATCGCTTCAGATATCTGCCTTCGGAGGGCGGCTGGCGGGTAGAACGCCTCGCACCCTGACCCTTACACTCGACCAGGTGCACCTCACTGTCATCGGATCATCGGGCACCTATCCCGCTCCCGGTCGGCCCACAGCCGGCTTCCTGATCCAGCAGAATTCCACCCGGATTTGGTGTGAAGCAGGTCCTGGGACTTTCGCCGCCCTCCCGGTCGAGCCGGATATGGTCGATGCCATCGTCGTCTCCCACCAGCACCCCGACCACTGTCTCGACTTGCTCATGGCCTTTCATGCTTTCTGCTTTCGACCCGAGCCCAGGTACGGGGTACCGGTCTATTGCCCCCAAGCGGTCATCGACAGGCTGCTCGCCTTTGCGGAGGCTGATGATGACTCCGAACTGGAGACGACGCTCGACTTTCGACCGGTGGATGATGGCGACCATGTCGAGATCGGCGACATCGCAGTGACATTTGCGAGGACAGATCATTCGGTTCCGACGGTCGCGTCCCGATGGGAGGCGAGTGGTCGGGTGCTTGCCTACAGCGCCGACACTGGCCCTGAAGGCGACTGGATGAGGCTGGCTTCGGGAGCGGATCTATTTGTGTGTGAAGCGAGCTACCAGGGTCCGCCCGGCGAAAGCGACTACCCCCACCACCTCACTGCTATGCAAGCCGGTGCAATCGCTCGACAGGTGGGCGCCAAGAATTTGATGCTCACCCACATCCCGCCCTATCTCGATGTCGGTCGATCGGTAGCCGAGGCCGAAACGACATTCGATCGGCCGGTCGAATTGGCCGTCCCCGGCATCACGAGGAAGATTTGAGATGAGAGATCGGCAGCCCGACGAACTGCGGCCGCTCCGGTTGCACCTCTCCTACACCGACATGACGCCCGGTTCGGTCCTCATCGAGATGGGCCGCACCCGGGTGTTATGTACCGCGGCCATCGAATCTGACGTCCCCCGTTGGTTGCGGGACTCAGGAAAGGGGTGGGTCACGGCCGAGTATGGGATGTTGCCGGGATCGTCTTCCGAGAGGATCGGGCGCGACCAATACGCCAAAGGCCGCGCCCTCGAGATATCGCGTTTGATCGGTCGGGCTTTACGTTCGGTGGTCGATCTCACCGCGTTAGGGGAGAACATGGTGCGGGTCGACTGTGATGTGGTCCAGGCCGACGGTGGCACCAGGACAGCGGCCATCACCGGCGCCTGGGTAGCGCTGCACGACGCCATCACTGATGGGGTCACCAGGGAGGTGTTGGCTCGCAACCCCATCCACGACCATGTAGCAGCGGTTTCGGTCGGGATCGTCGAAGGGATGGTTCTCCTCGACCTCGACTACGAGGACGACGTCAGAGCCGAGGTCGATATGAATGTTGTCATGTCGGGTCGAGGGCTACTGGTCGAGGTCCAAGGCACTGCCGAGCGGGCTCCATTCTCCCGTCAGGAGCTCGATCAGATGCTCGATCTAGCTGCTCACGGCATCACCGAGTTGGTGGACGCACAACGCCAGGCCGCCGCTCCACCCGGATGAACTCAGTCCTCCGTCTGGTCGTCGCATCAAAGAACCCCGACAAGATCGCCGAGATCGAGTCGGTACTGGAGTCCGCCGGGCTGGATCTCGAGATCGTCCGCGGACTCGATTGGCCCGATGTCGACGAAACCGCGGCGACTTTGGAAGCGAACGCTTTGTTAAAGGCACGGGCTGTAATGACCGCCACGGGATTGACGGCACTTGCCGATGACACCGGCTTGGAGGTCGATGCACTGGGAGGAGCACCCGGAGTGGTCACCGGTCGCTACGCCGGCCCCGAAGCCACCTATGCGGACAACGTGGCCCGGCTTCTGGCTGACTTGGAAGGGGTTGCTGAGAGGCAGGCCACGTTCCGGACAGTTGTGGCCCTGGTGACCCCTGAAGGTGACGAGGTGGTATGCGAGGGACGATTGCCTGGCCGCATCGCCGGCGCCCCGCGGGGCGACTTCGGGTTTGGATACGACCCGGTTTTTGAAGTCGACGGGCTCACTCTGGGCGAGATGAGGACGGAGCAGAAGAACCTGGTGTCGCATCGGGCCCGGGCTCTGCGATCACTGGCGACGATGATCGGTCGATAAGGCGCCCACTACTCCGCCCAGGATCATGAGCCCGCCCAGGATCTGGCTGGTTGTGAGTCGCTCGTTCAAAGTCATCGCAGCCACTGACACACCGACGACGGGTACCAGATTGAGCATCATCCCAACTCTGATAGCGGGCAGGTGTCTGAGACCAATGAAATAAAGCCAGAATCCCGCGGTGTAGTAGAGGAAGCCAGCCAAAGCTGCCCATAGGAGTGCGGTTGCGTCGAGATGCCCGATAGATCGGCCGAACCATGCGTCGGCGGAGACGAGAACCACGGCCATCCCAAAGGCGGCGCTCTGTTGAGCGGCGGCTATCAGCAGCGGTTCGTTTTCGCGAGCGGTGCGGCTGGTTATGACGGTGTGGAGAGCGCAGCATGCAACCCCCAGGAGAATCAATGAGTTGCCGACCTCGGCGAGCGATTGATTGTCCAGATAACCGGCGACCAGTGCGGCCCCGAGCAGGCCAACCATTGCCCATGAGAACGGTCCGAGCCGCCATCGTTCGCCCAGGACGGGCCATACGAGGATGAGAATGAGGATTGGCTCGGTAGCCCAGAGCAGAGTCGACATGCTGGCAGTGGTCGAAGCGAGACCGACGAAAGCCAGGGCATAGGCCAGGCCCGGATTGAGCAAACCGGGAAGGGAAATTCTTCGCAAGTGCTGCCAGGTTGGGCGCAGCCCCTTTCGAAGCACGGCCGTCCACAGCACTAAGACGCTCAGCCCAAGTTGGATAGCCAGGAGAAAGAACGGTGATATCCCTCCCAGGGCGTGCTTGGTCATGACGGTGGCGACGCCCCAGGAGGCTGTTGCGGCAACGACAGCCAAGGTGCCGACGGTGCGCGTCGACAGACGATTCATTAGGAAGACTCCTGACTGGATCGGGTCAACCAGGGACCCGAGACGGACAACTAAGCGTTTAGGCCAAGACCGGGCAATGTGCCTCGTCGTCGCAGTTGTCGTAGCCGGGGGGAGAGAAAGGCCGGCGGGTCATCGATTCGAATCTTAGATGCCACCGACGAAACCAAAGAAGACTTCTCTCCAGCGGTCGGCGGCGTCGAAGTGTGGTCCGTGGCCGGATCCTTCAAAGATCTCGGTCCGGACCGCACCGCCGTTGGTGGCATAACGTTCCAGGACCGAGCGGATCTCCGACACCATCCGTTGGGGAGGAAACACCTCGGATCCCGGACAGCCAGGGATGACCCCCATCTGGCCTAGCGTTCCCATCTCCCACGGAGATCCGTCGGCGATGACAATGTCGTCAGAGCCATGGGTCCACAACACCGGGGGTTTCGGATCGATGTCGACGATCCCCGACCAGTTGCAGTACTTTCCGGAAAGAGCGTTGAGGATCCCGCGCACGCCCGGAGCGATCCCGGGCCAGTTCTCAGTGAGGGTGAAGTCGCCCGGGTAACCGTCGTCGCCGGTGGCCGACTTGAGGACCTCGGTGAGGAGGATCTCCTCACGGTCGGATGGTTCGCGATGCGAAGCGCTCCAATAAGAGCTGTTCATCACATTTCTGGGCGACAACGGAGAGTCTGCACTGCGATCTCCGTCGGCGATGCGCTGGGCGAACTCGGGATTGCCGGTTCCACCACCCGATCCGGCGTAGTCCGAAAAACACGGTGTCCCATCGACGTCTTTGATGCCGCCAAAACCGTAAGGGGAAACCGGGTCGATAAACGTGAGAGAGGCCACCGAGGAGGGCCGATCGATGGCATACGATGCGATGGCTGCGCCACCTGTCGACCAACCGACGAGATGCACCGGGCGATCGATTCCCAGCGCCTCGACCAACGAGTGGGTGTCGTCCGCCCAGTCGCGGAGTCCCCTGGTGGCGTCGATGGGCTTGCGCTCCGTGTCACCAAACCCTCGCATGTCCGGGGCCACAAACCGGTATTGGTCAGGACCTCCTGACATGAGGTGCTCGAAGAACCGGGCTGTTGCCAGGTTGCCGTGGATCATCACGATCGGGATGCCATCGGCGGGGCCACTCTCGAGATAGGCCATCTCAAGGCGATCGGTAGACGTCGAACGGCAGCTAACACCCTGCAAATACGTCATTGTTTCCTCCGGACTGACTGCGGTCTGACAGTAGTTGCCCGGCCTTCACGTATGACGACGGATCAGCCAGGGGACGGGCGATGCGGTCAGTCTTGGGGCGGGCTCGGGTGACCCACTTCATTGGATGCTCTCCTCTTCCTGCTGGAAAGGGGGATGGTCCTGAACCAGGTCCACAAGGTGAGGTCGTAGACGCTCTTGATCAGGCCGGCGATGACGAACGGCGCTCCGGCTGCGATGCTGATGGCAGCTCCCGCGACTAGTGGACCGATCGGTCGGACTATGTATCGGGCTGTGTTGGTGTAAGCGATGGCGGCGGTCCTTTCTTCGGGCCGAACCAGAGTCATGACGTAGGCCTGGCGGGTAGGAACGTCCATCTGTGATAGGGCTGCCCGGGCCAACAACAATCCGGCGGCGATAGAGAGATTGGGGGCGGCAGCGACTGCTGCGAGCAGCAGGTTGGAAGGGAGATGGGTGAAGACCATGGTGTTGAGCAGCCCCCAGCGACGAGCGATCAATGGTGCAGCCAGGAAAGACAACGTCTGGATGACTCCGATAGCGGCGAATAGAGCTCCGACTGTTGCCGTGGTGGCGTCAAAACGGTCAATGAGCCAGAAGGCAATGAAGGTCTGAACTACAAACCCTCCAGCGAAGGCGTCGAGGGCAAACAGACTGGAGAGCCGAACAACGGCAGGTCGTGACGGGCCCAGGGGCGCGGCTTTCCGACGGCCTTGCGTTGCCTCAACCAGAGGGCTCAACCGACGGGCGATGACGATTCCGGTGATCGCGATCGGGATGAACAACAAGAACCACACGCGGTCCGAGGGAGCTCGGTTCCACGCCTCCCTGGCGACTTGGGGGAGAGCGGCGGCGAGCGCTCCTAGTGATCCGGCCGCAGCCGCGATGGCGTTGTACCAGCCAAACCCAGCGGCCAGGGCATTGGCGTCGAGCCTGCCCGACAGCATGGACAATTCCAGTGTCGTGAACGGGCCAGACTCGATCACCTCGGCGGATAGTGCACCGGTCAATGCCACCACCACCAGCACCCATAAAGGTGCCGTGCTGGCAAAAACCAGCCCGCCAAGACCAAGCGCCAAATACAGCATCTGATAGCTGCGGCGACGGCCCCAGCCGTCTGCCCATCGGGCGGTTGCCAGCTGTGCAATGACTGTGCCCGCCACCAGCGCCCCCAACACCATCCCGACGTTGAGACCGGAGAGGCCACGTTCGGCCAGCGTCGAGGCCAATAGAACCGATCCGAACCCATAGCCGAAGGCGCGAACCGCCTGGGAGGCGAGCACCAACCGGACGTCAGCCGCCAATCGTCACCCTCGACAACCCATCAGGCTCATGAAAGTAGTACGATGTAACCGTGGTTGCAATAGAGAATTGGGTGTTTCTGGTCTACCGGGTTCCCCGCGAACCATCCACTCCCCGCATCTCTGTGTGGCGCAAGCTGAAGCGGCTCGGCGTAGCTCAGGTTGGCGACGGTCTGGTAGCGCTTCCCTATGACGCCTCCACCAAGGAGAGGCTCGAATGGATCGCACATGACATCACCGAAGTTGGCGGCGATGCCACGATCTGGATCACGACCCCCGGCATTAGGCGATTCGGCCGCAGCCTGGCTGAGTCTCTCGCTTCAGAGCGGGCGGCGGAATATCGGGAAGTGTGCGGGCAGGTTGCTGCCAGCGTCGGTTTGGGCCAAGTCGACCGGAGCCGGGCGTTGCGGCGGCTCCGCGCCGAATATCGGCGTATCGAGCGTCGGGATTACTTCCCACCCGCAGAAAAAGCCGATGCTCGGGAGGCCCTCGATCGGCTCGCTGCGGGTCTGGAGCTGGCGGTCACACCATGAAGTGGGTCACCCGCACCGGGGTCCATGTCGACCGGGCTGCTTCGGCTTGGCTTATCGATCGTTTCATCGACCGCGAAGCAGAATTCATCTTCATCGACGACCCCGAGGACGTCCCCGCCGAGTCCACTCCTTTCGACATGATCGGTGTTGAGCTCACGCACCATGGGGACCGGGTCACCTTCGAGACCATTCTTGATCGTTACAACCTCGACGACCCGATCCTCAACCAGCTGGGCCGGATCATCCATGAGGCCGATGTCGCCGATGACCTCTACGACGCCCCCGAAGCCGCCTGCCTCGACGCCATCATTCGCGGCCTTTCGCTCATAGAAACCGACCCCGAGATTCTTGCTGTCAGCCGGCGGCTCTTCGATGGCCTTTACGCCTTGTTCCACCGTCGGCACTCACTCTGATTGAATGTGGGTTGGAGTTGTCATGGAGCTTGTCGTTCGCGAACTCACCACAGAGCTTTGGCCCGCGTTCGAGGACCTCTTCGCCACCACCGGCCCGGTTGGTCGCTGCTGGTGCATGTACTGGCGCATCGGCAGCAAATATCGAGATCGTTCACCCGACGCCAACAAAGAGGCGTTCTTCAGCGTCGTGGGCGAAGGTCCTCCGCCGGGTCTGCTCGCCTTCGACGACGAAATAGCAGTCGGGTGGTGCCAGCTCACTCCGCGCGGAGCCCTGCCGGCTCTCGATCGGACGCCGCGACTCAGGCGAGTCGACGACACCCCCGTGTGGTCGATCTCGTGCTTTTACATCCGCAAGGGCTACCGGAGGCAAGGAGTCACTTCGGCGTTGATCGCCGCGGCCGTTGAGACGGCACGACGCGGTGGCGCGATTGCTCTCGAGGCATATCCCCTTGATGGCGATCTAACCCCGAGCACCTCGCATACCGGCTACGCATCGACCTTCGAGCGGGCCGGGTTCACAACCGTCGCCCGTCATGTGCCTGCTCGACCGATCATGCGCTACGAGTTCGGTCCTACCGACTCGGCTGTTCCGTGCTGAGCGTCTAGCGTCGACAGGTATGACCACTCCGTCGCACATCCCCACCTTCCTCATGAAGCAAAACATCACCGTCATGGTCAACCGCTACGAAATTCTGACCGCCAATAGCGACGGTTCCGAAGGCCCATTACTGGCCTTTGCCCAACAGAAGCGGATGTCCTTCAAGGAAGAGGTGACCTTCTTTTCGGATTCTTCGAAGTCAAAGAAGTTGTTTTCGTTCAAGGCCCGACACGGGCTCGACGTAAGGGCCGAGCACGACGTGTTCGACGAGCAGGGAAACGCAATTGGTTGGTTCAAGAAGGAGTTCGCCACGAGTCTGCTTCGGTCGACGTGGCAGATGACCTATAACGGGGTCCAGGCCCGGGGACAGGAGCGGCGGCCCGGCATCGCCATCCTCCGCCGGGTTTGGGACTTCATACCCGTCGTCGGCGACGTCTGGGTCCCATTCGTCTTCCACTTCGACTTCATCGATCAGACCACAGGTCAGACGGTGATGACCAGCGAAAGGAAGAAGACGATCAGGGACCGATACGTGATCACCGTCCCCGACTCCCGGCTCGATTTCAGAGTGGCGGCGTCGATGGCGGTGGCACTGGACGCCCTGCAGAGCCGGTAGTCATCGGTTCAGTGCGGGCGGTGGGACTCGAACCCACATTGGGCGAACCCACCAGATCCTAAATCTGGCGCCTGTGCCAATTCGGCTACGCCCGCAATGTTCGAAACTGCGAATCGTGGGTCGCCCGGGACTCGAACCCGGAACCTTGGGCTTAAGAGGCCCCTGCTCTGCCAGTTGAGCTAGCAACCCGCAAATCAAATTGTAGCTTTCGAGTCTCCGAGGACTTCTGAGACGACATCCCGCCACGCCATGACACGGTGCCACATGTTGGTGCATCGTTGAACCCGCACCTTGCATACCCCGTGTGCCAAATGGTTCTTTCGGTGACCGGTCCCCTTCGGCTTAATGAAGGTACGGTAAAAATCGGCATCGGCAAGGCCGGTTGCGTCTTCCCAATACGTACGAGCGGACTCGTCATCGTTTCCCTCGTGAAGATGCAGCTGAAGAACGAACTCGGCGTCCGGAGCTAGGTATGCGCGCACCCACCGGATGAAGAATCTGAGTGCCCGCGGGTCCGTGTTGGCGAGCTCGAGAGAGTTCTTCGCTTTGCAACCCTCGGCCCAATAGAGCACCACCCCTGCAAGCCACATCGAATCCGTAAGCAGTTCGACAGCTTCGCTCCGAGCTTCATCTCGAATTCTTGCGATTTCGGCTCGGCGCTTCCGTTGGGTGTCGACCGGGATCCCGGTCCTGATTCCAGGTGGCCGGCGCCTTTTGATCGCTTCGATCTGGTCCTCTGTTAGCCGGATGTCCTTGCACCAACCCGCCAGAGTGCCCTTGACCACTGGCAAAACAGCCATGATCTCGCCGTAAGTCCAACCCTGGCGGCGCAATGATCGTCCTGCTTCAGCCCGCTCCCAGCGGGTCATCCGTTCCCAGTCGATGACCAGTCCCGCTTCAGAAGGAGTAGCCATTGGTCGAACATACGATTAGGTGGTGACACTTTTCCTCTCTGTGCGACCGGCGGCTCCGGCCGACTTCGACACCCTGCTCAAGCTCCAGGACGAGGTCGCCGTCGACCTCCTGAGCCGCGGCATCAGGTGGAACCCGGGAGCGGTCACCCGTGACCATCTAGACGAATGGGTCGGAGAGCAAGCCCTTATGGTCGGGACCATCGAGGACAAAGTTGTGGGGGCGGTCGCGATCCGATCGGCCGACCGGGGAGGGCGCTGGCCCATAGGGGACCTGGCCGGTTACCTGCACGACCTGATGGTGTCACCCCAGGTCAAAGGCAATCACCTGGGTCGCCAACTCTTGAATTGGGCCGAGAGCTACATCCGCGGGAGAGGCCGCCTTCGGGTGCGGCTCGATTGCGACGCCTCCAATGCGAGGTTGTGCCGGTACTACGAGGAGGCGGGATACCGGCGCGCGGGAGAGTTGGACGGATCTGCCCTGTTTGAGAAGGTGCTGCGGTAGTCGTCGGGATGGCCGGATTCGAACCGGCGACCCCCTGCTCCCAAAGCAGGTGCGCTACCAAGCTGCGCCACATCCCGG
>JBBDQN010000051.1:0-171562 GCA_040905905.1 Acidimicrobiia bacterium
CATCACCCGGTGTTGCGATCACCCCCTGACAACAAGACGCCCAGGCGCCAAAGAACCCCACCAGGCCTTTCCACTGGCGCATCGCCAACACCTTTCCCTCTTGCTGCTCTTGCTTTGACTGACGGACTCTTGACCAGGCGAACTGACCCGCCGCAGGTCTTCGAGACACAATGCGTCGGAGCCTCTCGGTGCTTGCCCGACAGCGAGGCGGACTACCTCGGCTCGTCCAGTCTCCTAAGTGATGGGACTCCATCGGCCCTTGACCTGGTGATACCAAGAGTGCGGGAACCACGTTGAGCGGCGCGCTCCAGGAATCAACCAATCACAGTGGTTGGGAGCATCGACCAAGCCGAAATCTTCTACCCGGACGATGATGCGCTGCTAGTGAATCGGGCGGTTGAGCACCGCCGATGCCTCCACCACGGCGGGATGATCAAGTGTTAGGGCCTCTACCGCTTCCACCGTGAGAGCGTCGAGCTCCCAGACTCCATGACTGCCCCACCGGGCGTCGTAGTACGACCACCAGCGGATGCCACCCCACCGGTTCTCCTCGAAGAGGCGGCTCGCCCAGGCACGAGTGACGATCCTGTCGCGGGTTACCACCTCCGACGGTCGGAGACCCAGTCCCACCAACCGGGCAGCATCGTCCAGATCACAGATCAAGACGTCATCGTCGAGTTTTATTGTGGCCAGGGCCCGAATGCTGGCGGGGAGGCCGGGCGTGCCCCGCAGCATGCCGGCATTCCAGATTGGTTTGTAGTCAAAGACCTCGGCGCAGGCGCCAGCCGGCTGATCCGAGGCGTAGAGAACCCGATAGCGATCCGGATTGTCGATTCGTCCGCTGCCCTGGCCGGCAACGAAAAGGGCATGGCCGGGATGTCCGGACCTCGCCTCACGCAGCCAGGGGAAAACCCGGTAGAGATAGGTCACGCATAGGCACCTTGAGATAGGGCATCGATGGCATCGATCACAGGAGCTGAGCCGCGGAGGGCAAGCACATCAATGGGGCGACCGTTGAGATGAGGGTTGTGGGCCGTCAACCACTCGCTGGCCTCTTCCGGCCACAACACCTGCAGCAGCCGATCCAAGACATGGTCGAGGTCGGCCAGCCGCGCCCTGTTCGCCGGGGACAGTTGTTCCTCTCCGGTCCGCCAACGCGAAGGCTGTGATCGCGACACCCCGAGGATCTTGGCGACGCTGTTAGACCCCAACGCCGTCACCAATCGCTCGACCTGATCGGTCGCCTGGTAGAGGTTGCTGGCGTCCGGTCTGACCGTGACCCGGTCCACCGGCAACGCGATCACCATTCCCATGGGGCTGGTCCGACGAGGGCTCCGTTTGGCGGGCCTGGTCTTGGTGCCGGAGGTTGTCTTGGACGGACGGCGGGCTTTGTCGGTCATGTTGACTCACCCTCATCTTACCCAACACCATCCGTTGGGTGCAACCAGACTCTACAGTTGGCAGGTTGAGCCAGGCACTACGTGATCTTGCCGGTGCCCTCCAGCAGCGGACCGAGCGGGCGTCGGATCCCATGCGGGCAGGCCGATCTGAACGGCTTCGTCGGCATGTCGCCGACTATCTCGCACCCCGGGCCGCCAATCTGGCCGCTCCGTTGGTGGTGGTGCTGCTCGGTTCGACCGGGACCGGCAAGTCCAGCCTGTTCAACGCCATCGCCGGGAAACAACTGAGTGAGTCTGGTTTGCTTCGTCCCACCACCCGCCGCCCGGTGGCTCTGGTTCATCCCGCTGATGAGCCCGCCATCCACGCTGGTGACCTTCTGGCGGGTCTGGTGTCTCGCGACAACCTCGACCTCAGAAGCGATTCCGCCGCGATTGCACCCGGTGTGGTAGTCGTCGACGCCCCCGACTTCGACAGCGTCGAGATAGCCAACCGCGAACTGGCGATGGAACTGTTGGAAGCCGCCGATTTGGTGGTCTTTGTCACCACCGTCACCCGATATGCCGATCAGATCCCGTGGACGGTGTTGGCCAGAGTCCGCCAGCGTGGGGTACCCCTATTAGCGGTACTTAACCGGATGCCGCCCGACTCGCCCGAGGCCACTGCGGTGATCGCCGACTTTCGGGCCCTGCTTGACCGAGCCGAACTCGACCGCCTCGGTGCCTTTGGACGTCTGGAGATCATCACCGTGCCCGAAGGTGCAATCGATGCATCCAACGACAGCCTCGACCAAAGAGCCGTTCGCCCGATCCTGGACGGCATCGAGTCGTTGCGCGCCGACCAGAAAGAACGTCGAAGGGTGGTTCGGCGCAGTCTCGACAACGCCCTCCGGGGACTTCCCGGCGCGGTCGAAGAGGTGGCGGCAGAAGTCGACGAGGAAGAGGCAGCGGTGGCCAGGCTCCTGCGGGCTTTGGACACCCGCTTTCAGCAGGCCCGGAAGGCGCTCACCCGAGAGATCGAGAGCGGCACCTTTCTTCGCACCGAAGTGTTGCGAATGTGGCTCGAATTCGTCAACGCAGGGCCCGTGACGCGGTATCTCTCGCAAGGGGTCGGCCGGGTGGCAGCCTCGATTCGCGGGCTCTTTCGACCGGCCTCACCAGCTCCCTCGGCGGAGATCACCGAAGCGGCTTTCGCCGACCTGGTTGCGTCGACCGTGCACCATGTCGACACTGCCGCCCACCAGTCCTCCGTCGACTGGTCTGCCGACCACTTTGGGGCCTATGCACTTGCCGCCGATCCCGGGTTGTGGGGTGCCTCCGAAATGGCGGCGCCGCAGCTTGACCGGCACCTCGACAGTTGGATCGAGAAGATCGGCGAGGAGATCCGTGTGAT
The DNA here is from genome assembly GCA_040905905.1 of Acidimicrobiia bacterium. Classification (GTDB taxonomy): domain Bacteria; phylum Actinomycetota; class Acidimicrobiia; order Spongiisociales; family ZC4RG35; genus JAICND01. The sequence continues at coordinate 2,791 of JBBDQN010000051.1, forward strand.
TGGTGCCAAGCGCAAAGGCAGAGCGCAGGCGGCCAGCATCAGTCTCAACGTCCTCGGAACCAGTGCCATGCTTGCGGTTTTCCTCCATACCGGAGGCTTGACGGGGGCCGAACTCGGCATCGGAGCGGCCACCGCCGTGATCAACCAGAAACTGCTGGAGGCCGTCTTCGGAGAAGCAAACGTTTCCATATTTGTCAACGAAGCCAGCGCCAGGCTGGCCGCGATCCTCGATGAGACCTTCGCCTCCGAGAGACAGCGCTTCGTGACCGCATTGGGTCCGTTGGCCGAGCCGACCGACCTGGCTTCCACCTTGCGCTCCGCCGCCCACCGGGCAATCCAATCGGTGCAGGTATGACCCAGGAAACGATGGTCAAGCGTTTGCAGACAGCAGTCGATGCCGCCACCGGGGTGGGTTTGACCACCGAAGCCCGATCGGCCCAGACCGTGCTCGAGCAGATCGAGCGGCGCCTGGGATTTAAGGGTGATCTCTATGTCCTGGCTCTGGCCGGAGGCACCGGAGTTGGAAAGTCCTCGGTGCTCAACGCCCTGGCAGAGGAGTCGGTGAGCCCGGCCCGGGCGCTCCGTCCCACCACCGATCATCCTCTGGCCTGGGTCCCCAACGAATCCCGCGAGACCCTGGCTCCATTGCTCAATTGGCTGGGGATCAGCCGGGTGGTGGGTCATGATCGGGCCGATCTTCGACGTGTCGCCATCCTCGACCTCCCGGATGTCGACAGCATCCGCACCGAACACCGCGCCACGGTTGATGCCCTGCTGCCCCGGATCGACGCGGTGGCCTGGGTGGTCGATCCCGAGAAATACGACGACGAACGCCTCCACCAGTACCTGAGGTCAATGGCACCCCACGCCCAGCGGATGCGTTTCATCTTCAACAAGGCCGATCGACTTACGGCCGAACAACGAGTGCTCCTTACCGACGACCTTCGCCAACGCCTGGCAACCGTCGGAATCGAGCGAGTTCCAATCAACATTGTCGCGGCCGTTGACGGGTTCGGGTTTGACGCGCTTCGGGAGAATCTCAGCCAGGCCGCCGATGCCAAGGCGATCGTGATGGCCAAACTGGCCACCGATGCGGGTACCGAGATCGATCGGATTGCCCGCGCGGCTGGCTTGGATCCACCCGGCAGCTACCGACCGCTTCTCTCCGACCACGAACGCGCTTCAGCGATCAAGCTGACGCGGGCCGGAGCGTTGAGCGTGGTTGACCTCGCCGGCGTGTCGAAACAGGTCGAGGCCGCTGTTCTCCATCACGCCCGACGCCAGGGAGGCTCCCTGCTGGCCCGGATTGTCACGTTGTTGTCGTGGATCACCGGTCGGAAGAAACGGAAGGCAGACCCGGCCGCCTATCTCCTCGACTGGCGGCGTCGGGGAACACTCGGCCATACCCTTAACCCGGTCAGGGCGGCTTTGGTGAAGGCGGCCGCGGCGCTCCCGGCGGCGGGCCGGCCGCCGATGCTCACAGCGCTCGGAGCCGAAACCGCAGAAGCGGCCGTGACCCGGGCCCTCGACCAATCCACCCGGGTTGCGGCCACGGACCTCAGAATCACCGGGTCCTGGCTATGGCCTCTGGTCGGTTTTCTGCAGATGACGGCTGCCGCCGTCCTCCTGTTCGGTATCGCCTGGTATCTCACGATCATCTTCGGGCCAGGGGGCCTGCTCGTGGGAACCGTCGACATTCCCTACCTGGGAGAGGTGCCGATGCCATTGGTGCTTGTGACCGCCTCGCTGGCTTTCAGCTTGCTATTGGGTTTTCTTCTGTCACTTCATGCAGGGCTGGTCGGGCGGCGCCTGGGACACAAGGTCGCGGCCCGTGTAGCAACAGCAGTGGACGAGGCTGTCTCCACCGCGGGCTTCGCCGCCCTCGATCGGGTTGAGGACGCCCGTCGCCAGATAGCCCAAGTGGCCTCGAGTTAGAAACCTCAGACGGCCTGGAGTTTCAGGCAGCCAGAGACGCAACCGCCTCCGCGGTGGCTTGGTCGAGCTCAAACTCGTCCATCAAACACTGAACAATGGCTTGCTCGTCTAGCCCCTGTCTATCGAGATAAACGGCAGCCCGACGGGCAAATGCAATGTCCTGGTTGGGTTCTTGAACAACGATTCGCAGTAGTTGGGAGACCATGCGCACCTCCTTGGGAGGGTCCTACCCCCAAATCCACCTCCGCAAACTACGCGATGGTGCCTGGTCCTGTTCGACTCTTCCGTTTAGCCAGAGTCCTCACGGGGTACGCCGACTTCAATCAGACACAAGGAGAGTGCCGATGAAAGACGCTCAGGTCGAGGCGTTGTTATACGAGGCTCTGGAAACGGAGCTGGGGGGAGTCGAGATTTACAAGACCGCGATCCGCTGTGCAGTCAATGACGACTTGCGAGAAGAGTGGCGGAAGTACCTCGAGGAAACCGAGAACCACGTACAGATCGTCACCGACGTCTTTGCGGAGCTCGATTTGGATACGAGCAAAGAAACTCCAGGAAGGGCGATAGTGCGCCACAAGGGACAAGCACTGCTCGGAGCGATGGAGATGGCTCTGACTGGCGGGAAAAACGCTTCAGCCCAGCTAGTGGCAGCTGAGTGCGTGGTCGACGCCGAAGTCAAGGATCACGCCAATTGGGAGTTGATCGGTGAGGTGGCCAAGGAGCTCAAGGGTCCCCGGGCCAAAGTCCTCCTGGCAGCGTATGAGCAGGTTGAGGAGGAAGAGGACCATCACTTGTATCACACCATGGGCTGGGCCCGTGAACTCTGGTTCGAATCACTGGGGATGACCGCGGTGCTGCCACCACCGGAAGAGCAAAAAAAGGTCAAGACTGCGATCGGAGCGGCAAGGGCTGAACAGTCCAGAAACCAGATGAAGTCCAAGTCCAAGTCCAGCTCCAAGTGACCAGACTCCGCGGATAGGTTTCCAGTTACCCGGCAAGGAGGAGTTCCATCGAGTTCGAGCGCATCTTCTTTGGTGATGCCCCGCTGGCATTCGCGCTGGAAATCGCATTGCGGACCACCGTCATGTACCTGTACACGCTGGCGCTGGTGCGGCTGCTGGGCAAGAGAGGCATGGCCCAACTCTCGCCATTCGAGATGGTGATCATCGTCGCACTCGGTTCCGCAGTCGGGGATCCGATGTTTTATGCGGATATCCCGCTTATCCATGGAATGCTCGTGGTGACAGTTGTGGTGGGACTCGAGCGTTTGATCGTCCGCCTGACCGAGAAAAATCAATGGCTCGAACGTGTTGTCGAGAGCGCTCCCGTTTTGCTGGTGGCTGACGGTAAGATTCTGGAGGCAGCCCTCGACCACGAGGACCTTTCAGAGGCTGAATTGTTCATGGCCTTGCGCCAAAACGGCATCGAACAGCTCGGCGAGGTACGCCTGGCTTATCTCGAACCAAGTGGACACCTCAGTGTCTACCGCACGGAGAAGTCCCGAACTGGCAAGTCTGTGCTCCCGACCCCTTGACGCCGTCCCGCGACTTGGCGGCCGCGATGGCAAGAGGCAGCCTCTCTACCCAATCAAAGGCAAGCGCGGATCGGAATGTTCGGCTCGCCCAGACGCTGCCCGCACCCAGGCCAGGTCGTCTCCAAGGTCGGCAGGCCGCCCGGCGACCGTACGCCGCGCCAGCAGTTCATCGAGGATGCGGGCGGTGGTTTCGATCCCAACCGGCGTGGCGATGGTGTCACGACCGAGGGCATCGGTCAGGTCGAAGCCGTGGACCACAGCCTCGACAATGCGGCTCGCAGCGAACTCGTCCAACCGCATCAGGGCGTAGTAGCCGCTCCCAATCGTGTCGGGCGCCGAGGCGCGCGACTCCTCGATCGTCTTGCTAAAGGTCTCCTGGAGGACTCCTGGCATGTCGGCGGGAGTCTTGCCTTCCACCATGGTGTAGGCGTAGTCGTAGACCACCGGTGCCACCTCCGAACGGGGGAAGATGAAGAAGCTGATCCGGTCCCGGCCCGGCTGTCCGTCCTGCTTGCTATCGATCAGCATCCGGGTGAGCCCGATGGAGATATCGAAGTGACCGGCCAGTTCGAACACAGTCCACGGTTTCTTCGCCGGGTCGAGAGGAACCAGCTTGGTGGGGAGCGCCCATTGCTCCGCCGAGAGACCGCTGAAGGTCGACAGCACACCGTTCAACTCGGTCTCGAGGATGTCGATCGCTTCTTCATACGAACCCACCGATGGCCTCCTTGTCATCACAACAACACCGTTTGCATCGTACGACCAATGAGCGCCATCCGGCGGCGCTAGCGCCAGGGTGAGATCAGAATCAGTGGATGAGATTTCATACCAAGATTGAGCTTGGGGGCAAGACCACCAGGAGGTTCGGGTGCCGGCGGATATGTACAGCCAGGGGTACAGCGCCGCCATTGCGAGACGCATCGGGTCGACATCGGCCATGGCTCTTTATGTAGAGGCACCCGACCTCGAGGACTTCTACGTCCGCCTCGTCGAGGAGGGAGTCGAGATCGTCGATCCTCTCGCGGATCGTCCGTGGGGCCAGACAGAGTTCACCATCGAGGACCTCGCTGGCAACTGGCTGACATTCTGGAAGGCACCGCCGACTCCGAGTGAGGAAGATCCCAGCTGACGGTGGGTTATGGGCCCTTATCAATTTCGTCGAGGGTCTGTCGCAGGAGAGGCAGGGCGGCCAGATCCTTGGCTCGACCGGCGGCCTGTTTGGAGCGGATGATGTCTTCGAGGGACGCGACCCACACAGCCAACGGGGGATCAGCCGCGACGTTCATTATTTCGGCGTCAACTTTGAGGTCCTCATACCCCCGGGTGCCGGCAGGCTCGAGGACTAAGTCGAGATCGCCGAGAGTGGTGATGAGAGTCCACGAGTTAGCCGTTCCGAGCAGGGAGGGGTCATGCGGAAAGGCCACGCCATCAGGGTCCGTGGCCGTGCGCAATCGCGCTCTCAATTCATCGAGAGCCAACGCGATTCTCTCCAGGTTCGACTTGGTGACTCTTGGTGTGACGTCGAGGTCCTGGGTGAGGATCGGCGCCCCTCGCAGCCGACCAGCTACCCCTCCGATCACTACGAACTCGACTCCATGGGCCACCAACACACGAAGCATCCCTACCGGGTCGTACTCAGCCATGGGCCTTAGCCATTGACTCGAGTGCTCGCACCGCACTTACCATTTCTGCAAGCCGCTCCTCCGGGGATCGGGTTAGCGAACGGCGGATGAGGGCGAGGTCGTGGTCATCTGCGGCGACGAGACCTACGACCAGGTCGAATCCGGCCGCACGAATCAATTGGCGTAAGGTCTCGAACGACGGCTTGGTGCTGGCTATCTCCCAACGGCTGATGGCCGAGGCTGCCTTACCGGCCCGTTCACCGAGTTCGGCCTGGCTCAATGCGGCCCGGCGCCGGGCCTCCCTAAGTAGATGACTACTGGCCATCTCGACCATGATAACATATCTGTCTAGTCCGACAATACGTATCAGTTAGGCTAGGCTGGGGTCGTGCGTCCCGTCTATCCGGCCGGCGTCGGTCGTTGGAACACCATGGTCCGCCAAATCGGATGCATTTGGTCATAGACCACCGAAAATCCTGCCGACTTCATCAGCTCAATCATGGGTTGGGTCGGGTGTACGAAAGCCCGGAACCGCATTCCCCGCAGTTTCAAGGTGAGGTTGGTCAAACCTATGACCGCGCGGGTCGACCATCGATAGGCGGGAATCGTCATGCCGATCACGCCCTGGGCTCGACTGCTGGCCGAAGTCAGCATCGCCCGCCAATCGGGATAACAGCAGATCACCCGATGCATGACGACCACGTCGGCGACTGGCAGCATTGAAGCTTGGTCGACGAAATCACCGATCCGTCGATCGACCTTGCCGGCCAGACCGTGTTCATCGATCAACTTGGACGCAGCCTCTTCCCAGTTGTCGGACATCTCGATGTTGAGCGACTTCGCCACGGCGCCCGCTTCCAGCAGCGCAACCTGGATCTGACCGGCCCCTCCGCCAACCTCTATCAGCAATCCCCCAGGCGGTGACACCGCCTGCACCGCCTTCGCCAGGTCGGCGGCGGTCCCTCGCAAACCCTTGCGGCGAAAACGGGCAGCCGTCCGGGCAGCTTCGCGGGACGTGAACATCTCTCCGTATTCGTCGTCGTAACAACAAGAGGGCATAGCCGCAACGGCGCAGGGTAGCTCTTCGACCCTGAGCCACCCTCGAGCGCAGCCTCATACAATCGCTGCATGGCGCTGACCTGTCCATCCTGCGGCACCCCCGGCCGCGACGATGCCCGATTCTGTGCATCGTGTGGGAGCGCCCTCGCCCATAGCTGCCCGGCCTGCGGGGTGCAGGTCGACGCCGAGGCCCGCTTCTGCTCGTCTTGCGGAGCGGCTCTCACCGGCCCGTCGACGACATCGGTGGCTTCAACGGAGGAACGCCGAGTGATTTCCGCCCTATTCGCCGATCTAGTCGGGTTCACCACCCACACGGAGAGATCTGACCCCGAAGACAGTCGCCGGCGTCTCACTCTCTTTCACGGCAGAGTCCGCCAGGACGTAGAACGGTTTGGGGGGAGCGTCGAAAAGCTGATGGGTGACGGGGTCTTCGCCGCTTTCGGCGCCTCGGTCGCCCACGAGGATGATGCGGAACGAGCGGTCCGGTCGGCGCTGCGGATCGTCGAGTCGGTCGAAGAGCTCAATGCCGCCCAGCCTCATCTGTCGCTGGCGGTGAGGGTGGCTGTCACCACCGGTGAGGCAATCGTCCAGCTGGAGTCTTCTCCCGATCGGGAAGGGATCATCGGTGATGTGGTCAACACCGCCTCTCGTCTGCAGTCGGTGGCGTTGCCCGGACAGGTGGTGGTTGACGAGAGGACTTTCAGGGCCAGCCGCGACGCGGTCAACTTCGAGGGTCTTGAAGATGTTGAGTTGAGGGGTAAGGAGAACAGACAGCCTGCATGGGTCGCCACCGGGCTGCGGAGCCGTTACGGGGTGGCGGTGGAAGAGGAGGCCTCGACGGCCTTCGTGGGACGCGGGGAGGAGCTCAGCCTTCTCACCGATACGTTCGACAGGTCGGTGTCGAGGCGCAGTCCGCAGTTGGTCACGATCGTGGGCGAGCCCGGGGTGGGCAAGAGCCGCCTCGTCCGCGAGTTCCGCGGCATCATCGATGACCGGCCCGATCTGGTCTGGTGGCGGCAGGGACGTTGCCTCCCCTATGGCGAGGGGGTGACGTTCTGGGCGATCGGCGAGGTCATCAAAGCCCAGGCGGGGGTGCTCGAGTCGGAACCAAGCGAAGCGGTGCTGGCCAAGCTCCGCTCAACCGTCGCCGCCTTGATAGATGATCCCGACGAGGCAGCATGGGTCGAACTGCGGCTCCGGTCGCTGGTCGGCCTGGGCGAAGCAGGCGCCGAGCGCTCCGAACTTTTTGCCGCCTGGCTCCGCTTCTTCGAAGCTCTCTCCGCTCGCAACCCCCTGATCCTCGTGATCGAAGACCTTCATTGGGCTGATGAAGCCGTGCTCGAGTTCGTCTCCCACGTCCTCGAGTGGGCCCAGGAGTCTCCGATCCTGATCCTTTGCACCGCTCGACCCGAACTGTTCAGCAACCGCCCCGACTGGGGAGGGGGCAAAAGAGATGCAGTGACAATTGGTCTGTCGCCTCTCACGGACGAGGAGACGGTTCACCTGATGGCGGCGCTGTCTGGGCGGCCGTTGATGGATGCTGGCTTGCAGCGGGCGCTGGTCGAGCGCAGTGGTGGCAACCCCCTCTACGTGACCGAGTTTGTGCGCTTGGCCGATGAGCAGGGCTGGCTCGATCAGATTCGGCGGGAGAAAGACATCCCGCTTCCCGACAGCATCTCGTCGATCATCGCGGCGCGGCTCGACCTTCTCGAGCCTGGAGACAAGTCGCTTCTACAGGCAGCTGCCGTCATTGGCCGCGTGTTCTGGTCGGGAGCCCTTTCGTTCGTGGAGGATCTCGACCTTGCCGAGGTGCAGCGCCGTCTTCGGCGCTTGGTGAGCAGGGAGCTGATCCGGCCCGTGCGCCGATCATCAATGCAAGGCCAGGATGAGTACAGCTTCGCCCACGTTTTGGCTCGGGATGGCGCATACAGCCGGCTGACCAAGGAGAGTCGGGCTCGACTCCATGAGGCCACCGCCCGCTGGCTCGAGGCCGTCAGCGGGGAGCGCGCAACCGACGTGGCTGAACTCCTCGCCCACCATCTCGCCACTGCGTGGGAGCTGGCTCCGACGGACAACCCGGACCGTCGCAGACGGGTATACCGATTCCAGATGGCGGCGGGCGATCGCGCAAGAGCTTTTGATGCGACCCGGGCCGTTCGTTTCTACCAATCCGCGATCGCCTTGGCCAGCACAGGCAGTGAGAAAGGACGACCGCTTCTCGACCTGGCCGGCCTGAGTCAGGGCACCATCGAAGAGTCAGAAGCGATGATCAGAGAAGCCATCGACGCCTTTGCCGAGAGCAGCGACGGCGAGGGTCAGGCAGAAGCCGCATCTGAGCTCGCAAGACAGGCTTGGTATCGAGGACACGCCGAGGAGGCCGATCGATTGCACGATCGAGCCCTCGAGTTGGCTGACGGTCTTGAGCCAAGTGCTGTGTTGGCCCGAGTGCTCGTAGCGGCGGCCGCCGCCAAGCAGTTGCGGGGCCACGAAGACGAAGCACTTGAGCTCGTCGAACGTTCGCTCGCGATCGCACAAGCCGTGGGCGACACCGCGTCATTTGCCCGATCGCTTGTGATCAGGGGGTCGGCGATCGCTCAGCTCGGTGACCTCGGTGGTCAAGACGACATCTTCGAGGGTCTCCGAATCCACCTCGATCGCAATGACACTGTTCAGGCGATGAGGACTTACAACAATGTCGCCACCTTCCAGATCGGAACCGGGAATCTGGCTGAGGGTCGGAGGACGATCGAGGAAGCCATTGCCTATGGCACCGCCCGCGGGTTGCCTGCCTTCGTCGCCTGGTCGAAGAGCACCCGCAACGAAGCCCTCTTCCCGCTCGGTGAGTGGGACGAGTGCCTAAAGGTCGCAGAGGACTTAGTAGCCGAAGACGCTAAGCGGGGAGGATCGCAGGTAGGCACCTTCGCCAAGGGATATGCTGCCCAGATCCGGTTCTTCCAAGGCGAGACGACTGAACCGTTGGCGATTCTTGAGGAAGTCCTCGCATCAGCGAGAGCAATCGAGGATCCACAAGTGTTGTTTCCCGCGCTTGCAATGCTGATTGCCTGTTCAAACTCGGCTGGCGATACGGCCCGGTCAAGAGTTCTGATCAACGAATTTCGCCAGGTTGCCCCTCAACATCCGGTCTTTCTGGCGGGGTGGTTTAGTTTCGTGGCGTCACCGATGAGGCGCCTTGGTATGGCTGCGGAACTGGAGGCTCTGATCAATGCAGCCAAGCCAATGGGTCTTGGGCCGGAGGCCGACGTCGACATTGGCCGGGCGGCGTTAGCTGAAGCGCGGGGAAACCTGGCTGAGGCATTCGAACTTCTCTCGTCAACGATTGTCGCGAACGACGAGATGTCAAACAGGTTCGTCGGCACATTGGCTCGGATAGAAGCGGCCCGTGTGGCCGGGCTTCGCGACAATGCCACAGAACAGTTCAGGCTGCTGGACGAGGCCGAATCCCTGGCGCAATTCATGAGCGCCGGGCGTTTCCTCGATCAGATCGCCGAACTGCGCGCAGACGGGAAGAAGGCGGCAGCTGGAGGGACTAGAAGGCTCCTCCAGGAAGAGACCTCATGACCGCACCAAGGTGGGTCGCAGCCCTTGCGGTCCGGGGGAACGAAACTGGTTTCACTGCTCGAATCGTTGCGCTATTCGCGCTCATCCAGATGAGCCATGGTCTTGGCGCCAACGCCGCTGATGCGCTCTTTCTGGTCAGGTTCGGGGTGCGAGATCTACCGATCATGATCGTCTTGTCCGGGCCAGCTGTCATGATCGCCACACTTCTGCACGGGGTCGGCCTCGCCAAGCGCGGACCAAGAAGTTGGCTGTGGGTGGCAACCCTCGCTACGGCGTTGTGGGCAGGGCTCGGTTGGGCCGGAACCTGGCTTGGCCGGCCCTGGGTATACGCCGTCATCTGGATCTCCACTCAAGCCATCATCTGGGTCACGTTCACAATGTTGTGGAATGGCGCCGAGTCGGCTTGCGACACCCGTCAGGCCAAACGCCTGTTTCCGCTTTTCGCCGCTGGCGGTGTATTCGGCGGGGTGGTCGGAAACCTCCTCTCGGGCCCCATTGCCTCGTGGCGTGGCGCCCAACATCTCCTCCTCGTGCAAGCGCTGCTCCTTTTAGGCGGTGCCAGCCTCCTGTATCGAATTCGATATTTGTTTGCCGATGACGAGGTTCAGAACTCATCCCCGTTCAGTGCTGAACTCAGGGCTGCGATCGGAGCAGTGCGTTCGAGCCGGTTGCTCATGCATGCCGCCGTTACTGCCCTGCTCATGTCGTTGTTGTTTTTCCTGGTGGTGTTTCCGTTCAACGAGGCGGTGTCAGCGGCTTTCGCATCGGAAGCCGAGGTAGCGGGTTATCTCGGAGTGTTCTCTTCGATAGCCGCCGCCGCAACCTTTCTCGTTTCGCTTCTATTGACCAAGAGGCTTTTTTCAACATTGGGAATCGTTGTGGCCCTTTTGGTAGTTCCTTTGGTGTATCTGGGGGGATTCTCGCTCTGGCTGGCTTCGTTTGGTCTTGCCGCTGCCGCTCTGATTCGGGGGGCGCAATGGGTAACAGTGAATGCGATCGGATCAGTCGCGTATGCGGCCCTTTTCAATGTTGTGACCGGGCGTCGTCGTAGCCAGGTGATGACGTTCATGACCGCGGTGCCCGCCCAGATTGGAACAATGATCGGCGGTGGCGTTCTCATTGTGGGTGCGAACCTTCCCCGTTCCGCCCGGTTCGGCATCGGGCTGGTGCTCTCATTGGGCCTGCTCGTGATGGTCCTCGCCATGCGCCCGGCCTACACGACCGCAATCGTGTCGGCGGTGCGACAGGGTCTCATCGGGGTCTTCGCGGTTCCGCAGCGGGGGTTGGTGACACCTGTAGACGCCGAGGCCAGACGGGTTCTCATGACCCATCTCGACGACAGTCATGCCGACACGAGAGCAATGGCGCTATCGGCTCTGGCCCGTGTCGACGGCGACGCTTCGACTCGCCGGATCGAGTCGTTCATGAGCGACGAGAGCCCCCTGGTCCGGGTGGCGGCTTTCGACTCAATGTGCACAGTCAATCCGGACCGAGTCCTTGAGCGTGCACAGACCGCCATCACCGATGAGGCCTGGGAGGTGCGGCTTCGGGTTATGCAAGTGGTGGGTTCGACGGATCATGGCGAATACCGACCTGTAGCGCTCACGGCCTTGGCCGATCCCCACCCGCGGGTGGCGGCGGCCGCGGCCACGATCGTCGGAGGGGAAAGCGCGACCAAGAGAATCGCCGAGCTCCTCGCGACTGAGGAGGTCGAGGCCATCAGTGCTGTGCTCGAGGAGACGGCTCACTCTCATGGATCCCTGGTCGTCGATGCCACTCCTTATCTCGCCCACCCCCACCGGCAAGTGCGGGCCGCTGCGGCGGCGGCTTACGTTTTCGGAGGCGGTGACCCCAGCCTCCTCCTTCCGGGTCTTGATGATCCTTCACTGCGCGTGCGGCGGGCAACCGCCCAGTCTCTTGCGAAAATTCCTCAGGGCAGGGAGCTTCTCAACGGAGTTCTCATATCCGGCACGGTCAATGCAACGGATGAGGCGTTGCGGGCAATAACCCCGATGAGCTCGCTTGAACCCAAAATCGCCGACTGGGCTTCGAAGGAGGCCATTCGGGTCCAAAAGCTCCGGTCGCTAGGGGCGGCCCTTGAGTCCCCATCCCCCTCTCCGGCTATGGAGTTCCTGGCAGAGGTGGTGGCTGCCCGAGCCTCCCGGTTTGAGCAATGGGTGCTTATGGCGATCACCACCACGGAGACCGAAGAGCTGATGCCGATCCTGGAACGCGGCCTCAGATCGAGCGACTCCGAAACACGGGCACAGGCGGTCGAAGCGCTGGAGATGACGGGAGATCGCCGAGCCCTGAAGATCATGCTGCCGCTTCTCGAGTGGAATCAAGCAGGCCCAGTCCCTGACGTTCGATCGGCCCTGAGGGAGCTCCTCAGCGACTTCGATCCCTGGTTGCGGGCCCTAGCGACCAGATGTCTCGAAGAAGAGATTGCCTCGGATCTGGCGCGCCTTCGGAACACGTCGGCACATGACCAGTCCCCCATTGTGCGCAGTGCAGTGCCAAGCTTGGCCGAAGTGACCACCGAGAGATTCGACATGCTCAACCCGATGGATCGCGTGATGGCGTTACATCGGGTCCCGATGTTCTCTGGGCTCGATCCCGAGGACCTCGAGTTGATCGCCAGCGCCACGGCTGAAGTCCATTTCCAACCCAATGAACTCATATACCGAGAGGGTGAGGAGGCCGTGGAGATGTTGGTGATAGTCGAGGGAAGTGCGGTCATCAGTACGTATAGGGGCTCGACCAGGGAGGTCATCCGGACCCATGAATCCGGTCAACATGTCGGTGAGTTGGGCCTGCTTGGAGGGGGCTATCGCTCTGCCGACGTCATTGCCGGAGAACAGGGCGTGCACGGCGTGGTGGTTACCAAGGTCGACCTCCTCTCCATCCTGGAAGAACGACCGGCCGTCGCGCTGGGAATGCTCACAACCCTTGCGAAACGGCTGGCAGAGCAAGCATAAGAAAAGATTCCCCCCGAGCCGCCTAACTATCCGCAGCTAGGGTTGGCATCACCCGGTTGGAATGAGGAGAGATGCCCGACCTGCTGGAGACAGGCAGAGAGGCTGTCCGCAAGAATCATTGGAACGAGGCCGTCACAGCCTTGGAGGAGGCGAACCTCGACGGTCAGCTTTCCGCTGACGATCTCAGCATGCTGGCCGAGGCCTTGTGGTGGAGCGGTGAACCCGATGAGGCTGTCGAAGCATTCGAGCGCGCCTTTTCCGCCTACGAGCGGGAGCAACGCTTGGTTGAGGCCGCCAGCATCGGCGCCCGCCTGGCTTATTTCGCCATGCGGAGGCTGTCGATGTCGATCGCGGGCGGTTGGATCGCCCGGGTGGAGCGTCTTCTGGAGGGCCAGGCAGAGTCGGTCGGGCACGGGTGGCTAAAGATCCTTTCTGTCGCCAAGGCCCTCATGTTCGACAACGACATGGGAGGAGCCATCGCCCTGGCGGATGAAGCCATCGATTTGGGTCGCAGGTTCGGGAATGCCGGGATTCAGGCAATGGGAATGAGCTTCAAAGGAGTCGCCATGGTTCACAGTGGTGAATGGCGCCAGGGAATCAGTCTGATGGATGAGGCCACAGTGGTCGCCACCTCCGAAACGGGTGATCTCAGAGCAGCTAGCGACGTCTATTGCAACACCATCGCAGTGTGTCGCAACCTCGGGGATTACCGACGTGCGGGGGAGTGGACGGATAAAGCCGACAGGTGGATGCATGCCCACTCGGTAGGTGGATACAGCGGCATCTGTCAGGTGCACCGGGCCGAACTAAAACGACTGCGCGGTTCGTGGTCGGAGGCCGAGCAGGACGCGCGCCGGGCCTGCATCGAGCTCGAGCGGTTTCACATCATGGACGGCATCGGCTTCGCCCAGTATGAAATCGGCGAAGTTCGCAGGCGCATGGGCGACTTTCCCAGCGCCGAGAAAGCCTTCCAGCGGGCGTACGAGTACGGGCATGACGCCCAACCTGGCATGTCCTTGCTGTTGCTCAATCAGGGTGAGGTGGCGGAGGCAGCAAAATCAATCTCCGCCGCGATGGGGAGACCCGACAGCGCCGTGCCGGCACCCGCTACCGCCGACACTCTCTCTCGTGCTCATCTGCTTCCAGCTCAGGTCGAAATTGCCTTGGCCGCGGGTGACACGGATACGGCCCGCCGAGCCGTTCTCGAGCTCGACCAGATTGCCACTCATTACGAGGGGCCGACCTGGATTGCCACCGCCCTCACTAGTCGGGGTGCTCTCGATCTGCACGAAGGCCACTCCGACCAGGCAGTGGAGGTACTAAGCCGTGCCTGGCGACTCTGGCAGGAAATCGGACTGCCTTACGAGAGCGCTCAAGCCAGATCACTACTCGGTCAAGCCCGACTTGCCCAAGGCGACGAGGCGGCCGCCCGAAAGGAGCTCCGGGCAGCAGCGTCCACCTTCAGCCAGCTGGGAGCAGCCTTCGACTTGCGTCGCCTTCAAGAAACTACGGGGGACGAAACCGCCGGGCGCCGCGAGCGGGTCACGAGGGCCTTCATGTTCACCGACATCGTCACGTCGACTGATCTGATCGGACTGATTGGCGACGCCGCCTGGGAGAACCTGCTCCGCTGGCATGACCGGGCGCTGCGCGAGGCCTTGAGCAAGAGCGGCGGCGACGAAGTTCGCCATACCGGCGACGGTTTCTTTGCAGCCTTCGACGACCCTCGAGCCTCCATCGACTGCGCGGTGAGGATTCAACGCATGCTCGAACAACACCGGCGCGAACACGGATTCGCCCCCTGGGTTCGGATCGGTATGCATGTTGCGGAGGCCACTCGAGAGAGCGGCGACTACTCCGGTCACGGTGTCCATGCCGCTGCCAGAGTGGGAGCGCTCGCCAACCGGGAGGAGATCGTCGTCTCTGCCGAACTCTTAGAGGCAGCGGGAACCATCCCCTATCCCGTTTCGGAGACCCGCTCTGTCACTCTGAAGGGCATCACCCAACCCTTGCTGGTGCAGACCATCGACTGGCACTAGCTAGGGAGGTGCGGCGTATTCACGAATCGTGATGATATGATTTCGTTTCGTGAAGGACTTTGATCTCGATCGGCTGCCCATCTTTCGTTCAACCGAACAGGTGAAACTCTTGAGTGAGATCTTCGTCGTTGCCCCCGAGCCTCTCACCCTATCCGAGCTGGCACGACGAACGGGAGTATCCCCCAGCGGGGTTCACAAGGAAGTGACCCGCCTGGAACGGGCGGGCCTCGTGAGCAGCCAGCGCCTGGGCCGGGCCCGATTGGTGTCGGCGAACACTGAGTCGCCATTCTTCGAGGATCTGCGCCGACTGCTCCTGAAAGGTTTCGGTCCTGCGCCTCTCCTCAGAAAGGCACTTTCGGACGTGCCCGGTATCGACGAAGCCTTTATATACGGGTCGTGGGCCACCTCCGAAACGACGCGTCTGGAACGGGCTCCCCGAGACGTGGACGTGATGATCCTCGGCGAACCCGACTCCGACCGGCTCCATGAGGCCGTCGAGGCTGTGGAAGCCCAGGTCGGACGAGAGATCAACATCACCATCTTCACCCGCTGGGAGTGGGAAGCCGATGACACCGGCTTTGCCCAGACCGTTCGTTCGGGTCCGCGGATTGATCTGATCACATGAACGAAGTCATCGATCAACTGGTTCAGGCCGGAGTATTTGAGTCGGTTCCCCCCGACCCGACCACGGCCCGCCGCTGGCTCGACGAAGCACGCAGGCACACCGAGGCAGCGGCTCGGATCGCCGACATTGACGCCTCCGGCTCCTATGTCCTCTGTTACGACGCGGCTCGCAAAGCCATTGCCGCGGTCTTGTTGGCGGCCGGCTATCGATCGATGGCCGCGCCGGGCGCTCATGCGGCGATCGCGGACGCCGCCGTATCGATGACCTCCAACGCATCCGAGAAAGCCCGGTTCCGTTCGTTCGACAGGATGCGTCGGCAACGAAACAAGTCGGAGTACGGCCTTCGCGCCTTCAGCATCCTGGAGGTGAACGTTGCCACCGAACTGGCCAAGTGGATCATCGAGTTCGCCGATACCAGACTCGATCGATAGGTGCCTTGCCACCAAATCAAATCGGCTGATGTCGGTCCGATTGGTTGCCGCCCGATAGAGTCGATCAGCGGTGAGCAGCGCAGCACAGCCCGACCAAGCCACAACACCATGGTTCAAGGCTCTCCTGCTGATCCAGGTCGTGGTCGGGGGTCTGTTCGGCGTCATCCCCTTCTTTGCCCCGCAACTGGCGGCCGATGCCGCTGGCTACACCGGAGCCGAGCCCTTCATCTATCGCCTCGCTGGGGCCGCGACCCTCGGTTACGCGCTGGCGGCGGCCCTGGCTCTCGCCGCCCCGGCTTGGTACCGCTTCAAGATCACGGCGGCTGCCACGTACGTGTTCAACGCCGGGGCGGTAGTGGCTGCGCTGATCACGCTCTTCGAAGGCGACAGGAACTTTTGGGTCTGGTTCATCCTGTTCGCCGCCCTGGCCTTTGTTGTCATCCTCATCTATGTCACACGACGAAACGAAGGGCCACCGGCGCCGGCAGAGCCGAGGCTGGATCAACCGGCGCGAATGCTGCTGATTTTGGCCACCATTGCGGCGACTTTCTTCGGGTTGGCGCCGCTCTTCGCAGCATCGTCCTTCGCCGAACTCGGTGGCTTTGATCCATCGGATTTGTTTGTCTATCGATTGGCGGGAGCGGGAACCCTTGGTTACGCCTTTGGCGGGTATATGTTGCTCAAGGACGGCCGCTGGGAGGCGATGAGGCTGCAGAACCTGGCAGCCATCGTCTTCAACGGTTTCTCGGCAATTGCCGCGTTGATGTACGTCCTGGCCGGCGGCAGTTCAGTCATCGGATGGCTGATCCTGGTCGCTGCTACTGGATTCACGATCGGATTGTTGGTACTCCACAGCAGACATGGTCGGCTGTCGTCGCCAACCGGGTAATTAAACCCTGCGGCCGCGCTCGCCGGAGGCTGCGAACGGCGCTAGCCCATGCCGTTGATTTCGAGACCTGGCGATCGCTCGCCTTGCGCCAAGGTTTGATCGATGCAGAGATCGTCGACCTGATGGTCCGGCTGGCTGCCAATGCTTCGGGGTAACGGTCCCCCCGGCCTAGGTGACGAGGCGTATCGTTCAGTTGTGGAATACCGCACCTTCCTCCTAGCCGAGGTGGTCGGCGCTCGTCAGGCCTGGGAGGACCGGCCCGACCAGGTTCCGGCCTGGCTGGGCTTGTGTTCCTCAGCTTTCCGGGAAGCAGTTCTTGCCCATGATGGGGACGAGTTCCCTCTCGCCGGCGAGCAGTTAGGTGCCGCCTTCGACTCCCCGGAGCAGGCAGTCATGGCAGCCATCAGGGCCCAAGCTGGGCTAAAAGGGCTTTCCTGGAACGGTTCGGGTCAAGCTTCGGTCCGAATGGCTGTCCATGCCGGCGAGGCCCATCTCCTCGACGGCCGCTTCGTCGGCCCGGCCCTCTTTCTTGGGTTGGAATTGCTCAAGGCCGCTCGCGGCGGCCAGATCCTGGTTTCATCCAGTGTGGCCCATGGGGGCATGGCGCTCCCCGAAGGTGCCACCTTTCGCGATCGGGGGACGATCTGGCTCATCGAGGCTTCCACTGCTGAACACGTCTACGACGTAGTTCATCCGGACCTGCCTTCAAACATCCCGATCGGGCAGGCTATCGAGGGCCGAGCGTCGGGGCTCGACGTCTATATCCCTCGCGATCGGCGCGTAGCCCTGGCGTTGGGCCAGGCGCTGCCCGAACGAACCAGCGGTGCGGTCCTCTTCGCCGACGTGTCGAAGTTTTCCTATCTCACCGAATCGCTTCTGGAAACCATGGGCCCTCAACGAGGGGCTGAGGAGCTCACCCGTCGCCTCAATTCGGTCCTCACCACCGTGGTCCGGGAAGTTCATCGGTACGGGGGCAGCGTCATTGGTTTCGCTGGGGACGGAGTGACCTGTTGGTTCGACGGCGACAACGGGCGCCGGGCCACGGCCGCAGCATTAGCGACTCAGCACACCCTGGGTGAATCGCCGAGCGAGCCCGTGTCCGGAGCCGAGCCCCCCCAGGTGAAGATCGTCGTCACAGCAGGATTGGCCCGTCGATTCCTCGTCGGCGTACCCCGGATTCAGCGCTTCGACGTATTGGCGGGCGGGATCCTCGATCGCATGGCCGCGGCCGAAAGGCTGGCCCGCCCCGGCGATGTGCTCATCGGAAGCGAGATCGTCGGTTGGATTCGCGACCAGATCGAGGTCGTCGATTGGCGTCACGCCTCGTCCCATCCTCAAGTCGCTGACTCCCAGGTGGCCGACAGCGAGTCGTTTGCCGTGGTGGCCGGTGCCCCGATCGACCTCGCCCAGCCCGTCGAACAAGTGACCGTGCCCGCTCTAGCTCAAAATGTGGCCCGGGGTTGGATCAATCCGGTGATCTTCCAGAGGATCGCAGGCGGCGAAGGCGATCTCGTCTCAGAGCTGCGTCAGGCTGTGGCGTTGTTCGTGAGGTTCAGTGGCATCCAGTATGACTTCGACAACGATGCCGGAACCAAGCTCAACAACTATGTCGAGTGGGTTCAGAAGACCCTGATCCCTCTCGGTGGATTCGTCATGCAGGTGATCGTGGGGGACAAGGGCAGCTATCTGTACACAGTGTTTGGAGCTCCCCTGGCTTTGGAGGATGATGCCCTCAGGGCATTGCGGGCCGCCGAGCAGTTGATGGCCATTCCCCCCTTCCTCGACTTCATCAAGAACACCGGAGCCGGCATCAGCCAAGGGAAGATGCATGCTGGTGTCTTCGGCAGAAGCGATCACAAGACCTATGAGGTCCTAGGTCATGCCGCCAACGTGGCGGCGGCGCTGATGCAGCGGGCCGACCCGGGTCGGGTCCTGGTCTCCGCCTCGGTGGCCGAAGCGGGCTTGCCTCATTACAAGTTTCGGTCGCTCGAGTCGGAGCAGATCTTCGAGCTGGTCGGGCACGAACGTAGTGCCGCCGCCCTCATACCAAAGGGGATGGTCCACACCGACATAGTGGGAAGATCCGACGAGCGGCGCCGACTCCGCGGCTTTCTGGATGAGTTGTTGGAAGGACGCACGCAGATGGTGGTTATCCAGGGGCCATCTGGCATCGGCAAGTCCAGACTGCTAGTCGACTTAAAGGAACAGGCCGAGGCTCTCGCCATCCCGACTTTTGCGGGTTCAGGAAACGCCATCGACGCCCGGATCCCGCTCCATGTCTGGAAGGACATATTCGCCGAAGTCCTGGGAGTTCGAGCGACCGACGGCGAGCAGACAGTGCGGCTTGCCCTCGAACGGCATCTCGCCAACGCTCCTCAACTGCTGGAGCTCGCCCCGCTGCTCAACCCAGTGCTGCCGATCACGCTGCCCGAAACCAAACTGACTGCGCAAATACCGCCCGAGGCCCGCAGCGACAACGCTCTCAACGCGATGATCGGATTTCTGCTGCGGCCCGTGGGAACCCTGGCGGTGATGTTGATCATCATCGATGATGCCCAATGGCTCGACTCCGCGTCTTGGACTCTGGTCGAGGCCGCCCTCCGGCAGCACCCGTCGCTGTTGATGGCGGTAGCCACTCGACCTCCCGAATCCTCCGCGGAGGATGACTCCTCCGTCAGCCTTCCGGGTCCCATCCTGGCCTTCATGGATGGCCGGCCGGAGGCGTTGTTGACCATTGACCCGTTGGGCGACGACGATTTGGTCGAGCTGATCAAGCTTTACATCGCCGTCAAAGAGATCCCCCAGGATTTGAGCTCAGTGATCCTGGACAGGGCCGAGGGCAACCCGTTCTTCGCCCAGGAACTGATCGGCACCCTCGTCCAACGGGGACTGGTGGTGGTGGAGGATGGGGTGTGCCGTCTCCTTGGCAAGCCGGAACAGCTGGCCGCTGCGTTCCCCGAGCGGGTGGAAAAGCTGCTCATCAGCCGCCTCGATCACCTCAATCCGGATCATCGAACCACTCTGCTGGTGGCAAGCGTCCTTGGCCGGACCTTCGATCTGAAGATGCTTGCCGACGTTCATCCCTCCCAGCCCGGCCAGGAAACTCTGCGGGCCCAGCTGGAAGTCTTGGCCGCCTTTGGCCTGCTGGCACTCGAGCATGAACTACCCGAGCTCTCCTACCGGTTCCGCCACGGTCTAACCCACCAGGCCGCCGGTGACCTGCTGCCGAGCAAGTTGCGCGGGGAGATTCAGGCCAAGGCTGCGGCTTGGATCGAAGTAAACCAGCGCAACAACCTGGCGCAGTACTACCCAACCCTGGCGCGCTACTGGGATGCCGCCGGCGCGGTCTCGAAGTCGCTTGGTTTCCTGGAGCTGGCGGCGGAAAACGCCTGGGCTGCGGGTGCGCACCTGGAAGCGATCTCGTTCTACACCAGGGCAATCGACCTTGCCCGAGACGGCGGCCATGTCCCGCGGGAGAAGGTGGCGGTGTGGCAGCTCCGACTAGGGGAGATCTACGTCCACCATCAAAGCGAGGATGTCACCAAGGGCCGCGAGAATCTGGAAGCCGGTCTGACCACTCTCGGTTTGGCGCCTCCGAAGAGCGTTGTCGGGCTGGCTCTCGGGGTGGTATGGCAGCTCCTGGTCCAGCTCTGGTATCGGTTGCGCGCTCCCAAACAGAATCAAACCCCCGCTTCTTCTGATCGGCTTTTGGAGGCTTCCCGCGCCTACGAGCGATTAGTGGAGGTGCACTACATCTCAGGAGAAAATCTCCCATCGCTCTACGCCTCCTTACGCGCCCTCAACCTTGCCGAGGCCGCCGGACCTTCGCCCGAACTCACACGAGGTTGGGCAACTGCCGGCGCTCTCTTCGGGTTTGTTCCGCTGCGAGGACTGGCGTCTCGATACCTCAAGCGGGCGCTGCATGCCTCAGAGTCAGGGGATCCGGCGGCCGCGGCCTGGGCGTCCCTGGTGGCCGGGTTCTACTACTCGGGTGTGGCCGAGTGGGGCAGTGCCCAGGCCCTGATGGAGAAGGTGGTTGCCATTTCGGGGCAGGTGGGAGACGGGAGGCGGCTGGAGGACGGCTTGTCGAACCTGATGATCCAGTCGTACTTGCGTGGCGACATACCTCGTGGGCTACAGCTGACCGAAGAGTTGCATGCCCGGGCGGTGGCCCGACATGCCGATCGGCCGCTTGCCTATTACCTACAGGGCCGGGCCTATTGCCTCTTGGGCCTTGGGCAAGCCGAGGAGGCGCGCCAGGTAATCGATCAACTCGAAGATGTTCAGGGCCGGGATCAGCGCTCCGCCGATCAAGCCTTGATCAATGACACTTACGGCTTGCTGGCCCAAGCCGAATTGCGTCGCGGCAATCTTCGTAAGGCGATCACGGCGGCCGAAATGCTGCTGACGCGCGTGTCGAGGCAACCACCCAGCAACTACTCGACGATCGCCGCCTACACCGCGCCAGCCGAGGTCTATGCCGAGGCCTGGCGGTTGGCCCCCTTCGATCGCGACATGCAACGGCAGATGAAAAGAGCTCTCCGCATGCTGAAGAGATACGCCCGCGTGTTTCCGATCGGGCGGCCACAATTGCTCATGTGGCAAGGCATTTTCGAGGAATTGCGGGGGCGGCGCGATCGGGCGATGCGCAGTCTGGAGTTGAGCCTGGCGGAAACCGTCAGGCTGGAGATGCGACTCGATGAGATGCGAGTTCTGAGGGAGTTGGCCCGCTTGGTTGGGGATTCCGACCCAACGGCTAGCGAATACCGACGCCGGGCTGAGAAAATTCTGGCCGAAGTCAGCGTCAGACCAACAACAAACGCCGCCTGACTGGCGACAACGAGTGGCCGCTAAGGAGTCCTGACTCCTTCGGGTACCGAGAAATGGGAGTGCACGACCTTCCACTCGTCATCGATGTTCTTCAACACGCAGGTCCACCGGCCCAGGTGGCTCCTGGCGCCAAAGTCGAACCGTCCCTCCATCACAGACCAGGCGAGATCCCCCTCGACGTGGACGTCAGGGGAGGGGCTGAGATCCGCCAACTGCCCCTGAATCCGCGACAGTCCGAAGTCGGATCTGAGGGCCCGCAGGATGTCCCCATGGTTGGTCCAACTTTCACCGGCCTTCGTCCCGATGATGTGGGCATCCTCGGCGAAGTGGCTCAGCAACGTCTCATCGTCGTGGGCCATGTAGGCGCTGCGGACCGAATCGATGACCTCCGATGCCTCTGCCATCTGAGTGGCTCCTTCCTTCTGGAAATCGAGACTATCAGCCGCCACCAGCGGCCGTCGGCCGACACGACCGCGCTCTTGGTCTATACCCTTCCGCCGTGTATCCGCCCACTCTCCAACGGAGCGCGGCCGAGGGCGTTGCCAAACTCTTTGCCGATCTCGACGAGGCTGTCCCTCACATCTCAGAGCGGCTCCGTCGCTGGCTCGAGTCCGTGTTTGGCCCGGCGGCATTAGAGGAGGTTTTCATGCGGCCGGACGCCTTCCCGCTTCTGCTGTTCCCCTGGTGGTTCGAACAATCCGTTCGCGAGCCCGACCCTTCCCTGCACGAAGACTTGTCCACATCCTCAATCAGCGGCTATCTCTATATCCGCTTGATCGACAACCTTATGGATGGAGACGCCCCGGCGGACGTAGGTGTCCTGCCGGCTCTCAGCGTGCTTCACACCCGGTTCACGGATCCCTTCCACGAACGGTTCGCACCTTTTCATCCGTTTTGGGAAGACTTCCGCACTATCTGGTTTGACACCGCTGAGGTAACCCTGCACGACGCCGCCCTCGCCTCGATCGAAAGAGAGCAGTTCGAGGCCGTCTCGGCCCGCAAGACCGGTGCGGCCAAGATCCCGTTGGCGGCCGCTGCCCATGCGGTTGGCCGACCAGACCTGTTACCCGACTGGTATCGGTTGGTCGAACGCTTTGGCTGTTGGCATCAGATGATGAACGACCTGTTCGGATGGCGAAAAGATCTACGCAACGGGTCAACCACCTATCTGCTGTCCGAGGGACGGCGGGTGACGCACTCCCCGGAGTCGCTCGAAAGTTGGTTCGCCAACCAAGGCTTCGATTGGGCGGTCGAACAATTGGACGCATGGATGTCTGAGCTTCAGGTCATTGGCGACCGCCTTGGATCACCCGCTGTTCTGACCTACCTGAACGTGCGCAAAGCCCTCCTCCACGACCAAGCGGCGAGAGTTCGGTCGGGCTTGCGGGCGTTGGCCGAACTCGAAAGGGTGGTCGGCCTCAGCGACGCCCGAACTGTGCCAGGACAAGACCGATAGAGTGACCGGGACACTGGGAGGTGCACAGATGGCCGTTGAACCCGGCAGAGACTATCCGAGCGGTTTTAGCTACTTGGTCGGCAAGGCCGCCTTCGATCCCGAGTTCGCCAGCGCCTTGACCGAGGATCCCCCCCAAGCGCTGCGCTCGATCGGGATCGAGCCTACTGAGGAGATGCTGCACGCTCTCAGCCACATCGACACCGAAGCCATCAAGGAGTTGGCGGCGGCGTTCGACGACAAACCCGGAGTTGTCTAACCGCCCGGGGTCGTCAATGAGATGGCGGTGAAACACAGAGCCGTGGTGATCAGCCTGCTCGAATACCACTTGGTTTGACCACCCGATGAGGGAGCGAAGAAGAAAGGTTCAGCAGCCCAGCCGCCGTCAAAGCTTTGACCGCTCGTGACGATCGCCTGCCACGATTCCTGATAGAGATCTGTCAGGCCGGGCCGCCAACACGACCAAATCAAGCAAGCCGCCTCCTGAGGGGTGATTCGAGGCTGTCGACCGGTGCGGGCCAGTTCGTCTCGAAGTCGCTCGCGAGCAGGTGCCAGCTCGGGGATCTTCCCACTCAGTCCTTGTTGCTCGACTTGGTCTGTAAGTTCGGCCAGCACCCCCCTCGTGTACGGCTGCGGGTAGTTGATGTTGACGCTGGAACCCCTAGCGGCGTAGTCCCCCAAGAGCCGGCGCGCGGAGGGCACGATCAAAGTCATGTGCTCGTCGGGCTGGTACTCGAGCAGCCCTCGCACGAGATTCGCTTCGATGGTTCCACAACCTTCACCGAGGACCAGAGCCGATGCCTGTACGCTCGAAACCAGCCACACCGGTAGGCGACCGTCGGGCCGGGCGTGCTTACCAAGCAGCGCCAGGAAGTCGCGCATAACTCCACGGTGCCGCTCGGTTTGGCTGGAATGTTTGTAAATCCGGAGCAGCAATCCGAGGGTGTCGGACTCGACGTATCGCCTGGCGGCAGGATGGTCGTAGTAGGCGAGATGCTGCGCATCAATTGACCAGAAGAAGTCGTCGACCATCTCTGTGACTTCCAGTCCATGCTTGGCAAGGAGCTCAAGGATCAGCCCGGCCGGGAACCTGGCCGAAATCTCCGCCGCACCAAGCAATCCCCAACGATGGACTTCCCACGACTCATGAAAGGTTCGGTCGGCGAGCAGGAATCCGGCCGCCATCTGGACTGGAGTCTGCGGCGTCGCTGTAACGGATTCCACACCCTTTGTCCGGCGTCGGTCCGAACTCTGACCGAAGGCCGCCAAGCCCAGTCGGGTTTGGTTCGCTCCAATGGTGGCGGCCAGGTGCTGGCTGTAGGTCTGGAAGGTCGGCAAATGGAGTGCCTCTGCGAGCCGGCCGGCCTCCTCCAAATGGGGGAGGCAGCTGTCGATCATGGGGTCTATCGCCCGGTTCAGCAGGATCTCTCCCAGCATGACCTCGGCCCCGGGTGGCTCTCTCAAGTCGATCCTCAACGAGGCGACCATCCGGCGAACGGTCGGCGAGACCCAGCCCCGGGCGAGGTCCCGCAACAGTCCGGTCAGATCAGCGCGAACAACCTCGACGAAGCCAAGATGATCAAGCAGGTTCTCGAGCTGATCGACATCTAGAGACCGACCTGCCCATGCCGCCACCGCCAGAGGACCGAGAGCCAACGGGGCGAAGCGTGCGGTTTGGATGCTCCAGAGTTCGGCATCGGTCGAGTCATAGACCGGATCGTCCAGGGCGAGGATGGCATCACCGTAAGACTCCCATCGGCGACGGTGGCGGGACCAGAAGTCTGTGTCGTCCCGGAGCACGGTGACCAGTTCTGTGGACGTCTGTCTGACCAGCCACGCACTCAGAGTCGCGAAATTGATCCGGGAATCGCCCAGTTGGGCTTCTTCGTCGAGATGCATCAAGGCGAAGGTGTAAACGGCCGCTCTAAATAGCTGCTCTTCGACAAGACTCCTCGTTCGGCCGTTGGGAGCAGCTAGATCGTCGAGAATCCACAAATGTTGATGGAGGACCGGGCTCCCATCGGGCGCACGCAGGAGGTCGCGGAAAGCTCCGGTCGGCGAGTGACGAATACCCAGGCTCTGGCGGAGAAGCCGGCTTTGTCTATACAGGTGGGTGGGTAGCGAGTCGAGGTCCATCTCGAGCCCGTCCCAGAAGCGGTCGACGCTAATCCGATATCCGACGAGTGATTCCAGCGGAAGCCTCCCAGCTCCGAGCGAAAACTCCATCCATCAACTCGGTTATATCACCGAGGGCAGCCGAACCGCCTCTCAAGGGCTCTTCGTCGGTGAGGCGGAAGTCTTCAGGCGACACCGGGGAAAGTTGGGGTCACAAAGGCGGTTTGGCAACCTGAAACATCGGGTACTTCCGGAGCAGGCTACTTAGCGGAGAATTTCCGCTGGGGAAGGAGTAAGCCATGTATACGGAACTTTGGACCTACCGGGAGTCGATGCCTGCATCCACCGACGCCATCAACGGCTTTGGGGTGGAAGCGACCGACGGCAAGATTGGCCACATCGACCAGGCCTCCAATGAGGTCGGCGCTGGCTACATCGTGGTCGACACCGGCCCATGGATCCTCGGTCGAAAGGTGATGATTCCGGCTGGAGCCATTACCAACGTCGACCTGGACGAAGAACTGGTGATGCTTGATCTCACCAAGGAGCAGATCAAGGACTCTCCCGAATTCGATCCTCAGACCGGGTTGCGGGACACCGACTATCGCGGAGAGCTCGGCGAGTACTACGAGCCCTTCTTCCGGCCCCGTTCCTGATCACGCCTGTCGGTCGGGGTGAGGGCTTAGGCCCTTGCCCCGACCGGGTTCTCTAACCACTAAATCGCGTTCCAGGGCGCGACGCGCGGCCTCTCGACGGCGTACGCTCTTTTCTACTTCGGACTCTGGGGATCGAACAACAGGGGAAGAGCAGCCGAATCGTGCCGAAGAACATCGTCCTTTGCCTTGATGGCACGGGCAACCAATTGAAGGCAACGGCCAACAGCAACGTTGTCCTTCTGTACAGCATGCTCGACCACTCCGACCCCGGCCAACAGGTCGCCTTCTACGACCCCGGGGTTGGAACCATGGGAGCCCGCGGTGCCTGGACCACCTGGGGTCAGAAGTTCACCAAGCTGCTGGGGCTCGTCTTCGGTTTCGGTATCAAAGACAACCTCGAAGAAGCTCTGGTCTACCTGATGAAGACCTACGAGCCCGGCGACCGGGTCTTCATCTTCGGGTTCAGCCGCGGAGCCTTCACCGCCCGCGGCCTCAGCGGTTTGACCTACCGCGCCGGGGTGATGAGGAAGGGTGCAGAAAACCTCGTCCCCTATCTCGTGGCCGCCTACACCAAGGGCAGCGAGTTCTCCAAGGACGACTGGGCCAAGCTAAACCGGTTCGCCCAGATCTTCTCCAAGAAGACCGACGGCAGCCCCGCCCTTCCGGTCCACTTTCTCGGACTGTGGGACTCAGTCAAGGCGCTCGGGATCCTTCGCTCCGACCCGAACTGGCCGTATACCCGCAAGCTCCCCAACGCCCGCCACGTCGCCCATGCGGTATCGATCGACGAACGTCGACGACCCTACGCCGAGTACCTGGTCAAGCCCGACCCGAAGTCGACAACCACCCTGCAGGAGACCTGGTTTGCGGGTGTCCACTCCGATGTCGGAGGGGGCTTCGTCGATCACCCCGAACCTGGACGTATCGCCCTCAAATGGATGGCCGACCGGGCTCTCGACCACGGTCTGATCCTCGCGGCTAAGTCGTACACGAAGCTGTGCAAGCTCACCGTCGCCGATGCCGCCGGCCCCATTCACGTCAACGGCAAGGTCTGGGGAGTGCTCGGCTTACGGCAGCGGCCGATCGAAGCGAAGAGCCCTTCGATCCATCAGAGCGTGCGGGACCGGATGACCGCCAACCCGTCGTATCGGATACCGGCGGACCCGAACCAGGTCATCTGGGATGACCCCGACTGGACCACACCCCACCCGAACATGAGCGGCCCCATCCAGGCGGAGGAACCCGAACCGGTCGAGGCGATAGAGCCATGACCGCACCCGGGACGGCAGCGGTGAGGCGGGCACTGGGTAGTTGGGGCAAGCGCTTGAGTGACGACAAATTGGTGAGGGCGGTGATCGGCGCCGGCGTGCTCGAAGCCAATCCCCATCTGAACGACGACGACCCGGCGGCCACCCTCCGCAACTACTTCCTGAATAGCGATTGGTCGCTGGGTTGGCGCTTCCCTCAAGAGAGCCTCGCCCGGCTAACACCGCAGCAGGCGGCCAAGGCGGCCGCTGGGGCGCTGGGCAGTCTGGCGGTCGAGCCCGAGATCGGGAGTCAACCCGACCCCTACACCACGATGAGATTCCTCGGATCAGCGGCGGCCCCCTACGTCAGAGCCGGCGAGATCTACGAACCCAGCTGGCATTGGCCGCTCAGAGTCGGGTTCCTTTCTGATCGGCCCTCATCCGCTCTTCGCAAGAGCGTCACCAGGCCCTGGCCCGACCTGCGCGACCTAGTCAAAGCCCAAGATGACTGTGACCTGCTGCTGTTGCCGTGGTCGGTCTCCGAAGCCGACCAGAAGAACGAGTTGCCCCAGGTAGGGAAGGTGGGGATGGTGATGTTGATGGGGCCGATCGACGTTCCCTCTAAGGAAGTGGGCCGGGTCGCTGACCGGCTCGCCCTTCGCTTCGGTGCCGAGGGATGCCATCTCGCCAATCGTCCCGAGGACCCCGAACAGTGGTTCGCCGATCTCATCGAGCAACTCGCCCACAACCAGCCCCTCGGCCTGGCCCTGACCCTGGCGAGGAACAACATCACCCGACGTCCGCACTACACGACCATGTCATCGGGATTGGGGACAGTTGCCCGGCTGGAGCGGGTCATCAGCCAATTTGCCTATTACCTCACCCTCCTGGGAGGGAGGCCGATCGAGATACCTGCCGGGTTGGGTGGTCGGTTGCCGAGCTTTGATCTCAGCGGTTCCGTTCCGGCCGGAGCGGTCGGTGACTACCTCAATCAGGCCATGCGCGATCGATCCTTCCAATATCTCCACGAGACCAACGAGGCATCGGCGATCGCCGCCCTGGTACGGGCCACTGCCGGTCTCCCCAGTCCGGGCGAGCTAGCCACCGCCAACGGCGGCGGCCGAGGCGCCGGAGAAGGTGGGGAGGGTGGCGAGCAGATCCGAATCCTCAACGGAAAAGTGATGGATGGCGACAAACAGCATCGACTGGCGCTGGAAGCGGGCAAGGAATACGGCCTCGAAGTGTGGATCGGGGTGATGAGCGAGGAGTCGATCACCCAGCCCGGCGCTCCCGCCTTCCCGGCCGAAGAGCTACCCGCCGGTCCCCAACAGATCGACGTCGTCTTCACCTGTCTCGGCAACCGGCCCGAGGTCCAGCGCGGTCAAGTGACGCTGCCTGAACGGGGCGACTCCGATCGCTTCTCCTTTGTGCTGCGGTTCACACGACCTGGTGTCGTGTTCGGACGGTTGGCTCTCGCCCATGGGGGTCGGGTCCTCCAGACCGCCGTGGTCCGGGCCGAGGTCGTGAAGGAGCGGCCCTCGCGATTGGGCCAACCCGAGATCGAGGTGGAAGAGGTGATCCGCACCAGTTTCGGCGCGGTGGCCGAGGAAGAGCAGTTCGACCTGGCCGTGGTCGTCAATCGCGGCCCTACAGGCAAGAAGACCGCTGCAACCATCAGCAAGGACGCAGCCAGCCTTCGCTCCATCGATGGGTTACAGGCCCAGATCACCGACCTCAAGGACGCCCTCACCTCGATAGCCGACGACCCGGATGCCTTTGCCTCGATCACCTCGAAGGAGAGCCTCGCCCTGCTCTTCGGCCTTTCCAACGCAGGTGCGGTACTTCATAAGTCGTTCGAGATCGACCACGGGATCAAGCCGGGCCTTTTCAAGCGCGGCCGTATCCAGATCATCTCGGCGGCACCCGACTCCTACCTTCCGGTTGAGCTGCTCTATGCACTGCGGCCGCCCGACGTTCCGAGGCTTTGTAAGAACTGGAAGAAGTCGGTACTCGCAGGCAAGTGCGAATCCTGTGAGGCCCTTGGTCCCAACGATGAGATCCCAATATGTCTCACCGGGTTCTGGGGGGTGCGTTATGTCGTCGAGCGCCACGTCCATGACCCCACGCACACTGGGATGCTGGGGGACTACGTACTCCAGAGCGAGCTGGCCGCCGGACGCAACGAGATCAACCCGCTCGAGTCGATCCTCTGGGGACTCTCCAAGAATGTCCTCGCCAAGGATCGCACTGCACTGCAGCGAGCGTTCAGCAAGAAAAATTTCGCCGCCACCAAAGTTGGAACGTGGAAAGACCTGCAGGAAAAGATGGGACCTCTTAACCCTTCCATGCTCTTCCTGCTCCCGCACACCGAACATATCGCTCCGCTCGTCCCAGGCTCTGAGATCGGGGGAAAGCTTGACAAGATCAACAAGATTCCGGATTTCGTGGGCCCCCGGCGGGAGAAGCGGTATGTGGTGGTACTGCTCGGATGCGATACAGCCAGCACCGACATTCCTTTCCAGGGAATGGTGCCCCAATTTCGCTACGCCGGCGCCGCAGTGATCGTCACGACAATCAACACAATTCTGGGAAGACACGCCGTGCCGGTAGCCAAGGAGCTGCTCCGGATTCTCAAAGACGGTGGAATCGCCAACCGGTCGATGGGCGACGCCATGCGCGACCTCCGCCGTCAGGCTCTCAGCGACGGTTACCCGATGGTGCTGTCGGTAGTGGCGTTCGGAGATGCCGACTGGAGAATCACGGCGTGACGGTGCTTCGCATCGAGATGCTCCCGGCCGAGGAAGGTGACGCCCTCTGGATCGAGTACGGGGATTCGGACCATCCCCGTCGGATGTTGATCGACGGAGGGGTGCTGGACGCCCATCCCACTCTGCGGGACCGGATCGAAGCGATCGAGGGCAAGCGCCGGTTTGAGCTCATGGTCGTGACCCACATCGACAACGACCACATCGACGCCATGATCAAGTTCATGGCCGAGGACCACAAGGTCCAGGTCGGCGACTTCTGGTTCAACGCCTGGGATCAGATCAAAGCGGACATCCTCGGCCCCAAACAGGGTGAGATGCTCACCGAACGCATTCGCCAGCGCGGATGGAAACACCATCACAAGTCGAAGGGCAAGGCGATCGCCATACCGGGCAAGGGGAAACTTCCAGTGTTCCGTCTTACGGGAGGAATGAAGGTCACCGTGCTCGGACCGCGCGGGGTCGATCTTGGCCGGCTTCGCAAGGAGTGGAAGACGATCATCACCAACGCCGGGTTGAAGCCAGGTGGGGTCTTCACCGGGGCCAAGCTCCTAGAGAAAGCTCCGAGGTACGCCAAGGACCGACTGGGGACCGCGCCGCCCAACGTCGAGCGCTGGTCCAATCGGAAATTCACAGAAGACCCGAGCCCGTCCAACGCGTCGAGCATCAGCCTTCTTCTCGAGTACGGAGATCGCAAGGTCCTCTTAACCGGAGATGCCCGGAGCGACTCGCTCATCGAAGGCATCGATCGACTATTGAAGGAGCGAAAGCTCGACCGGCTGACCATCGATGCGTTCAAGGTGCCCCACCACGGGAGCAAGAACAACCTCAGCAACGAGCTGATGCAGCGCCTCGACTGCAAGAACTTTCTCGTTTCGAGCAGCGGCCGGAAGTTCAACCACCCCGACGACGACGCCATCGCCCGGGTCATCTTCCACAGCGACGACCCGACCCTTCATTTCAACTATCGGACAGAGGACAACAAAGACTGGGACCGACCCAACTGGAAGAAGAAGCTGGGTTATCAGACGGTCTATCCCAAGCCTGGAGCGTCCGGGTTAGTGGTCGAATTCGTGGTGCAGGAGTAGAGCAAGCAACGGCCTGAGGGGGTTACACGGTCGATGGGCGGGGTACAGCCTCTCTGATGGATCCATTTGGTAGGTACCCAACCGAACGGAACCGGTCGCTTTGGGTCGCGACTTCCGAGGACGTCCGCTACCCGAGCCTCGAGCACGACATCGAAGCGGACGTCATCGTGGTTGGCTCAGGAATCACCGGGCTGTCGACCGCCCGGCTCCTCTCCGCTCGGGGGTTACGAGTGGTGGTACTGGAAGCGAGGAGGATCTGTTTCGGAGTCACCGCCTTCACCACCGCCAAATTGACTGCCCTCCACTCGACCATCTACAGCGACCTCATCCGAATTTGGGGCGATGAGGTCGCAGCTGTCTATGCCGAGGCCAACCAGGCAGCGATCGGCAAGGTCAGGGAGCTGATTGCCGCCGATGGGATCGAGTGCGACCTGCGCGAGGCCGCTGCCTACACCTATGCCGAGTCGGGCGGAAACGTGGCCGAGATCGAAGCCGAGGTGGACGCGGTCCGAACGGCAGGCCTGGATGCGTCTTTCACCACCGAATCCGAGCTCCCCTACGAGATCGCCGGGGCGATCAAACTGGACCGTCAGGCCCAGTTCCATCCCCGCCGCTATTGCCTGGGTCTAGCCGACGCCATCACCGGCAACGATGGTCTGATTTTCGAAGGGAGCCCGGCCATGGCTCTCGATGCCTCCACCGCGACAGTCACCACTGATCGCGCCAAGGCCACAGGCAAAGCGGTCGTAATCGCTACCCAGATCCCCTTTGTCAACAGGGGAGGCCACTTCGCCCGCATGACCCCGTCACGTTCTTATGCGCTGGCACTGCGAGCGCCGAATCAGTCCTTGCAGGGCATGTACATCAGCGTCGACGCGCCGACCCGCTCGCTCCGGTCGACTGGTGACGGATACCTGATCGTCGGAGGTGAAGGCCATCCGGTCGGCACCGACTCTGACACCTCCCGGCGATACCGCACTCTCGAGGAATGGTCGGGCGACAGATTTCCGGGATCGACGGTCGAGTTCCGGTGGTCGGCTCAGGACTATCGGAGTGCCGACCGGCTGCCTTTCATCGGGCGCCTCACCTCCGGGACCGAGCGGGTGTTCGTCGCCACCGGTTTTGCAAAATGGGGCATGACGAACGGCACGGTGGCAGCGATGATCATCTCGGACCTCATCCAGGAAGTCCCCAATCCCTGGGCTCAGACTTTTGACTCCACCCG
This sequence comes from Acidimicrobiia bacterium, assembly GCA_040905905.1. Taxonomy (GTDB): domain Bacteria; phylum Actinomycetota; class Acidimicrobiia; order Spongiisociales; family ZC4RG35; genus JAICND01. The sequence goes on from JBBDQN010000051.1 coordinate 34,861, forward strand.
ATTCGCGCTGGGCCAGGGTGGGCCGGGGACCGTCACCGCCACCCTCGAGGCTGCCAAGCACTTCGTCGTTGACCGTCTCAAGACTCTCGGTAGCAAGCCTGCGGGCGAGCTGAGGAATGGTGAGGGCGCGGTTGTATCACTTGACGGGAAAACGGTGGCCGCGTTTCGCGACGAGGATGGGCAACTCCACGCCATCTCGGCCACGTGCACCCATCTGGCGTGCCAGGTCTCGTTCAATGAAGCCGAAAGGTCCTGGGATTGCCCCTGTCACGGCTCGCGCTTTGATGTCGAGGGCCGGGTGCTCCAAGGACCGGCCATCAGAGACCTCGCCTCCAAAGAAACCGAACCGGTGACCGACCTCGCCTCTGACGACTGAAACGGTCCCCGGCCACCGGGGCCTATTCGACCAACTTGGCGAACACCGGGAGGCTGCGTTCGATCATGTCTCTAGTCCCGGTGAGCGATATCCGGAAGTATCCGGGTCCCTCCGAGGCCCGTCCGGGCAGGACCAGGACCCCATGCTCGGCCAGCTTCATCGCAAAGCCGTAGTCGTCCGGTTCGGGAGAGCGAACCCACAAATAGAACGTGCCCTCCGGGAGTCTCAGGGTGTAGCCAAGCGAGAGCAATGCTCCTCCCATCAGGTCGCGTTTGCCCTCGAGGTCCGCCAGGTCGATCGAGAGGTGTTCGAGATCCTCGATCGAGTGTTGGAGGAGAGCATTGGGAAAGAGCCAACCGCCTGACATCTGGGCGAGCTGGATGACTCGCCGCATCTCCTCGCGACCAGGCATCGTCGGAGCCAAGGCCAGCCACCCCAATCGTTGTCCAGGTGTGAGCAGGACCTTGCCGTAGCTGTAGGCCATCAGAGTGTTGGGATAAGACGCAGCCGGGCTGACCATCGAGGCATCGCTGAACACCAACCGGGCGTAGGGCTCGTCTGAAAGGAGGTAGATCGGAGCCCCGTAGCGGTCCGAGGCCTCGGTCAACACTGAGGCCAACTGCCTAAGCGTCGCTTCCGGGTAGATCCGACCGGTCGGGTTGTTGGGAGAGTTGACGATCACCATCCGGGTCCGGGGGCTGATGGCAGCAGAAATCGCCGCCACATCGAGATCGTGATCGGCCGCCACGACCGGCACCTTCACAGGCGTACCCCCGGCGGCGAGGATCATCCCCTCATAGAAAAACCACGGAGGAATCGAAAAGATCACCTCGTCGCCCGGCTCGAGCAGAGCATGGAAGGCCACCGCCATCGCCCCAAAAGCCCCGGGGGTGAGGGCGATGTCGGCGGCTTCGAAGGGGAGGTCCCGCCACTCCGTCAGGCGCTTTGCCACCACCGCCTGGGCATCCGGTTCCGAACGTTTGTAGGCGTAGTAGTCCTTGTCCGTGGGGGTCAGATGCCGCACCAAAGCCTCTGCGTAACCCGGGATGGCGATCTCCTGGGGGTTGCCGAACGCAAAGTCGCACACCTCGGGGTGGAGGCGCAACGAATCCCACCTGGACACGAACTCGATCAGTGTGCTGGTCGACCGAGCGATTGCGGCCATGCGGGTGGTGGGCATCGAAGTACTCCGGGGCTCAGGAGGGGCAGACCCTAATTCCCCCGGCTTGGCGGTGTGCGCTCGACCGGAGACCCCAGCCGACCGACCAGAAGATAGGTGACCATCTCGCCTTTCCCTTTCACCTCCACGACACCCCTCTCGTCGAAGGCGAAACGATGACGCAGCCGCTCATAGGCGCGAGGCGTCACCTGGATCCCACCCGCGACTCCATGCGACTCCATCCGGCTGGCCGTGTTGACGGTGTCGCCCCACAGGTCGTAGGTGAATTTGCGGGAGCCGATGACTCCGGCCACCACCGGGCCGATGTCGATTCCGACCCGCAGATCCAACCTCGCCCCCGAGGGTGCCCGGAACTCTTTGACGACTTCACAAAGCGCCAGGGCCATTTCGGCGACTGCCTCGGGGGCATCGTCCCGAGGTTCGGGCAGCCCTCCGACCACCATGTAGGAGTCGCCGACCGTTTTGATCTTCTCCAGACCCAACCGATCGGCCACCTCGTCGAAGCGCGAGAAGAGCCCGTCCAGCATCCCGATGATCTCCTCGGGGGCGAGCCGCTCCAACATCGGCGTGAAGCCGACGAGATCGGCAAAGAGCACCGACGCCGTTTCGAAGCGGTCGGCCAGCGGCCGCTCCCCGGCCTTGAGCCGGCGGGCGATGGAAGCCGGCAACACGTTCAGGAGAAGCTGCTCGGAGCGTTCGCGCTCGACGGCGAAGCCGCGCATGAAGTAGCGGAGAAGGAAGAACGCCACCACCGAAACGCCGCCAATGTTGAGGGCGAAGAACCAGGTCGTGAGCGATGAAGGGATGGCGGCCCTGGTCAGGGAAGACTCGATGAGTCCCGACCCTCCTATCAATAGGAGATAGCCGATGAACCATCTCAGCGGCCGGGTTGCGAACACCAACGCGGCAAGCGGGGAGATGAGGGCCCAGAGGATCACGCCGCCCGATACACCGAACCCGCCCAGACTCCACTGGAGCAAGACCGGGAGTAGCAACATCAGCCACAACTGGCTGACCCGGAAGAACTCAAAGCGCTTCGTGCGGGTAAGGCCAGCGAGGCTGGCGATCGAAATGAGCTGGTAGGTGAAGGGGATGGCAGCCGAGCGGTAGAGCCCCAGCGTCGAATAGGTCGCCACCCAGATGACCGCAAGGACCACGATCAGGCTGACGGTCAGGACCAGCGAGGCCTTGAGCAGCCGTTCGTCGTCGGAGTCGGCCGGATCGCCGCCGATCGAGGCGAGGCGCTTGACCGTGCCAGGCAGGCGGTCGAACCAGGTGCGGGGCGAGGTGAGGTCGGGACTGATCAACCCATTTTGTCAGATCTCACACATCCGTTCTTGCGTATTTCTGCCCGCCAATTTCGGCGCGGATATACGCCGGAAAAGTTGGCTAACACAACCGTCACCGCCACGAGCACCTTGATCGCCGTGTATCCGGGCCAATGCAGGGGTTGCTATCCCTATTGATGTGAACGTCGATGTCTTTCAAGTCATGGCAGAAGCTTGAACCTGCCGCCGGTGGATAGTCGAACTCGACTCATGGAAGATGGGTTCTGGCCCCGAGGATGTCGTCGAGGCGAAGCGACGAGACTGCCTCGAGCTGTTCGAACCGGCAGGAGCGGGGGTCGCGATCGGGTCGCCAGCGGAGAAACTGGGCCGGATGGCGCAGATGGCCACCGTCGAGTTGGTTGAAGCGGACCTCCGCTACGAGCTCGGGTAACACCGCGGTGAAGGAGAGATCCTTTCCCGGATTCCAGCGGCTGCCGGGGAGGGCGCCCGCCTCCTCCACGGCCCCGCCCCAGGGATGCTCGGCCATCTCGATCACGTAGGGAGACAGTTCGGCGAACAGCTCCTTGCGACGCGCGGCGGGGAACGAGGCAGCCACCCCGATCGGGATGAGACCCCCGAACATTTCCTCCCACCCGGCCGGTCGAGCTTCATCGGCATACACGGCGAGGAGCAGCGACCCGACCGCGTCCCGGCTCGACTTGTGGGTCCGATATCCGACCACGACGCAGTCGGCGGTACGGTCGTGCTTCAGCTTGGCCATGGTGCGTTTGCCCGGTTGATAGGTGCTGTCGGGGTGCTTGGCGATGATGCCGTCCACCCCCGCCCCCTGGAAGGCGACAAACCATTCACGGGCGACGGCGTCGTCCTCGGTCAACGGTGTCAGAAAGACAGAAGCGGAAGGCCGGTCGAACAGCGACTCCAGCAAGCGCCGACGTTCCCGGAACGGGACCGACCGGAGGTCCTCGGCGCCCAAGGCCAGCAGGTCGAAGACGATGAGGGTGGCCGGAGTCGAGACGGCGAGGAGATCGACCCGGCTGGCAGCCGGATGCAGCCGTTGTTGGAGGGAGAAGAAGTCAAGCTTCCCGTCGTCGGGGGTGGCGACCACGATTTCGGCGTCAACCACAAACCGCTTGGGCAGGGACGCTTTTACCGCAGCCACCACCTCCGGGAAGTAGCGGGCTATCGGCCGGTTGTTGCGGCTCTCGATTCGCACCTCCTCGCCGGCCCGGAACACGAGCGCGCGAAACCCATCCCACTTGGGTTCGTACCACCACCCTGCCGGCAGATCGTCGACCGGGCGGGCCAGCATCGGCTCGACCGGCGGTACCACCGTGAGATTCATCCGATCAACTTAGGCAAGAGAAGAAGTGACTCCATCTGAGCTGCCGCTTGTCCGGAGAGTCAACGCGATTCGATAGTCGGTGAACTCTTCCAGCGAAAGCCTCCCCCAGGGTTCGGCCCGGGTCGCCGACCGTTTATGGTCGCCATTCTTGGCGATTGGTCGCGAGTCTGAGGAGTCAGCGATGAGAATAGGGTTTGTAGGGCTAGGTGACATGGGCTCGGGAATCGTCCCGCGCTTGATGACAGCAGGACACCAGGTCACTGGCTGGAACCGGACCCAATCCAGGGCCGACCCTCTTATAGGGCAGGGCATGGCTTGGGCGGCGAGTCCCCGGGAAGTCGCCATTGACTCCGAGCTCGTGTTTTCGATCGTCACCGATTCCGACGCCGTCAAGGCCGTTGCCCTTGGTCCGGACGGGATCATCTCCGGGCTCAAGCCGGGGGGCATATATCTCGACATGAGCACCATCGATCCTGATGTGAGCCGCCAGTTATCGGCTCGGTTCCAGGCCGAGGGTTTGACGATGCTCGATGCCCCCTTGTCGGGGAGCCCCATCACGTTGGCGCAGGGCAACGCCTCGACCATGGTCGGCGGCGACAGGTCCGCCTTCGAGAGGGTTGAGCCGATCCTCTATGCCATCGGATCGAAGGTGAGTTATATCGGAGGCAGTGGTTCGGCGGTGCAGATGAAGCTCGCCATCAACCTCACCTTGATCGTGGAGATGGTCGCCTTTTGCGAGTCAGTGGCGTTGGCGGAGAAGGGGGGCGTAAGCCGCGAAACTGCGGTGGAAGCGATGCTCAAGAGCGTGGTGGCATCACCGGTCATGGGTTATCGCGGCCCCTTCATCCTCGCGGGAGGCATGCCGGACAAACCGCTTGCCGACGTCACCCTCCAGCAGAAGGACATGTTGCTGGCGCTAGAGGTGGCCCGGCGACAGGGTTCGGCGGCTCCGTTGGGTGCCATAGCCAACGAGCTCCTCAACGCATGTCGGGGTTTGGGAATCGCTCATCGAGATTTCGTCACGGTCTTCGATGTCTACCGGCTCCTGGGAGGGATGGGATGACGGATCGCTTTCGTACCAGCCTGTCGGAGGTTCCCGTCGTGGAGGGTCTTGTCGCCAATCAGGGGTGGGTGGATATGCAAGTCCAGTTCTTGATCGACAAAGCTCGGGCCGGGTCCGAGAATTTCCTCTTGGGCTGGACGGTGCTGCCGCCCCGAGCCCGCCACGCTCGTCACCTGCATCGAAGTGCCGACGAGTTCTTCATTGTCTTGGAGGGGAACGGTCGCATCTTCACAGATCAGGGCACCGAGCCCGCCACCAAAGGCGACGTGATCTTCACCCCCCGGGGCCGATGGCACGGCTTCGACAACATCGGCGAGGTCGATGTCGTGCTGGTGTGGGGTTGGAACGGCTGTGGGTCGTTGGAAGACTCGGGCTACGAAGTTGATCCGGCCCACACAACTGCATGAGCATTGCCGACCCGAGAATCGCGACGGGAATGCGCCAGCAGTTCGAGTGGCGCCGGCGCCTGATCGCGGATGGCGCCCGATCGATTGGATGGAAACTCGGGTTCGGGGCGCAGGTGGCGATGGAGCGTCTGTCGCTGGAGGCGCCTCTGGTCGGTTTCCTGACCGATGCCACGGTCCGGCCTTCGGGGTCGACTGTCACAATCAGCGATTGGATCCGTCCGGTCGTGGAGCCCGAGCTCGCGATATATATGGATGCGGACCTGACCGATGGGTCGGATGCCGATGCGACCCGCCAGGCGATCGGCGCGGTTGGTCCCGCCATCGAATTGGCCGACATCGTCTTCGAGCCGGAGAACGTGGAGGAGATCCTGGCTGTGAACATCTTCCATAGGGCGGTGATTCTGGGCCAGCCCGACTACACCCGGGCGGAGGCTCGTCTCTTCGGCTTGACCGCGGAAGTGACAGTCGACGGCGTTCCTACTGCCTCTACCTCGGAGCTGGTGCGACTGACCGGCCAGATCGTCCCCATCATCGGGTCTCTGGCCGATCTCCTCTTGCGATCGGGTGAAGTCTTGCGGGCCGGTGACCTGGTCATCACCGGTTCGGTGGTACCGGCCCTGGCCGCAGTCGCGCCCACTGAGATCTCATATCGACTAGCTCCCTTGGAGCCCATCAGAGTCTCACTCCGATAACCCTTTCGACCCTGCTGGTTGGGCTCGTTACAGCAGCGGGGTCCCGCTTCGTACCTTTTGAAGGCCCGGCCCAAAGCGATCGAGGGGCCGAGCCGATCATGAAATCGACGTGGCGTTGCCTGCGGTTTTGGAGGCGGAGCTCGACGGTCGGCCAGGAACAATCGCCGGGCGCGACAACTCTCGTACAAGGGTCGTCCCAGCGTCATTACGAAACTGGGATGGTCTTAAGTGCGGTGTGGGTGGACACTGCATTGGTCAGGCGCCGGTCAGCGGTCAACAGCCAAGCGCCGAGAAGCTCAGCTAGTGCCACATAGGTTGCGTCATAGGCGGAAAAGTTTCCATGCAGTTCAAGAATTCGTCCCAACAGTGCCCGGTGCCCATGGTGAGTCAAAGGCAGGTCGAGGTAGTCGTCTGCGGCTTGCCTAACTCTCTCGCGGGACATCGATCGTCCCATCAGGGCTCGTCGAAGACCGGCAGCAAACTCGACATCGCACAGCGCAGGGACATGAAGATCGTTCACAGAGTCGACTACTGCTTGCCGGATCGGCTCCGCCCGTTCGGTGCCAAGCACATACTCGAGCAGGGCCGAAGCATCGGCCACGATGACTGTCAGGAAGCCTCCCGCCCTCGTCGCTCGGCCCGAATGAGGTCGGCGGCCGGGCGGCCGAGCTTGACCGGGGATCTGGCAGCAATCCGCTCGAAGACCTCGGGAGCTGGCGGTCGCGCTAGCTCACGCTCAAGGATCTGCTGGACGTAGTCGGTCAGGGTCTGGCCGCTCGCGCGAGCCCTCTTCACCAGTTCTCGATGCAGCCGATCGGGGACATTTCGCACCTGGACCATCTTTGCCATGAGCCAAGCGTCGCACATGTGGCGCACATGTGCAATACCGTTTTGACAACTTTGGATGTCATGGCCGAGAAACGCCACCTGAGAGCTCACGGCCTCACAGGCCGGCAACGATTCTCTTGTCGCTGCCCATGGTTGCTTCAGGTCGGCCGGCCCGTCTCGCCGCCACGTGACAAGCCGCGGCGTGGTCGGGGGCGAGAAGGGCCAGGGAGGGTGATACCTCGCGGCAGACTTCTTCGGCCAATGGGCAGCGGGGGTGAAAGTGACACCCAGAAGGTGGATTGGCCGGGTCGGGCACCTCCCCTACCAACGTCACCACTTGACGGTTCGCCTCGACCGCGGGATCAGCAATCGGGACCGCCTGCTGTAAAGCCAGGGTGTAAGGATGAAGGGGGCGATCGCTGACCGGTTCCCAGGGACCAGATTCGACCACCTTGCCGAGGTACATGACAGCCACTCGGTCGGAAATATGACGGACCATCGCCAGGTCGTGGGATATGAAGATGAAAGCGACATCGAGTTCGTTCCGAAGCTTGCCGAGAAGGTTCATGATCCCCGACCGCACCGAGACATCGAGAGCAGAGACAGGCTCGTCGAGGACGATCACTTCGGGTTCGACTGCCAGGGCGCGAGCGATCCCCACTCGCTGGCGCTGACCCCCCGACAGTTGGTGTGGGTACCTGTGGGCAGTAGCCGGGGACAACCCGACCATGTCGAGCAACTCTCTTGCCCGGGTCTGCCATTGCTCCCGGGGTCGAAGGCGATGGACCTCGATCACCTCCTCAAGGGTGCGGCCGACGGTCATCCGAGGATTGAGCGACGCATAGGGATCCTGAAAGACCATCTGCATCCGACGATGCACCGCCCGCAGACTCGCGCCTCGGAGGTGGGTTATGTCTTCACCGTCCAGCTCGATGCGGCCGGAAGTCGGTTCCTCCAAACGCACAAGCAGGCGGGCGAGGGTTGACTTGCCACAGCCTGACTCACCGACCACGCCCAAAGTCTCACCTGGATAGAGCGTGAGGGATACCCCCGCCACGGCGGCCAAGGTCTGGCGAGTGCCCCTCACCGGGTAGTGCCGGGTCAGATCCTCGGCCAAAAGGACGGCTCGATTCATGCGACCCATTCCGATGGTGGAACCCAGCACGCCGCCTGATGGTCGGCGAGATGCTCCTCTCCGGCGCGCCTGGTCGTAAGGGGAGGCATTTCGGCGACGCATCGCTCGGTGACATTCGGGCACCGGGGATGGAACGGACAGCCCGTGGGTTGCCGGGTGGGATCGGGCGGGTACCCCGGGATTTGACGTAGTGGAGAACGCTCGGCGCCTCGCACCTTCGGTATCGATTCGAGCAGGCCGGCCGTGTAGGGATGCTCGGGGTGGCTGAACACCTGTCCGGTGGGTCCGGTTTCGACAATGTGGCCCCCATACATCACGAGGATCCGCTCGGCCACCCGCGCCACCACTCCAAGGTCATGTGTTACCCAGATCACTGCCATTCCCATCTGTTGCTGAAGGTTGGAAATCAGCGTGATGATCTGCTGCTGGATGGTCACGTCGAGAGCCGTCGTGGGCTCGTCGGCGATAAGAACCTTTGGATGGAGAGCCAGAGCCATTGCAATCATGGCCCGCTGCCGCATCCCGCCCGAGTATTCGTGGGGGTACGACTCCGCCGCCCTGCTTGGTTGTGGAATCCCGACCTGACCTAGCACCTCGACAGTTCGGTTCCTTGCCTCGGTTTGACTCTTGCCGTGCGCTCGAAGGACCTCGGCGATCTGGTCGCCTATTCGCATCAAGGGGTTCAACGAAGTCATCGGGTCCTGGTAGACCATCGCCACATGGGCGCCCCGCATCAGGCGACGCTCTTCTTCTGACAGCCGGCGAAGGTCGCGGCCATCAACAATCACCTCTCCTGACACGATGTGCGCCGGAGGCTGGGGGTGCAGGCCCATCACCGAGAGCATCGCCATTGTCTTTCCGCATCCCGACTCACCAACCAAACCGACGGTCTCCCCCTCGCCAACCTCCAGATTCACTCTGCGCACCACCTCGACCGGGCCCTCTTCCAGGTTGAGAACGGTCGTGAGGTCTCGCACCACCAATACCGGCGGGCTCATGCTTGGATGACGATTCGGAGTGTCCTGGGAGTGATTGCCGCCGGCGGTGGCAACGAGAGGCCATTGCGTCCTGGCAGAACACTTCCGAGAACCTTGGGTCCGCTTGCCCCGGTGGCCGAAGGCACGTTGCCAGGGAGGCCATTCATGGTGAGAAAGCCGATCAGGGCGATGAAATACGCCTCTTTGAATGCGGCTGAAACCCCCAGGTCGTCGATCGGATGAACGGCGACACCGCCCAGTTCGGTCGCCAACATTTCAAGCAAGGTTGCATTCTCTGCTCCCCCGCCGGAAACGATGACCTCCTCGACCGAATTGTCTTGGCAGGCGTCGGCGACCGTGCGGGCGGTGAGAAAGGTCACGGTGGTGACTAGGTCCTCGGCCGCTACCGGGCCCACGTCTGCCAACGCCTCCAAGAGATAGGGACGATGGAACCACTCTCTACCGGTCGTCTTGGGCGGTGAAGCCCGGTAGTAAGGATCGGCCAAGAGACGATCGAGAAGGGCACGATGGATTGCACCCCGCTTGGCCAGCTTTCCATTGCGGTCAAAGCGCTCCTGCCCGTCCGTGATGTGGCGAACCGCGGCATCGATGAGGACGTTGCCCGGCCCGGTGTCAAACGCTATCGGTTCCGACCCAGGACCAACCGCCGTGAGATTTGCGATTCCACCGATGTTGACGGCTGCGCACTTCCTGTCTCTTTGCTGAAGCAGGAGCACATCGAAGATCGCGGCCAAGGGTGCCCCCTGCCCGCCGGCGGCGACATCGGCCGCCCGCAGATCTGCCACCACCGGCAATCCGGTCTGTTCGGCGATCCAGGCGGGCTGCCCGATCTGGAGTGTCCCCCGGGCGTGACCCTCCTCCACCCAGTGAAAGAGGGTTTGGCCGTGGGAGGCGATCAAATCGGCGGGAGCGCTGAGCTCGGAGAGTGCCTGACCGGCAGCTCGAGCAAAGGCCTGGCCCACCTCGTTGTCGAGACGGCAGAGTGCTTCGGAGGTGGTTGCCGCCGGAGGGAGGGCGGCCTCTAAGTCAGAACGTAACTCCGGCTCATACTCAACGACCATCGCTTTTAGAGGCGTAAGGTCGATCTGGTCGCCGTTGATTTGAAAATCGGCGACCGCGACGTCAATCCCGTCCATCGACGTGCCGGAGATCAAACCAACAACCCTCATCTGTCCTCCAGGGCTTTCCTCACCACGCCGCGATGAGACTCGAGCTTTTGGCGCGCCTCGGTAACGCTCAGTCCTCCCAGCAGCATGAGGATCGCCACTTTCACCTCCCCAGCGGAGGCGCGCAACGCCTCGTCGACCTGTTTCATCTCAGCCCCGGTGGCCTGAAACGCAATTCTCCGGGCTCGATCGCGCAATTTCTCGTTGTTGGCGCGGAGGTCCACCATCAGGTTGCCGAAGGTCTTGCCAAGCCTGACCATCGCCACCGTCGAGATGATGTTGAGTACGGCTTTCTGAGCCGTGCCCGCCTTCAAGCGGGTGGACCCGGCGATGACCTCAGGCCCTACCAACACTTCGATCGGGTGGTCGACATGTCGGCTCAACAACGCCTCGGGGTTGCAGGACACTCCAACCGTGACTGCCCCCAACTCCCGGGCCCGCACTACCGCTCCGATGGTGTAGGGAGTCCGGCCGGACGCAGCCAGTCCGACCACGGCGTCGGTTGCGGTGACTGCCAGCTTGTCCATGTCGGCGGCGCCGGAGCTCGCATCATCTTCAACCGCCTCCTGCGGCACGTTGAAAGCCGTGGCTCCTCCCGCCATAACCCCGATGACCCGATCCGTGTTGAACGTGGGCGGACACTCGGCTGCATCGAGCAACCCCAATCGGCCAGCTGTACCCGCGCCGACATATATGAGACGGCCACCCGCTTCGAGCTGGGAATGGACCGCCTCGACGGCAGCGGCGATGCTGGGCGAAGCCGCCACTACTGCGTCGAGTGCTTCCTTCTGATCAGCAGCCATCAGCCGCACCAACTCCAATGTCGGGCGGAGATCGAGATCAGCCAATTCGGGCCGCAACTGCTCGGTAGCGAGGTCGGCGAGTTCCATTAGAGGCGACCTTCTCTCCGGGTGGGATCCAGAACGTCACGCAGCCCATCACCCAACAGATTCAGGCCCACCACAGCCAGCACGATGGCGCTGGCTGGGAAGACCATCAGCCACCAGCCCCGCGCAAACAGGGTCCGCGCTTCGCTCACCATCAGTCCCAGCGACGGATCGGGGGGCTGGGTGCCGAGGCCGAGAAAGCTGAGGCTCGATTCGGTGAGGATGGCCCAGGAGAGGGCGAGAGCAATCTGGACGATGATCGGTGCGGTCACGTTCGGCAGCACGTGGCGGAAGAGCAGCCTTCCGGAACCAAAACCCAACACCCGACCGGCCTTGACATACTCCAACTCCCGGACCGTAAGGACCGGGCCCCGAGCCACTCTCACGAAGATCGGCGTGTAGACGACGGCAATGGCGATCACGGTGTTGATCCACCCCTGCCCCAACGCCGCCACGATGCTCAACGCCAGCAAGATGGCAGGGAAAGCGAAAAGCATGTCGGTCACCCTTCCGATCAGCCGATCGGACCAGCCCCCGAAGAACCCGGCCGCGATTCCAGCCATCGAACCGACCATCGCCGACAGGGCTACTGCTACCAGCGCCACCCGCAAGGAGGCCAGGACCCCGGCCATCACGCGCGAGGTGACGTCGCGTCCAAATTGGTCGGTGCCCATCCAGTGCTCCGGACTGGGAGCAGAAAAACGAATCGCTGGAGTCTGCTGGATCGGCGGAAACGGGGTCGCCCCCACTGCGGCAAGCACTGCGACCACCGCCAACAAGGAGACGATGATCAGCCCCACCACCCAGTTGGGGCTTTTGGCCAGCCGCCGCAGCCATCCCTTTCCGACGGGAAGAGCCAGTGGATCAACCTGCAGGGTGGTGCCGGTCATGTCCACAGCCCAACGCCGAAGCCATGGAGGGGCGGACAGCTCCGCCTCACGTCAGCCTCACCCGGGGATCAAGGCGGGCATAGGCCAGGTCGACCAGCAGGTTGACCACAACGAACAGGGCCGCGATGACGAGCACCGAACTCTGAACTACCGCGTACTCCCGCTGACCGATTCCGGTGAGTACCAAACGCCCCATGCCGGGAAGGGCAAAGATTTCTTCGACGATGATTGTTCCCCCCAGCAAGTATCCGAACTGAATCCCGATGATGGTGATGATCGGAGTCCATGAGTTTCCGAGGACATGACGCCATTTCACCCGGCTGGCCGAAAGGCCCTTACCACGAGCCGTGCGCACGAAGTCCTGGGAAGCGGCTTCAATGAAAGCCGAGCGAGTCGTACGCATGGTGGAGGCGGCGAGGCCCACGCCCAAGATCAGGGCCGGGTACAGCTGCTGTTGGAGATTGATGAGAGGTGCTTCCCAAAGGTCGACATAGCTGGCGGCAGCCGGGAAATAGCCGAAGCGCTCGGCCAGGAAAGCAATGACTCCTGAAGCGATTACGAAGTTGGGTATCCCGAGACCGAGAAGACCAAAGGTCTGGCCGACCGTGTCGCGCAGCCCATTGGCATTGGAAGCCGCCATGACTCCTATCGCCACGCCCACGATCGAGCCAATCAGGGTCGATAGCACCGCCAGTTCAATCGTGACCGGAAGCGCCCTCCCGATAAGACGGCCAACCGAGCTGCCGCTGGTCACCGAAATCCCGAAGTTTCCGGAGAGGACGCTGCCCAGCCACGTGAAGAACTGGAGCACCAGTGGTTGGTCGAGCCCGTAATAGCGTTCCAAGGACTCTCGTTGGAGAGGGGTCAGACTTCCGGACTCGATCCCAAAGCGGGCCGTGATCTCATCCCCGGGCAGGACCCGGAGAAGAACGAAGACGAGGACGGCCACGCCGATCAGCGTGATCAACGCGCCTGCCAGGCGTTTCAGGACATAGCGCCTCATGAATCGATGGCGGCCACAACCGCATTGTGGAACCTGGCTCGAAGAGCATTCACCGGCTTGCTGAGATCGACCGTTGGATGGGTGGCATTGGTGAGCAGGACCGCCACCAGTTCTCGTGACGGGTCGAGCCATATCGAGGTCCCGGTGAAACCCGTGTGACCAAAGGCGGAGGGCGACAACAGCTCCCCGCTGGGCCGCGGAACCCAGGGGGTTTCGGTGGGAGGGAAGAACCCGGCGTCGGCCCGGGTCAACTCGGTCAGGCTCGGGCCCCCGGTCTTCATCAGATCCCATCCCAATCCCCGGCCGGCTCCGTGGGGAGCCTGCTCCGAGGTTGCGACACCGGCAACCGCTCTCGACAACGCCGCCGACTCGCGGCCGGCGAGAGTATCGAGCCACATTCCGCCGAACCGCCCCAGATCCGAAGCGTCGGAGAAAGCCCCGGCATGGGCGCTAACCCCGTCGAGCGCATAGTGGGCATTGCCGTCGTTTACCTCACCGGGATAGAACTCGGTCCGCCATTCTGAGAACTCCAACCCGGCCCAGTCGGCCATCCGTTTCTCGAAAGCGTTGCCGTGCTCGGTAACTGCGAAGGCGTTGCCCGAGTTCGAGGGCAAGTACCCGGTTTGCGACATGTTGAGCGGTCGAAACACCAATTCGGCCGCCAACTCGTCCAGGCGGCGATCGGCCGCCCGCTCCAAAGCCAAGCCCAGCAACACAAAGCCGAGGTCGCTGTACTCAAAGCGAGAGCCTGGGTCCGTGGCAAACCCGAGCCGATCGATGACCCCCACAACTGCTTTCCGTTCTCGGGCCCAAACATAGAGGGGCCGCCAGCCCACCAATCCCGAGGTGTGTGACAGAAGACGTCGAAAGGTGACGCCCTTGCGCCGCACCTTTTGCAGCTCGGGCAGGAACTTCGTGACCTCCTCGTCGAGGGAGAAGATCCCGCGATCGACGAGAGTCAGGGCGACGGTCGCCCCCACCAGGGGCTTGGTCAGCGAGGCGAGATCGAAGATGGTCTCGCGCCGCATCGGCTCCGGTTTTGGCGCCATCGCGGCCGACCCGAATGCCTCGTGGTACACCACCTCGCCCCGGTGACGCACCAAAGCCACCGCCCCTGGCACCGTTTCGCTCTCTACAGCCTCAGCAAGCAGGCCCGAGACATTCTGCATCTCGCCGGTCACCCTTCCATCATGGTCGGTGCTCGTCCGGCCGGCTCCCAGTCGAGATCAGCCGGAGGCGATCGTCACCTCTCGCAGCGATTTGATGGAACCCGTGGGATGAGGTACGAAACCTTCCAGTTCGGGGACCAGCACCCGCGAGCGGAATCCCCGGAAGAGCCAAACCCAGGGTGATTGGTCCAGCAGGGTCCGCGAGATCTCGTTGTAAATCGTTACCCGCGCTTCGGGATCGGTCGTGGTTTGACCCTGCAAGATCAGGTCATCGAGTTCCGGTGAGCTGAAACCGCCGACATTCTGGAAGACCGCTTCCGACGTGAAGTACCTGATGTAGGTGAGATGGGGGTCAGGTCCGGCCCCGTTCTCCGAGAGTGCCGAGTCGAAATCGGCTGCCAACCATCGATCAACATAGACGTTGGTTTCGAGTTGTTCGAGTTCGAGGTCGACGCCGATCTCGGCGAGTTGCGCCTGGAGATTCTGGCCGATGTTGATGTTGATCTCGCTCTCGCCGGTGATGATGATTGTCTCGATCGAGAATCCATCACCGAAGCCGGCATCAGCCAGAAGCTGTCGTGCGAGGTCTTTGTCTGGTCCATCGCAAGGGAGTCCGTCCCAGGGATCGGAGGCATAGATGCCCTCGACGTAGGGGCCGGTCTCTACCCCACTCCCAAACAGAGCTGCATCGATCAGCTCTTGGCGATCGATCGCACAAGATATGGCTTGGCGAACTGCCTGTTCCTGGAGCGGCCCACGGGAGCTGTTCAGAAAGAAGGGGAAGTATCCCATGGCCGGGGAGGTCTCCACCACCAGTGGTGACGCCGCTTGCTCGAGTACCGCCGGATTGGTGATGATCCCCATATGAATCTCTCCTGCCTGCAGAGCAGCCAGCAACGACGTGTCCTCGGGAAGGACCCGGATCGTTACGCCTTCGATCGACGGAGCGGTTCCCCAGTAGTCAGCAAAGGTGTCGAGTTGCACCGATTCACCCTGGATCCATTCGATGAAGTCGAACGGGCCGGTGCCGTTGGGATCGGTCCCCACCGTGCCAGCTGAGATTGAGGCATCGGACATGATCGACGTGTTCACCCGAGTCAGCACTGCCGGGAGAGTTGCATCCGCTACTGCGAGCCCGAGAACCACCGTCAGATCATCGGGGGCGGTGATCTCCTGGATCGAGAGAATGAAGCTTCGGCCGACGGCTCCCGTTGCCTCATCGAGGATGCGCTCCAGCGAAGCGACCACGTCAGCAGAGGTGAACGGATCACCATCTTGGAAGGTGACTCCTTCTCTGAGATTGAGGGTCATCTCCGTGCCGTCTTCACTGTATGAGTAGTCAGCCGCAAGCCCGGGTTGGATGTTGAGATCGGAATCCAATTCAAAGAGTGTGTCGTAGACGAGCTCGAGGGCATCGATGGTTTGAAACGCAGTGGCGAGATGGGGATCCAGGTTGTCGATGTCACCCGTCCGCCCGACAATGACTCTTCCGCCTCCTGCCGCCGCAGTAGTTTCGGTCGGAGCCGTCGTTTCGGTTCCAGTTGTCGGTGGGGCGGTGCTCGCGGTCGTAGTGGTGCTCGGCGGAGCGCACGCCGACAACAAGAGCACGACAACAGAGAAAACGCCGACGAGTCTTTTTGGCAGTCGTGTGATTTGCATGTACCTCTCCTCCAGCAGAAACCTTCCCCGCCACCTCAGTCAAGGACAATGGTCTGGACCAATGGTCTAGACCATTGATTAGCGTACCGATCACGGCGCACAGCGTCAACGGAGCCACGAAAGGTCGCGCGAAGACAGTGCGAATAGATACGGTCGCCGGAACGATCGCAGCAGAGGACTTGGGCGCAACCCTCATGCATGAGCACGTCTCCTCGCTCGCGCCCCAAGGCTTCTATTCGGGCGGCGGTGAAAGCGATCTAGAAGTGCTCGCACCCCGAGCCCTAGGACCTCTCGCCGATGTGGGTGTCGCAGCCCTGGTGGATCTCACCGGGGGAAGCAGGATCGCCAACCTGGAGTCCGAGTTCGGACGGTTGCACCGGTTGGCGATGGGATTGCCCTTTCATGTGGTCGCCGGTTTCGCGTATTACAAGGAGCCGTGGCTGGAGCGGCTCGGCCACGACAATCTTGACCGCTTGACCGAGCGATACATCCAAGCCGCCATCACCCCTGTCGCGGGGGTAAGAATCGGGGTTTTTGGCGAAGTCGGAACCAGTCTCGATGCGATCTCACCCCGAGAGGAGCTCCACCTCCGAGCGGTGGCCAGGGCCCATATTGCAACCGGACTGGCGATTTCCACTCATTGCACACTGGGAACCATGGCCCCCGAGCAGGCCGCCATTCTCAGCAACGAGGGGGCCGACGTGGGACGAGTAGTGCTCGGTCATCTGGATCTGCGACCCGAGATCGACTATCTGGAGAAGGTGCTCGCTACTGGAGTCAATCTTGGCTTCGACACCTTTGGGAAGGAATGGTTCGACTATCGGGTCCCCGAGAGCGGGGGCCACGGTGAGGGTTCATTTGTCAAGTGGACGTACCACCGGAGTGATGACGATCGCATCGCCGCCCTAGCGCTGCTGTGTGAGAGGGGTTATGAAGACCGCATCGTCCTCTCCTGCGACATGTCCGGAGTCGAGGCCTATTTCAATCCCTCCACTCATGGACGTTATGGCTACACCTATCTACACGCGGTGGTGCTCCCACGACTGCGTGCGATGGGAGTGGCCGATTCCTCTTTGCATCGCATGCTGGTCGACAACCCGGCTCGAATCCTGGGGCGGCCATGAAGGGGATGGTCGTTGATGTTCGACCCGCCTCTGCTGCCGACGCCAAGGACATCGCCGAACTCCACGGTCGCTCGTTTCTCGCCACTTATCCCGACTTCTCAAGAACGATCGCCGCCACGAAACAGGGTCTGAGCCGCAGGATGGCATTGTGGACTGACCGTCTCGAGAACCCACCGCCAGGCAATGCGACCTTTGTTGCCCACGAGGATGTTCGAATCCATGGGTTTGTTTTTGTGGGGCCATCTGGGGACGAGGACCACAATGATGACGGCATCAGCCAGGTCTTCTCGATTCACGTCGACCCCTCTCGTTGGGGAGGCGGCATCGGAAAACGGCTGCTTCACCATGCACTGGGTTTCCTCCAGTCATGCGGATCCAAAGAGGCCACTCTTTGGGTGGTGGCCGGCAACGACCGAGCCAGGCAGTTCTACGAAACCCTCGGCTGGCACCTCGACGGCTTGCAACGGAAAGAGATTCTCGCGGTCGAAGGACCGGACGGCGACGAGGTAGATGTGGTTCGCTACCGGCTCGAGCTGAATGCGCAGGATGAGCAATGACAAAGACCCAGCAGCCAAAGGGCGAATCCGTCCCTAAGTATTACGAATTGAGACAATGGCTTCGCCAGCAGATCGACGGGCTTACTCCGGGAACGCTGGTGCCACCCGAGCGAGCGTTGAGTGAGCAGTTCGGCGTGTCGCGCACGACCGTTCGCCAAGCTCTCCACGACCTCGCAGTGGAAGGACGGATCATCCGCCGGCAGGGACGCGGGACGTTCGTTGCGACGCCAAAGGTCAATCAAAACATGCAATTGACTTCCTACACCGAAGCCATGAAAGCGCAGGGTCTCCGTCCGGGTTCGCGGATCGTTGATGTGGCAATCACTGAAGCAGAGGACGAAGTTGCCAGCCGCCTTGGTTTGGAACAGTCGGCCCTGGTGACGCGGGTGGAGCGGGTCCGTTATGCCAACGGGGAGCCCATGGCGGTAGAGACGGTATATCTCGATCACAACCGATTCCCGGGAATCGCAGAGGAGCTCTCGGAGGGCTTATCGCTTTATGCGATTCTCGAAGAGCGATTCGGAGTGGTTCCGGCCGATGCTGAAGAAACGATCGAAACGGTCCTGGCCCCACCATCTGCTTCGCGGTTGCTCGGGTCCGATGCCAGCACCCCGATGTTGCTCCTAACCCGCAGCAGCCGTGACGCCGATGGGCGTCCGGTCGAATACGTGCGATCGCTGTACCGAGGAGACCGCTTTCGGCTGACGGCGCAGCTCACCCGCTTCGGGGTCGGTCCTCAGAGTTAGCCAGTGGGGTGTGAGCTGGACCTGTCCTGGTTGGGGCCGCACGTTTGGCCGGAATCGCCAATCGCACGAGTGCGCTCCGGCCCTTTCCCTCGGATCGACTCGCCGGGCTCCAACGGGCGCCGATCTAACGCAACGGCCATCCGGCAAGAATGGAATCAAGCTGGCGGGCATGGTCGTCTGATTCGTAGTCATGGAGAGGGTGGGGGTCGAGTATGTGTTCGCTCACCCTGGTGGCTTGTCGAAGGTAAACCACCGGTTGGATGCTGCGATCCGAACCCACCTCGACTGCGACTGCCAGCGCAGATCCTTCGCCGTCGAGGAAGGCGGTGAGCGGCTGCAAACCCGAGTGGGTCAGCCCCCCTTCCTTCATCGCCACCACTCGCGCCAGGTAGCCCTTCTGGCTCATGAGGCCGGCTGATCGGCTTGCGGCCCTGAGAAGGAAACCCCTCAGTTGCGGAGGATCGATGAGCGAACGGGGCGGTGTGACTCCGAAATGTTGTTCGGCGATATGCCGGGCTTGGATTTGAGCGTTGTAGCGAAATCCCTGGATCGATGCTGACGTGCTTGGGACCCCGTGCTTACGCAAACCTCGGGCGGCCTGGGTGAGGGTGCCGGCGAAATAGATCCCGGGGATGGAGGCGCTCTCCCAGAAAGGGGTCTGCGCCGGGAGGCGATCGCGGGCGAAGGTCTGCAGACCGAGACTGCGGAGGTCGCCCAGCTCACTGGTGAATCCGGTGGCAGCGACGACGTCGTCTACCACCAATGGCAACGGCCGCCCGATCTCGCCCAAGCGCAGGTCAGCCAGCAGTTCGCCGGATTTGGTTTGAATGGAAGTTATGGATGCGTCGAGAACGGCCGAGCCGCCACCGACGACATGGTCCTCGTAGGTCTGATCGAATCGAGCCCGGGACCCGGCGAAAGATCCGGTGGTGATGGTGAACCGCGTTGGTCCCGGCCCCGCCACTACGACCTGGCCCGCGTACGGCAACAGTTCATCGGCGATCTCGAACCCTGAGTTCTCTTTGCCAATGATCAGGACCCGCCGATTCCTATAACCATTCGGGTCGCCGATTTCGGCGTAGCCGATTGCATGTTCAATGCCGGGGACCTTGGGAAACCAGGGAAGGGACATTCCGGTAGCGAGGACCACCACCTTGCTTCGGTACTCCCCGTCGGCCGTCTCCAGCACGAACTTGCCTTGGTCGATACGGGTTCCCGTCCACTCGCATTGATATCGAATGGTGAGCCGGGAGCGCTCGGCGAAGGCGGCCAGGGCCCGCGACAGTTCCTGTCGGCTTGGAAAGATGCCCGGCGACGACATCATGTCGCTCACCGCCACCCGATGGGCGTCGTCGGCCAGCAGGAGATTCCAGTCGTACCACGCTTCGCCGCGGACCCCGGGGCCCGGCGCAGGCGCCGGCTTCGACCACGACAGCAGCCGATCAAAGACTGGCAGCGTTCGAAACATTCCTCCCGGCTCGGGGTCGCGGGAGATATGGGCGAAGGTGATTCCGCTCCGTCGAAGAAGGTAGGCGATCTGTAGCCCGCCCGGTCCACTTCCGACGATGACGATTGGATACTCGCCCGGTGGATGGGGGCGGGCGCCGACTACGTCCGCCATTGGTTGGTTGCGTGCAACCGTCTGGCCTCCGCTTGGAGCATGCGGAACATGACCCGGGGGTGATCGAGCAAGAACTCCTCGAGCCGTTCGGCCGGGAGCGAGAGGCATCGGACCGGGCCAGCGACGGCCACGACCTCGGCACCGGGCGGGCCTCCGAGAAGAGCGGCCACCTCGCCAAAGAAGTCGCCCCGACCTAGACGAGCACGCTCCATCCCGGCGATCAGCACCGCCACCTGACCGTCGAGGATCACGTAGAGGTGGGGGCCGCCGAGGCCTTCTCGCAGCACACTCTGGCCGGGCGGGAAGAAGGCTTCTTCGAGGTCGGCAGCGATCCGTTCCAGCTCGTGCCAGGGCAGGCCCGCGAACAGTGGAAGCAGGGCGAGAAGGTTGAGATGATCGTCGTGCGTTGCTTGAGACGTTTCCGAGTGATCCACCGGCTTGGCACTCTAAGCATCCCGGTCGATGAAGCCGACCCTAAAAGTTGTGGCCCCAGGGCCCGACGCCGTAGATCCGATGGACGGTGACACGCACGACGAAACCCGGAGGGGCATCTCGCATCGGGAAGCGCTGGCCAGGCCCGAGGTAGATCCCGGCCAGGTGGTCCATCCATTCCAGGGCGGCGCCTTCGCTTACCCGGCCCCGGCCGCTGATGACCGCATAGGGATGGAGACCCGGGCCCTGGTTGTCGTGGGCCTGAAAGGAGATCGCCACCCGGGGGTCGCGGCGAATGCTTTCGATTTTGTGCTGGTCGGGGAAGGTGGCGAAAACCAGCTCATCTCCGTCGAAGCCCGCCCAGACCAGAGTGACGTGAGGAGTCCCGTCGGGATCAAGGGTGACCAGATGGCCCAGCGGCCCGGTGGCAAGGAGATCGCGGACCGATTGCGGGATGTTCATGAGCGGACCCTAGGCGAAAACGCGTGTGACGCCGCTGGGAGCGGTATTGATTGTCATGCGACCTTGGTCTCCGGGGTCAGGCGGATGATGGGAATCTCGCGATCGGTGGTCGTTTCGTATTGGCCATATCCGGGGGCCGCCGTCACCACCCGCTTCCAGGCTTCCACCCGCTCGGCTCCGTGCAGCGAATCGGGGTGGACCTTTATGACCTCTTTCCCCACCTTGATCCAGACCTGTTCCGGGTTCTTGGCCAGGTTGTAACACCAGGCCGGGTGACGGGCCGACCCGGCGGCTGATCCAATGACCAGCCACGTCCCGGGATGAGTGGGATCAGCGAATCGACCGAGGACGGCCTCCCGACGCTCACCGGTTCTGGCGCCAATGGTTGTCAACATCAGCAGCCTCTGACCCTGGACTTTCATTCGATCACCCAGCTTCCGAAAGACCAGATGGCTCAGGCCCATCCCAGCCTTCATCAACGGCTGGACGAACTTGGGCATCGTCACACCACGGGATCCATTGGGGGCAAGCACCACCGACATCGCCATCCTCTCGAGAGGAGTTGATGGTAGGCGGTGGCGATCCGACGCTTCCTTTCTTGAACGTGGAGTGGAGAACTCCCTACCTACCCGGGTTGGCCCTGAACCTGCCCCTGGGCAAGTACCTTGCAGTGGCGCGGGGAATCGGCTGACTGTTAGCTGGCGGCATCGCCCAAAGTGGTCCCTTCGGAGAGGAGCAGGATGACGATTTCGTTGGGAAGGTTCGGCGTCTGGCGACGTTTGGCTGAGATCACCCCCGACCTGGCCCGGGAGGCCGAGTCCCTCGGTTACGGAGCGATTTGGGTTGGTGGCTCACCCCCCGGTGATCTGGAGATGGTCGAACGGATTATCGAGGCCACCGAGCGGATCCCGGTGCTGACCGGGATCGTCAACATGTGGCGGGAGGAGGCCGAAGCAGTGGCCACCTCCTACCACCGGATCGACAAGCGGCACCCGGACCGCTTCATCCTCGGGGTTGGCATCGGACATCCCGAGTCGACCCAGCAGTACCAGAACCCGCTCGACAAGATCGAGGACTATCTCGATCGCCTCGACCATGGTGGAGTCCCCAAGGAACGTCGGGTGCTCGCCGCTCTCGGGCCCAAGGCCCTCCGGTTGGCGGCGGAACGGACCTTGGGGGCCCATCCCTATCTGACCACCCCCCGGCACACCGCCTTCGGCCGGGAGGTGATGGGATCCGGCCCGCTCTTGGCGCCCGCGCCCATGGTGACGATGACCACCGATCTAGCCGCCGCCCGGGCCGAGGGGCAGGCGATGGTCGAGCGCTACCTGAGGCTGTCTAACTACCGCCGCAACCTTGTTCGGGAGGGTTGGGACCCGGCCGACTTGGAGAACGGTGGCAGCGACCGATTGGTCGATGCCCTGGTCCTCCGCGGCACCCCCGAGACGGTGGCCGCCGGGCTCACCGCCCACCTCGACGCCGGCGCCGACCACGTCGCTATCTACATCCTCGACGACGACCCCACCGACCCGTGGCGCCAGCTTGCCGAGGTGTTGCTGTAGACAGACGGTGCCGTGCCGCGAAGGCAGCAGCGGGAGCGTCACCTTGTCGACCGCTCCCGATCAATCCCCGGTAAAGACCACCCCGAGCAGGACCGAAGTCCGCCCCGAACAGGGGTCCATGGGGTCGGAGGCCTCAAAGGCCAGCGTTTCGCCGTCCACGCTCCAGGTGTAGGTACCGACTCCAGAGCAGAGACTCGACCCGGAAAAGGTGATCTGGTCGCCGACTACCGAGATCATGCCCGACCCCGAGGCGGAACCGCGGGTGATCGAATACCGATCGCCCTCCAGTGTCAGCGCTACTTGGACGGAACCGACCTGAGTCGTCCAAGTCCCGCTCAGCTCTTCCGGGGCTCCGTCAACGATGACGAGGACCCCGTTTGTACCCGACGACCGGGTTGTCGATCTTCTCAGGCGCGAGGCGGCCCGTTCTGGCGCGACATGTCCGAGATAGTCGAGGCCGCGATCCGGTTGCTCGATGATCGAACCCCTTCTAAGGACATGCCCGATCGCCCGAATAATCGATGATCTCCCCAAGCGCCCGATCCTGGCTAGCGCCCGCTGGAGGAGAAGTGCATCCAGTCATCGGCGGTGCGCCAGTTCCCTCCCCAACCCCATCTGATGTCGGCGAAGGCGCGCGTGACCACGTCTCCGTCGGCGATCATCCCCGGCCGGACATCGTCCCGGTCTAGATATGCGCTGGCCAGCTCCGGCACGACCCTTTCACCACGGCGATAGGGATTATGGAAAGGATTGATGTCGATCGCCCTCCCATAGGCGTGCTCGGACCAGGAGGTGGAGTAGACCACCGGCCGGCAGACGAACCCGGTGGTGACGTTGCCGTCACCGGTTCGGGGAGCTTCGAGTTCCTCCCGGGAGATGACCCGCATCTCCTCGATCGGGAACCGCTCGGCGTGCATCCGCTCGAACACCCCCACGACGTCCTCGGCCTCCCCGGCGTCGACGATGATCTCCCCGTTGTGGGCGAGCCCGTCGAAACCGTAGAAGCTGACAGTGAGATAGCGAAGGTTCTCAGGGTCTTGCGGGCACCCCTCCCTCCAGGTGGAGCGGACCAGGACGTCGTCGGGGATGGGCTGGATCGTGAACTCGAACTTTTCGCCGGCTGGCGGGGGAAGCAGGTCCGGAGTCGGCAGGCGACGATCGACCAATTCGGGCGGCGTCGGCAACACCTGGGCCGTCCCATCCGGCAACAGGGGAAGCGGTTGGGTACCGAGCCACTCCGGTCGCCCCAGGGTGGTGGTTGTGGTTGGAGGAATGGTGGTGATGGTGGTAGTCGGAGGCCGGGTCGTCGTCGTGGTGGTGGCGACCGTGGTCGAAGTTGTCTCCTGGACCGTGGTGATGGTTGCAACCGTGGGCGGCGTGGTTGCAGGCACACATGACGACAAGCTCACAGCCACCAGCAAGATCGCCAGCCTTCGCATACTGCCATCCAGTCAAGACTGGGTGATCCGCTATGCGAACCCCGAGATCTCAACCGAGCTCACGGCCAGGGCGGCCAAGATCCTGCGTCTGCGCGAGGAACCGTACGACGCGATCCTCGACAACGGCGGCGGCCGATCGCTGCGCGCCCTGCGTCGTGAGTTCGCGCCCGGCGGATTCGTCGTTCTGAACTGCGGCCAGGACATCTCGCTGATTGTGAGCGCGTCCAGCGGGTGCCCGATGAACTCAGCTCCTGCCTCCTTCGAGCGTCAGCACGACGTTGCCGGTCTTCTGCCAGGTCTCGACGTACGTCGTCGCCTCGACGACCCGCTCGAGCGGATACGTGCGATCGATCACCGCGCGGTACTCGCCAGTCTCGAGCAGCCGCTTGAGGAGGATGAGATCCTCCTTCTCGTACCGCGGCCACGCGGCGACGATCCTCCGGCTGCTCCAGCGGGTCAGGAGGACGCCCAGCACGTTCCAGAGCCCGTCGGTGAGCACGAACATCCCGCCTGGGACGAGCGAGCCGCGGTACCGCAACCCGACGATCTTCCCGACCGCGTCGACGATCACGTCGTACTTCTCGCCGCCCTTCCTGAAGTCCTCGCGCTGGTAGTCGATGACGACGTCGGCGCCGAGCGAGCGCATGAGCTCGACGTTCTTCGTGCCGCACACCGCCGTGACGTGCGCACCGAGATGACGCCCGAGCTGCACGCACGCCGTTCCGCACGAGCCCGAGGCGCCGTACACGAGCAGGCGTGTGCCCTTGCCGACGCGTCCCCGCCGCAGAGCCACCAGCCCCTGATATGCGCCGTCGATCACGGCCGCGCCCTCCTCGAAGCTCAGCGCCTCGGGCAGGTGTGCGACCAGGCGGCTCTCGCGAACGGTCACCAGCTCCGCGTTCGCACCGTGATTCTTCATCCCGAACACACGGTCACCGACGGCGAACTCGGTCACCGCCGACCCGACCGCCTCCACCTCGCCGGCGAACTCCATACCCAGCGTCCTCCACTTCGGGCGAAAGAAACCGATCATGAAACGCCAGACAATCGGCCTCGCGCGGCGCACGTGGCAGTCGGTCTGATTGACCGTCGTCGCGCGGACGCGCACGAGGACCTCGTCGTCCTTCGGGACCGGCGCCGGGACATCCTCGATGCGCAGCACCTCCGGCGGCCCGAACCGTTCGTGCACAACCGCCCTCACGGATTCCGCTCCCTCAGCCGCTGGAGCAGGTGGATCGGCCCGCCGTGTTTCCACGCCCGCCCGGCGCGGAAGAGCTCCGCGGGCCTGCCGCCCTCGGGGCCGGGTTGCGTGCGGCGTCCGGTCGGGATCACCCACCCGTCTTCGGAGACGATCGTGCGGCGGAAGTTGGCGGCGTCGAGCTGCACGCCCCAGATCGCCTCGTAAACGGCGCGCAGCTCCGCCATCGTGAAGGTAGTGCCGACGAATGCAGTTGCGATTCCGGAGACCTCGAGCTCGACGCGCACCCGCTCGATGGCGTCGCGCACGAGCCGCAAGTGGTCGAACGCGAGCGGGAGCTTCCCCTGGAGGACGTCGGCGCCGGGCACGAGATCGGCCTCGGCGGCGTCCGTGCCCGCGGCGATCGCGCCCACATCGCGCAGCACCGCCAGGTAGCCGACGGTGACGACGTTCATGCGCGGGTCGCGCCCGGGGTCGCCGTAGGCGCCGAACTGCGTGAGCAGGCTGGGGACGTCGACACCCGTCTCCTCGGCCAGCTCGCGCCTTGCCGCCTCGTCCAGTGTCTCGTGCGGCCGCTTGAAGCCGCCCGGGATCGCCCACATCCCCTCGAAGGGCTCCTGGCCGCGGCGGACGAGCAGCAGGTTGATCGTGCGCTCGACCATGGTCAGGATCACGACGTCGACGGTGACCGCGAAGGCGGGGAACAGCGCAGGGTCGTAGCCGGCGGGCCGCTGGGCGCTCGGAGTTTTGGTCTTCACGACCCTTACCTTAGGGCCGGGTTATTGTCTTATCAACCCTAACTTACTTGGCGATTGCTTCCAGCATGCGCCTGACCTGTTGCTTTGAGTCCCGCTCGCGTTGCGGTGCGAGAGCACGATGATGTTCGGGTTGGCTGGCGTCGATGGCAGCCAACAGCCCACTGGGGTCGAGGACGATCACCGCTCGCCAAAACCCTCGAGGAACTCGTCGGTCCGTACAGCAAGGTCGGGTATCCCACTTTCGAAGATGGGCAGTGTCGGTTTGGCGACCCGCTGACTGCCTGTCACGAGTCCGATGCCTTCCCTGACGAGTTCAGCCTCGCTCGGACCGGTCGCTTCAGACTCTCGACGCAGCGCCTCTTTCAAGCCGAGAGGCAAATAGACCGTTTCCTTGAAAAGGGTCAGTCGACGAGCCGGAGCTGAGTGGGAGGCTCAAAATCTTGCGCTTCGAGAACCGAGGACAGCCCGTTCACATCGGAGAGGGGTGACGCCCCGCGCTTCTCCAACTCCCGATTGCCTGGCCCCTCTCCGTCACCGCGGTAAACGGCGACACGGCCATACCTGGCGCTGAGAGCTTCGGTCGCCCCAGACCATGTGCCTCCGGTGTCCATATCGGAAGCAACCACAACCGTCAGATCAGCAATCGCATAAATGAGTTTGTTGCGTGCCATTGCGGCGGCGGGGCTGAAACCGGTGGATGGATGCTGCTGGGTGACAAGGCACGTGTTCCCTTCATCGAGGGCAGCTAGTACCTGTGGGGAGCGAGTCCTCTCAAAGAGGGAACCAGCCAGTACACCCACTACTGCCCCGCCTGCCTCGTAGGTGGCATTCATGGCTAGTTGATCCACCCCACGGGCCCCTCCAGAAACCACCTGAAGCCCGGACTTGACCGCTTCTCCAGCCAAGGCCGTTGCGAGCGCCGCACCATTAGGTGATACGTCTCTAGAACCAACGACACCGATACCACCCCGCTCGAGCATCGATCGCTCGCCCACTCCAAAGAGAACAGGAGGGGCCTGAGTCCTTAGTCGACTCTGCAGGATTACGGGATACGACTTGCTGCTGATCGGAGTCACCCAGACTCCTCGCAGATAAAGCTCCTCGGCCTCCCTCAGCACGGTACCAACACGATCGGTGAGCTGGTCGATCGTGTCGCTCTGTTTTTCTGTCAGGAACGGCGGTCGAACGGACAGCAGAACAGATGGGGACAGCCCGTGGTCGGATAGGAGCTGGGAGAGCTTGCTCCATGCCACTGGACCGAGAGATGGGCGGTCTCGCCCGCCGAGCCGCGTGGTCAGAGCGAGCACCGCCTTGTCGTCGTCGCTGAAGTCCATGAGTCAGATTCATTATCGACAGCTGCGGCCAGAACAACACCGCCGTACATGTCTAGTTGGCCAGGAGTTCTGCCGATAAAGTGGAATGCTTGACGATGGTTGGCCCATCTGGTCTTCAGTGGAGGACCGAAGCCCGAATGTTCTGCGCGTAAAGATCAGAGCCGCCATACCCGAGGCGTATGCCGGAGTTCTCCTGGACGAATTCTCGGGGAGACTTCTGGAATCGTACCGCCACACCGCGATAGTCGAATTGGTGGAAGTTGCGTCCCACGATGTCCTCGGCTTCCTCGAATTCATGAGGACTTCCAAACTTTTGATGACGAGCCCAATAGCAACCTGGACCCTGACCGACCACAGTGAAGGCACAGGGCGCACCCCGACTGGGCAGCTCGTGTATGACGCCAAATATCAGGGTGACGTTGCGGCTGCGGAGCAATTAGCCATCGAGTTCTGTCAGCGAATGGTACGGCACCCAGCGGTCACATCATCCGACCTTGTTGTACCAGTCCCCGGCAGAGCTCACGCCCTTAGTGAACCACTTGCCATGCTTTTGGCTCGCAAACTGTCTGCGGCCGTAGACGTGAAGTACGACTCAGTTGTGAAGAAGACATCGCCAAGCGCACCAATAAAGAACACACCACTCGCTGATCGGGAGCAGCTGCTCAAAGGCGTGTTTCGGTCTAGCGTCGATCTGGGAAACAAAAGGGTGACTGTTGTAGACGACCTTGTCCAGACCGGCTCGACGGTAAAGGCTGTTAGCGAAGCATTGATGAAGGCCGGGGCGGTTCGAGTTGTAGCTCTCGCAGCTACAGCGGCAAGGCCCTGGTCTGTCGCCATGTGACTAAATCTGACGTTCTGCGACGACATTGAGGTATTGAGCGCCTCACGCGGCGGTCAGTTCGCATTTGGCTACACCCATCGAATTCTGGTTTCGGGCTGGGGCGTCTCGGCCAGACTGACCGTAACGAAATGAGTGCATTGGAGCTGCTGCCAGCCGATCAGGGAATTGCGCCCCTGCCGGTCGCCTTCGATATCGACTACCGCGACAGATATCGCGGTGCGTTGCTGGGAGTGGGTATCGGCGATGCTCTTGGGAGACCGGCCGAGGGGAAGGGTCGCTAGGCCCGGCGTGCATAGATCGCGTCGGCGAGCGCCAACAGTTGAGCCCGGCCTTCTACCTGCTGCCAAGCTTCGGGGATTCCCGCCAGCCCGAAGCGGGCACCGGCAAGGGCACCAGTCATAGCAGCAATGGTGTCGACATCACCGCCCATCTGCAATGCTCGGACAATCGCCTCTTCGAAGGCGGTGGCCTTGAGAAAACAGTGCAAGGCCGTTATCACGGACCGACTGGCCCTAACACCGTTACCGAGGTGAAGCCGAGTCCGTTCTTCGTCGTCACGGTCCAGGCAAAGAGGGAGAATTTCGAGAGCTTGCGTGAACTCGTCGGTGTGAGCGAGATGTTTCAAGTCGGAAAGAATCCCGTCGAGATCGAGTTTCCCGTTGGCATCGCTATGAAGGGCATGCCAAGCCGCCGCTGCCTGGAGAACCGCCCCCTCAATCCCCTCGGGGTGAGTGTGGGTGATCTTGGCGGTTTCTTCGGCGAGGCGAATCGTCGACCCCAAGTCACCAAACGACCACAGCGCCACCGGTGCTACCCGCATGGCTGCACCATTGCCGTAGGAGCCTGTACCGCCAAAGAGCGAGCCGGCTGCCTTTTGCCATGGCATGCCGCGCAGAACCTCTTTGAACACCTTGATCGCCCCTCCCCCGTACCCTCGATCTGGATCGCTTCGATAGTTCTCGGCAAATCGTTGCGCCAGGTCGTCTCCGGAGAATCCATCAGCGGCCAAAAGCGACTCGGCCAACCCGATGGTCATGGCCGTGTCGTCGGTCAATCGCATGGGTGGTGGATTGGTTATGACTTCGGCCACGTAGTCGACGCTCACACGGCGATGGCCTTCCACCGGTCGCCCTAGAGAATCACCAACCGCGGTGCCGATCATTAGGCCACGGAAACGATCGAGCGACGGTGAGCGGGTCAGCGGGGCATGGGGAGGCAATTGCCCCGTGAGATGAAGCAACCGTCGCGTCCTTTCGAGGCCAGCCAAACCAGTCTCCTCCCGGGCGTCGGCCTGTGCCTGCTCGAGAGAGGATGTCAATCCGTACAACTCGTATCGCCGGTCAGACTCGGTCATTGCGGAACTCGGCCTCGGGTGTGGAATGGGCTCCATCGAATCTTCCCATGCGAGACCTGGAAGGAGGATGCCAGCGACCTCGGCGGTCGTTAGGCGGAGAGCCGAGGCGATTGCGGCCACCGGTTTCCGTTCAGCAAACGGCAGCCTCTCCCAAGTCTCCCACACTCGTTCGGCAGTCCTTGTGTCGGTCATTCAATACATATCGGTTTGAACTCCGGATCACCCAAGAGCGGCCTTGGCTCGGGAACATCACCAGACCCTTTTGTCCATTCGCGGCCGCCGCGCGGCGGTTAGTCGGCTGGGTTCTTGGGAGGTTCCCAGTCGGCGTCGGGACAATCGAGATAGTGCCGCAGGGCCCGCGTGGCCAACGACCATCGTGACCGAAAAGGTTCCTCGTGGACGCGTCGGTCGAACTCGACTACCAGGTCGACCGGCAGCGCCATCGAAATGATCCGGAAGCCTCGACTCAGCCAGTAGGCGGTGGAAGAGGTCATGGCCGCAGCATCGCTTGATCCACTCTTGCTGAAACCTCGGACTTTCTCGTGCTGGACCAGGACCTCATCATCGGAACATATCGCAATCGCAGGAGGGTTGCAGAGTCACGTTTCGCGGCCTTCGAGACGTGTGTGGTCGTTTCAGCGGCGACAACCCGGCTGCTCGACCGCGGACTTCCAGCTCGGATGGACTGAGCGGGCATTGGTGTCGTGGGGTCGCTGGCTCGAAAGAACACTCCACCAACTCCGGTCGCTCGTGTCACGCCAACCTCCTTTTGAACCGAGGGGTATGCCGAAGTTGGGCGCGTCGAGAGTTGATCGACTGGTGCTCGCCGGACATTGCAGATCGGGTTGTGGCATGAGAAGTGGTGTCCCGAGTCGCCTCGTCCCTGCTCACGCTGGTAACGCTCGGGGTCCTTGCCTGCAGTATGTCCCCCGGAGCCGCGACCACGACGGCTACCGCCGTCACGACTACCCCACCGCTTCAAACCACGACGACGACCGCACCTGTCCTTCCGCCCGAACAGATCGAGATCGAGCTGTCCGGTCAGGGACCACTCGGCCTCGACCTGGTGGATGGCCAGGCGCTGGTGGCCGCGCATGACTCCAACCAGCTGATCGTCCTCGACCTCGCCACAGCCACCGAGACCGCAACCATCCCGGTCGGCGACTACGTCCAGAACGTGGCGGCAATGCCCGACGGTCGGGTCGCCCTTGGTCGCTATGAGTCCAGTACAACGGGCGGCCTCGGGCTCCTCGACCTCGGGACCATGGAGATCACCAACGTGCGAGTCGAGGCGGTGCAGGGCGTCTCGGTCGACGAAGAAGGGAACGTGTGGGTGGTCGAGAAGGCGGGCGCCGTCGTGCTGGTCGACCCGGCGACCGCCGAGGTCGTGAGCCGGCTGCCCATCGACATCGTCCAGAACGAGCATCTCGACATCGTTGCATTCGCCGGATCGGGGTGGGCGTCGAGTGATAGCACTCCGATTCGACGGGTCGGTGGTGACCCGCTCGCGGTTGAAGCGACGATCGAGACGGGCGGTGGCATTCCGCTTGACAGTGACGGTGGTCTGCTTTGGGGTGCGCGGGCGGACGAGGTGTGGGCGATCGATCCGGCCACCAACGAGGTGGCCCGTCGGATCTCGCTCGAGAATGTCGCCGAGATTCTCGCCCTCGATGTCTCTGGCGACGAGGCCTGGATCGCCATCCGTCACCCCGGTCGGGTCGGGGCGGTGATCAGGCTCGACCTGGCCAACGGCGAGGTGCTCGGCGACTTCCCGATGGGGCTCCCCGCCGCGGTGCGGATCGGACCCGATCGGGTCTGGGTGACCGACTACGAGGCCGACCGGTTGGTGGGCTTCGCCCGCTAACGGGCTATCGCATTGGACTGGAAGGGTGCGCCGACGACCTGCTCGAACTCTCCGGCTTGGAGGCGTCACCGCTCCAGGCGCCGAGGATCCCCGAGTTGACCGAGATCGCTTCGTTTACCGGACCGCTCTCCATCCTTGCCAATACGGCCCGCATCCCGATCGAGTTCGATGGTGACCGTTACACCACGCTCGAGCACGCCTACGGATCCTGGCGGGTGAAAGGGGCCGACGATGCGGAAGCAATCCGCCTCGCTCCGACCGGTCGGGCGGTGGCATACCGTCACTTGACGCGGGGACGTGGGGCTCGCAGGGCTCTCAGGAAGGTCACGGGTTTCTCCACTGACCCCTTGTTCAAGAGGGTCGGGGTCTGATCTCTCTTCGCTGACCGACATTTCACATGTCCTCGATCGACTCCCATCGTTCCAGTAGCTCCGTGCGAAGTTGCCCGGAGCCCAGCAGCTCCGGGAAGACGGCGAGCACGTCGTCAACGCCCGTCGCTGATGGCGATCGGATTGCTTGAGATCCGGTCGCATGCGAAGACTCGCCGATCTGCCGAGGGATCCTGAGGTCACTACCAATGACCTCAGCTGCGGTGATACCGAGACGCTCGAGGGTCTCAACGGAGGTCAGGTCGAGTACTCGATGGAGGGATATCTGATAGCGGTGCAGCGCCCGTGGGAGCAGACCCTCGAGCGCGATCGTCATTCGGTTACCGAGGTGACGGAACTCGGCGACGGCGCATGGACGCGTCGTGCACAAATAGAGGACCGGGAAGCTGTCTGGTGGGTTAAAACGGCCGCCGTGGATTTTCGCACCCTCGCCGCTGAGAGGGTTGTCCCAGCGGGCCGCCATATGCCGAAAAGCCTCGCCACGATATGCGGTATGAGTTGCGGTGGCGATCTGCTCTGAGCTGACTTCCACCTCAGGCGGTGACGCCCTCTGCTAGTGCCAAGATCGCGCCGATCACCCGCCTGTACTCACCCCGCTCGACAAGATCCAGTGGCTTCTCATAGTTGAGTTCGGGATTCGGGCTGCGGAGCCAGAGGCGCGCTGGTTCCTCACGCAGCACCCGGCGCAAGATGTCGACCACGGCTTTGAGTTCAAGGAGGCGTTCCTCGGCGGGTCGGCGAGGGGATGCACCTTGCAGCCATCGAGTGACGCTACGCGGGGTTGCTCCTGTGACCTTCGCCACATCCGGTGAGTCCACGATGTCATCGAGGAGCAGCTCATCTACCAATCCGGCCATATCTGTCACGGAACTCCCTTCGTTACACTCGTGTCATTCGACATGCTAGTGTGTAGTCTAACGACCGCATAACGCCTATAGAACGGCTTTCATTCGGACATGCTTCGTCCTCCATAACTTTTAGAGTATATCTTGTATCGCCTTTGTAGTATTGTTTCACTGTGGAAGAAAGACTGCCAGCCCTCCCCCAGAACGTTGCGGAATTGATCCGCCTTGCCCGCTTGGAGGCTGGTTTATCGCAGGCTGAACTAGCCCACCGGATCGGTAGCAGGCAACCGGTCGTCTCGCGATGGGAGAGTGGGGAGGATGAGCCGAGGCTGTCGACCTTGAGGCGCATACTCCGTGCCTGCGGGCTGTCGCTTTCGCTATCGGTCGATAGACAAGACGACGTGGATCGCTCCCAGATCCGTCAACAGCTGGCCATGTCACCCACGGAAAGGCTGACTTCGGTGGTCAACCTCAGCCGTCTCTTGGCCTCTGCCCGCCGCCGCGACTAGTGCCAGCCCCCCTCGACCCCGAGTGCATCTTCCGGGTACTCGCCGACCATGCCGTCGATTACGTCCTGATCGGGGGCCTCGCAGCGGTTGTGCACGGTTCGCCGGCGATGACCAACGATGCTGACATCGTGCCGAGAAGAGAGTCGTCGAATCTGAAAAACCTCGCCGACGCTTTGCGATTCCTCGAGGCTCGGCTCCGTGTCGTCGACTCGCCCGACGGTGTGGCCTTTGATCCACATCCGGCATTGCTTGACTCGATGGCGATGCTCAACATGACCACCCAATGCGGGGACCTCGACCTGACGTTTACTCCAGCCGGAATTTCCGACTACGACGCCCTCGTCGCTGCCAGCATCGAGTTCGAGCTGGCCGGCTGCGCGGTGAAAGTGGCGGCGCTGATCGACATCATTCGCAGCAAGGAAGCGGCCAATCGACCCAAGGATCACGCCACTCTCCCGATCCTGCGTGCGTTGGCCGACGAGATCAACCGCGCACCCGGAACGTAGCCGACGATGCGGAAACGAGACTGGAGCCCGTAGTTGACCGGGGTGGGTTCTCAAGCTCCGATTCGCCTCAACCTCACCAGCGGTATTTGTCGTTCGGTGCGGTCCTGATATTGCTGAAAACCGGGCGCCCACTTCACTACTCGCGCCCACATATTCTCGTGCTCTTCGCCGTGGAGGATCTCGGCTCGGGCCTCGAAAAGGCTGGCCTTGTTTCGGACCCACACCTGCGGGTCGGTCTTCAAGTTGAAGAACCAGCTGGGGTGCTGGGGGGCGCCTCCCTTAGAGGCGATCACGATCAGGTCGTCACCATCGGGAAAGTGGACGACCGGTACGCGCCGGATCCTCCCGCTCTTCTTCCCTTTTGTGTAGAGGAGAATCAGCCGTTCCGCCAGCGGGTGATCGACGTCCCGTCCTTCACTCGCCAGGTATTGGTCAATGTGCTGGCGGGCCCAGGGCTGTGGGTTGTCGATCGCCTGCTTCTCGATATCGTTTAGGGTCATTCGTCTCTTCTTGTGTGCGCTTGGTGACACAACACCAGAGGGTTCGGGTTCCTTCCGATCCATGAACAACCAGTCGTCTTTCTCCCTAGAGCGCGCTCGCTGTCAACGGCGGAGCAGGTTCGCCGGCAGATCACAAGGCTGATTGAGGCAGCTCGGACACGTGTCGCTCGCCACAACCGCCGTTTACCTGAGTCACATCGCTCCCACTTCGAGCGGACCCTTGCATCGTTTGTATCATCACCATTTGATGAGCTGGCAACTTGCCCAGGTGAATGTCGGACGGTTGCGGGCGCCGGTAGACGATCCGATGATCGCCGACTTCAAGAACGCGCTTGATCGCATCAACGCTCTGGCCGACGGTACACCCGGATTCGTGTGGCGTCTGCAGACCGATGAGGGCAACGCCACCTCGCTGCGTCCGGTCGAAGATGATGAGTTGGTGGCGATCAACATGTCGGTGTGGGAGTCAATCGAGGCGCTCGGCGATTACGTCTACCGCTCCGATCACACCGCGTTTCTCCGTAGGCGGCGAGAATGGTTCCAGCGATATGGATCGGCCTTCACGGCGCTCTGGTGGGTCCCCACCGGCCACACTCCATCCATTGATGAGGCCCTCGAGCGTCTCGCTCAACTTGAGGCCGCGGGTCCGTCAGCTTTCGCGTTTACATTTCGCCACCCGTTCCCTCGGCCAGACGTCGATGGAGTGCTCGAAGTCAACGAGCTCGACGCTTGCCCGGCATAGCCACCGTACACCTTCAATCCGTCGAAAGGGCTTCAGATACGCGCCCGGGTAGTCGACGCTTCGACCGGAGACGACCAGAACTGCGATGACTACCAAATAGGGGAGCGGCAACCCGGCCGAGCGCGTATAGGACCTGAATCCATGCTCCCACCGTACGCGCCACGCGCTGCATCCGCTGAATCGTGTTTCGCGTTCTGCGTGTTGAGGAGGCTCTTTCGCAGCATGGCCTGACCGTCTCGCGGTTTCTACTGACGTTCCCACTGTCGGCCCAACCCCACGAGTCGGCAATGGTCGAGGCGTCGTCCTCTTAGGAGGCCGTCAACGGCCCAGGGGCTCCAGGTGATCGACCGACCTCTGACCTAGGCGCGGAAAGTGGGTGGATGAAGACCTCCTCAAGGCCCTGCTTCCCAAGCTCGCTCGACAAGCGGGGATCGAAAAGCGAATCCATCCTCATGGCTTACGCCACACCCACGCCTACGAGTTAATGATGGAGGGGGTGGAGATGCCGATCATCCAGAAACAGCTCGGACATGTCTCTCTTGCCACCACCGCCGTGTATTTGAACCACATAGCTCCCAAGCAGGTGATCGAGACCATGCGCAAGCGTGAGTGGAAACCTTGACCAAATCAGTGAACCGCTTCGACCAATTAGGGTTCCCAACGTCCCCGTTCCAATCAAGGAGGGCGATGAAAACGCTCATCACGGAGTTCATAAGCCTCGACGGAGTCGTGCAGGCCCCCGGGGGGCCCGAGGAGGACACGGACGGCGGCTTCAAGCATGGTGGCTGGTCCCGCAAGTTCTTCGATCCCGAGGTCATGGGGGGAACCTACGACGAGTTGGCCAAGTCGAGCGACGCCCTGCTGCACGGCCGGCGCACCTATCAAGTGTCGGCGGCTGCGTGGCCGAACCGCTCCGGCGAAGGTTTCACCGACTGGATCAACAACACCCAGAAGTATGTCGTCTCAGACACCCTCACCGAGGACGACATCTCCTGGCACCCCACGACGATCATCCGCAGCGCCGACCTCGTGACCAAGATCAACCAGTTGCGAGAACAGCCCGGGGGGTACATCTACCTCTATGGCAGCCCGACGCTGGTGCGATCGATGCTGGCGGCCGACCTCGTCGACGAACTGCTGCTCACGATTGAGCCGATCGTCCTCGGTGGGGGGAAGACGATCTGGTCGGACACCGGCCAGGCATTCGAATGGGAACTCGTCTCCACCGCGAAGGCCAAAACCGGTTCCCAAGTCTGCCGCTACGCCCGCGTCCGCTGAAGCCCATGGCCGGTGATGAGCCGACGTCATGACTCCTGGTCGATCCCGTCGGGGTCTGGCGCAGAATCGGAAGAGCCGCCTGATCCTGGCCCGACCCGCCGCCTGAGGTTTCCCAGCTTCGAACCAATGCGCGACCAGCACCCGCAGCATCCCCACGACTACATTTCATTTGGGAGTCTGGGGCCGTCGTGGCCGGTGGCGTCGCCACTCGGATGTTCGTTGAAGTCGTCGATGGACGGGACCAGAGAATCGAGATCTCAGGTGCGCTTGACTGCTCGAGATCGCATTGGCGAACCTGGACTTGGCGCGTCTTCGCCGCCATGGGCAGCGAGGCATCCACTTCCGCACATTGGGCCAGCTTGGGTGCTGGTCTTTGCGTTGCTCGCCGTGACATGCAGCCAGCCTCCTACCGGCCCTGACCCGACTGAACCGGCGACGAACCAGACCTCGTCAACAGGCATCGATTCGGCCAGCTCATCAGCGTCGCCAGTTACCGCAGTTCCGACTCCCGCAACAAATACGACATATGCTGTTCACCCCGGGAATTGCTCGCGCTGCTTTCCATTTTGACGGGGGCTCTCTTCCATCTCAAAGGGGAGAACAGCGTCCGCTTCTTGACTGATAATCACTAGTGATTATAATCACTAGATCGATCAGCCCGATTTTGACCAAGTATTGGCAGCCGCCGCCCGCCTCCAACAGCTAGTCCCGGACGCGGTCCTGGTGGGGGGTTCGGCGTCCGCCCACCACGCCGGGCACCGGGTCTCCTTCGACGCCGATCATGTCGTCTCCGACCTCAAGTCCCGGTTTGACGAGGTGCTTTTGGCACTCGAGGAGACCGAGGGGTGGATCACTGCCCGAGTCAGGCGACCGGTGATGGTCTTAGGTCGGCTCGATGGGGTGGAAACCGGAGTGCGGAACCTAATCAGACGCCGCCCCCTCGAAGTCGAAGAGGTTCGGGTTGGAGATCAGACCCTGCGGGTGCCCACGTTGGCAGAAATCGCCCGGATCAAGGCCTGGCTCTGTCTTACCCGCAATGCCACCCGTGATTATCTCGACTTCGTCGCCCTGGCCGATCGCCTGGGGGAAGAGGCGGCGGCTGGGGTGGTGGCTTCGCTCGACGATTACTACGCCGACCAGATCGGCCCCGACGGGCGACGGGTCTCGACCCAGGTGGCCAAGCAGCTCGCCGAGCCGCGCCCGGGCGACCTGGCCGAGGTCGACCTTCGTTTCTACCGAGAGCTGCAACCCCGCTGGCAAAAATGGGAGGCGGTGGCCGCCGCCTGCGGACGGGTCGCCGTGCGAGTGCTGGAGAGTCACCAGTGATCCACCGACATCTCGAGTATCCGGCCGCTGCCGATCCCGAGCAGTGGCCTACGGCAGCCCTGGCCGATGTCTTGGACCGAGGCGACCTCGACGACTGGAAGCCGTTGCTCGTAGCCATCGGCCGCGAACCTTACGGAACAGTGGCAGAAAAGGTGTCGCGCCTGATCGACGCCTTCCCCATGTACGGGACGTCGCCGTTGTGGCGCGCCTACTTGGAGCGATGCCGGGCACGTTACGCCGGGGCCTTCGAACTGACCGAATCCAACTCGCTGACCGATCTCCGCCGCCGCTTAAGTGTCACCCAGACGGCTCTGGCAGCTCGCCTCCAAATCTCACAGTCGGACCTGTCCAAGCTCGAACGTCGCCGCGACTGGCGGCTCTCGACGCTGCGGCGATACGTCTCAGCTCTCGGTGGGAGGCTACGTCTAACGGTTGATTTTCGAGCAGAGGAGCGGCTGATTGCGGATGGGGCGCTCCGGCCGGGGAACCGTCGGATGAAAGAGGTGGTGGAGTCGGAGCCGGTCAGCCTCGATATCGACCTCAAGGCAGCCATCGACGACGAGCGGGCCAACCGTATGTGAGGTACTGGGACTCCTCGGCGTTGGTCCCGTTGTGGTGTCCGAGCCGCATACCAGTCTCGCCCAAACCTGGGTCCGCCAGGATCCTGAGATCGAAGCCTTGAAGGCTTGGACCCTCTCCGGTGAGTTGGAGGTCCTGTCCGAGATCGCGGTGGACCAGCCGCGCCCATCATATGGAACCAACATTTTCACTTACCCCACCGCTGCCCCCCGACCGGGTCAAGCATCTTTCAGGATGTAGGTGACAAAATTCCCCCTGCCCCTGATGGCCTGGCAAGCCTGATCGGGGACCATGACGTAATGAAACGGGCCTGGACCTCACCAGTACCACAGCTCTCCCCAGGACTCGAAGTCACCAATGAGAGCATGTGGCGGGATGGTGAGGTTGGGGGCACCGGGCCAGGACTCGTCGACATCCAGTGCTCGGCCCCTTCTCCTCACCGGGCGGACCGGCGAAGATGCTCGCGGAGAGCTGACAGCACAATCAGATCCTTCTCTCGCCCTGCCGCTTCCTTGGAGCGAATGACGTCAGCCAGGCTGGCCACCGGGACCTGGAGGTTATTGAAGTCGATGAGTACCAGGCTCTGGGCCAGATCGTCGTAGCCGGTGGTGCCGTCCGGGATCAAGCTGACGTCGAGGGGCCCAGCTGCGGTCACGAAGGTCATCGACACCATGGCCTTGAGCCACTCGACCGTAAGTCCCCCTGGGATCTCGATCCCTTCTGCCGGACCGCCACCGACCCTGAGCCTGGCCTCGAGGTCGACCAGCGCCGCCACCAGATGTGACAGATTGGCGTCATCGCGAGATGGAGTGATGTCGACATCTCGGGTGGGTGGAACCGGAACGTCATGAAGTTCGATAGCGAATCCGCCGATCACGACGAACCGCACTCCATGTCGAAAGAGCACCTCGATCATCCTCGCCACATCGACATCGGGAGTCGGCACTACTTGCCGCGCACGGATCGGAGCCGGGCTTCGCCGACTCGGCGACCTTGGGCCCCCTCGAGCTGGGCTCGAAGGGCAGGCGGTAGAGCTTCCATGTACTGAGCAAGCCCCTCGTCGTGGCGGTCGAGTTCCACAAGCCGGAATCGAAGGTCGAGGTTGGCAGCGCGGACGATGCGAAGCAGAGTCGGGACGGTCGGCTCCCGTCTCCCCGTCTCATATGCAGAGATCACCTGCTGGCTCACCCCGGCGGCCTCTGCAAGTTCAACCTGGGTTAATTGGGCCTTCTGCCGGGCCAACCGGATGATCCCGGCGGCGAGAGTTGGAGCGGGGTCAAACTTTGCCACTACCGAACCATAACAGCCTATAGGTTGTATACATACGATAGTGCGTTTACATCTTATCGTCTGTGAGCCGGTGGCGGCGTTCGACGACTGCGGGCCCTCCGGTCAGCAGCACCCGGGCTCGAGAGACCGTCAGCCGGAATGCCCGATGCAGCGGACCAATGACAGGACCCTCAGTGCGCAGGGAGTGCTAAACCTGGTATGACATCGATCACAGGAGGGCGGTATGGCCCGGGTCAGCACTTACCTCAATTTCGCCAATCAAACCGAGGAGGCCTTCAACTTTTACAGGTCGATCTTTGGCACCGAGTTTGTCGGGGACATTTCTCGGATGGGGGAAGTCCCCCCGCAGGAAGGCCAGCCTGAGTTGAGTGATGCGGACAAGAAGCTGGTCATGCACATCCAGC
Organism: Acidimicrobiia bacterium; assembly: GCA_040905905.1. GTDB lineage: Bacteria > Actinomycetota > Acidimicrobiia > Spongiisociales > ZC4RG35 > JAICND01. The sequence goes on from JBBDQN010000051.1 coordinate 74,605, forward strand.
TTCCCATCGTCGGCGACCACATGCTGCATGGGACCGACGCCCCTGAGTCCATGGGCTTCACGGTCGATCAGGGCAACAGTGTCTACATCATGCTGGAACTCGACGGTCGCAAGGACGCCGATCGTTACTTCTCGGCGCTGAGCGAGGGCGCCGCGATCGAAATGCCCCTGACCGAGCAGTTCTGGGGGGATTACTTCGGCTCCCTGGTCGACAAGTACGGCGTGCGCTGGATGTTCAACACCTCCGCTGCGTCTTAGGACCGGGCGGTTCTGTCGCTAGCGGATCTCCATGAATCCGGCACTCTCGCAGGCGTCAACCATGGCGCGGATGTCGTCATAGTCCGAGGGTTCCATAGGGACCCACTTCTCCACCAGGCCGAGATCGAGGACCTCTCGGCCTCGATCGGTCCGGTGGAAGTCGACTAGGACCGCGGTGACAGCATCGCGGAAGGTGCGGTCAAATCGCTTTGAAACCGCCACCGGTTGAATCGTCGAAGGTCCCAGGGAGTCGATGACTCTGAGGTTGTCCGTCACCTGGGGATGGTCTCGCATTTCGATCGCCAGTACTTGCGAGTCGATCGCCGAGGCGTCCACCCGGCCGTCGGCCACCATCCGGATCGACTCCTCGTGGAAGCCTGCGTCGATGACTTCTGAGAAGAAGCCATCGATCTCGCCGATCGAGACCAGGTGATGCCGGGTGATTCCGTATCCCGACTGCGAGAGTGATTCGTTGAACGACCACGACCTTCCTCGTAGGTCGAGAAACGACGCCACATCGCTGTCACGGTGAACGATCACATCGGAGAAGTAGATCGGATTGCCCCCATACCTTTCTCCCTGCAGAACCGGTGCGGCGATGGGCTCGGCGGGAGCGATCCCTTGCCGCTCGAACATGACGTATGGAAGACTGCAAACGAAACAGACATCGTTGACGTCTTTCTGACAGTTCTCATAATCCGTTTCCACGACGAGTTCGGTGCTCATCCCCAACGCCTCGCCCACGGCGTCGGCGATCGCCTGATAGACCCGCAGCATGTTGGGGGCCAGGAAAGTCCCGAATCTCAGATCTGCCATGAGGATCCCCAACCTATCGCACGCCCAACCGGTCCAGCGCGTAGGTAATCGGCAACCGGGTCCTGCTACAACTTGGGTTGCTGACCCGGGAGGAATTTGTTGGCCATCATTGGCGATACCGGTCGTCGGGCCGCGTCATCTCGGTATGACGCCTTCCTGTCGTATTCGCATGCGGCGGACGGCCTTTTGGCGCCGCGGCTGCAGGGGGGGTTGCAGCGTTTCGCCAAGCCGTGGTGGAAGCCCAGGGCCGTGCGGGTGTTCCGGGACCAGTCGTCGTTGTCGGCGAATCCGCACCTGTGGTCGTCGATAATCGAGGCGCTGGATGCCTCTGCCTGGTTCGTCTTGCTGCTGTCGGAGGAGGGGGCCAACTCCAAGTGGGTGAACCGGGAAGTCGAGTACTGGGTTGCTCACAAGGACGTCTCACGGCTCCTTCCTGTCGTCACCGACGGCGAGTGTCGTTCGGCTGACACGCTTGTTGATCCGATCCCTTGGGAAATGACGGGCCGGTTCTATCTGCTCTTGATCGTCTCCAGACCTGGGCAGGGGTCGATGCGATAAGTTTCGCACTCTTCGGCGGTGAAGCCGCGGGTTAGCCGGGAGACCGCCAGGTCCTTCAACTCTTCAAGGTCGAGTGTGATCGTCGTCCACAGTCCAGTGGCGGAACCGATGACGATGTGGGCCTCGTCGAGCCAGACGCCGCCGGAGGCCCCGGGTAGCGGAATCCGAAAGAGTTCAGTACCGGCCTGGGTGTCCCAGATGGCGACATAGCCGTCGGTTTGGGCGGTCAGGATCTTGGAGCCGTCGGGAGAAAATGAGATGCCGCGACTTTGGCCGGGAGTAAAGGAGGTGATCGGCTGCCAGGTGCCAGTGTCGTAGACGGTTAGCTCTCCGGGGTTCCACTCGAAGATGGCCACCAAATCTCCTCTGGCGGATACGTCGGACCAGGAGTTGGGGGAGCCGGTCGGCAGGGTCGCCATCACCCGCCCGTCGGAGAGGTCGACAACCTTGGCAACTTGTCCGTCGCTGCTGACGAGCCAGCTTCCGCCGTAGGCCATGACGGTTCTATGCCCCGCCGGCAGGGCCGGCACGGCCTGTTCCTCGAGCGTGCGGGCATCGAAGATCTTCACCTTCCCACGATCGGTAATCAGCAAGCTCGACTCGTCGGGGCTCAGGGATGCTCCATCTATGAAGAAGTAGTCGCCTTCCCGATCGGCACACGGGATCGCCGTAGAGCCGAAGCCACTCCGTTCGAGCGCTTCGAGGGTCGTCCAGCAGCCGGCCACCTCCTCAACGTTGTCGTTGGCGGGATCCCAGGCCACCACCGGACCAGCCTCGGGCGTGTCTTCAGATACCTCGAGGAGCAGGATGCGTCCATCGGGAAGAGGTAGGGGGCTGTTCGTCTCGGTGGGACGGCGGTCTGTGCTGATCTGGCCGGAAGCGCGGTCGAACGGCACCACATCGGGGTGGATGCGGAGAGTGGAGAAGCCCAAGAAGACACCGGTGTCTCCGGTGGCGGCGAGAGAGCCAGCGTTTACGAAATAGCCGGTATCGACCGAGTTGAGCTCACCTCCAGCGGTGGTCGAAAGATCCCAGGTGAGGACCTCACCTTCGCCGTTCGAGTGCAGCAGGGTTTCGCACTGAGCGAGGCAATCGAACGAGAGCGGAATGCCGGTAGGGCTCAGCCGATGAACCTGCTCGCCCGACTCCAGGTCAAAGACCAGCACCTCCTGCCCCGCTGTCCCCACAATCAGGCGGGAGCTGTCGGCAGTGAAGGCCTTAGTTGTCACCAAGAGATCAAAGCCGGTGAGGATGTCGGTTCGGGTCCCCGTCGCCACCTCGATCACATCGAGACCGCCGAGACCAAGTCCTCCATCTACTACCAGGCGTTGTCCATCCGGGCTAGGGATCCCTCTATCAGCGGGGTATTGCAGGACGATTTCCCCGGTGGCGACTTCGAAGACGGTGGTGGCCGAGTTTGAGGAGGAGGTGTCGCTGGCGACCGAAAACCGCGATCCGTCAGCGGTCCAAGTCAGAGCCGTTTCGGCGGTCGTCTCCCAGCGGTGTACCGATTCGAACGTAACGACGTCGAGCAATTCGACCGCCCACTGATCCGTCCGACAATCGGGGCCGGAAAGACCCGCCACTGCCAGCCAGGCCCCGTCGGGGGAGAACCCGGGAAGCGGTACCGCCTCGACACAGGAGGGATAGTCGATGGTCCGCAGCACCTCCCCGGACTCGACTCCCAAGATGATGACCCTGGGCGGCAGGTCGTCGGGGATCTCCGAACCCGGCCGGGGCGGCATCCCCGGGTGAAAGGCCTGCCGGGCGGAGTCCACCACCCCCACCGCCAGCACTTCACCGTCGGCGGAGAAGGAAAGGGAAAAGAGATGGTCCACGGTCGTCGAGTCGGTATATGAGGAGATCTCCCGGCCGGTAGCGACATCGGTCACGGTGACCTTGGCGTCACGTTGGGCAACGGTGGCCAAGCGAGTCCCGTCGGAAGAAAGGTCAAGCGCCAGGAAACCCCCCGACGGAGAGGCGGCCTCCCGGCCGCGCAAACGGCTGGCATGGGTGGCCTCCCGCAGGGCGTTGATCGCTTCGACCGGCTGCTCAGTACCCGGTGGGGTCGACTCGATCGCTTCCAAGCCGAGCAGGATGCTCAACTCGGGATTGTCATCCAGGATGTTGATCGCCGAAGCGGCCAGTTCGCGGGAACGGGCCAGCGACTCTGCTGATTCCGCCCGCACGGTTTCCTCCTCAGCCCGGATTGTTTCCGCTTCGGCCAATATCCGTTGAGCTTCGGCCTGTTCCCGCTGATCAAACGCGATGACCGCCCCGGTGATGGCGGCCACCGCGAGAACTGCCAGGGCGATCCCCGCTCCCCAGGCGGTGCGGCGGGTGCGGCGGTGCTGGCGAACCTCTTCGGACTCCAGGTCGTCCTTGGGGATTCCCCGCAACGACGAGGCGATGTCGGCCACCACTTCGCGGAAGCGGCCGTTGCGGAGATCGAGCTGGGTCTCCTCCTCCGCCCACCGCAGATCCACCCAGCGGGGCTCGCCGGTGAAGGCATCGAGCAACGATGGGGGCACCGAAGAGTTGGGAGCGAGCCGACCCGAGGCGTCGTCCCAGGTGAGGGTGCCGTCGGTGAGGACCGGGATGATCCTCTCCGGATCCTTTTGCTCCCGCCAGTAGGCGACCTCCCGATCGACCCAGGCCGAGGCCGCCGCCTCCGGAGAAGTGAGGAGGACGAACCAGTCGGAGGCATCGAGAGCGGCGGTAATCGACGACCACAGATGCGGGTTGGCCGAAAGCGATGACTGGTCCCGGAAGACCCGCAACGCCCGCCGCTTCCACCACGGCTTGGCGAAGGTCTGGAGGGCGGCCTGCAGACGGGGAGCAAGCAGCTCATCGGCGGTGTGACTGTAGGAGATGAACCCGTCGAAACGGACCTGACCAGTACGGGGCTCGGTCTCAGCTTGCTGCGATGTGGCCATCGCTACACCTTCTGGTGGAGGGCGTAGAGCGGCAGCGATCCGTACCCCTTGGCAGTGGGGAGCGTGCCGACGTATTGGCAGGCGATCGAGATGTCGCGGCGCAAGCGGGCCAGGTCCGAGCTGGCCACCTGGATCTCGAGGAGATAGCTGTCGGGGACACGTTTGATGATGTCCTTCCCCAGCGCATGTCGCAGCCGGGAGACGGTCGAGTGGAGCGAGGCCTCAGGAGAATCGGGCGGTTGCTCGTCCCACAGTGCATCGACAATGCGATCGCTGCTGACCGGCGTCGGCGGCAGCTCGCCCGGGACCTCGATGCTCTCGCCCGACCTATCAACGACCTGCAGAGGACCGAGCAAACGAACGTCCACGAACATGGAAACTACCGGTCCTGGCGGCATTCGGTCGGGGTGCACACTCTCCGAGCCTGGCGCATGCCCCTTACCAACGTCTAACGGTCCATCAGAGTTCGTTTCTCCTGGTGAGGACTTTGTGCGGCGTGAGGCACATCCTCCCGATGATCAACGTGACCGAGTTCCTCCGGGTCAGGAGGTGAAGGTAGGTAGCAAGCCCCCTGTGGGTGAGATCTGGTCCGGGCCGGTTCTATCTGCTCTTGATCGTTTCCAGACTCGGGCACAGTGCGATGCGATAGGTCTCACATTCCTCGGCGGTGAAGCCCCGGGTTAGCCGGGAGACCGCCAGGTCCTTCAACTCTTCAAGGTCGAGGGTGATTGTCGTCCACAGTCCGGTGGCAGCACCGATGACGATGTGAGTCTCGTCGAGCCAGACGCCGTCGGAGGCCCCGGGTAGCGGAATCCGAAAGAGTTCAGTGCCGGCGTGGGTGTCCCAGATGCGGACGTAGCCGTCGTTTTGGGCGATCAGGATCTTGGAGCCGTCGGGAGAAAATGAGATCCCCCGATTTGAGCCGGGAACGAAGGAGGTGATCGGCTGCCAGGTGCCAGTGTCGTAGACGGTTAGCTCTCCGGAGTCCCAGCTGAAGAGGGCCACCAGTTCTCCGTTGGAGGTCACATCGGACCAGAAGAAGGAGCTGAAACTGAACTGCAGGGTCGCCATCACCCGCCCGTCGGAGAGGTCGACAACCTTTCCAACTTGTCCGTCGCTGCTTATGAGCCAGGTCCCGCCGTAGGCCAGGACGGTCCTATGCCCCGCCGGCAGTGCGGGCACGGTCTGTTCCGCGAGGGTTCGCGCATTGAAGATCCTCACCTCCCCGCCCGGTTCGGTGATCACCAGGCTCGACTCGTCGGGGCTCAGAAATGCAAAATCCATGAAGAAGTAGTCGCCTTCCCGATCGGCGCACGGGATCGCCGAAGAGCCGAAGCCACTCAGTTCGACCGCCTCCTGGGTCGTCCAGCAGCCGGCCATTTCCTCAACGTTGTCGTTGGCGGGATCCCAGGCCACCACCGGGCCAAACTCGGGAGTGTCTTCGGATACTTCGAGGAGCACGATGCGTCCATCGGGAAGAGGCATGGGTCGGTTCGTCTCGGTGGGACGGCGGTATGTGCTGATCTGGCCGGAAGCGCGGTCGAAAGGCACCACATCGGGATGGAAGCGAAGAGTGGAGAAACCCAAGAAGACACCGGTGTCTCCGGCGGTGGCGAGAGAGCTGGCGTTTACGAAATAGCCGGTATCGACCGTGTTGATCTCACCTCCAGCTGTGGTCGACAGATCCCACGTGAGCACCTCACCGTCGAGGTTCGAGTGCAGCAGGGTTTCGCACTGAGCGGCGCAGTCGTACGAGACCGCACTGCCGGCAGGGCTCAGCCGATTAACCAGCTTGCCCGATTCCAGGTCAAAGACCAGCACATCGAGGCCCCCTGTCCCCACAATCAGTCGGGAGCTGTCGGCAGTAAAGGCCTTGGTCAGCACCAGCAGGTCAAAACCGGTGAGGATGTCGGTTCGGATCCCGGTCGCCACCTCGATCACATCGAGGCCCCCGAGACCATCTACTACCAGGCGTTGTCCATCCGGGCTGAGGATCCCTCCATCAGCGGGGTATTGCAGGACCATATCCCGGGTGGCAACTTCGAAGACAGTGGTGCCCGATCCGGAGGAGTTGACGCTGGCCACCGAGAACCGCGATCCGTCGGAGGTCCATGACAGCCCGTCGGCGGTCGTCTCCCAACGGTGTACCGATTGGAACGTCTCGGCGTCGAGCAACTCGACCGCCCACTGTCCCTCCTGACAGTCGGTGCCGGAGAGACCCGCCACTGCCAGCCAGGCGCCGTCGGGGGAGAACCGGGGCAGCGGTAGCGCCTCGACACAGGAGGGATAGTCGAGGGTCCGCAGCACCTCCCCGGTCTCAACCCGCAAGAGGATGACCCTCGGCGACAGGTCGTCGGGGGTCTCCGAACCAGGTCGGGGCGTCGTCGGGACGGATATGGGGAGGAGTGTGAAGCCCTGCCGGGCAGAGTCCGCCACCCCCACTGCCAGCAATTCACCGTCGGCGGAGAAGGAGAGGGAGAAGTAGTCGTCCACGGTCGTCGAGTCGGTATAGGTGGAGATCTCCCGGCCGCTCGCCACCTCGGTCACGGTGACCTTGCCGTCGAGGTGGGCAACGGTGGCCAGCCGAGTCCCGTCGGGAGAAAGGTCGAGCGCCACGAAGCCCCCCGATGGAGAGGCGACAGCCCGGCTTCGCAAGCGGCTGGCGTGGGTGGCCTCGCGCAGGGCGTTGATCGCTTCGACCGGCTGCTCAGCACCCGACGGGGTCGAGTCGATCGCCTCTAGCCCGAGGAGGATGCTCAATTCCGGATTGTCATCCAGCAAGTTGATTGCCGAGGCGGCCAGCTCCCGGGAACGGGCCAGCGATTCGGCCGACTCCGCCCGGACTGTTTCCGCCTCGGCCAATATCCGCTGGGATTCGGCCTGGTCGCGCTGGTCAAACGCGATGACCGCCCCGGTGATGGCGGCCACCGCGAGAACTGCCAGGGCGATCCCCGCTCCCCAGGCGGTGCGGCGGGTGCGGCGGTGCTGGCGAACCTCTTCGGACTCCAGGTCGTCCTTGGGGATTCCCCGCAACGACGAGGCGATGTCGGCCACCACTTCGCGGAAGCGGCCGTTGCGGAGATCGAGCTGGGTCTCCTCCTCCGCCCACCGCAGATCCACCCAGCGGGGCTCGCCGGTGAAGGCATCGAGCAACGATGGGGGCACCGAAGAGTTGGGAGCGAGCCGACCCGAGGCGTCGTCCCAGGTGAGGGTGCCGTCGGTGAGGACCGGGATGATCCTCTCCGGATCCTTTTGCTCCCGCCAGTAGGCGACCTCCCGATCGACCCAGGCCGAGGCCGCCGCCTCCGGAGAAGTGAGGAGGACGAACCAGTCGGAGGCATCGAGAGCGGCGGTAATCGACGACCACAGATGCGGGTTGGCCGAAAGCGATGACTGGTCCCGGAAGACCCGCAACGCCCGCCGCTTCCACCACGGCTTGGCGAAGGTCTGGAGGGCGGCCTGCAGACGGGGAGCAAGCAGCTCATCGGCGGTGTGACTGTAGGAGATGAACCCGTCGAAACGGACCTGACCAGTACGGGGCTCGGTCTCAGCTTGCTGCGATGTGGCCATCGCTACACCTTCTGGTGGAGGGCGTAGAGCGGCAGCGATCCGTACCCCTTGGCAGTGGGGAGCGTGCCGACGTATTGGCAGGCGATCGAGATGTCACCGGAGAGGGCAGCGAGGGCGGCGAACGGATGGGTGACGTAGACCTCGCCCTCGGGGGTGCGGGGTTCGATCCGGGCAGTCTGAGTGACTCCGGCCCCAAAAAAAAGGCGGGCGCCGGAGATGGGATCCCATCCTTCGAACACCGGGGCGGCGTGGGCGGCCAAGCGCAGCCCGCGCAAACCGCGCAGCCCGGCGGCTTCGAAGTCGATCTGGCTAATCGTGGTCTGCAGATCGAGGGCGCATTGTGCCGCCGCCCCTACTTCAGAGAAGACCAGATAGAGACCGTCACCCCAAGTGCGGCCGGAAAGGAGGTGAGAGCCGAACTTCTCGACCGTTCGGCCGATCTCGGACATCACCTTCTCCTGGAAGAGGAGCACCTGGGCGTCGGAGAGGCGGGAAAAGCCGGCGAAGTCGGCGAAGATGAGCGCCCGCACCTGTCGTTTGGGTGGGGCGGCGGGACCATTGATGGCAATGGCGGAAGGACCAGCCGCAATGATCGTGGTGGGATGGCCGCCAGCCTTCCAGCGGGCGACATCGACCGAAGTACCGGCCGTCTGCCCCGTTTCGACGCCGTCCCACACCGCCACCTGGCAAACGTCGGCCTCGAGCTGTCGAGCCCTTACCAGCGCATCGCCCATGGCGATGCGAGCGCAGAAGTCGAACAAAGTCGGGTCGTCGAGGTATTCGCCGTGGACCGCCGTGACAACCTCGGCGGCCGAGGCCAGGCAGCGCTCGAAGCGACGCACCCAGGCGGGACCGGCCGGCGCCACCGAGGTGCGGACAAACTCCTCCCGATCGAAGGGGAGGGTGACGTGCAATTCGGCGCCCCGGTCGAGGAGGATCTCGGCGGCCATGATGTCGGCCCCGGCGGCCAAGGAGCCATGGCCGATCCCCGCCCCCAGCCGGTCGAACGCCGCCCTCAGATCGGCTCGCACTCGCGGCTCCTCCGCGGCAGGAAAACGGCTCCCTTCACCGGGAGCACCGATGCGATGACCGCAGAAGTGGACCACGGTCGGATTGGCAATCGCAGCCAGAAGCACAGGGTCGAAACCCTTGAGTTCACAGACCAGCTTGAGCTGGCGGAGTGTGGTCGCCCGCGAGGCGAGGGCGGACTCACTCCCCTGCCCGGCCCGCCCTAAGGCATCTTCGGCCCTTTGGCGGTCACCGAGTACCAGAGCGGCCTCGGCCTCAGAGGCCAGCAACCAGTAACGGTCCTCGGAACTTGCCGCCTTCGCCTTGGAGAGGACCTCGAGCCCCGAGCGGGCCGAGGCGGCCGCACGCTCTTCGTCTCCGGCTAACAGCCACATCGTGGCTGCGTTCACCGCCAGGTAGGGGGAGTGATAGCGGTCGAATCCCTCGCCGTATCCGGTCGCCGAGCGCGATGCCCACAGACGGCGTTGCTCACCGTCGCGGGCGAGGGCGATGTCCTTGTCGAGGCGGGCGTCAAGGGCTGCGATCTCCTCTGCCAAACGGGCGGCCATGGAGGCGCCTTCCACCGAGGCGAGACCAAAGGAGTCGTAGCGACGGCGGGCCTGACTGGTGGCTCCCGACCGGGCGAGGGCGAGCACCGCCAGATAACGCAGCTCCATGTCGCCACTCCCCAACTCGAGCTGGCCGGCGGCGAGGTCATAAGCCTTCAGGTACTGGCCCTGACGAATCAGCTGACGGACTTCATCGGCGGAACTGGAGCCGCTTTCGGGGCGAACCCGTTCGATGCCAAGACGGCGGCGGAAACTCTCGACGGTGTGGACCGAAACTGTGGTCGGAGCGGCGGCCCGAACCGAAGCGGTCCGTCCGGTGCTGAGCAGCGAGGCCAGCTCGCCAAAGTAACGGCCAGCACCCAATCGGGCGAGCGGGACCTCGGAGCCCTCGGCATCGGTGCGAAAGATTTCCACCTCTCCAGCCTCGATCCAGTAGACGGCGTCGGCCGGTCCGCCCTCTTGCACGACGGTCTCCCCGGAAGCGAAAGTGATGAGTTCGGGGCTGTCGAGCCAGTCGGCCGCAGCCGAGTCGGCGAATTCGGTGAGGGCGGGATCATGGAGGAGGATGCGTTCCTCAAGGGCGGCGAGCTCGGGCGACGGTTCGACGCCGAGCTCGGTGGCCAGGGTCTCCTTGACCCGGGCGTAGGCACGCAGGGCCTCGGCCTGACGGCCCGAGCGGTAGAGCGCCAGAATCAACTGACCCCACAAACGCTCCCGCAACGGAAACGATTCGACCAGTCCGCTCAACTCCCCCAGCACCATGGCGTGATCGCCGACGAGGAGTTCTGTGTCCATCAGGGCCTCGACCGCCACCAGCCGCTCTTCTTCCAGACGGCGGCCGGCCTGTTCGGCGAATTCGAAGCGGCGGAGGTCGGAGAGGGCGGTGCCCCGCCACTGCGCGAGAGCCTGGCGAAAGGCTTCGGCACCTTTGCCGGGGTGGCCGAGGGTCCGGAACTGGACCCCCCTCTGCACGTGGCGACGAAAGCGGGCCAGGTCCGAGTTGGCCACCGGGATCTCGAGGAGATAGCTATCGGCGAGACGTTTGATGATGTCCTTCCCGAGGGCGTGGCGAAGCCGGGAGACGGTCGAGTGGAGCGAGGCCTCGGGCGAATCGGGCTGCTCCTCGCCCCAGAGTGCATCGACAATCCGATCGCCGCTGACAGGTGTTGGCGCCTCGAGGGCAAGGACGGCGAGCAGCGCCTTAGGCAGGTCACCCGGAATCTCGATGCTCTGGCTGGATCGATCAAGGACCTGTACGGGCCCGAGCAAACGAACGTCCACGAACACGGAAACTACCGCTCCTGCTGGCATAAACCACGCGCGGGCTGCATATTTCCCGAGCCTGGCACATACCGCTTACCAACCTCTGACGGTCCATCGGGTAACTCTCGGTCAACCTCCTCCGCCACTGACCGACGACGATCCGGACCCTGGCAGTCGGTGGTCGCCAAGGTCTAGGAGCTCTGGCTCAAGCGGCGGCGGATAGCCTCCCCGGTCCACGCAACGGGAGGCACCAATGTCGAGTCCCATCGTCTTCATAAGCCACAACCGCCTGAAGGCAGGAATGCTTGAGAAGTTCACAGATTTCTACCGCACCGAAGTCGAGGTGATCAAGGCGGAGAAGCCGGGGACGCTCACGCATCTCGCGTATGTCAACGAGGTCGGCACCGAGGTTTCGTTTGTACACGTCCTGGCCGACGCGGACGCCTTCGACGCCCATCTCCAAGGGGTCCAAGCACGGGTAGACGCTTCGGCCACGTTCATCGAATCAAGAGGTTTCGAGATCTACGGCGCTCCGACGGCGGCGACGGTGGAGACGATGCGCGGACACGCAAAAACCAATCAAGTCCCGCTGCGGATCCTCCCCGATCAGGTCGGCGGCTACCTGCGGCTCGGCTGAGCGCAGTATCTTCGTCGGCCCGTCAGCGCGAGTCGAGGGCGGGCTCGGCGGCGTAGAGCAACACCGACTCCGCTACCCCCTTGAGGTCCACCGGCCCGATCTCACGAAACCGCACCAATGATCGGTCGGAGTGGTTGACGACCTCCTGGCTTACCAAGACTTCGCCCGGTCGGGCATAGTCGCCAATGCGAGATGCAACATTGACCGTCTGGCCGTAATAGTCACCCTCCTGGAAGACGACAGGCCCGGCGTGAAGGCCGACATGGGCCTTGAGAAGTCCCGCATCGGAGATTTCTGTCAGGATCTCCAATGCCGCCAGTACTCCCGCGCCGGGGTCTGGGAAGTACACCATCACTCCGTCCCCCAGCCACTTGACCGGTCGGCCGCCATGGTCGACCGAAGTTCGTTCGACTATCCGACGGAGACGTTCAGCGAGCTCAGCCGCGGCGCGGTCCCCTTGTTCATGGGTCAACCGGGTGTACCCGGTGATGTCCAGAAAACACATGGCGGGCGCAACTTCGGGACGGGTGTGCAGACCGGCCCCCTCCAGCGCCCCCGCAATCCCGGAGGCGATGTTGGTCAACCAAGCCAGAGCTTGTTGGGCGTGGTAGATCGTCTGTATTGCCTTGTCAGACGCCGCCGACAGTCTCGGTGAGTGCTCTGCGGCGAACCGGCCGATGTCGCCTTCGGTGGCGCCGCGGGCCAACATCGGTTGCTGCACCTCAGTCCGCCACCACTCGGCTTCGGTTTCGGCAATCCTCCGCAGACTCTCCCCACACACTCGCAGTGCCTGTTCGATCGCTTGCGGTCGAAAACCGAGTCCATGTTGGAGTTCGACCAGCGCCAACACAGACAGTTCGTCTTCCCGCATCCTCTCCTGCGGGTCGGGTCGGGGACCGCCCACGGCCTCGCGAATAACGAGAAGCAGGTCCACCGGAATCCCGGTACGTTCCGAAAGGTCCGCGAAGGTGACGTCACTCAGGGGCGCGAAAACTCGACTGCCGGCCGCCTCGATGAAATCGAGGGAAAAGGCTCCGGCCTTGATCAGCGTCGCAAGTCCTTCGAGCGGCAGCCCGGCCCGTTCTAACGAGCGGACGACCTGGATCAGCCGCACATCGGCGTTGGAAAATCTTCCCTCAGGATCCGGTTCGACGATTCCAAGGCGAAGGAGACGATCAACCGAATCGACACTCGCTCCGGCTCGATCAGCGGTCTGCTCGATCGAGTAACTCACCTGCTCACCGTAACCGGTTTGTCTCCCCTAGTCGTCCCCCGGTTCGGAGCGAACTCCGGCGACCGCCAGGGTGAGACACGGTAAGGGAGGGTGGCTAATGCCTCCTTTCGGAGGGTGGGTAATGCTCCTTTCGAGCGAAGGCGACAGCTTCTTCCGCACTCATCTTCCGGCCCTCGTCCCAGGCTCGCTCGGCCGCAACCACGGGAAGCCTGCTCCGCGCGTCACCTATCGGGTCACCTATCAGGGGGAGCAAATCCACCGGTGGGCCACCGCCGACCTGATCGTGAAGGGAGTCGTAGGCGCCGGCCAGCCGCAAGGCTTGCTCATGCCGGCCTTCCCATGCGGCAAGGTAAGCCAAGGTCAGCAGGCCTCCCACCACCCCTACCGCGATATCGTCGTCGACGGCGACTTGCAAAGCTTCGAGGCCGGCGGACCAGGCCTCGGCGTAACGTCCAGCCTTGGCGTAACCCAGTGCGAGACCAGCCAGGTTGTCGCCGAGGTGGAAGTGGTCTCCATTGGCCCGCCAGATCGCCACTACCTGCTCGAGTTCCCGAACGTAGCCGTCCCAGTCTTCGATCATTGCCATCCGGGCGGCCAGAATCGAAAGGGTACGGGCCAAACCCAACTCGTCACCTATCTGGCGAGACAGGGCGACGCTCTCCTCGAACTGTTCGACGGCTGGCCCATAATCGCCAGTGGCGGCGGCGACAAAGGCGTGGTTATAGAGCGCCTCGGCAATGCCCTTCGGGTCGCCCAGCTCTCGTTCGATCGCCAGCGCCTCGCGGTAGAACTCTGTAGCCGCTCCTATGTTGGTCTGCCACCAGGCGATCCCTCCCGCTCCACCCAAAGCCTTGGCCCGTGCCGCCGACGGCTCCTTTCCGGTCGGCATGGCCAGGACCTCCCCGAACCACGTTTGTCCCTCGTCCAGATGTGCCCGCCATGACCAAAACCGCCACAGCGCACCCGCCCCCGATTGGGCCGCCTCCGCGTCCCCCGCCTCAATCGCCCATCTCAGGGCGGCGCGGAAATTCGCGTGCTCTAGATCGCAACGGTCGAGCCAGCGGCGGTCGCGGGTCAAGTGCGGTTCGGCCTCTCCGGCCAGCTCGAAGTAGTGCCGGGCGTGGCGTCTGCGCATCAATTCAAGTTCCCCTTGTGCGTCCAGCTGCTCGTCGGCGTAGTCCTTGATCGTTAACAACATGTAGTAACGAGACTCGCCTTCCGGCGTCTCGGCGCGAGCGACCAATGAATTGTTGACGAGCGAGGCCAATCCCTCCAGAGTGTCCATTCCGAGGTCCTCGAGATCGCATACTGCCTCGGCCGACTCCAGAGACCAGCCGCCGCTGAAGACAGATAGACGTGCGAACAGCCGCCGGTCAGCCTCTGAGAGGAGGTCATAACTCCAGGCGATGGCGCCTCGCAGGGTGCGCTGACGCTCCGGCAGGGTTAGCACCTTCGAGGAGAGGATTCCCAGACCTTTTCCCAATTGGGTCAGTACTTGCTCGGCGGTCAGAAGTTTCGTTTTTGTGGCGGCCAACTCGATAGCCAGTGGGAGCCCATCCAGTCTGGACGTGATCTCCGCCACCGCGGCCGCGTTTGCTTCGGTCACCGTGAATTCCGGCCGCACGGCCCGGGCCCGCTCCATGAAGAGGCGCACCGCTTCCAGCCGGCATAGGCTGGGCAGGTCGGTGGTTCGCTCCCAATCGGGACGCTCTAGTGGCGGTATCTCGTATTGCTGTTCGCCCCGGACCGAGAGGGGAGCGCGAGAAGTGACCAAGACCTTGATCGCCGGCGAGACAGCCACAAGCCTCTCGATCACCGGAGCCGCTTCCACTACCTGCTCGAAGTTGTCTGCGACCAGCAACAACTGCTTCTCCCGCAGGTGGTCCTCGAGAGTTTCGAGGATCGAGCGCCCCGACGTGTCGGCTATGCCGAGGGCGCCAGCGATCGCCGAGGAGACCAGAGTCGAATCAGCCAGAGTTGATAGGTCGGCGAAAAAGACACCATCGTTGAAATCACCCAGAACCTCGGCCGCCAGTTGCAGTGCCAGCCGTGTCTTTCCGGCACCTCCCGGGCCGGTAATCGTGAGCACCCTGGTCCCGGCAAGGAGTTGCATCAGCTCCTCAATCTCCTTCACTCTCCCTACGAAGGAAGTGAGTTGAAGTGGGAGGTTGTTGGGCCGAAGACCAAGAGTCTTGAGTGGAGGGAAGTCGGCCGGGAGTCCGGCGATGACCAGGTCGTGGAGGCGCTCGGGATGGCTTATGTCCTTTAGGCGGTGTTCGCCCATGTCACGTAGCTCAACTCCCTCGGGCAGTGATTGCAGGGCGAGAGCGCGGGTGGACTCGGAGAGAAGTACCTGCCCACCATGTCCGGCGGCGGCGATGCGAGCCGCCCGGTTGACGTCGATTCCCAGGTAGTCATCACCCCCCAACTCTCCCTCGCCGGCGTGCAGCCCCATTCGCACTCGCACCGGTGCTTCGGACCAGGCATGAGCAGCGAGGTTTCGCTGGGCAGCAACTGCCGCTCGCACGGCGCCCACCGCGGTCGGGAAGGCGACGAAGAACGAATCACCCTCAGTCCGAACTTCGACTCCGCCACCTTGGGCGATCGCATCACGAAGGATGGAGGCATGCTCACCTTGAACTGCTCGATAACGGGCTATGCCGAGATCCTGAAGGAGTCGCGTCGATCCCTCGATATCGGTGAACATGAAGGTGACCGTTCCGGTCGGAAGCTCGGGCACTGGCGACAAACGTAGCGTGACGGGTTGGACTCCGCGTGGCCGCGGAGTGCGCCGGGATCGAGCACGAGACCCATTACGTCGGCCGAGCCACTCAACTCAATGGTCCGTGCCGCCGGCAGATCGGAGGTCGTCCAACCGCAAAACGAATGGCATCGTTGATGGGCCTGGTTCGCTACACGGCCGAAACAGCAGGACCATCGAAACCGGCGATGGCTCAGGGCACGTTGACCAGGATGTTGCCTGCGCTCCAGTCGTTAGCGGCCTCGTAGGTGGTCTCGGCCTCATCGCCGAGATAGGGGCCGTACATCGTGTTCTTGTCGTTCGAGTACTTGTAGCTGTTGACCGAATAGAGCAGCCCGGTCCCGGTCTCCTCGTTGAAGCTTGCCAACCACGGCCCGCCGCTGGAGCCGCCGGTCATCTTGCAGGCGAGACCCTGGGTAGTGCTACCGAAGGGGTCGTCCTTGCTGGTCCCGGCGCAGTAGATCAGATCGTTGCCGTTGAAAGGACGGGCATGCGGATAACCGAAGGAGTGAACCCCCAGCCGCTCGCCCTGGTTGAAACCGATGCCCTGGGTTCCGTAAGCAATTTCGAGAAGAGCCGTGCCGCGGGGGGCGATCACTGCAAAGGCGTAGTCATGTTCGAAGTCACGATCCGCCCACCCTGCGGTGGTGACCAGACCCGCCGCCGTAAAGCAGCGGTCGGAACCGGCGCAACTCAACACCGGGTTTTCCTCGTAGGCGGGAAAGAAGACCCAGTTGGTGGCGAAGGCATTGGCGACATCGTCATAGACACAGTGCCCGGCGGTGAGAACCAGCGAATGGCCGCTGAGACCATCGACCACCGCGCTGCCGGAGCAGACGAAGTTGGAGGATCCCATCGTGAAGAGCACCTTGCCGGTGGTCCGCTGCACCCCGCCGCCACCCTCCCAGGAAACACCGGTAACGGCTCCCTCTTCGCCGCCGCCACCACCACCACCGCCACCTCCACCGGGGGTGCCGGGCGGCTTGGCTTGCGGCGACCGGCCGCGGTCGACCACCATGTCGCGAGGGATGGCCGAAGCGATCCGAGCCGCAGTCCAATACGACGTGATCCGGTCATGTTCGGCCTGGGCCCGGTCTCCGACCGTGGCGCTCGCCGAGGCCGCCAGCAACCCGACGACCAGCGCTAGGACAACAGCAATAACGCGGTAACCGCTCCGTCTCATGGTCCTCTCCCTCACTCCATCGATCTGCCTGGTCAGACTAGAACGCCGATCCGTTGGTATCTATGGGCAAACCGCCCCGAATCAACCGGGGTGACGACCGCCTGCGAGGATGGACCGGAGGTTGGCCAGGTCTTTCTGATTGGCACGTCGCATGGCGGCGGCCATCGCCAAGGCGGTCACCTTGGAGAAACCAGCTGGCTCGCCGCGATTGCGAAGGGTCATGCGGGTGGCGCCGTGGCCGCTCGCGCTCCAGGTGTAGGTGGTCTCCATCGGGAATGGACCCTCGGCGGTAGCCATCACCAACCTTTCCCCCGGCACGTAATCGCGAACCTCATATGTATAAGAGAGGCGACGACCCAGGAAGCGGGCCACAAAACCAAGCCGAGAGCCGATGCGAAGCGGCGGAGGCGTCTCCCAGGTGACGGATTCGATGTTCTTGTACCACTCGGGAGCGCGACCAGGGTCGGCCGCGTAGGCCGCAACCAACTCAACCGGACGATCGATCACAACCTCGGTGAGGACATCTACCGCCATGACCTCCCTTCGTATCGTGCAGAATTTGGAGCCGCTCCTGGGGAGATTCGGACGGATAGGGCGGGGTGTCGCGCATCTCGACGGTTGCCGACAGGCGTGCGAGGAAGCGAATCCAGCCGTCGTCGTGTAGGAGCTGTCCGTCGCCGGTCGGGAGCCCTCGGTGGACCAACCGCAGCCGGGTTATCGAACCCTCCGATTGAAGCGTCACCTCCACCGAGGAACTCCCCGGTGCAAGACCCATCGCCGGGTCGGTCCATCCCCAGGTGAAAACCAGCCGCTGGGGCGGCTCGATGATCAAATAGCGACCCTCGCAGAACTGCCCTGGTACGACTTCGAATCGAAAGATCCCACCGGGCCTGGGTTCGACCTCAGCCGTGAGACCGATCCAGCGGACCAGGCGCTGCGGATCGACGAACATGGCGAACACGGTTTCAGGCGTTGCCGCCAGATCGACCTCGTGCACGACCTTGTCGCCATCGATCACCGCCGGGCCTCGTTCTCCGATAGCTCGGCCTGCAATTTCGACAACTTCTCCCCCCAGAAACGGTCCAGCATCGCCGCCACCTGGGCTACCCGCTCGGCCCGCACCCGGTAGTAGCGACGATTTCCTTCCGCCCGCACCAAAACCAGCCCAGCCTGGCGCAGGACTTTGAGGTGTTGGGAGGTGGCCGGGGTGGATAGTCGGCAGCGCCGGGCCAGTTCGCTGGAGGTGCGTTCCTTTTCCCAGACCAGATCGAGCATTTGGCGGCGGCCTGGGTGAGCGATAGCTCGGAGCGCGAACTCGGCATCGAAGCGGCTCACGCCGCCACTCTAATTGCTAATTAAGTGAATGTGCAATTAGCATCCGGTGTTCGTCAGCGGAGGTTCACCTGCAGGCGTTCGGGTCCCCGCAGCACGATCGATATCCTCCAGGTCACCGCGTCCAGGTCCGCCTCCAGGCGAGGGAACCGGCGGTAGAGGCGCGACAGCCCCACCTTCGCCTCCAGTCTCGCCAGCGGCGCTCCCAGACAGTGATGAATCCCATGCCCGAAGGAGAGATGGTCGCGAGCGTTGGCTCGCCCCAGGTCGAGCCGCTCGGGCGATTCGAACACCGCCGGGTCGCGATTGGCGGCGGCGAGGATCAGAAAGGCGAGGTCGCCTGCGGCCAGCTCTGCACCCCCCACCTCGACCGCAACCGTGGCCACCCGGCTGGTCCGTTGCACCGGGGGATCGAAGCGCAGCAGTTCCTCCACCGCATTGGCTAACACCGCCGGACCCTGGTCGAGATAGTGGCGTTGGTCGGGATGACGGGTGAGGGCCACCACCGCATTGCCCAACAGGTTGGTGGTGGTCTCGTGTCCGGCCGCCAGCAACAGCACCACCATCGAGAAGAGTTCGTCGTCGGTGAGGGCGTCGTCGCCGTCGCGGGCAACCACCAAAGCCCCGATCAGGTCGGTGGTGGGGTGCCGGCGCCGTTCCTCGAAGTGTTCTCGCAGATAACGGTCGAGCTCGGCCACGCTTTCCTCGAAGAGTCTCACCGCCGCCGGAGCCGGAAACGGGTCGAGCAACAGCGCCACCCCGTCGGACCAGCGCTTCAGCCGGTCGCGGTCGGCGGCGGGGAGGCCCAATAGCTCCGAGATCACCAGCACCGGCAACGGTTGAGCGAAGGACTCCATGAGTTCTACCTGGCCGTCGTGAGGAAACGCATCGAGCAGCTCGTCGGTCAGCGCCGCCACCCGTGGTTCCAGGCTCTCCACCCGCGAGGGCGTGAAGGCTTTTGAGACCAGCCGACGCAGTCGAGTGTGGTCAGGCGGATCGAGACCCAAGAGGGTGCGGCCAAAGACGTTCTGGTTGGGATCGAGGGGAAGCTGTCCGGCGGCGGCCAGGACTCCGAGGAAGGTGGAGCGGGATCGGTCGGCCGAGAAGCGGGGGTCGTGAAGGATTGCCCGTACATCCTGATGACGGACAAACACACAACCGTTAAAGACCGGGAGATCGAGCACGGGCGACCGGTCGTGGAGGGCGGCGTAGGTGGAATAGGGATCGGCGATCTCGGCCGGGTCAAAGGGGTTGTAAACGACCTGAGTCACGATCGCATTCTCCGTCGCTCCGCTCGCTACGTGTGAGACAAAGGTGGAAGAATTGAAGGTCGCCCCGAGGAGGTGCAGGGATGGCAGCCCGGGTAACAGAGATCGAGCCGGTGCCAGGCCCGGAGGCGTTCGATCGGCGAACGTCCGACGCCAGATTGTCACAAGCTGCCGTCATTCTTTCGGTGGGAGCCGCGGTGGCGGGTGAGACCGACCGAATCGAACCGTCTGCGCAGTTCCCGCTACCACGAGTCTCGCGCCTCGAAAGGAAGGAGAAGGTCGCCCTCGCCGAGGCGGCCGAGCCCCTCCGTGTAGATACCGGCGAGTACGTGCGGGGAGAGGTTGGGATGATTCCGCGAGAGGAGACATCTCGAATCGCCCATCGCCTGTACGACGACCCGGCGCCGGAGATGGCCGCAGCCTTGGTGGAGGCAGGTCTCCACAGCCCCGACCGCCTGATCCGCACGGCGTCGGCGGCAGCAGCCCTCGACACCACCGGGCCCCGCCAAGAGGTTTTCGCGATCCTGGAGGATTCAGCCGGAGCCCGCGAAGAGACGACCCGCGATATTGCCCGGACCGCCCTTGCCAAAGTCGCTCCCCGACACCCCCGCCTCTCCCGTTTGGTGACCAGACCCAAGCGGATCGAACAGCGACAAGACCCTTCACACACCGCGGTACTTTCGCACGGCACTTTCGCCTCCAATGCCCAGTGGTGGCGACCGGGAGGCGACTTCTACTCCTATCTCAACGGATTGCAGCCGCCGCTTCCCATGCACACCGCGAGCTTTCAATGGTCGGGGGCTTATTCCGCCGACGCCCGCGCTCTGGCGGCCGATCAGTTGACGACCTGGGTCGGCGCTCAGAACCTCAACGCCCCCGACTACTTCGCCCACAGCCACGGTGTCACCGTCGCCAACCTCGCCACCCAGAACGGGCTCAAACTCAACCGCCTGGTGATGCTGGCCTGGCCGGTCCACGACCAATGGCTGCCCAATCTCAGCAACGTGACGAAAGTGATCTCGCTCCGAGTTCGGGTCGATCTGGTGATCATCGTCGATGGGGGGTCGCAGAGCCTTCCCCCGGCGTTGGTCGGTTCGCCGAAGGTCAAAGAGCACGTGCATGGATGGTTCCGGCACTCGGCGCCCCACGAGCCGGAATACTGGAAGCGTCACGGTCTCGCCCCCCTGCTCTGACGGGCCCATCGGTAGAGTTCAATCGTGTCTCTGCTTCGCTCCGGTCTAATAATGGCAACCGGTTCTGCTTGGCTGCTCACCGGTGCCGACTCGTTGGGGCGAAAGCTGATCGACCACCTCACCACCGGCAACGAGGACACGAAAACCCTGGCGGGTATGTACTTGGTCAAAGGTGCCGAAAAGGGCCGGCGGCTGGTGGTTGATGAGCTCCAGAAGGGCGCCGAGGCGCCCGAACTCGTGACCGTCCTCCAAAGCATCGGGGGGCCGGAAGCCGAAGCAGCCCTGGCCGATGTCGCCCAACATGAAGAACGACCCATCGCCGGACAGGCTCGCCGGGCCCTTAACGAGCTGGTCGAAATCCGTCGTCAGCGGGCGAGAGAAGCCTGAGACCCAAGTCTGACTAACTGGATCAGCCAGCTGGCGTTACCACTTCGATCACGCCTCGCATCCCGTATTCGTAATGGCCGGGGAGATGACAGGCGAACTCAAAGGTCCCGGCCTCATCGAAGGTGAAGGTGGTGATGGCCATCCCGTTGGGACCGACCGTGACCTCGCCCGGTATCGACGGATGCTCGGCTTCGGTGCCTTTGGCGTGACGAATGTGCACCTCGGGACCGCCGGTGATCAGCTCGTGATGGATGGGGTCGCCGTTGACTACCAGGAAGCGGACCCGGGTACCGACGACGACCGCCAGCCGGTCGGGTTGGAAGCGGGAGTGGTGGATGTCGATCTCAACGGTGACGTCGCCGGGGCCGAGCGGCGCCATCTCGGGGTTCGCCGCGCTAGCTGCGAGTGTGTATCCGAGGCCAGTGACGAGGGCGGTCACGGCTAGGACAAGGAAGGCGAGCCGTCCAGGCCGAAGGGAAACGGAAACGTGGGTCATGCCGGTCGGCCGCTGCCGAGTTCGAATCGTCGCCGAATCGGTCCCCGTCCAAATAGGAAGGCGAACGTCCCCGCCCCGATTCCCGTCAACAGTGGCCACATTGTCCACCACCCTGACGGATTCCCGGGGTCGATCGCCTCAGGGGCGGGAACCCCGGTGTCGGCGAAGTCGGGGCTCACTCCAGGGGTGGCCGAGATGGCCAGGTCGTAGTCGAGCTCGCCCGCGGGGGCATCGAGCTTGAGGTAGGAAAGCCACATCTCGGCGGGCAGCCATTCCATCCCCACGTCCGATCGCAGATCATCCAGCAAGAAGTTGGTCGCCGGTTCGCTGCGATCGAGGGTCATCCCAGTTCCCCCGGCCAACAGCCCGGGCTCATCGGGAGTGAGGAGAAACACGTCGGCTTCGATCCGGGTGGCCCCATCGGCCCCGAGCCCGAGGATCCGGATGGGGACCCAGGGGTCGTCGGTGGGAATGGTGGCCATGATCGGGGTGCTGTCGCCCGGCACTTGCGCCAGCTCGGCGGCTCGTTTGGCGTTGAAGCGAGCGGCCATGAAAACCGGGCTCCGGCGGGCATAGAAATCGAGGATCTCGGGGGCATCGGGGGTGAGGAAGAAGCCGTGTTCGACGGCCCATGCTCCGACTTCGTCGCCGCCGCCCCGGAGGACAGTGATGTCGAGGGCGTCGATCTCTACCTCAAGCAGGACCTCGGCCTCGCCTGCGAAGGAAGCCGCGGCGGTGGTCACAAAGTCTCGAGCAGGTGGCGCCACCTCGCGGGCGAGCCGCTGCAGGGTCCAGTCCCCGCCTCGCTCCACCTTGGTAGGCACGTCGGGGAGGGGGATGATCGAGCCCACCTCCTCGCCGCTGCCGGTGAACTCGAAGGCGGTGACATACCGCTCGACTCCGTCGCTGTAGGCAGCGAGGGTGGTGGTCCGCACCAGTTGGATGGATCCGTTTTCTCCCACCAAGCCGCCGCAGGCGAGTGCCGGCACGGCTCCGAGGGCGAGCACAACCGCCACCGCCACCGTCATGAAACCCAGCCGCCGGCTGGTCCGAGGAATTCGCTGCGCCATGTCGTCCTCTCGTCTGGTCGTGAAGGTACGACGAGCTCAAGCGGCCACCGGTTCCCCAACATCGCCGGATCGGCTAGAACGAAGGCAGCACGACATGAATCCTCACTGGGCCGACGATCACCACATGGATCTCGAGGGCTACATCGCCCGCGTAAACCATCATCTCGTTCAGATGGGGATCGAGTCGCGGCCGTCCCTCGACCAATGTGTGGAGGCCTGGAACAGCCAGATGCCGGCCCGCAAGATGGCCGAGACCTACCGGCGGCGGCTGCACAAGAGCCACCCCAAGCCCGATTAGCCGCCGGGCGGCCTCGGAGTGTTCATCCCTCCTCCAGCCAGCCGCCGGCAAATCCGATCCGGCGCAGCCCCCGGACTAGGGGCGAGCAGCCCCGCATCAGCCTCCAGATCAGCTCGGAGCGAAAGTTCTCGATGGCAAGCACCACCGGCCCCTGCTCGATCCCGTAATAGCCGGAGGCGATCCAGCCGGTTTGATCTCCGTCGCCGGGATAGGTGGGGTTGAAACTGCACTTGTATCCGAATTCGCTTCGCATCTCCGGATGGCGGCGGTCGATCTCCTCCAGAGTGCGCATAACCAGCTCCGGTTCGAAGGGAAGCGATGCCACCACTGCCCAGGGCGACAAAGTGCCGTCGTCGGGCCCCCAGGGAACTCCGCGGGCCCGGTAGTCCCAAAAGCGCCGGCGACGGCCGTTGATCATCTTCACCGTTGGCCCCGGGCCGTCGCTGGCCGTGATTCCCCATACGTGTTCCCCGTATCCCTTGAAGCGACCCGGGTTGCGGATTGCGTACTGTTGCTGGATCTGGGTCGCCCACTGGCTGTTGACGAAGTAGTCGGATCCCTTCTCTCTCATGAATGCATCGTTGATGGTGCGAAAGTCGATCCATATGTGCGGCAACTGATGGATGAAAAGCGGTCCGGCGTAGAGGTACTCGATCCCGTAGACCTTCTTCCATCGGTAGCTGCGAGTCGCCGCCCTGTAACTGGAGGCCGAGACGCGATGGGTGTCCGAACCAGCGGCGAGGGCGTACAGAAGCAGACCTTCGTCATAGCCCTCCCACCTGTACCGCAGAAATCCGGTCTCCGGCGTCCACCCGTGAGTGATGGTGGCGCCGCCATCGCGGGCAAAGTCCCACTCGGCCCGATCGAAAAGCTCGGCGGCGAGGTCACCGATCGCGCCCTCTTCATCAAAGTACGCAGCCGCGGTGAGCGCACCGGCGATGAGGAGGGCCGTGTCCATGGTTGAGACCTCGCTCTTCCACGCCCGATCGGCGGTCTCCAAGTCGAGAAAGTGATGAAAGAAGCCTCGATCGGAGACGGCCCTTGGCTGGGAGCCGGCGAAGGTGCTGAGAGTGGCCAGGATTCGCTCGACCGCCTGCCGGCGGCTGATCCAGCCGCGCTCGACCCCCACCACGTAGCAAGCCAGCGCCATGCCGGTGGCAGCGATGCTGGCTGCAGCGCCGGTACGGCTGCTGTCGGGTACGAGGCCGTTGTCGGGATTGGTCATCTTCCAGAAATACGAGAACGTGTCCCGTTGCAGGCGATCGAGACTCTCCAGCTGGTGATCCGTCAACAATGCTCACCGCCCCGGGTCACGAAACGTTGTCGGATGGAAGGTTCTGTCACAACGGTATTGGACATGCCTACGTCTTCGCGGGGCTCAGCACTTCCAGGTGCACGGTGACCATATCGTCGAGTTCGAGCTTCTCGGCATCACGAACGGCGTCCTTGATCGGGACGATGTACCGGCCGTCTTTCGGCCATAGAGCGGTCTTCCACTCTGTACGTCCCATCCGGACCTTGGCGGGAATCATGCCCCAGCCATAGCTCACGAAGCTCGAAATGGCCTTGATGTCCTGGCAATGATGGTCGGGGACGGTGATGAAGTGGAAAGGAGCGGGACCCCGCCAGCACCAGATCTCCCCAGAGAACTCGAAGGTCACCCAGACGAGACTACGTAAAGGCAAGCTGTCCAACGGCACCAATCCGCTCATCAGTCCCTTCAGCAACGGATAACAACGGGGCCTGATCGCGCCTCGGCCTTCGGGTCCGCAAAAGTCGGACCCCGCTCGTTATGAAGCAGTACGTGAGCAGGATCTGATCGCCTGCAGTGTTACACCACCGCCACCGTGCCGTCGCATCTCTGCTACAATCGTAGCATGACCGAGATACCAGCCCGCGATCTCCGCAACGATGTCAGTTCGGTGTTGCGCCGGGTCGAGCAGGGTGAGTCGTTGACGGTGGCCGTCAGCGGACGGCCGGTGGCGCGACTGGTTCCCCTCCCCACCCGGCCAGGAACCATGCCGTGGAGCATCCTTGCCTCGATCCTGAGCAAGGTCTCAGCCGACATCGAGCTCGGTGATCAACTTGCGACCGTTCTTCCCGACACCACCAGCGATCTTGCATGATTGGCCTCGCCGACACATCACTGTTCATCGCTTGGGAGTCAGGCGGGGCTGTAAAGAACGAGCCGCCCGACGAGATCGCAGTGAGTGTGATCACGATCGGTGAGCTGCGACTCGGGGTGCTGTTAGCGGGCGATGTCGAGTCCCGACAACGAAGGCTCGCCACATTCCAGCTGGTCTCCTCCCTCGATCCGGTCCCCATCGATCAGGCGGTGGCCGATGCATGGGCGGGCTTGGTGGCGACTCTTCGGGACCGGGGACAGCGGATGCCTATCAACGATTCATGGATTGCCGCCACCGCCATTGCCCGCGACATGGCAATCGTCACTCGCGATCATGATTTCGACGTAGTCGACAGTGTTCAGGTCGTCAGAATCTGACTCAAGAGCGGCATAAAGGATCAGCGGACCACAAGGGAGGTGGCGGGCGAGAACTGCCCCGACTGGATCGGCGCGCTTTTGACACCTCCTGATTCCCATGACTACAGTTAACTAGTTGGTTAACTATATGACCGAGCAGCCAGAACTCGACGAGGTCTTCGATGCTCTCGCCAACTCCCACCGGCGAGCGATCGTCTCCGCTTTGGGTCTCCAGCCCCGCTCGATCAGCCAGCTAGCCGCAATTCGGAGTCTCTCGCTTCCCGCCATCCACAAACACATCCGGGTGCTCGAGAGCGCGGAAATGGTCGTCCGCAAGAAGGTGGGACGCACCAACTTCCTCGCCCTCAACCGGGTGCCGCTGCGGGGGATGCAGGATTGGCTCGGCGGGTTCAACCCCTACTGGGGGAGCGAGAAGGAGACTCTGGACAACTATGCCCAATACCTGGGCAGCGAACACCCCGACAAGGAGGGGCCATGAAGAAGTTCATGTTCATCTACCACGGCTTTATGGAGCCGACCCAAAAAAACAAGGACGCTTGGATGAATTGGTTTGGCGAGATCGGAGGGAGCATCGTCGATAGCGGTAACCCCTTTGGACCGGGAAGGGAAGTCACCCCTACCGGCCGCCAGGACCTGGCGACGGATGCCGGCGCCGCCTCCGGCTACACGATCGTCAACGCCGAAAACATGCAAGCGGCCGAGAAGCTGCTCGAGAACTGCCCGATCGAAACCAGCGTCCGGATCTACGAAGCGATGGCTATGTAAGTGGCGACCGGCTCTACCGATCACTCTTCGCAAGAGGTGGTCGAGCGGACCACGATCTACTTAAAGTCGCAGGCCAGGGCGACGGCCAGCGCACGGCACAAGGCCGTCATGGTCGGTGCGTCGACCTCGCCCTGGCGAGATTCCAGCCTGTCGCGGCTCAGCAACGTCAGGTTGTCCAATGATGCGATGCACTCGCGGTCAAGACCCTGATCGGGCCCCAGGCGCACGGCGGTGGGGATGTCACGAATGGTGGTCGTTAGGGGTGCCACCAGGACCGCTCCGAGATTTCTTCCGGCGAAGTCTCTGTGCATAACGACGACCGGTCTTAGCCGGTCAAGCCGGGCGTACCAGATCTCACCTCGACGAGGGATCTTCACGAGAGGTCTCACCAATCGAGTTGCGCTTTATCCAGCGTCTCGACACTGATCTCGGCCCACTTATGCTCCTCCTCGCCAGGAGGAAGCAATCGATAGCCCGCCGCCAGGGCGGAATCGATCCGCTGGTCTTCGATGTGTCTGAGCCACATTTTCACCGCGCTGCGGAGGGCTTCGGCCCGGGACGGGTACTTCGCGGGGACGAGGGCGTCAATGGCCTCGAGGTCTTCGTCGGGAAGCTGAAAGGCAACCTGGGTCACAGGAGTGACCATACACGAATCCATTGAGCACCTCAATGGATTTCTGGATGACGCTCGTCAACACGGAGCTAGGTCGGTTCGACGGGCAAAGCGAAACGGACTCGCCCGCCCGCGCCACCGATGATCTCGATGTCTCCTCCGTGAGCTTCGATGATGCCTTTGGCGATGGTGAGTCCCAACCCGCTACCACCCGCGTCCCGATTACGAGACTCCTCTGCTCGGACGAAACGAT
The DNA here is from genome assembly GCA_040905905.1 of Acidimicrobiia bacterium. Taxonomy (GTDB): domain Bacteria; phylum Actinomycetota; class Acidimicrobiia; order Spongiisociales; family ZC4RG35; genus JAICND01. Next base: position 101,575 of record JBBDQN010000051.1, read on the forward strand.
CAAAAGCAGTTTCCCGGACCTCCGCCGCAAACCCCTGGCCTTGATCGATCACCATCACCTCCACCTGCGAGTCACCTGGCATCAAAGTCACCTGCACCTCGCTTCCGTCGGGGCTGTACCGGATCGCATTAACTAAGAGGTTGCGGAGAACCCGGCCGATGGCCACCGGATCGGCCGATATCCACGTCCGGACAGGAGCGTCGACCAAGATCTTCACTCGACGCTGGGCAGCCGTGGGGGCGACCGCCTCGACCGCTTCGTCGGCCAGCTCCGCCAGGTCAATGTCGGTCCGGGTGAGCTCGTAGCTGCCAGCCTCCAAGCGCGACATCACAAACAGGTCATCGACCAAGGTTCGGAGATGAGCGAGGTCGATCGACAGCCCGCGGAGATAGGCCGGGGGGTCGGGTGCGAGGCCGTCCTGTAACGCCTCCACGGCCGCCTGCATCGATGCCAGGGGAGTCCTCAGATCGTGGCTGATGGCAGCCAGCAGGTAGCTTCGTTCCCGCTCCGACATCTCCAGCCGCTCGACCATCTCATCGAACGCGGCCGCCGCCTTCCCTAGCTCGTCGGTGCGCTCTACCCCGGAACGCACCGAGAGATCTCCGGCGGCGACGCCATGGGCGGTGGCTGAAAGCGCCGACAGGTCGGTGGTCAGAGGGCGGGCCACGGAGGCGGCGACCACTCCACCGAGGGCAACCGCCAATACCAACGCCACCAGCACTATCTGGAGGTCGTGCGGTTCGATGAACATGGTGGTGGCGGCGATTGCCACCGACCCGCCGGTCACCACCACCGCCGAAAGTGCCACCACCTGCAGGCTGGTCCTGAGTGACTTGATCCTTGGAACCACATTGAGCACGGCCACGGCAACCAACAGCGTGCCAAGGGCGGTTGCCCCGAACACCCGGTAGAGCTTGAGACGCTCCGAATTGGTCAGTCCCATGGCGATCTCGGCGACCAGAAGGCCGGCGGCCAGGGCTGCGACCAGAGCCCACGTCACTGTCTTCATGGCTCGAACCGGTACCCGACCCCCCTGACGGTCGCTAACCAACGAGGGTTGCGGGGGTCTCTCTCAATCTTCTGACGAATCCGCCGAATGTGGACGGTCACGGTGGCCGGATCCTGCCATTCGGGGGAAGAGCCCCAGACATCGACCAGGAGCTGTGCCCGCGAGAAGGCCCGCTGCGCGTTGGAGGCAAGGTGGGCCAGCAGGTCGAATTCCCGCGCGGTGAGGTCGACGGGGATCCCACCGGTGGAGACCACCCTCCGGCGAACATCGACCTCCAGTTCGTCGAACACCAGTGGCGAGGCGACAGGACGCGGAATCGACCGCCTCATGACCGACCTCACCCGCGCCACCAGTTCCCGCGGTGAGAACGGTTTGACCACGTAGTCATCTGCACCCAACTCGAGTCCCGTGACCCGATCGGTCTCGTGAGTCCGGGCCGTCAGCAGGATCACCGGAAGGTCGCCCCTGCGACGTATCTCCCGCAACACCTCCAACCCAGACACGACGGGAAGCATGAGATCGAGCACCACGAGGTCCGGCTGGAACTCGAGCAGGCCTCGCTGAGCGCTCTCACCGTCAGAGGCGGTCTCGACGACGTAACCGTCCCTTTGCAGATAGGTGGCGACCACCTCCCTCACCCGGGGCTCGTCGTCAACCAGGAGAATCCGTTTAGCGCCGGTTCGATCCACCCCAAGATGCTACGGGCAACCCCCATCCAGCCCGCCGGCTCTCCATTGAGGGTTTCGCAAACGTTCATCAATCTCCCAAGTCTTGCGAATCCCGAGCCAATTCTTAAGAACCCATTAACAGCGCCTGCAGAGGTCCAGACCCTGCGTAGTTTGGGTCGAATCGATCTTTGAGGAGGTTCCGTTATGTCGTTTGTTACCCGCCGAGTCCTGGTCGCAGTGCTGGGTCTGGCCGTTGCCCTGGTGGCCTGCGGAGGTGGCGCCACCACAACCACGGCGGCCTCATCGACCACCGCCGGCGAGGAGCCGATGGGCGATGTCTTGGAGGTGGCCGCCGCGGAAGGAGATCTCGGGGTCTTCCTCTCCGCGCTGGAAGCGGCGGGGATCATGGACGACTTCCACGGTGAGGGTCCCTTCACCCTGTTCATCCCCACCGACGGAGCCTTCGCCGACTATCTCGGGGAAGCCGGCATGAGCCAAGAGGAGGTTTTCGCCGGCGCTGAGATGCTGCAAGCGATCATCGGGCACCACATCGTCAATATGATGGACGACTCGTCGATGGTCATGGGCATGGCCGGTGAATCCTTTACGACGGCGCGTGGTCAGCCACTGGAGGTGACCGTGGACGGCGACACCGTGATGGTGGGTGCGGCGACGGTCCTCCGCTACGACCTGATGGCCTCCAACGGGGTGATCCACGTCATCGACCAGGTCCTCATCCCCGAGCCGGCTTGACCGGGACTTTGAAGCGGATTTCCTTGTTTGCAGGCGTAGCCGTCTTAGCCGTCGTCGGGTTTTTACTGTTTCGGCCCGACACGCTGTTCACCGACGTCCGAGCGGACGAGAGCCTCGAAGACGCCTTCGGCGTCGGGGAGGTGAGCGCGGTCGCAACCACCGGCACGGTTACCAACACCACCGGGACGGTTACCACCACCACTCGTAACGAGATCGAGGTCGTCCTCACGGGTAGCTTCGCCGGGATAGACCATCGCGCTTCCGGCACAGCCGCCATCTACGGCGACGGCGATCGGTTCGTTCTTCGCTTCGAGGACGACACCGACATCCAGAATGGGCCCGACCTTTACGTGTGGCTGCTCGCCTCCGACTCATACCAGGGCGGTGATCCGGGAGAACACCTCGACCTGGGAGTCCTCACCGGCAACGTCGGCGGCCAGAACTACGAGCTGCCCGAGGGCTTCGATCCTGCGTTGCACCGGACCGTGCTCATCTGGTGTCTCCGCTTCGCGGTACCGTTCGCGGCTGCGTCGTTGAGCTGAGCCATGACCACCATCGCGGCTCGGACTGGAGCATGGTTGGCCGTGGTTGTTTTAGTGACGGCCTGCACGGCTCCGACCGAGCTTTCGGTCGATTCCGACACCACGAGCCCGCCCGATCTCCTAGGTCAGGAGGGGCCGATCGGAGCAAGCGGATACCGGTTTCCTCCCTCTCCCGCGTTGGCGGAAGGACCGCTCAAACCAGCCACCGTGTCGGCGCTCGACCAGCTCGTAAGCGGAATCGACGCCGGTCTCGAGCTCAATGCCCTTTCGACTGTCATTGCCACAGGTGACTCTCGCCTCGGCTGGGTGATCGCCGATCTGTTGCGCCTGTTCCAAATCGGAAGCGACGGTGAAGTCCTCATCGACGGCTTTGAGCGCCTAACCGGCGTGTCCCTTCCCGACAACTCGGACTACCACCCGTGGCAGGCGGTGACCGATCACATGATCGCCTGGGACCTCGCGGCACCGCCGGGCTATCAGGACATGAAACGCAAGCTGTTCACTCAGGTGGAACCTGCCTGGGAACCGTTCCTGGCCGACAGGGAGGCCGACGTTGACTGGCGGCTGGTGAGCTGGGGAGGCGTCTTCATCGATGACCGCCCGCTGGGCGACACCGGCTTCTGCCCAAGGGGCTGCATCCCCGCCCTTGACGACCCTGTGCTCACCGACGCTGCTGGAGGTAGGTGGTACACCAACGCCAACATTATTTTCGGGGTCGTGGTCAACGACGAGGCGATAGCCCTCCCCAAACACATGATGGAGGTGCATGAGATGGTCAACCTGTCGATCGGAGGACGACGCCTGGGGATCCCCTACTGCACCCTGTGCGGCTCGGCTCAGGCCTACTTCCTCGACGGGAACCCGGCCTGGGACGAGCAGCTGGTCCTCCGGACTAGCGGCCTTCTCTCCCGCTCGAACAAGATGATGTTCGAGCTGGGGTCCTATTCCTTGATCGACACCTTTACCGGAGTGGCGACCTCCGGTCCGCTCCACAGGGTGGGCCTGGCCCTCGAACAGACCACCGTGGTCGCCAGCACCTGGGGAAAATGGCAGGAGGAGCATCCCGCAACGACCATCGTCGCCGAGGATGGCGGCTTGGGTCGCCGTTACTTGGAAGACCCGCTCCAAGGCAGGGACGCCGCCGGGCCGATCTTCCCGGTCGGTGACGTCGACCCTCGCCTTCCCGCTCAAACCCTGGTGGTAGGAGTGATCAGCCCCGACGAGACCGCAGTCGCGTTCCCGGCCGAACTGGCTCGTTCGGTGGCTCAAAGTGGGGAGCCGGTCGGACTGGCGGACATCAGGCTTGTTTCGGCCGGGAGCGGATTCCGGGCCGAAACCGACTCGGGTGACGAACTGGTTGCGCACCAATCGTTTTGGTTCGCCTGGAGCCAATTCCACCCGGAGACGCTGATATGGAGCGGCCCCTGATCGTCACCATCTATTAGCGAACGTTGGGTGCTCGGCAACTTGGAAGCCCTGGATCTTGCTCGGGCGGAGCCCCGCCGGGCAGCGGCCGCCGTTGGGGTTTCGCGACGGGCGGTACTCGCTGGGAATCATCTTCCACCTGAGTCCCGAGGGTCTGAGTGGGTCGACCGACCGGGCAAGCATCGCCGCCTGAGAGCCAACTCCTTGAAAGGGACTAGCCCTTAACCGGCCGACTTCGTGTCACATTGGCGGGGTATGGTTGGCGAAAGGAGTGGGTGATCACGACGTCTGGCCCCGCCGCCGTTTGTGATTGCTCTGAGGTCGTCAAAGGAGGACACCGTGCCACCACAGAGAAGAACCAGGATTGCCGCACTGGTGGGGATGGCCATGTTGACGGCCCTGATACCAACTGCAGCCAGCGGCCAAGTGATCACACCGATCAACGACATTCAGGGCTCGGGTCTCGCCACCCCGGTGAACGATCAGTTCTTCACCGTTCAGGCGGTGGTGGTGGGCGACTTCCAGGGCACCGGTGGACTAGGGGGCTTCTACCTCCAGGAGGAGACAGCCGACCACGACGCCAACCCGGCCACCTCGGAGGGCATATTCGTGTTCTCCTCCACCGCCGTCTCGGTAGGAGATGTGGTTCAGCTGACAGGTAGGGCGAATGAGTTTCCTGCCACGCCCGTCAATACCGGTACCACTCAGCTCAGCAGCGTCAGCGGCCTGAGCATCCTCCAATCGGGCGTTGCGGTCGATCCCATTCTGATATCGCTGCCCGTGCCCGACGCTGACCATTTCGAGCGGTATGAGGGAATGCTGGTCGCCTTTGACCAGGACCTCTACATATCCGAGTACTTCAACTACGACCGCTTCAACGAGATGGTCCTTACCACCGACCGCCAATTCCAGGCCACCGAGGTAGCCGAGCCCGGGTCGGCGGAGTGGGCGGCGGTGCTTTCGTCCAATGCGCTCTCGCGGATCATCCTCGATGACGGACGCAACGCTCAGAATCCAGGCGTCCTGATCCACCCCGATGGCGCCGTGTTCGACCTCGTCAACACCTTCCGGGGAGGTGACATCATCCAGGACGTGGTCGGGGTGATGGGCGATTCCTTCGGATACCGGCTCCAGCCCACACAAGGTGCTACTCACGTAGTGGACAACCCCCGCCCCACCGCTCCCGACCCGATCGAGGGGACGCTGCGGGTGGCGTCGTTCAACGTTCTCAACTTCTTCACAACCATCGACGACGGGTCGAACAACTGCGGACCGACCGGCAACCTCAACTGCCGCGGCGCCGATACCACCGAGGAGTACGAACGCCAGCTGGCCAAGCTCCTGGTCGGAATCCAAGCGCTGGATGCCGACATCATCGGCATCCAGGAAATCGAAAACGACATCCGCGACGACGACGGCGACCGCGCCCACGACCCCGTCCTCACCCTGTTGGAGGAGTTGAATAAGGCGGAGGGAGGCGAAGTGTGGGCGTGGATCGGTGAGCTCAACCATTACAACGACTACCCCGTCCGCAACGACATCATCTATCGGATCTCGGCTGTCACTCCGGTGGGAGCGCCCCAGACGATTGCCGACGACGCCTTCGACGTGTCGCTCCCAGGCCTAACCGAGCCGCTCGGTCGGCCCCCGGTCGCCCAGACCTTCCGCCAGACCGTCGATCGGGGCAGCCGCCAGCCCTTCACAGTGGTGAACAACCACTTCAAGTCGAAGTCGTCTAGCTGCGCAGGGGTTGGTGACCCCATCGACCCCAACGGGCAAGGAGAGTGCAACGGCACCAGGGTCGAACAAGCCGAAGTGCTGCTCGACTTCATCGACATGCTCGCCGAAGACTCGAGCGGTGTGCTGGCCATCGGTGACTACAACAGCTACATGATGGAAGACCCGATCGAAACCCTGGTGGCGGGTGGCCTCACCAACCTGGTGGCTCGCTTTGATGCCGAGCCCTACACCCTGGTGTTCGACGGCCAATTGGGAACCCTCGACCACGCCTTGGCTACGCGGTCACTGCTCAATCACGTGAAGGGCCTGACCATCTTCCACATCAACGTCGACGAGCCCGACATCTTCGACTACGACATGTCATTCAAGCCACCGGACCAAGAGGCGCTCTTCGAGGAGCTGCCCTATCGAGTGTCGGACCACGACCCGGTGATCGTCGGAATCACCTTCCGGGGACCGCGAGGGTAAGAGAGACTTCTATCGCTTCGATGTGAGGCTGGAGCGCCGCGCCTGCGCCGCGGCGCTCCGCCGATTCCAGGTGGGCAGCGACCGAGCCAGAGAGGGCGGTCCCACCACCGCGATCCTCGCTGACCGCACCGCCTCTACCCACTCGATGCGTCCCAGATGCCACTCGGCCAGTGCCCGCGGCTCTGCCTCCACGAACAGGTCCACCTCAAAACCGGGGTAGGTTTGGCAAACCTCCGAGCGGGGTCCGTCAAAGATCACCCAGAGCCGGCTTCCCTTCTTGGCCATTCCCGGGAAGTCGAACTGGACTACCACCCGGCGAGGGAGCAGTCGATCCCCTTCGAGATACCAGTGCACCCAGGAATGAAGGACCATGCCAGGGTCGAGGTGTTCGGGGGCGAGTTCGATCCAGCGCTCACCCCACTTTCCCAACGCCGCCATTACCCCAGCCAGGTCGTGGCCCGAGGCGGTTAGGCGATAGTGGTGACCGCGGCCCGCCGGTGCGATCTCGATCACGCCTGCCCTCTCAAGCTCACGGAGCCGGGTCGTCAGCAGAGTCCGCGACATACCTGGGGCTCCGCCGGCGATCTGGGTGAAAGTGGTCGCGCCGAGGAGCATGTTGCGAAGGACGATCGGAGTCCATCGCTCAGCCAGGACCTCCGAAGCCCGGGCGATCGGGCAATACTGGCCATAGGTCCGCACTCCGCCAGTGTGGACGGGACATGGCTCCGGCGCTAGTCCAGATTCTGTCCTTTACGAACCGGAACTGGTCCGTCACGCTTGCCCGACCACGGACGATGGAGGAGGAAGCGATGAGTCTGTCCAAGGAAAGTGCGCAGCAGTACAGGCAGATAGATGCCGCTTTTTGGGAGCGATACGGTCTCTCCCCGAAGGAACAAATGGTCGAGGTAGGACCGCCTGCCACGACCCTGCGAGTACTCGAGTGGGGAGATGGCCCTCCGGTCTTCTTCATCCACGGCAACGCCGGACCCGGCGCCTGTTTCGCACCGTTGATCGCCGAGTTGAGCGGTCATCGCTGCCTCGTGCTTGAGCGTCCTGGCTGGGGCCTCAGCTCTCCTATCGACTACTCGCGCGGCGAGTTCAAGTCGATCGTGGCCTCTCTCCTCGCCTCGACGCTTGAGCGCCTTGGAGTCGACAAGGTCAGCATCGTGGCGGGCTCCATCGGCAACCTCTGGGCTCTCCGCTTCGCACAAGCACACCCCTCCCGCGTCGAACGCCTGGTCTTGCTCGGAGGGGGACCGCTGACTTCGGCGAATGTGGTTCCCAAGTTTGTGAAGCTGCTCCGCTCACCGCTCGGCAACATCATCATCCGCGTCCCTGAGCGAAACCGGATGCTCCAACAACAGTTGCGGGGTCTAGGACATGGCCCCAGTCTCGACTCGGGACAGATCCCCGAGGGCCTTCTCGATTGGCACATGGGCATGTCCAGGACGACTAGTTGGACTCGCAACGAACGAGCCATGGTCAAGGCAATTGTCGGCCCGGAAGGCTTCGTGCCGGGCCTGGTTCTCGACGACGCCGAAGTAGCGAGGATTGATCAGCCGACGCTCATGATCTACGGCACTGCCGACCCCAATGGCTCGGTTGAGATCTGGAAGCGCTTTGTTGGTCTCATGCCTCGGGGCAACCTCAAGCTGGTGGAAAACGCTGGACACGTGGTTTGGTATGACGACCCCACCGGAGTCGGGACCATGGTCAACGAGTTCCTGAAAGGCTGATGCGACTGGGCAAAGGTGGCCTCGGAAGTTTGATTCCTGGTCAAATCGGCTAAGTATTTCTCAACAACAAAGGAGCCAGATGGCTTCCTACACCCTGAACAAGGCTGCCGTCGCCAGGGCCCGTAAGCTGATCGATAGCCGCCAGTATGTGCTCAATAGCGATTGGGGCGAGTCTCAGCCCAGCGCAGCCAATGAGAACGATTATCTCGAGTCGCACTCATGGGATGAGTATGCCGAATGGCACCTCGGCCTCACGGAAGGAGCGGCCGATGAGACCAAGGCCCTGTATGCATTTGTCTATGGCGATCTCCGCCGCCTGCATCGGACAGGTCTGATCGCTTGCGTCTACCGCGCCTCAGAGTGGCGACACAAAGAGGTCGAACTGGCGGCACACGACCTACTTCAATACCTGGATGAGGCAACTCGCTAAGGCCAAAGATGGGCGAGCGGGCCGGGAACCCGTCGACGCATCCCGACCCGCGCTATTGATGCTTTCGATCTCCGGCTTAGGCCGCTCGCAGCTTCACACAGTTGGTAAAGCCGCCCTCAAAGACGAATGCTGAGATGTAGGTCCCATCGCCCACGAAGAACGTGTCAAGCGTGGGATGCGGGGCCAGCTTCGAAGCCGGATGATCGAAGTCGAAAGTGATCAAGACACCTGGTCCATTTACTCCGTCGTCAAATGGGGTGACTGACACTACGAAGCCAGTGGCGAACAGCGGCTTGGCGAAGTTGTCGGCGGCCGACCCACCAGACAATCCGGGCGGGAAATGATTTCCGTGCTCGCCGGCACAGAACATTCCCGTGATCTCGTGCACCGTCCCCGCCGCTGGTAGGGCCGAAGCCACCAAGGCGCCGACAGTAACAAGCGATATCGCAATGAGTCTTCTCATGTCTCCTCCTACTCCCATGTCCAAGTGGACACCGCACAAAAGTTAACGCGGGAAGACAACTAGGAGACGTCAGACCAGCGAAAAGTTAGACGACGCCTGGCGGAAAACCCTTTAGAGGGGCGACGACCTAACTGTGGGTTTCGAACGTGCCGCTGAAGTTGACCCCGTCCGTCATGCTTCCGTTGGTAGGAAGAACCACCAGGTTGGTGCACTCGAAGTTGCCGGCGGTGCCATCGGCTTCCGATCTGTCGATATCGACCTGGCACTGGTCGATCCCTCCACTGATGACGCCATCGTTGGTGCCGTAGGTCACAAAGAAGCTCTCGTCATCGAGCATGATCGTGAGGATGCCGTCACCCGTTCCATCGATCTTGGGGGCGAAGCTCATGCTCCAAATGTCGTTCACAAAGACGCTGGCGGCAGGGATGAACGGCCACTCGCCTTCGTCTTCCCAGTTGCCGCTGATTTCGAAGCGCACACTGCCGTTGTTGCCGACGTCGACAGCTCCCGAACCGGTATCGGTCGATCCCTCATCTTCCCCGCCCGCAACCGTCCGTGCTGTGGTCGTCACGGAGTCGTCGCCACCCGACGCGTCATCACCGGATGTGTCACCACCGGCGCCACCTCCACAAGCACCCAGCAGCAAAACAACCAACAACAAAAGGGCGAAATGGCGCGTCTTATTCATGTGTGGAACGTACCGCTCGCCGTCACTCGACCGCACTAGGGAATCCCCCAGATTGTCGGGGTATCTAGATTGCCTTCGTGATCCTGGGGAGGGAGCCAGAACAGAACGAACTCGGGGCTTTGCTGGCGCGTCTCCGGTCTGGGGAAGGTGGCACCGTCGTGCTGGTTGGTGAGGCCGGAATCGGCAAGACCACACTCCTGGAGTGGGTTGCTGCGAACTCGGTGGATCTGGGACTCTTGCGAGCCTCTGGCAGGGAGTCTGAGGCCGATCTTCCATTCGTGGCACTGGCCGACCTACTGCGACCACTCGACAGCTTGATCGAGTTGCTGCCGGCTCCCCAAGCCCGGGCTCTCAGCTCGGCCCTCCTCCTCACGAAGGCAAGAAACGGGGATCGTCTGGCTGTCAGCGCTGCAACGGCTCACCTTCTCGGGCTCGCCGCGCAAGGCCAGCCAGTGCTGTTGCTGATCGATGACTACCACTGGCTCGACAGCTCTTCCCGCGAGGTCATCGACTTCGTGGCGCGGCGGACCAATCCCGTCGGGTTCAGCCTCATCGTGGCGACTCGTGGTCAGACCCCGCCCGAGCACGGCGGCAAGCTCATCCAACTCGAACCGCTCTCCAATCCGGCCGCCACCGAGTTGCTGCGGAGCAGAGGGCCGGTCACCTCGGAGACGGAACGAAGGTTGGTCGAGTTGGCGGCGGGTAATCCTCTCGCCCTGGTCGAGCTGCCTCTCGATCTGCCAGCGACGGATCGACCCGCTTCGGTGTCGTCCGCGATCGAAAGAACCTTCCGAAGTCATCTTGATCGCTTGTCCGAGCCATCCCGTCTGGCGGTCTTGTGCGCAGCAGTGGAGGGGACGGGAGCAGTGGCTCCGGTTCTGGCCACTTTGGGATCTTTGGGTCTCGGCGGGAGTGGCCTCACCGAGGCAGTCGAAGCAGGCTTGCTGAGCGTCGACGACTCGATGCTGAGGTTCCGCCATCCTCTGCTCCGTTCGGTCGCCCACCAGACGGCCCGACCAGACGAAGTTCGACGCATGCATGTGGCGCTCGCAGACACCCTTACCGACCAGGATCAAAGGGCCTGGCACCTAGCGATGGCGGCCACCGGACCCGACGAAGAGGCAGCGGCTGGCTTGGAACGTTCCGCCCACCGGGCGCTTGCAAAGGGGGCGGCAGCATCGGCTGCGGCGGCATTCAGCAAAGCGGCCGGACTGAGCGCCGATCGCATGGCGAAGGTTCAACGTTTGGAAGCCGGCGCCCGCGCCGCCCACTGGGCGGGAAACATGACGCTGACCGCATCTTTGATCGAACAGGTTCGGACGTTGACCGGGCCTGCCCATTCCAATCCGGCCATGTTCCTGCTCGAGGCCGACATCCGCATGCGACGGGGCGACTTTGCTGGTGCCTCGGCCACTCTGCGACTCGAGGCCACCCGCATTGCCGGCCACCACCCTGAACGCGCCGCCACGATGCTCCTGGTGGCCGCCAAGCTGCGGGTCTACCGGTTCGAGGCAGCCGCGGCACTCACCGAGGTGGAGGCCGCTCTCGCCCTTATCCCGGAGGGGGAACTTGACGTCGTACACCTGACCGCGGTGGCGATGGCCAGCACCATGGCGGGAAGCGTTGGCGCCAGGGAAGCGGTCCACCAGGCGATGGAGGCGGCGACTGCCTCCCCCCATGGGCATACCCATACCTTGGGGATTGGATGGCCGCTGGTGTGGCTGGAGGAATACGACCTGGCCCGCAGCTTCATCGCCCGTTCGGTTGCCATCCAGAGGAAGGGCGGATTTCTCTCTTACCTCCCGCAGGCTCTGCTGGCGATGGCGGAACTCGACTTCCGGACCGGCCATTGGGACCAGGCTCGCACCGACGCCCACGAAGCGTTGCGTCTCTTCGAAGAAAGCCAACAGCCAACCGAAGCTGCTATCGCCTCGGCCTTCCTGGCCAGATTGGGAGCAGCCTGCGGCGAAGAGCAACCTGCCCGGGCTCACGCCGCCGCCGCCCACAACAGCGATGCGCGCTCGGGGTTGCGGGCCGCCACCGCGTACGCTGGCGTCGCTCTCGGAGTGCTCGAGATGGGTCGGGCCAAGTACCCAGAAGCGATCGAGCATTTTGAAGCAGCCAACGCGATCGGCAATGCAGGTGGAATCGGAGAGCCGTGGCTGCTCCCGTTGGAAGCAGACCTCGCCGAAGCATTGACCCGAAACGGCGACCCGGTCAGGGCACTAGAGGTTGCCGAAGCTTCGGTCAAGGCCGCCAGGGCCGCGGGGAGCCGATCCGCCCTCGCCGCAGGCTTACGTGCCACCGGTCTCGCCCTCCCCGACAAGTCTTTCGATGAAGCTTTCGACGAAGCGATCGCCATCCACCAACAAGTCCCCACCCCGTTCGAACTCGCTCGAACCCTGCTCTGCTTCGGGGAGCGACTCCGCCGAACCAAGGCGCGGATCGAGGCGAGGCGACAGCTTCGCCAGGCCTTGTCCATCTTTGAGATGCTCGGAGCTGAACCCTGGTCGGCTCGATCCCGGGCCGAACTAGCTGCCTCGGGAGAGACTCTCGAGAGGTCACACTCGCACGCGAGGCTGACTCCCCAAGAACGCCAGGTCGCCACCATCGTCGCCTCCGGCGCTACCAATCGAGAAGCGGCCGCGACCCTTTTCGTCAACGCCAAAACCATCGAGTTCCACCTGGGCAACATCTACCGGAAGCTGGGAGTGCGGTCCCGCACCGAGCTCGCCAACGTCTTTCGGCGCTAGTCCTTTGCGAACTGGGTCACGGCACTAGGGAAACCCCCAGATTGTCGGTCCAACCACCCCTTCTTGCGTAGAAAGCTGCCCGCAAACGGCGAGGATCTACGCAAGAAGGAGGGCTAGAGCGTGAGACGCCCGCTGGTTGTTGCAATGTTGTTGTGCCTGCTCGGTGGCTGCGGCGGAGGTGGCCTTACGACCACGACCGTCGCGGCCGCGGTCACCATCACCACCACCACTGCCTCCACCACAACCACCGAACGATCCGATGAGGCGGTCACGCTCGAGGTACCGGCCGAGCTGGGAGCGGGGACCGAGTTCACGGTTGACTGGACCGGCCCCGACAACCAGGGCGACTACATAACGATCGTCCCGGTCGGCGCCGACGAAGGGGTATACGAGTCCTACTTTGACACCGTCGATGGGCCTACCGGCACGCTGTTGGCACCGACCACCACCGGTGAATACGAAGTTCGCTATGTCGATGGCGAATCATCTGCAACGGTCCATCAAGTAACCGTCACGGTGCTGCCCTTTGTGGTCACACTGACTCCCCCTGAGACTGTCGAAGGCGGAAGCGAATTCGAAGTGGCGTTTTCCGGTCCCGACGGGCCTGGCGACTATGTCACGGTCGTCCCGGTCGGCTCTCCCGAAGGCTTTTACGAGTCGTTCTTCTATACCGAACCTGGAAGCCCGGGGATCCTTGTAGCTCCCGTCGTCGTCGACACCTACGAGGTTCGTTACGTGACCGGTCAAGGCGAAACGCTCGGGTCAGCTGAGATCTCGGTCACTGCGTTTGTGGTCACCCTCGAAGCCCCCGGGGAAGTCGACGCTGGGGCCAGCTTCGAGATCACCTGGACCGGTCCCGATGGTCCGAGCGACTACATCACGATCGCTCCGGCCGGGTCAGTGGTGGGTACCTATCTCGACTACAAGTACGTGAACGGTGGAAGCCCGTTGACACTGACGGCACCCGCTGACCCGGGTGACTACGAGATTCGCTATGTATCTGAGCGGGTGCCCGATCTGATCTTCGAGGCGATCCCACTCGTCGTGAGGTAGCCGCCCAGCTTAGAATCGGACTCCAGTCGCCCCCCGGCGACATCAATCGGAGGCATCGATTGGCCGCTGAACCGATCGAGATCATCCTGCTCCGGCAGTGGGCGAGTTACATCGCCGTTCCCACCTGGATCACCGATACCGAGGGGCGCCTGCTCTATTACAACGAGCCGGTCGAGTCGATCATCGGACTGCGCTTCGAGGAGGCGGACGAACTGCCGGCCGAGGACTTGGTCGATCGCTTAGCGATGTGCGAAGTCGACGGCACTCCCATCGCCAATTACGACCGTCCGCTCATCATCGCTCTCACCAAACAGATGCCCGCTCACCGGCGGATCGGGCTCCGCAACGCCGATGGGACTGTCCGCGAGCTGGAGGACACCGCCATCCCCATCCTCAGCACAGGTGACCGCCAACTGGGGGCGATGGTGACCATCTGGGACCCCAACCATCAGCCAGACTCCACCGGGCAGGGGACCAAGGAGCAAAGGGGCCAGTATCCGATTGAGGTGATCCTCAGCCGCCACTGGGCGTCGTACCTGGCGGTGCCCATCTGGATCACCAACCGGGCTGGCGCCCTCGTCTATAGCAACCGACCGGCCGAAGCCGTCACCGGGGCCCGATCCGAGGCGGGGGACTTCCCGGCGCCGATTCATGCCGAGCTCTTCAACGTCTGCGATCTCGACGGCTCACCGCTTGCCTCTGAGGACCTTCCCATCATGGTCGCCCTCACCAAACGTGTGGCCTCCCATCGGCCGCTGCGGTTCTGTGGCCTTGACGGGACTTGGCGCAATGTCGAAGTGACCGCGCTTCCGCTGGTGGGTCAGGGCGAACGATTGCTGGGATCGGTCGCCATGTTCTGGGAGGTCGATCCTTGAGGGTTACACTCTGTGGCACCCGCGGTTCGGTGGGAAGGGCTGGAGGGAAGACGGTCCGCTACGGCGGTGACACCTCCTCGGTGACGGTGCAGGGTCCCGACGGCGAACTTCTCATCCTCGACGCCGGGTCGGGGATCGCTAACGCCCACGATCTAATCGGCCCCCGGGTCCAGCGCATCGACATCCTCCTGACTCACCTCCACATGGACCACATCCAGGGTCTCGGGTTTTTTCGTCCTCTCTACAACCCCGAGATCGAGACCCACATCTGGGGTCCGGTCTCAACCACAGCAGGTCTCGCCAGCCGGCTGAGCCGGTACCTCTCCCCACCCCTGTTCCCGGTCCGCCTCCGCGACCTTCACTCGGTTCACCTCCACGACGTTCCTCCGGGTCCCCTATCCGTGCCGAATTTCTCGGTGAGCGCCGACCTGGTCATCCATCCGGGACCCACCCTCGGATACCGGGTGGAGGAAAACGGACATAGCATCGCCTACCTGCCCGATCATGAACCGGCCCTGGGATCACCCACCTTCGATGAGACCTCCTGGTTGTCGGGGTATTCGATCATCGAGGGCGTGGACTTGCTGATCCACGACGCTCAATACTCCGACGACGAATATCGCGCCAAGATCGGTTGGGGGCACAGCAGCTACCGGCAGGCCCTCGCCCTCGCCCGAGCCGCCGAAGTCCGAACCCTGGTGACCTTCCACCACGATCCCGAGCACACCGACGAGGAACTCGACCGGCTCCACGAACAGCTCAGGCTCGAAGATCCGGGACTCGAGTTGGTGGCGGGGTTAGAAGGGACGGTCCTGAGCCTTTGACCACCTGAGGTTCTCAGGACGACCATCGGGCTCATCTCCAGTTGATGAGTACCACCGCCAGCGGTTTGGCGACTCCCTTGAGGGTCACCTCCCGACTCTCGCCGGTGTCGACAGGGCCGGCTTCGGCAACAGTGTCGGCGCTGGCCAGGATTTCGTCCCCACCGGCCAGGGCGCCGACGCGGGCGGCGACATGGACCCCTACCCCGCTGTAGTCGGCACCGACCTGGTTGGCGTCGGCGGCGTGGAGACCGATGCGGACCGTGGGAACGTATCCGGTGGTGACCCGGTGCTCCCTTAGACGCTGCTGGATGCTGACCGCGCAGTCGATGGCCGCTCGGGCCGAGTCGAACGCCACGAAAAACCCGTCGCCGGTCGAGTTGACCACCTCTCCGCCTTTGCGGACGATCTCGTCGCGGAGAGTCTTGTCATGCATGCGGAGCAAACCGTCCCAGGCGTGGTCACCCATCGCCTCGGCCAGGTTGGTGGAGCCGACGATGTCGGTGAACATGAAGGTCTTGCGGGCCGTGACCGGTCCCGAACGGACGTCGGCCGCCGCCTGTACCTCGCGGCGCACCGCCTCGGCATCCCGCTCCGCCCCCAGCTTGGTCAAATCGTTGAGGGCGGTCCCCAGTTCCAGATCGGCCTGGTCGACCTGGTGCAAGGTGCGGAGGCCACGGGCCAACAACCACCGGGAGATGGCGACCTCGTAGGGGGCGGGGACCCGGCCCCACAGTTCGATAGCCCTGCGCAATCGGGGAATCGCATTGGCCGGCTCGGACTCCGCCAAGAGCACTCGTCCCCAGGCCAGCTCGCGCTGGGCCTGCATCGCAATGGCGTCGAAAGACTCGACCAGAACGGTAAGTTCCTCGGCTGCCTTGTGAGCGGCGTCCACCTCCCCAGCGGCGATGGCGATCTCGACGAAGGCCGGGAGCAGGTGCGTGCTCGCCCACGAGTCCGCGGTCTTCTCCTCGAGAGCGGATTTGATCCCGCTGAAGGCAGGACGGACATTTCGCTGGGCGAGACGGATGAGGGAGAGCACCGGCTGGGGGGAATGGCCGAGGCGGTTGGCCTCCTGCAGGGCCTCTTCGGCGCCTTCGAGATCGCCGCGGCGATATCTGAGCTGGGCCAGGGCATAGAAGCCGTCGGACATGGGAGGGGTGGCGTTATAGGCTTCCAGCTCCCGGGTGGCCTTGATCAGCTCCTCCTCGGCCCGTTCCCAGGCGCCGCTCTGCGCCACCACTTCCGCTCGATGCACCCGGCACACCCCGGGGAATCCGGGGATCGACTGTTTCTGGCACCATTGTTCGGTCGCTTCGGTCCATTCACTGGCCCGCTGGTAGTCAGCCAGGTCCCGACAGGTTGAGATCACCTGGCAATAGGTGACACCGGTGACGATCGGCGACAGTTCGGCGTTGAGCGCCGCCACCGTCGCTTCCTCGATCAGCTCAAAGCCTTCGGTCACCTCCCCGGCCGCGATTCTGATCGACCCCAGAGAAACCAGGGCCAGCGCTTCGAGATCGGCGTCACCGGACTGGTTGCCGATCCGGACCGCCTTCTCCGCTAGTTGGCGGGCAGCTTCGAGCTCCCCCGCCCACCGAGCGGACTCGGCGTGGGCCATGGCCAGGTAGCCATGGGCATAACCCTCCGGCTCCCCGTCCAGGAGCCGCTCGCCCCGCCGGCGCCAGGCGGCGGCGATCGACGCCCGACCCTTGTACAGATTCTCACGGCATAATTCGATCGCCATGTAGGCGGCCCGCATGCGGTCGCCGGACGCAAGGTGGGCCTTGAACGCCCGCTCCTTGGTCTCGATGACGAGGTCGCCTAGTCCCGAGAAGAAGGCGGCGTCGGCAACCAGTTCGAGATCGGCGCCAGTCAGTTCCTGGTGGCTGTCGGCATCCTGGAAGAGAGCGAGGGCCTCCCGCCAGGCATGGCTCGCCACGGCGCGCCGGGCCGTGGCGAGCAAGTCAGTGGTGGCGGTTTCCAGCATGTCCTCGTGCGTGATTCTTACAGATTGCCGCCCCACCACTCCCTACTTGCGTAGAAACGACGCCGATTTCGACGTCGTTTCTACGCAAGAACGGGTTGGGTTCTGCTTGCTGGCAGCATCGAGGTCAGCGAGATCCTCTCGATGAACTAGCCCTGCTTCGCTGGGCTATACGTTCCAACGCCGCCTCCCACCCGGCGTCGATCGACACTCCGGGTTCGTCGAAGTCGACCACCACCGGGGCGTGGTCGGAAGGGGTGGGCGGTCCTTTGCGAGCCTGGCGGTCGATCTCGGCCCATAACGATCTCTTGGCCAACGTCTGGGTGACATAGAGCAGGTCGATCCGCATTCCCATGTTCTTCTGGAACATGCCGGCCCGGTAGTCCCACCAGGAGAAGCGACCCGGCCCCGACTGATGGATGCGAAATGCGTCGACCAGACCCCACTCCCGCAGCCGAGCGAGGGCGGCTCGTTCTGGCTCGGAGACGTGAGTGCCGCCGTGGGCTGCGGCCGGATCCCAAACGTCCTCGTCGGCCGGGGTGGCGTTGAGATCGCCCCCCACCACCATCGGCTCATCGGGAGAACAGGTCTCGGAGATCCAGCGATGCAACCGCTCGAACCAGAGGAGCTTGCCTTCGTAGAAAGGTGAGCCCACCACCCGGCCGTTGGGGGCGTAAAGGCTGACGAACCGCACCCCGTCGCAAACAGCACTGACCATGCGGGCCTCGTCGAAGGGATTGAAGTCCTCTTCGCCCACGCCACTCCCGGCGGCCGGCCGGCTGTCGCGGACCGGACCGTCGCCAAAATTGGTCAGCACTTCGGTGATGCCGACCCGGCTGGCGATGGCTACGCCGTTCCATCGGCCCTCGCCGTGGTGGACCACCTCATATCCGGCCACCCGAAAAGGGAGTTCCGGCACCTGTTCGTCGGCGAGTTTGGTCTCCTGCATCATCAACACGTCGGGGTCGGCCCGGGCCAGCCACTGCTCGACCGCGGGCATCCGCGCCTTGAGGGAGTTGACGTTCCATGTTGCAACTCTCATGCCGCTGGGCGTCGATCCTTCCAGCGAGCAAGGATCAACGTGGCCAGGCCGAGGAGGATCTCGTCGATAAAGGGGATGAAGTCGGGGACGATCAGGTCGAGGACGAAAAGCCCGCCGGTGATCAACAGCAGAGTGGGAAAGCGGCGCTTCTGGGCCCAGCCGAGTAGACCCCCAACCGCAGCCCGTCTTGGAGTGGTCATAGACGGAACGGTAGACCTGCTGAGGCTAAATCAGCCCGGGCGAATCGCAGCCATGACCTGGCTGGTCCAATCTTTACCTCCTCCCGCTTCGCCAGCCCTCCCCTAGCGGTTGGCGTCGAACTCCTTGACCAGCGGCTTGGGGGCCTGGATTCGCCAAGCGTCGGTGATGAGCTCCTCAAGCTCGTCCCGGTCGATCGCCGGAAGTCGGATGAGGATCGCCGGAAAGCCGTTGTAGTGCGGTTCGGTAAAGAACTTGGAGGGGTCGGCAGCAACCAACGTGTGTTTCTCTGCCTCGTTGGCGACCCGGACCGCCAAAACGTCCGGTTGCGGCACCCTTGCCTGCTTCGGGTGCAGTCGCTCCAGCCAGACCCAGGCGAAGCCTTTGCGCTTTTCTTTGTTGAGGACCGCAAAGGCAAAACGATCATCCTCCTCGACGGTTTCGGGAAGGGACAGAGCGATGCGGCGAACGTCGTTCTGGTCAGTCACTGCCAAATCAATCGTATGCTCAGACCATGAGATTTGGACTAGATGTCTCCCAACATCAGCTCACCTGGGACGAGATCCTCAACCGGGTCCGTTTCGCCGAGGATCACGGCTTTGAAGGAGCCTGGGTCTTCGACCACTTCAGCGCTCTCTACGGCGATCCCGGCGGTCCCTGCCTGGAGGGTTGGACGTTGATGGCCGCACTAGCCGCCCACACCAAGCGAATCAGACTTGGCGCCCTGGTCACCGGCGTCACCCACCGCCACCCGTCGGTGCTGACGACCGAGGCCGTCACCATCGACCACATCAGCGGAGGCAGGGTCGACTTCGGGATCGGGGCAGCATGGAACGAGCCCGAACATCGCTCGCTCGGCATCCCTTACCCGCCGACCAAAGAGCGGGTGCAGAGGCTCGAAGAGGCCATCCAGGTTTACCGGCTTCTCACCTCGGGTGAAAAGGTCTCTTTCTCGGGGAAGCACTACACACTGGACCAGGCTCAGTACCGCCCCGTCCCCGTCCAGCGGCCCCACCCTCCAATCTGGATCGGCGCCAACGGCCGCCAGTTGACGCTTCCGCTGGTCGGTCGTCAGGCCGATGCCTGGCATGGCTGGTCCCGCGACTACCAGGCAAAGTGGCAGATAGTCAAGCGGTCGGCAGAAAAGGCCGGACGCGACCCCGAACAAATCGTCCGAAGTTCGAGCCTCTCGATCTCCGAACCATGGGACCAGGTGCGGGAGGCGTTCGACAAACTGGTGAAAGTCGGCGTCAGCTACTTCATCGTCGGATGGCCCAGTGAAGGCAAAAGCCGCCTCGATGAGTTTGTCGAGAAGGTGATGCCCGACCTGGGCTCTTAAACCGATCAGGCCACGTAACGGTCGATGATCTCAAGCACGCCCCGGAGTTGCTTCTCGTCGGCGCGGCGTCGAGCGTCCATCAACCAACGCTCCCGGTCAGGATGGCCCCGGGGACTAAATTGGGCGGCCGCCATCTCTGCGAGTAGCGCCCAGCCAGCCTGTTTGTTCGCACCGTACTCATCGACCACCGCCTGGACGACCTCAGGAGAAGGCGGCCCGGGATCCGCTTGCGCCAAGGCATCCCAGAGTCGAATCCATAGTGGAAGAGCCGTCTGGTAGGGGGCTACCAAGTCTTGGACAATGGGGATTTGGCTCCGATCGTTCAGCAACACCAGCGACCAGATAACCAGATCCAAACCGTTGGTCATGCCGCTCCATCCCTGCCTGCAAACGTCGAGGGCAGCCTCCAAGGCCTCCGCCAACTCGCCGTCCATGATTTTCAACGCAATCTCACCTGACACGCGGTTGAGCACCATTTGCGGGTCTTCTTCAGTGGCGATCATTGCGTTCGATTCTTTGGTGAGGGTCCTGGCCAGTTCCAGATCACCTTTCATCCAGGCTCCCCAGGCTTTCGTAGCCAGGTACCCGCTAACAAGCTGGTCAGGTGCTCCCTGAACGATGGGGTCGGCCAGGATGGTCGACGCCGCATCGAAGTCGAGGTCAAAGCCAAACCATCCTGCCAAATTCATCGCCAGAAACATCGCCATGGAGCGGTCACCGGTGCGTTTGGCAATGTCGAATCCTTCCACGGCTGCCAGAACCGACCCGCGGGGGTCGATCGTTCCAAAGAGGTGGGCGAAGTTGTTCCGACCTCTCATCGACGAGTGGGCGATGTCGAGTTGATCCGCCAAGGCGATGGCCCCCTCCATCAGGATGCGGGCCTCGACCAGACGGCCCGGATGCCCGATCGCGGTCGCTTTGGTGATGAGGGCATCCACCACCGTCGGCATCAGCTGCTGTTTTTCAGCCGCTAGTAAGGCGCGATCGGCGGTAACTGCCGCCTCCTCGTCACGATTGCTCAACATCAGGGCTCTGGCGAGCAATGCGGCGGCTCGAGCCAATTCCGGATCCGTCGCAAGATCGGCATGTCCGCTCAAGTGAGATTCGAGCAACTCCACAGCCTCGAACGGCATTTGCTCTTCGACATAAGCGAAACCAAGCATGCGCACCATCCGGTTGACCGCCCCAACGTCACCCGACTGGCGGTGGTGATCGAGCGCCAACCGCCCGTAGCGCTCCGCCTCCTCGCGCTTGGCCAGCCTGGTGGCGGCCTCGGTCATTCTCTCCCAGAAGGGAACCCTGAGGGCGGGCTCGTCAGCCAGGCTCAGCGCCTGTTGGCTGATGGTCAGGACCTGGTCGTGGGCCCGGAGGTCGGCGGCGCGATCGGCGGCGGCAGCCATTGACGACAGGGCTTTCTCTCTCAGCTCGCGCTCATCGTCTCCGGGAGGGGTGGCCTCCAGAGCATCGAGATAGTGGCTGGCTACGACCACCGCCAACTCGGGATCCGCCAGACCCTCGTAGTAGTGGGCAACGTCGAGATGGCGGCTCCGGCGCGTATCCCGGCTCATCCTTCCCAACGCAATGTCGCGAATCAGCGTTTGGAGAAATTGGAACTGACCCCGCTGGGGCGAACGAGGATCACGAACAGGCTCGATCAGTTCACGGCGAACGAGACCAGCTATCCGGGCCTCGACTTCGGACCGTTCCGTCTGGTTGATGGTGACGAGGCCGTCCAGAGTGAACGAGTAGCCAAGGACGGCCGCATCCTGGAGAAGGGCCCGCTCGGCAGGTTCGAGGCGGTCGAGCCTTGCTCCGATGACGGCTTGAAGCGACTCCGGCACCGCCAGGCGAGTGACATCACCAATCAGCCGATAGCGACCGTCGGCCTCTTCTAAGTCGCCCTGGGCCAGCATCATCCGCAGGAACTCCACCGCATACATCGGGATGCCGGCGGCGCGGTCGACAATCGCGGCGACAGCATCCTCGGGTAGGCCCGGCACGGTCCCGGTCACGACCTCCCGCATG
Source organism: Acidimicrobiia bacterium (assembly GCA_040905905.1). Lineage (GTDB taxonomy): Bacteria > Actinomycetota > Acidimicrobiia > Spongiisociales > ZC4RG35 > JAICND01. The sequence goes on from JBBDQN010000051.1 coordinate 123,590, forward strand.
TCCGCATCAGATAGGGGACTAAGGCGGAGGCTGATCATGCCCGCATGGCCCGCCCCCCACGTGGGCCGCCGATCGGTGAGATCCGGACGCGCCAACGCCACGATCAAAATTGGTCGATCGCGCCACCAATCGGTGAGGTCCTCGATGAAATCGAGCAGGCTCGTGTCGGCCCAGTGGACATCCTCGAAGACCAGGACGGTCGTGCCCGCCTGCGAAACCCCTTCGAAGAACGCACGCACGGCCGCGTCTAGCTCGGAGCGGTCGCCCAATGGCGCAGCCCCAAGCCCCAGCACCGCAGCCAGCCTCGGCTCCACCCACTCCGCTAGCCCCTGATCGTCAACATATTTGCTGACCGTCTCGCGAAGAGCGGCTCGGGCGACGTCGTCGGCGTCGATCTCTGAGATCTCCGCCCGGCTCCGGATCATTTCGGCCACCGCCCAGAAGGTGACCCCGTCGCCGTAGGCCGGAGATCGTCCTTCGTGCCAGTAGATGACCTCCACCAGTCCATCGATGTACTTGAGAAACTCCCAACCCAAGCGCGATTTTCCGATCCCGCCTTCGCCGATGATCGACACCATCCGCGAGCGCGACTCGCGCGTTACGGAGGCGAGAAGATCCTTGAGCAAACGGAGCTCCTCGCCCCTGCCCACGAAGGGAGGCTCGAGCTGTTCGGACCGCCCGGCGCCTCCCCGTTCCGCCACCACTCTCAGGGCCCGCCACGCCGCCACCGGCACGGCCTTCCCTTTGACGGTCTGCGCGCCTATTGGCTCGAAAGCAATCGCCCGGGATGCCGCCTGATAAGTCCCCTCCCCAACAAGGACGGTGCCGGGAACCGCGGCGGATTGCAGCCGCGACGCGATGTTGACGTTGTCGCCGGCCACCAGGCCCATCTGGTTGCCCCCAGGGCCGACCGAGGCTTCACCGGTGTGGATCCCAACCCGGAGGCCAAGCTCAGGGGCGCCGGCGTCGGCTGCCAGTTTGGCGGCGGCCTCGACCAGTTCGAGGCCCGCCCGGACGGCTCGCTCGGGGTCATCCTCGTTTGAGGTGCTCGCCCCCCAGACCGCCATCACGGCATCGCCGATGAACTTGTCGACCACACCTCCGAACCGGGTCACAACCTCGGTGGCGCGCTCGAAATACGACGTGAGGAAGGCGCGGACATCTTCGGGATCTCGCCCTTCTGAATAAGACGTGTAGTTGGCCAGATCGGCGAAGAGGACGGTTATCAACCGTCGCTCGGAAAGACTGGCGGTAGCCCGGTCCGACCCGGTTCCTGGGGCCAGGGCGGTCCCACACTGGCCGCAAAAACGCATCCCAGGCGGGTTAGTGGCGCCACATGCAGCGCATGCGACCTCGAACGCCGAGCCACAACTCCCACAAAACCGATTGGAGATTGGATTAGGAGAACCACAAACGGGGCAGTTCACATTGATCAGAGGCTACATCGCGGTGCCAGAGCGAGGCGCGCCAGCTTCGCCGGCGGTGGCATAGTTATCGCAATGACAGTCCACCTCGCCACCAAGGGGATCCGAATCGGCACCTGCTCCTGGACTGATCCGACCCTCGTGAAGGGCGGCAGCTTCTATCCCGAGGAGAAGATGACCGCCGCCGAGAGGCTTGCCTTTTACGCCACCCAATTCTCCATCGTCGAGGTCGATGCCACCTACTACGCCCCTCCGGCCGAGCGCACATCCGGTCTGTGGGTGGAGCGAACCCCACCCGACTTCATCTTCGACATCAAGGCGTTCCGCCTCCTCACCCAGCACCCGACACCGCCCTCGGCGTTGTGGAAGGAGTTTCGGGAGGAGCTGCCCGCCGAGTTCGCCGAAAAGCGCAACATCTACATGCGTGATCTGCCCCGGGAGTTGCAGACCGAGGCGGTCAGGTTGTTTCGGGAGGGTTTGATGCCGCTTCACTCAGCGGGGAAGCTAGGAGTCGTGCTCTTCCAGCTTCCACCGTTCGTGTATCCGACCCGGGGAAGCTTCGGCTACCTGAAATGGGCTGCCGAGCACCTCGAGGACTTCCAACTAGCTGTTGAGTTCCGCAACGACCGCTGGCTCGATGAGGACCACCAAGCGGAGACCCTGAGCTTCCTGGAGCGACACAACCTCGCGTTCGTGTGCGTCGACGAACCCCAAGGATTCAAGAGCTCCGTGCCTCCGGTGGTGGCGGTGACGGGTCCAATCGCCGAGGTGCGATTCCATGGGCGCAATGCCGAGAACTGGGAGAAGAAAGGGATCAGCGCCGCCGAGCGATTTCGGTACGAGTACACGTCACAAGAGCTTGAGGAGTGGGTGGCTCGGATCGAGACTCTTGCGCGGGAGGCCGACTCCGTGCATGCCCTGATGAACAACTGTTATGCCGACTACGGGATTCGATCCGCCCACCTCCTCGCCGACCTGCTGAACGGGTGAGGCACTCGGGGCTCAGAGGCCGAGCCCGGCCAGCGTTGCGAGGAAGAACAAGCCGCCACCAAGGACGACAGTCGCCATAGCCACCCGGCCTATCAATGGAAGCCGCGGCCATGGCACCGCCACCGCCGCTCCCAACAGCAACAAGAAGGAGCCGACAAAAACCGCTGGGGCGACTGTGCTGTGAACGAAATAGAGGCCCGGTACGGCCGAGGTTGCACGATCGTCATAGCCAAATGCTCCCGCGGCATCGAGCATTTGGGACGCCGAGATTCCCCATCCGGCCCGCCACAGCCAGAGGTTGGGAGCGGAAATGGGACGTTTTATGAACCAGACCAAAAGCGTCACAATTGCTGCGATCGTGAGATGGCTGATGGCGTGGGAGGCCACCTCGGTGCTTCCCATTCGTTGCACCACCAAGGTGGCGACCATAAAGGCGGCGAGCAGACCAAGGTAGATCCATCGGAGTTTCACATTCGGACAGACGGCCAAGTCGCCTCGACCGGGTGACGGCTCTCGGATATGCCTACCTAGCGGATGCTGCCGACCGGTCGGTAACTGTCACCGTAACGCTTTGGGTGGCATTGACCAGATAGCCGCCCAGGTTCCAGACCGGATCCAATGGTTGCACTAGTCCAGTGGCGTCGGTCGCTCGCGAGCTCAACACGTAGGAGCCAACCGCGGCGTTCCATATGTGATGCCAGCTCTGCCATGCATAATGGTGAGTGGCGGGCTCAACGTTGGCATCGATCCACGACCCACCGTCGCCCACGCTCACCTCGACACGGTTGATGGGCCCAAACCCCGACCAGGCCCTCCCGCGAATTGTCACCTCTCCGGCGCTGACAAAGCGCTCACGATCGGGGTATCCGGGCACGCCAGGCGGAATCATGAGGCTGCGAGGAAGAATCCGCGATACCGGTTCGCCGGGCTCTTCCTCTTGTGTGCGGATCCGATAAGAGTGGCTCTGTTGGTACCCCTGGAAGGCCTCCGTCAAGACCGTGATGCGGTGGAGCCATTTGACGCTGGTCATGCCGTACCAGCCAGGCACGATCAATCGCAGGGGGAATCCGTGTTGGGGCAAAAGTGGCTGGCCGTTCATGGAATGGGCGAGGATGACTTCGGGGCGGCTGGCGTCCCCCATGGCAAGGCTTCTTTCATAGGGCTGCTCGTACCCTCCTTCGACGCCTCGGTCCATGCCACTGAACAGCACCTCGATCGCCCCATCTTCGAGACCTGCTGCCATCAAAACCTCGACCAACCTGACCCCGGTCCACTCTGCCGTTCCCACCGCTTCGTCGAGCCAGGGCTGACCGATCGGCCGGGGATCGAGCCTCGCCCGGCCATTGCCGGCGCACTCCATCGTCACCCGCTCCGTCACTTGGGGCAGAGACTTGATGTCCTCCATCGTCAGAGCCAGCGGTCGACTTATGGCGCCATCCACAGTGAGAGTCCAGCTCCCCACCGCAACCTGCGGTATGTCATAGTGGATCAGGAGATAGTGAAGCCCGGCCGGAGTCACGTCGTAAGTCAGAGCCTCGAGCGGCATGCCATGGTTGCGAGCGGCCAGAGCCAGCTCCATCTTTGAGATGCCGGGGTCAACGCTTATCGGCATGGTTGATCGTCACCTTATACCCGTGCCAGGTTGATGATCCGGAGAGCGGTTTCCTCATCTACAGGAGTGACAGAGAGACGATTTCCTCGAGCCAGGATCGCCAGTTCGGCCGGCGTGAAGGTCTGGCGTAGAAGGTCGAGAGGCAGGTAATTGGAAAACTTCTCGACGAACTTGATCCTGACGGTCATCCATGGAGGCGATTGGCGAGTGCTCTTGGCGTCAAAGTATTTCGAAGTGGGATCAAATTGAGTTGGGTCGACTACACCGGTCTCGACGACCTCTGCCAGTCCGGCGATACCGGGCGGCTTGGCGCTCGAGTGGTAGAAGAACACGGTGTCCCCGACCGTGGCGGCAACCAGGTTGTTGCGGGCCTGGTAGTTCCTGACTCCGTCCCACACCGTGGTCCGATCACGACGGAGGTGGTCGATTCCGAACACCTCGGGTTCGGACTTGTAGAGCCAGTACCGCACAGGCGCCTGAGCCTAGAGAACGTCGCGAGCGGTGACCTGTAGCCTGCAACCGTCATGGCCGTCGAGTTAGAACCGCCGGTACTCACAGGGCGTCGGGCCACCTCTTGGCAAGACCTGGTCACTGCCCTGCTGGGCGCCTGGATCACCCTGGGTGGTTTTGTCGACGGTTTCGCTCATCGCAACCTCGACACTCCCGAGACCTTCTTCACTCCGTGGCATGGCGTCCTCTATTCGGGCTATGTCGCAACCGCCCTCTGGGTCGTCTATCTCGTCCGGCGCCATGGAGGCATCCCTGTTGGCTACTCCACGGCCGTGGCCGGGGTGCTGGTCTTCGCCGCCGGCGGGATCGGCGACATGTTCTGGCACATGACCTTCGGCATCGAGGTCTCCGTCGACGCCCTGCTGTCACCCACCCACCTGATGTTGTTGGTCGGCGCCCTGTTGATCTTGTCGGGACCGATCCGGTCCCGGGCCAGCGATCCGAGCTATCACCCTGGCCGGCTCGTCGACTTCTGGCCGCCGCTGATCGCTTTCACCTGCGTGGCGGCTGAGCTCGGGTTCTTCTTTCAATACATCGACGGGTTCAGCATCCGTTTCATGCAGGTGCTGTACGTCCCCGGGAGCGAGGAGGGTTTCTTCGAGGTCGCCACCGGGATCTCCGGCATCCTCATCAGCACGTTGATCGTGATGGGGACCCTGCTTTTGATGATGCGGCGCTGGCGTCTGCCGTTCGGGACCGGACTGATGATGTTCGGCGTGGTCGGGCTTCTGATGGAGATGCTGGAGGGCTTCGACTTTCCCGAGGACATCATCGCCCCGTTGGTCGGAGGTATGACCATCGACCTGCTCCTACTTGTGCGACTCCGGCTCTCGATCCGTTTGCTCGCATTCCTGGTCCCGGTCGTGATGTGGAGCGTGCGGTTCGCAGTGTTCGAGCAGTTCGCCGACATCAACTGGCCAGTGCCGGTTTGGACCGGGATCATCGCCTTCTCAGGCTTGGCCGGGGTCGGATTGAGCCTGTTGGCCTTCCCCCCATCCGCTCTCGTGACAAGAGCGGTCAGGTAAGTCGGATGCGGCCAGCTCTGACCAGCACCGCGAGAGCGTCGACCGTCACCCAGGGGTTTGAGTTCTTCTTGCTAGTCCCACCCCAGTCGACGGCATCGCTGCGCGGTTTGGGCTCAGCCGACACCGAGTAATAGCGGCGCTCAGCCGGCCAGCCGCCGTCGGCCAGTTGCTTCTCTTCGAGCAGGTCGAGAGCATCGGCACAGCGCGGGTCCGCAAGCAGGTTGAGGTCCGCCATCGCCTTGAGACCTCCCAGGAAGTCGTACATCCAATACAGGGGGTAGTGGAGTGCCACGAACTCGGGATGGATGACCGCACCGTCGTGGCGCCGGCGGAACAGTCGCCTCTCGAGAAACACTTCGGCCGCCCTATACGCAGCAGTGGTCGAGTCCTCGTCTCCGGTGGCGGCGGCATGGGCGGCCAGGCCCCGCATCGGTGTCAACGTCTCAAAGAACGACGACGTGTCGGCAGTCGGCTCTTTGTCACAGTTCCAGCCCCCATCGGGCCATTGCCAGTGGAGAAGCCGCTCGGCCAGTTGGTCGGAACGTTCATCGCCCAGACCGAGGCGATGCAGGAACCAGAGGGCGTTGCCCTGTTGGGAAGCACAGCGACGACGCCGGCCGTTGACAACCGGTACCCCGTGGCCCCGGGAGGCGGCCTCCTTGCTGCCCGCTTCAAACTCGGTGAAGTAGATCGGCTTCAACCAGGTGTCGAAAATGTTGTCCCGGTGCGAGAACAGTTCTTTCTCTCCCGGTGGATAGCCCAGGTCAGCCAGGGTTGCGAGGACCCAGTGGGAGCCGTGCCACTTGTTGTAGACGTTGGCAGGCGGGATGGACGACAGCAGTTGGCGCACCCGGGGAGAACGCTTGATCTCCTCTTGCAGTTCAGGGTCGGATGCCTCGCCGAGCACCGCCGTTCTGGTCTTCCAGACGATCGCCGGTTCCGCCTCCAACATTCGTTCGATGATCTCGAACACGCCACCGAATTTAGGCGCAGAAGGGTCCTAGGGCCGGGTCGAATCGCGGGTCGGGGCCGTTGTCGTCGTGGGTTCCCGAACAGGAGCAGTGGTGGTGGTCTCAGGAAGCTGGGTGCTCGGCGTCGTCGTGTCGACGGTAGGTCGGGTCGTCGTCGGCGGCGCAGGCCCGACATCGGGCTCTCGTTCAATCCGTTCGATCAGGGCATCGAGTCTTTGTCTCAGCTCGGGTCGTTCACGGTTAGCCACTGCCGTCTCTGCTTCGCGAATAGGGTGGTCGATGGTCGGTCGGGCCACCCTCCTCTCGACCAGGATCTCGAGTTCGTCGACGCGATTGTTGGCGACCACCTCTTGGTCAAACAATGCTCGCACGGGTTCCAGGATTCGCTTCACGGGGTAAAGCAACTCGCCTGGAAGCGAACTCTCGGCCGCCACGGCGGCCAGAGGCACAAGCAACACGGCGCCAATCAGGATCAGGGTGAGACCGCGACGGCGTCGGGGTGCGGTCTTGAGGCGGGCCGAGATGGCGCGGAGATGACGACCGCGCACATCGGCCGGGACCTCGATCTTGAAGGTGTCGAGTTTGTTCATCGCCTCACCACGGGATCGAGCAAGAATCGCATCCTCTTCTCGGCTCGGGCCAGGGCCGCGTACACGGCGCTCCGGTTGGTTCTGCTGACCCGCGCTATCTCCTCGGGAGAGAGCCCGGCGACATGCCGCAGCATCAGCAGGCTCCGTTGCCGAGGCGAAAGTTGGGCGAGGGCTTCCTCAAGCTCGGGCGGCACCTCCGGAGCCGCTTGTGCGGACGGTTCGGGAAGCCGGTCGGTGAGCTGTTCGGGACGCCGGGAGCGACGGCGGAGTTCGTCGAGGCACGAGTAGCGGACACTGCGGTAAAGCCAGACCCGCAAGGAGCGTCCGTTGCCGGCCAGCCCATGGCCGGCGGCCACAAGTTCGAGAAACGCCTGCTGGACAGCGTCCTCGGCGGCGGTGCGACTACCCAACATTCCGTAGGCGAAGGAGGCGAGTCCGTTGGCAGTCATTTCGTATACCGCCCGATAGGCGGCGTCCGACCGCCGACGGATCCCGTCGACCAGATCGTCCAGTTCGTCATCGTTGGCCAGCCTTGCGTCCTTGCGGGAGACCTTGTCCCTTTCGAATGAGGATCAGATGATGCCGAGTCGGATGAGCAAGTGAATGAGCAAACGCCACTCCCCTGCCTTGATCAATCGCCAGATGAGCTGGCGGACATTGACCGGGCCGCACCGATCCGGATGAGGATCAACCTCACACCGGCCTGGCACGGTGGGGCGATCGCGCTCGGGTTCGGGGCGATCAACCACCCGGCGTTCTCTGATCTCCACCTCGGGCCGGACCACGACTTCGGGCCGGACCACGACTTCGGGCCGGACCACCACCTCGGGTGGCTCGACCTTGTCACTAGCCGTGGTGGCGGTGGCGCCGTTTCGCGTCGACGACGCTGCGGCGGGCAGAGCCAGTGGCAACGTCAGCGCCACCACCACCACGATTGCGGTTCCCCTTCTCCTGGCACCCATAACAACTCCCTTGGCTGAGTACGCGTACAGACGCCGGCGAGGGTGCAGATTCGACGGGCTCCCCGAAAGCCCGCATACGATCAGCCCTGGAGGGCCGTGAAACCGGTCGCCTCGATGAGACCCGGATAGGTCGTCACGAGCTTGTCGATCAACGACTTGGCGTTGGAGTACTCCCGGGCCCAGTCGAGAAGGAGCATGTCGAGGGCGGCGCTGTCGATCCAGTCGACCGACTTGGTATAACCGGTGGCGACGCTTGCACCGGTTATCTCGAGAAAGTTGAAGAGCTGTTCTTCAGCCAGCGCAGTCACGCAGCTCCCCATGTGAACCAGACAGCCCGCCAAAGTGCCCCGGGCCATTTCCGCCAACTCCTCGAGCCGCAGCTCGCTGCCATCGGCCAACAGCAGCCTTCCCCGCTTGCCATGAAACGCCAGATACACCGATCCGTAGGACCGGTACCGCTTGTGTTGTCTCAGGTTGAAACCGAGCTCGTATCTGGTCGAACAGGTCAGATGGACGAACTTGGTCCCCCGGGAGGCGTAGAGGAGCTCAAGGAGGGGGCGGACGCTGAGACGATCCCCGTCGAGCCGCTGATGCCAGAAAGATTCCAGGCAAAAGATGTTGGCGCCTCGGTCAAGCCGTCCCATGGCCCCGATTATCGGATTTCGCGAAGATTTCTGCAGCCTGGTTAGGCCCCAAATACGAGAATAAAGGGAGGAGTATTGAGGATATAGGAGTCTCCCACCCTGATTAGGGCAGAATTCCGGCTCGGAGACCCTGGGATCCAGGCCTGCCAGCGGGTCGAACAGACCTGTGGTTGGACAACCTGACAGCCCCCGCGGGCTGCATCGAGGGCGGCCATCCGCCCTTCCTCCCCGAGGACGACGACAGTGTCTCCGAAGACCATGGGCGACCCCGCCACCGGTTGGAACACCTGGTGACGCCAGACCTCCCGACCCAGGGCGGCGTTGATGGCTACCACCTCTCCCAGATCGGTCGAGAGATAGGCCAACCCATAGGCGACGGCCGGAGCGGCGACGATGTCCGAGCCGACGTCGACCGACCAGCCGAGATCGCCGGTGGCCACATCGAGGGCATACATGGCCCTGCCCGAAGCGACATACACAACTCCGTCCGCTACCACCGGGCCATCGACCGGCACCCCGGCCACCGTCTGGGTCCACAACGGCAAGCCGTCCGGATCGAAGGCAATGATCGACCCGCTCCCCGTGACCGCGATTACGCGTCGGCCGTCGGAGGCAAGCGGACCGGTCAATGGGCCCTCGACTTCTTTAGCCCAAAGCTCCGCTCCTACTGCCGAGTCGATGGCCCGGACTACCCCGTCGGCTCCGCCCACGTAGAGGACGGACCCCAGGGCCAGCGGGGAATGACTTCCGGGGCTCAATGCCCGGCTCCAGCGCTGGTCACCGTTGGAGAAATCAAGGCCGTGCAAGGTGTCGCCGCTCATCGCTACCACCAGCTCACCAACGATGACGGGCGAAGTTGATACCTGGCCGCCGAGTCCGGCAGTCCAAGCGGTCACATCGGCCCCAAGGTCGAGAGCCCGCACATGTTCGTGGATGCCGATAAAGGCGATGTGCTGGCGGGCTACCGCCGGACCCAGGTTGTCCCCCATCGCCAGCCTGGCCCGCGAGTCGGGAACCTCGAGCAGGGCGGTCAACGACTCCACCCCGCTCCGACCTGGCCCGCCGCGGGCCTGAAAGACTGCTGGAACCGCTCCGGCTGGAGTTGCAACGGTCCGAGCAGCCGTGGTAGTTGCGGGGACGAGCGGCAGCGGCTCAATGGCGCCGAAGTAGGCGACCGCCAGACCGGCAACCGCGGCCATTGGCAGGATGGTGAACAGCCGGTGCAGCCGCGGCCGGGGGCTGGTCACGTCAACCGGCCAGCTTTCGGGCGGGGACTTTCTTTTGCGGATCAACAAAGGGGAGGACGGTGGTCGTGGCCGTGATCTCCTCACCATTTTCGGATAAGACGTCCAGCCTGGTGCCCGGGTTCACCAGCTCGATCGGTACCCACGCATAGCCGATGTTCTTCTCGAGACCGGGTGACCAGACGGCATCGGTGACCCGGCCCACCAGGCGACCCTCCGAGAACACGGGCCAGACCTCGGACAGCTCGGCCCGAAGTTGATCGGCTTCGAGAAAGATGCCCACCAGCTTGCGATCAACCCCGGTTTCAGCCAGCCCAGCCAGGGCAGCTTTGCCGAGATAGTCCTGGCCCTGTGGCTCCACCAAACGCTCCATGCCGCTGACGTGTAATGGGGTGTCGGCCAGGGTGATGTCCGAGCCATAGTTGAAGATTCCCGCCTCGATCCGCCTCGCCTCGCTGGGAGCGATGGGTCGGATGGCAAATTCTTCGCCGGCCGCCGCTACCGCATCCCAGAGTTCGGTCCCCCGGCTGGCGTCAAGGAGGTTGACTTCAAACCCGGGCACAGCAGTCCAGCCGGTCCGGCTGATCACCACGGGGATGCCGGCGATCTCGAAGTTGGCCAGCCAGTAGTACTTCAGGTCATAGATCGCTGGCCCGACCAACTTCTCAAGGGTGCGGGCCGAGAGGGGTCCCTGTACCTGCATAGGGTGAACGTCGGGGTAGGTGACCTCGGCCTCAAAGCCTTTGACGGCGGCGACGCCCAGGGCATACAGCCCGGCATCAGAGTCGGCGAGTTGCATCCACCAGCGGTTCTCGGCGACGTGCAACAGCACCGGGTCGTTGACGATCCCGCCGTCGGGGGCGATCACCGGCATGTATTTGCCCTGGCCGACCGCACAACGGGTGAGATCGCGACAGGTTATGTAGTCGATGAGCCGATCGGCATCAGGACCTGAGACCTCCACGGTCCGCTCAACGCCGACGTCCCACATTGTCACGCCGTTGACGAGTGCCCAATACTCGACATCGGGATCGTCGTAATAGGCGGGAAGGTACATGTGGTTGTAGATGTCGTAGGCAGAACATCCGGCCGAAAGAGTCGAGTGAAAGAACGGGGAACGGCGGTACCAGGGCCCGAAGTAGAGGGTGGTGCTCTTGGCAAGCATCTCGGGTCGTTCGTTGGCCAATGCCTTCTCCCTCACTCGTACTGAACGGCTGTTCAACGATAGGCGGCGTCGGAAACTCGTGCCGCCGCTGGATTACCGTGGCTCCGCAATGACCGAACCACCCATCGAGGGCCCAAATCCCTCAGAGCAGAAACCGCCCGAGCCAGACCCATTCGCCAAGCGAAGGATCTGGCCCCTCTACTTGGTCTTGGGGATCGTCGCCCTGGCAATCGTCGGGTACTTCGGGAACCGGGCCCTCTACTCATCAGACTTCGATCGGCTGGTCGATCTCACCGCCGCAGCCGAAGGTCACCAGGTATGGCGTGACTTCTTCATCGCCCAGGACTGTTTCGTCGTCGCCGTGATCGACGATCAAAACCCCGGGCTGGCTTACACGGACGGTCTTGGACTGTTGGACGAAACGGTGAATCTGGCAGACCACGTTGACCGCGCCCTCGGGGACTTTTCCATGTCAGGCGTAAAGGGATGGCACGGGTCCCTGGTGGCGGCGCGTGATGCCATTGCCGCCCACTACCAGGTGTGGGACGACCATCTTGTCCAGGCAGAGGCGATTCTGGGCACGTTGAGCGAGGAGGCGGCTGAGTTGGTCGTCACCTTCCAGGCCTGGGCCGACTCGGTGGTCCAGGATCAGGATTCCATCACCGAAACCTTTGAAGACGCCGAAACCGCCTTTACGGCGGCCGCCCCCAGCCCTGGTGCGGCCACGGATGTCGACAGGCTGTTTACCAGCAGCACGGTTAGCTGCACCCGTGGTTCGGTATGAGTCGAACCCGATGCTCCTGACGGTCATCGCGTGACGAGGGCGACCCCGCCCACTCTCACAACCCGCCAGCTCAACCGGGCGGTGCTGGCCCGCCAGCTTCTCCTGCAAAGAAGCCGGCTGACCTTGAATCAAGTGTTGGAGCAAATGGCCGGGCTCCAGGCGCAATACGCACCGTCGATGTACATCGGTCTCTGGAGCCGGATGTCGGGCTTTCAACGCGCCCTTCTAACGACCGCGTTGGAGAAACGCCAGGTCGTCCAGGGAACGATGATGCGTGCAACCATCCATCTCGTCACTGCGGCCGACTACTGGCCCCTAACGGTGGCGATCCGCCAGAGCCGGCGGGAGTGGTGGATCCGGGCAACCCGAGGAGCCGTCGACCCGACCGAGATGGAGGTGGTGGCCGTCGAGGTTGGCGAATTCCTGGCGGACGGTCCGAGGAAGCGGACAGAAGTCGAGGCCCTGGTCGGCAAAGAGAAAGCCAACGCCGTGGGTCTTTGGATCGACCTGGTGCGGGCTCCTCCCTCGGGCACTTGGGAAAGACGCCGGGCCGACCTGCTCGCCTCGGCTTCGCAGTGGTTGGAGTCGGTCGATGTTCCTCTCGACAAGGCTCGCCAACACATTGTTCGGCGTTACCTCACCGGGTTTGGCCCGGCCACGCCTTCGGAGATCGCCAACTGGGCAGGCTTGGCGACGGGCGACATCACCTCAGCCATTGCTGGTCTCCGACTGCGACATTTCCTCAGCGAGGATGGCACCGAGCTGGTCGATCTCCCCCAGGCTCCCCTCCCCGACGCCGACACCCAGGCCCCGGTCCGATTCCTACCCACCTGGGATGCGTCGCTCTTGGTCCATTGCCGCCGGGCGCGCATCATCCCCGAAGAATTCCGATCACACATCTTCAACACCAAGATGCCGCAATCGGTTGGAACCTTTCTCGTTGACGGTGCTGTGGCCGGCACCTGGCGGCTGGAAGGCGAACGAGTTCGCACCGACTACTTCGAGCCGGTCCCTGGCACCTGGCATCGAGAGGTAGAAAGGGAATCCGAGGCATTAGCGCGGTTCTATGCCTAGAGGCAAAGGGACAATGGGAATAACCGGACCTGGTGAAAGCTTCAGGGCAAGTATGGAATCCGATATCACCGAAGCCCTGTCGAAGGGCGGAATCGCCGACATCACGACCATCGGCCGCCGCAGTGGCCAGCCCCGCCGCATCGAGATCGTCTTTCACAACTTCGACGGTGACCTTTACATCGGCGGCCGACCGGGCAAGCGGGGTTGGCTGGCCAACCTCATCGCCCAGCCCCAGTTCACCCTGCATCTCAAACGGGGAGTGAAAGCCGACATCTCCGCCCGGGCCCATGAGATCACCGATCCCGAAGAGCGAGCCTCGCTCCTCTATCGAATGTTGACGGAGAGCTGGGGCTCCGATCCCGACAAAGCCCGGGGCGCCCTCCCGAAATGGGTCGACTCTGCCCCTTTGGTCAAAGTCACACTGGAGTCATAGGCCTTTGTAGTTGAGCACCGCTCCCAGCCGATGCTCCACCGAAACCAGTTCCTTGCTGTCCTCGATCACCTGGGTGATGTCTTTGTAGGCGGCCGGGTGTTCGTCGAGCAGGTCCGCTGCGTTCCTGTCGAGCCAGGTTCGACCCGCCATCTCCGCCCGCAACGACTCCACCGTGAGGGAACGACGAGCGGCTCCCCGCGATAGCCGGCGTCCGGCTCCATGTGGTGCTGAGTGATAGGCCGCGGGATTCCCCAGGCCACGAACGATATAGGTGTCGGCACCCATCGACCCGGGAATGATCCCGCGATCGGTAGTCCGGGCGCGAATGGCCCCTTTGCGGGTGACGTATACCTGCTCACCCCCATGTTCTTCGACGTCGGCGTAGTTGTGATGGCAGTTGATCTCCTCAACCACCTCGAATGGCGGCAACAACTGCCGCATCGCCTCCAGGGCCGCGGCCAACATCCGTTCGCGGTTGCCGAACGCGTACTTCTGGGCGAAGTTGAGGTCAGCCCAGTAGTGGTCAAACTCGGGACTCCCTTCTTGCAGATAGGCAAGGTTGGGATCCTCCAGATCGATTCCAAGACGATCTATCACCTTGCGGGCGGCATTGATTGCAGCCATGGCGAGCTGATTGCCAATTCCCCGCGAGCCCGAATGGATCACCAACCACACGCTTTGATCTTCCGAGATGCTGATCTCCAAGAAGTGATTGCCCGCGCCGAGGGTGCCCCATTGGGTGGCCATGGTCGTCTCTTGTTTGTGTGACAGCTGTGTTGCTGGTCTTCCGGCATATCGATAGACCTCGGCCTCCTCGGCGCCCGTCTTGTGAGCCTGACCAACCCCGGCTGGGACGGCGGTTGCGAGCGCCTTGAGCAACGGAGCGAGGTTGTTTGGAAGGTCGCTCGCGCTCATGGTGGTGCGAAGGGCCGCCATCCCACAGCCGATGTCGACTCCGACCGCCGCCGGGATGATCGCTTTCCGGGTGGCGATGACCGACCCCACGGTCGCACCGATGCCGACGTGGGCATCGGGCATCAAAGCGACGTGGCCGAACACCACCGGCAGTCGGGCGGTCCGTTCGGCCTGGCGAAGAGCTTCCGGATCGATCTCCGAGGCGAAGTTGACCACTCCGGCTTGCTCCGTGGGCATCGAGCCAGACCTATTTCTTGCGGATGAGAGAGAGCCCGTCGGCGACCGCCAAAATGACCACCGTTACCCGGTCGTCGGCGACAACCAACTCGTTGAAGTCGCGGATGACTTGGGTGTCACCTTCGGTGATGAGAGGGTCGACCACCCGGCCACTCCACAAGACGTTGTCGACACAGATCAATCCACCGGGTCGGAGCCGATTGAGGATCTCCTCGTAGTAGATGCGGTTTCCGCCCTTGTCAGCGTCGATGAAAGCCAGATCGAACTGCGGCTCTTCGGGGAGGCTCCGAAGAGTGTCTGCGGCTGGTCCCAACTTCAGTTCAATGCGACCGTCAACCCCGGCCTTCTCCCAGTACCGGCGAGCAATCGCGGTCCAGTCCTCGCTGACATCGCAACACAGAAGATGGCCATCCGCGGGCAGCCCCCGTGCCAGACAGATGGAGGAATAACCGGTGAAGGTCCCCACCTCAACGATGTTCCGGGCGCCGGTGAGTTGTACGAGCATCGTCAACAGCCGACCCTGGTCGGCGGAGATCTGCATGCTCATCTGGTGGGGAACCGCTCGCCGGGTCTCGTCAACGAGGTCCATCAGGACCTGGTCGGGCGGCGTCGAGTGGTCCGACAAATAGCGAGCGAGTTCAATATTGAGAAAGATGCCCTTGGGATCGGAACTGGCCATCGACCGAACTTAGCCGCGATGCCGCATCATTCCAGGGCGAAGGTTCCTGTGACGATCTCGCCAGCCGGCTCGTAGGTACCGATCACGACTCCAGTGGTGGAGACTTTGCTGTCGACGAGCTTCAGCCCGGAGGGGGTGGTGCCTTCCGAGAACAGGCGTTTGCCCGATCCAATCACGAGGGGGAAGACCCAACAGGCGGTACTGATCGACATGGTTGTGGCGCAATATCGTCTGGATCGGGTTGGCGCTGCCATGCACCTGCAGCTCCGGCCCATCTTCTTTCTTGAGCGCGGCGATGCCTGCAGCCGCGTCTCCTTCGATCAGGACCGAGTTGGCCCATTCCAGCTTGGGACGACCCCTCGAAGCGACGTACTTGGTGGCGTCGTTCAATGGCTTGGCGCCGGTCTCCTCGGGGGCGCGTGGCCAGTATGCGGCGAAGATGTCGTAGGTCTTGCGTCCGAGAACGAGGTCGAACGGCATGCTCACGGACTCTGTCATGACCTCACCCATCTGCTGGTCCCAATAGTTCACCTCGGTGGACATCACAATCTTTTCGGGCACCGGCGACCCTGCCGCCACCTGTATTGCCATCGCCGAAGCCCGGGCGGTGGTGGTGACACTCGACGCTCCCTCTGGGCGATCGCACCCTCACTCTGGCGGGCGCCGCTGTCCTGATCACTCCCGCGGGGGGATGGTCACCGCGCCGCAGGCAGGCGGAGTTCAAAGGTGCTGAAGCCGGTTCTGAAGGTGTAACTGAGGGTGCCTCCCATCAGCTCGGCAAGCTGGCGGGACACGCTGAGACCAAGGCCCACCGAGGCGGGCTGTGACCCGGCCGCATGAGCGATGTGGAATGGAGCAAAGATCAGGTCCTGTTGTTCAAGGGGAACCCCGGCACCGTTGTCGCTGACCGTCACCGACACCCGGTTGCCGGAATCGACGAAGTCGATAGTCACATCATCCCCGCCGTATCGGATGGCATTAGAAATGAGGTTGCGAACGATCTGACGGACCCGCACCGGGTCGGCACTCGCCCGCAACTTCGGTTTTGCTGCCGTAACGAGCACTCGTAGCCGCTGATTTTCGGGCAACACGTCAACCACCTGGGCTACGTTCGCCTGAAGGTCGATCGGGAACTGGTTAACGTGAACCGCATCCATTTCGGAGCGGGCCGCCACCAGCAGGTCTTCGACGATGCCAGAAATGTCATACGCCTCGCGGGCGATGGTGGCCGTCAACTCCCTCCTTTCCTCCAGGGTCAGATCTTCCTGGCTATCGAGGAGGATCTGGGCAAATCCGACTACAGCTGACAAGGGGGTCCTGAGCTCGTGGGAAACCGAAGCGATAAACCTGTCCTTGGAACGAACCACTTGCTCGAGCCGTTCGGTATCGGCGCGAAGTCTTACTTCCTCCTCCCGCATCTTTCTCTTCTGTCCGGTAGCCAAGGCGAGATCGAGGCTTTCTGAGAGGCGCCAGGAGGCAAGAATCACGGCAGTAAGCATCAACACGTAACCGCCATGAAGCAGGGCCCACCGCACAGGCTGCGCGATTGCAGCCGGATGATTGAACACACTCTCTGGTTCGAGGACTCCGATAGAACCGTGGTGGAGCACCACGAACGCCAAACCGGCAACCAGGGGCCGCCAGTCGCCATATAGGCCGATGAGCGGCAGCACCACAAAGAAGTGAAGGTGGGACTCGATCAACCCATTCGTGAAGTGCACGAGTAGAGCCGAACAGGTGACCAGCGCCAGGCTGACTAGGACGGCTTTGGCCCCGCGGTTCTTGGGCAGCGAGGCGGCCAGCGCCAAGGCCACAACGGCGCCGATCTCGGCGACGACGTGAATCGGCTCGACCTCGGCCTGTAGTGCCACGACTGCCAAGACGGGTATGTGCGCCCACACCACGGCGCGAAGGAAACGGTGTCTTGCCGACCAGGTGGGATAGGGAAGACGGACCCCTTTCGGGAACCATCGCCAAAGGTCGCCAATCCTGACGCGAAGGCCGCGCCAAACACTTGGACTAGCGGCAACACCCATGAGCCTGTATCGACCAAAGCGCCCAATCCTTGAGTCGAGGCGGTTACTGAGCGGCTTTGCGGGCCACCGGGGCGCCCTGCAAACGCTCGATTGCTTCTATCAACGCCGATGGCACGGCTCGTTTCTGGAGGGTGGAGGCATCGACCATTACATGCACCTTGGTGGCCTCGATCACCGTCCTCCCGCTGACCTTGTCCCAACTCTTGAGTTGGTAGGTGATCGAAGTGTTGCCAACCTGGACGACCCGTACCCCGGTCACGAGAGTTTCGAAGAGCCGGGCCGATGAGCGGAAGTCAACCTCGACGTGTCCGAGAACGATGTCGTGGCCGGCTTTGTGAAGTTGGTCCCATGTGTCAGCGAAGGCGTCGAAAAAGTCGGTGACGGCGTCGTCCATGTACGTGAAGTAGTTACCGTTGAACACGATCCCTTGCGGATCGCAGTCGGAATAACGGATCTTGCGTTCGTAGGTGATCGGCCAGTCCATCTGCGAGCGTCAATCCTCGAACGTGGCCGGATCGAGTCGCCGCCGATTGACGGTCAGTTGCAGAACATCCGCCCGCAGATAATGGCCGGCCGGATCGAAGTTGTGTCTCTCCCTGCGAACGAAGGAGGGATCGATGTCGGCCATTACCAAGCGTTCGTCACCCGAAACTGGCTCCACCACCCAAGACCCATCCGGTGCGGCAATCGCTGATCCACCGTCGTAGGGCAGGTCGTCGTCGACGAGGGCCGGTTCCCTTAGCGGGAAGTTCTCGTTGACCATCGAAGCCCGGAGGGTGGCGCCGGCCGACAGGACATAACACCGGCCTTCCCGAGCGATGAAGCGGGTGATGTCCCTGGTCAGGTCGCTTCCTCCGGGCCAGAGAGCAACGTGAAGATCGATGCCCTGGGCGTAGAGTGCATGGCGGGCAAGCGGAATCCAGTTCTCCCAACAGTTGAGGGCCGAGACCCGGCTTCCGCCGACCTCATGGACCCGGAGACCGTTCCCATCGCCGGCCCCCCAGACCAGGCGCTCTTCGTAGGTGGGCATCATCTTGCGGTGGGAGCCGACGATTCCCCGATCGGGATCGATCGCAACCGCCGTGCAGTAGACCGTGCCCCGGCTCTGAGACCGTTCGGTGACTCCGAGATAGGTGAAGACCCGATGGTCGCGGACTGCCGAGACGATCTCCCTCAGTTCGGGACCGTCAATGGCCACCGCCGAGTCGAGATAGAAGGCGAAGGCCTCCTTTTGGGCGGCATCATTGAAACGGGCTCCGTCGGTGACGCTCACCCAAAACGGGTAACCGCTGAGGAAGGTTTCACCAAAGGCGAGAAGCTCGACGCCCTCTTCGGCGGCGCGGCCGATCCAATCGATGACGATCTTGGTGGTGGCTTGGGCATCTCCCCATCGCGGGGAGGTTTGAGCGGCGGCAATTCGCATAGGGCAATCCTAAGGAGCCGGGCCGAGCACGGCGATCACTTCCTGGACCGGATAGGCGAGGCTGGTCACCGAGTCGGGAACCGATAGTCCCTGCCAGGGACCAGACCCCACCCTCCATCGGACCTGCCATTGGTAACGGACTTCGAAGTTGTAGGCAGAGAGTTGAGGGTGGCAACGAGGCGACGACCCCGGTGGGTCGCAGGTCTTGGTCTGATACTGGTGGCGGGCGAGACCGTCGGGATAACCGCTGAGGCTGGGAAAAGTCGAGGGAGGGAGGTTGGTTCTGGTGCCGTCGCCCCAGTCGATGGATAACACCGTCACCCAGGCCTCGACATCGAGTTGACCGAGCGGGGAGACGATCGAGTCGCCAAACGGAGGCGGCGGATCGACGGCCACGTGGGTATCGGCGCCGGTGAGACCAAACGGGATCTCGGGGTTGAGGAGGGGATCGGGCCGCTGGTGGACATAGTCTTTGACCAGATCCCAGGCGAGCACCTCGACCGGATCCCCGTCTACCGGTTCGGAAATACACACCGGGTAGGTGACGTCGACGTTGAGGGGACCCCCGGGGATGCCATCGGAGTCATAGCCGAGAGTGGCCGATCCATCCGAGAGGCGTGTGATGATCTCCCAACCAGACCAAGACGAGCGCCAAAGCCAACAGGTGCCGTTCGAGGCTGAACCAACATCGGGGTAGAGGAACATTGGGACCTGGCCTTCGGACCCGTAGTCGACAATCTGGCCGGCGACACGACACCGAGTGACGGATTCGACCGCTCCGTACTCGTTGACTGTCTGGTCCACCCAACAGACATAGGAATCTAAATCCCCAACCTGGAATAAGACCAGCAACACCGCAACGACCAGGTTCATGGAGTCGTTTCTCTAACGAGATTGTCGCAATCGTCTAGCCACCGATCGGCTGCATTGGTCCAGTCAGTAGCAAACCGCCACCCATACCTTTGGTCTGGCCACAGCACATTCACAGTCGAATCTCCAACAATGCCAAGAAACGCCGTCATATCGACAGAGTTCTCGACAACCAGGCAGTCGGCTCGATCAAGGAGAATGACAACTTCTCGTATGCGGATTTCATCGAGAGTTGGAGCAGCGACGAAATCCAAACCCTCCATAGCTGCCACACCGGCATCGTGCCGGGGCGCTGTTGCCACAACCTCCCAAAGAGCGTCGGCGTCTTTGTTGTAGATGGCGTCAAACCAGCCAAACCACAACTCCTGGAGGATCATCTCGACCTCGGCCTGTCGCTGTTCGGCGGTAGTTGTGGACGTCGTGGTTGCAGCCGTTGTCGATGGGGATGTTGATGTGGTGGTCGACGCCGTCGCTCTAATGGTGGTCGTGGTCGGGTTCGGATCCTGCCGAATAAGAACGGCGACCAACGCGGCCAAACCGACCACGATCGCCGCGGCCACCATCCACCGCCATCGTTCCATCACAACCCCCACCTGGGTCTACAGGTCGAACTTACACCCAACCGGGCGGCAAGTGACAGGGTGTTAGTTTTCCCAGATTTCGCGAGGGCTAGACCCGATCGACGGACGTGACCGTTCCGCCACCTGTTCCATGACAGATAGCCGCCAGCCCGGCGGTGTAGTCGTTGCGGCGCAGGGCGTGAAGCAACGTCACCAGGATCCTGGCCCCGGAACACCCGATCGGGTGACCAAGGGCGATGGCGCCTCCGTTGACGTTGAGTCGATCGAGGTCGACGTCGAGACGCCGGGTGAAGAGAATGCTATTGAGGGCGAACGCCTCGTTGTTCTCGAACAGGTCGTAGTCGGTGATGGATTCCCCCTGTTTCTTGAGAAGCTTCTCTACCGCCGGAATCGGCGCCTCTGGAAAGCGATAGGGCTCACCGGCCGCCCAGGACGTCCCGGTAATCCGCGCGAGTGGCGTGAGGCCGTGTTCGGCTACCGCTCGCTCGGACGCCAACAGCATCGCGGCAGCGCCATCGGAAATCTGGGAGCTGTTTCCGGCCGTCAACACACCATCGGAGCGAAACGCAGGACGAAGCGCTGCCAGGGTCTCGGTAGTGGTGTCGGCCCGAATCCCCTCATCAACATTCAGCGTTCGGACCTCGACGATCTCGTCTTCGAATAGGCCGTCGGCGGTTGCCCGGGCTGCTCGTTGATGCGAAAGCGCCGCAATGGCGTCGAGCTCGGCACGGGTAACGCCTTCTTCGGCAATCAGACGCTCGGTTTGTTCACCCATCGCCTCCCCGGATTGAGGATCGGACAAACCGTCGCGGGCCATCAGGTCGATCATCCGTGCCCCGCCGGGAGCAAACTTGTAACCCCAGCGGGCACCGGCATCCAGGGCAAAGCCAGTGTTGGACATTGTCTCCACGCCGCCGGTCAGAACCAGATCGACCTCGCCGGCCCTGATCTGGGCTGCGGCGGTGATGACTGCTGCCATCCCGGAGGAACAGACCATGTCGATCGCCATCGCATCGACACTCTTGGGGATGCCCGCCTGAAAAGCAGCCTGACGGGGAACAAGCTGACCGTGCCCACCGCGGAGAACGTGACCCATGATGATCAGGTCGAGGGCTCCCCCTTCCACCCCCGCACGATCCAATGCGGCCGCCAGCACCGGAGCAGCCAAGTCCGGCGGAGTGAGTTCCTTGAAGGAACCGCCAAACCGCCCTATCGCCGAACGGACCGCAGAAACGACGAAGACGTCAGACATGTCGACAAGCCTACGCCAGTGTCGTCCAACTCGTTCTTGCGTAGATCCTCGCCGTTTTCCGGCCGGTTTCTACGCAAAAAGGGATCGGGATCAGTCTTCCTGCGTGGTGGTCGCCGCCATCGCCGAGATCTCCTCGACGATGGCCTCGTTGGCCAGGGTGGTGACGTCTCCGAGTTGGCGGTTTTCTGAAATGTCCTTCAAGAGGCGACGCATGATCTTGCCCGACCGGGTCTTGGGCAGGTCGTTGGTGAAAACGATCGACCTCGGTTTGGCAATGGTGCCGATCGAGTTGCTGACGTGGTCGCGCAACTCTTTGATGAGGGCCTCATCCCCAACCGTTTTTCCGCGAAGGGTGACAAAGGCAGCGATGGCCTGGCCGGTGATGTCGTCCTTGCGTCCGACCACGGCTGCTTCGGCTACGGCCGGATGCGACACCAAAGCCGATTCCACCTCGGTGGTCGAGATGTTGTGACCGGAGACGAGCATGATGTCGTCGACTCTTCCCAACAGCCAGAAGTAGCCATCGTCGTCCCGTTTGCAGCCGTCGCCAGGAAAGTACCGCCCGGGGAAACGACTCCAATAAGTCTGCACAAAGCGGTCGGGGTCACCGTGGATGGTGCGGGCCATCGCCGGCCAGGGACGATCGAGGACCAGGAACCCGCCCCCGCCCAACGGCACTGAGTTCCCCTCGTCATCGACCACATCTGCTGATAGTCCCGGGAATGGCCTGGTAGCGGAACCAGGTTTGGTAGGAACGACCCCCGGCAGGGGGGTGATCATGATGGCTCCGGTCTCGGTCTGCCACCAGGTGTCGACCACCGGACAACGTTCACCACCGATCACCTGGTGGTACCAGATCCAGGCCTCCGGATTAATCGGCTCACCGACCGAGCCGAGCAAGCGGAGGGAACTGAGGTCATGCCGGGCCGGGTACTCGTCGCCCCACTTCATGAATGAGCGGATGGCGGTTGGCGCCGTATAGAGGATGGTGACCTTGTAGTCCTCGACGATCTGCCAGAGACGATCGAAGTCGGGGTGGTTGGGGGCGCCCTCATAAATCACCGAGGTGGCGCGGTTGGCGAGGGGCCCAAAGACGATGTAGCTGTGTCCGGTGACCCATCCGATATCGGCTGCGCACCAATACACATCGTCGTCGGGTTTGAGATCAAAGACCATGCTATGGCTGGCCGTGACCTGGGTGAGATAACCGCCCTGGGTATGGACGATCCCTTTGGGCTTGGCCGTGGTTCCGGAGGTGTAGAGGATGTAAAGGGGATCTTCCGCGTTGAGTTTCTCGGGCGAGCACTCGGCGGACTGGCCAGTGATGAAGTCGCCCCACCAGACGTCGCGGCCCTCCTCCATATGGACGTCGGTGCCGGTTCGCTTCAACACCACGACATGTTCGACAGACGGAGTTCGTACCAGGGCAACGTCGGTATTGGCCTTGAGAGGGACCGCTTTGCCCGCCCTCCAGGCTGCATCCATCGTGATCACGACTCGGGCGTCTGTGTCGATGATCCTGTCGGCGAGAGCATCAGAGGAGAACCCACCGAAAACGGCTGTGAAGACGATGCCAAGTCGGGCGCAGGCCAACATCGCCACCGGCAACTCCGGGACCATGCCCATATAGATGGCGGCCCGGTCACCCCTCTTCAACCCGATCGACTTCAGGGCGTTGGCCAACCGGCAGACCTCGCCGAGAAGTTCCGCATAAGTGATCGCGCGGGTATCACCTGGCTCCCCAACCCAGTGGTAGGCAACCTTGTCGGCGGAGGTAGCGAGATGGCGATCCAGGCAGTTGTACGAAAGGTTGAGCTCGCCATCGGTGAACCATCGGTAGAAGGGCGGGTTGGAATCGTCGAGCACCACCGTCGGCTCTTTGAACCAGGAAACCCTTTCGCGCGCCTGTTGAGCCCAAAACGCCTTCCAGTCCTGCTCGGCCTCCTCGTGAATACCCGGTTGAGCGTTGGCCTGGGCGGTGAACTCCGGGCTCGGGGGAAATACCCGATCCTCTTTCAGCAGGTTCTCGAGTGGGTTGCTGGTCACGGGCGCCGCATCCTAGGACCCCAAGAATCTCCACATCCCGTTCACGAAGCCTTCACAAGCGTTCAGGAGAGTGGGGCCATGTCCGAGAAAAGGAGATCAAAGTGAGTCGGACTGCTCGGATGCTCGCCATCGCGCTGGTGGTGGTTCTGGCCTCTGTCGGCGCCTACGTTGCCTACAACGTCGGCTTTGACAACGGCGCCGTGGCGGCGGCCGTGGCCGAAAACGGCAGCACCGTGGTGGTCGACCGCGGTTACGGATGGCACGGAGGAGTTGGATTCTTCCCCTTCTTCTGGTTCTTCCCGTTCCTCTTCTTCTTCCTGCTGATTGGCGCCTTCCGTCGGGGACCGGGACGTTGGGGGCCAGGCCCCTCGGGTTCGGGCCATGGTTGGGGACCACCACGGGAGGAAATCGAGAAGCGAATGGAGGAATGGCACACCAAGGCCCACGAACAGGCCTGATTTCGGGAGAATGCGCCCGATGAGAACGGTTCTGGTCGTCGACGACGAGCTCAAGATCACCCGCCTGGTCCGGGATTACCTGGAACAGGCGGGTTTCGTCGTCGCCATCGCTAGCGACGGGCCGGGCGCCATCGCCGCCGCTCGCCAGATCAAGCCCGACCTAATTGTGCTCGACCTCGGTCTCCCGGGACTCGACGGTCTCGACGTGATCCGAACATTGCGGGCCAACTCGACCGTCCCGGTGGTCGTGGTCACCGCCCGCGCCGACGAGGCCGACCGGATCGTCGGGCTCGAGATGGGAGCCGATGACTACGTCGTCAAGCCGTTTTCGCCCAAGGAGCTGGTGGCGAGGGTGCGGGCGGTGCTGCGCCGGGTGGATCTCGCCGCCGAGGGGGCTGAGGTGATCAGGTCCGGCGAGCTGGTGGTCGACGTTCCCAGGCGCGAAGTGAAACTCCGGGGTCGGGTGATCGACCTGACCCCCACCGAGTTCGAGCTGGTCCAGACCCTGATCCGCCAGCCAGGTCGCGTATTCACCAGGGGCCAGCTACTGGAAGCGATCCACGGCGTGGCCTTCGATTCGTTCGAGCGGGCGATCGATGCCCACGTCAAGAACATCCGCCGCAAACTGGAACCGGAGCCGCAACGTCCCCGCTACCTCCTCACAGTGCACGGCATCGGCTACAAACTCACCGATGCGTGACCGACAGGATTGGGGGCCACCGCCCTGGTGGCCGGAAGGTGAAACCTGGCGACGGCGGCCGCCGAAGGCGATGCGGTGGGCGGGATTCGTCTTTCTGATCCTGTTGGTCGGGATCATCATCGCCGCCGCCAACGGCTTCCCCCACCTGCTGTGGTTGTTGCCCCTGTTCTGGTTGGGCCCCGTCATGATCGTTTTCGTCCTGCTTCGCTTCGGGCGAGTGCGGAACTTCCCGGTTCGCGAAATGATCGAGGCCGCCGGTCGCCTGGCCGACGGTGACTACACCGCTCGGGTGAGCCGGGCGACGGGTGGCCCGATGCGACGGATGATCGACTCCTTCAACGGGATGGCGGCGCAGTTGGAGGAGTCGTCACAGCAACGTCGCCGCATGATGGCCGATCTGGGACACGAATTGCGCACGCCCTTGACGGTGATCCAGGCGGAGATCGAGGCCATGCGCGATGGCATCCGACCACGAAGCGACGACGAGTTGCGGATGCTGCTCGGTGAGACCCATCTGATGGGGCGGCTGTTGGAGGATCTCCGAACTCTTTCGTTAACCGAGGCCGGTGAGCTGCGCCTGCAACTCGAGGCGGTCGATGTGGGAGCTCTGATAGCCGAGGCCGCGGGACCTTTCGCGGATGAGGTGACGATCGAGATCGGTGCCGACGAAGGTGAGGCCCACTGTGACCCGGTGCGAGTGCGACAGATCCTCACCAACCTGTTTGCCAATGCGGTTCTGGCGATGCCGGACATGGGAACGATCCGAGTAGCGGCGCGAAGGAGAGAGGGTTGGACTGTGGTCGTGGCCGACCAGGGCGTGGGCATTCCTCCAGAGGATCTCCCGCGTATCTTTGACCGGTTCGTCAAGTCGGCGGACTCTGCCGGCACCGGTCTTGGCCTTTCCATCGCCCGCGATCTCGTCATCGCCCACGGAGGAACAATCGCCGCCCGTAGCGAGGTGGGGCGAGGCACCGAGATCGAGTTCACCATTCCCTGATGTTGTTCCTCAAGAGGTTTTGGGAACCCCTGGCGGCCGGCGAGATCACGGCCACGTTCCGTCGCTGGAAGGCACCTCAGGTTCTGCCTGGCCGGCGCTACCGGACTCCGGCCGGGATCATCGAGGTGGAGGATGTTGCCATCGTCGAGCCCAACGAGGTCACCGACAACGATGCTCGCCGAGCAGGTCATGAGAACGCGGCCGCACTATTGGCCGACCTTCCCGAGCGGCCGGGTCTGCCGATCTACCGGGTCACTTTTCACATAGTCGAGGATCCCGATCCACGGGCGGTCCTCGCCAACTCTGACGATCTCAGTGCGATCGAGATTGCCGACATCACAAGAAGGTTGGAAAGGCTCGACCGGGCCTCAAGCCACGGTCCGTGGACCCGTCGGGTCATGCAACTGATCGCCGACCACCCGGGGCGACGGGCTCCCGATCTGGCCGAGATGTTGGGACGGGAGACGGCACCTTTCAAGATCGACGTTCGCAAGCTCAAGAACCTGGGTCTCACCCTGAGCCTCAAGGTCGGGTACAGGTTGTCGCCGCGGGGGGAGACCTATCTGCCCTTTAGCGACCCAGACCCGCCGGTTTCCGGCGGGTCTGGGTGATAAAAGCGCGTTTGGTCAGAGTTTGCGGAGCTCTGGCAGGACCTCGGAGCCGATCAGGTTGATTGCGTGGTTGGGGTCGGTAGAGGCAACCTGGATCGAGACCACGTCTGCTCCCACATCGGTCGTGAGCGGCCGGTAGGCGTCGATCAGTCCGGCGGCGTCGGCCACCACCGTGTATTTGCCGAGGATCTCTTCGCGGTCCATGGCGTCCGCCCGCTCCCGTAGGACCATAGGGTCGACCTCCTCCAAGCGACCCGGAGCCCGCAATCCCCGCATCGACCCCAGGGCTTGCCAGGCCTCGTCAGGGGAAGCGGCCAGGATCACCCAGCGGGTGGCCATCACGGTCCCGTGTCGTCCGTGAGCCTCCTGGAACGGCTTGATGATGTTCGACACAGTGTCGGCCGGGTCCTTCACCGAGGTGATAATCCCCTCACTGTTTTTCCCAGCGAAGGTGGCGGACTGCTCGCCACCCGCCGCCATCCAGATGGGGACCCGCCCTAGGGGCGGGCTGTAGAGCTTGGCCTTGTGGCATGTGTAGTACCGGCCCTCGAAGTCGAGCTTCTCACCAGCGAGCAGCCGAGTCATGATTTCGAGCGCTTCCCGCATCCGTCGGATCCGCTCTCCGTACCCGGGAAACTCGTAGCCGAGTGGACCCTCGTTGATGTTCTCGCCGGTGCCCACGCCCAAGATGAAACGTCCCTCTGAGAGCCGGCTGACAGTGGCGGCCGCCTGGGCGACCAGTGCCGGGTGATAGTGGAACAGCGGACAGGTCACCGAGGTGACCAGCCGGACTCCCTCGGTGCGGGCAGCCGCCGCCCCCAACCAGCTCCAGACGAAGCCCGCCGCGGAGTTGTCGTCGACCCACGGATGGAAATGGTCAGAAGCCGTGACCATCTCGAAGCCCGCCTTCTCGGCGGCCACGGCTTGATCGATCAGGACTTCGGGCTGGTAGGACTCGTGGGAGCAGAGCCAGGCGAACTGCGGCACCGGCCGAGAGTAGCGATCAACAAACCGGCGATCGCCAGTGCCTGGACCCACTCGCCCAACCGCACGTAGAGCGTTGGTCCGGCGTCGCGCAGGAGCAAGGTGCCGTTAATGACCTTCTGGTCGGTGAAGCCAGCCATCTCACCGATGCGGCCCCCTTCGGTGATGAAGGTCGACTTGCCGGTGACCGCCGAATGGACCACGTCCACCCCGGCTTCAGCCGCCCGCATCCGGGTCATGCCGATGAATTGGTCGGACACCGGCGTGAACTCGTAGCTCCCCTCGTTGGTCGCCACCACCAACAACTGACCACCCTGGGCGGCGGTCTGTCGGGCGTAGCGGGCAAACCCACCTTCGAATGAGATC
Source organism: Acidimicrobiia bacterium (assembly GCA_040905905.1). GTDB lineage: Bacteria > Actinomycetota > Acidimicrobiia > Spongiisociales > ZC4RG35 > JAICND01. The sequence continues at coordinate 151,173 of JBBDQN010000051.1, forward strand.
ACCGAACCCACCAACCCTCGCCCTATATCGAACAACACCGGGGCTTCCCCTCGAATCATGTCGCGCGGCACCTGGGACAAAGCCGGGATCCAATCAAAGAGCGGCCGCGCCGGGATGTATTCGCCAAACGGCACCGGATGCCGCTTGCGGTACTCACCAACAATCCGACCATCGGGGGCAAAGACGACGTTGGCGTTGATCCAATGAGTGTCAGAGATTGGACGGTCGCTCCCCACCAGGAAATAGCTGCCGATCCGGGCGGCCTCGGCCCCGATGGCAGCGCCAATCTCGGGATGAAGAACCGGATCGGCATTGAGGCCACCGGTGGAACCTTCCGACCAAACCACCAGGTCCACCGAACCAGGCGGGATCGTCCTGGTCAGTTCGAGATGCTGTTGATAGGTGATGAACCGTTCGTCGAGACAATGGGTCAGCGGACAAGGGGTGGAACCCTGGACGATCGCCACGCGAACTTCGGGACCGGTCGGGACCGCGGGGGCAAGGGCACCGCCGATCAGGAGAGCGCCGGTAACGACCACTGGAGCAACCACCAAGACCCCAACCCGCCGCACCTCGAGCGACACTACGAAGCCCGCGGCCACCGCCGCCGACATCACCCCCCACCCGGTGGTGCCGATCCATTGGGCAGCGCCTCTTGCTGGCGGGTACTCGCTCCACGGATAACCAGCCAGGCCCCATTCGAAACCTCCTACCGGCAGCCGGACCCGGACCACCTCCAACAAGGCCCAACCGCCCACCGCCGCCAGCCACCAGCAGCCAGGGGCCCAATTCCGAGTCTTTCCTATAAGCCATCCGAACAACAGAAAAGGGAGAGAGAACACCACGATCACCGGGATCACCGCGATCAGCCCGAGTTTGGAAATCCACCAGACCAGACCCGAGAAGAAGGCGACACCAAAGGTGCACCCGGTAATGGCGGGATGACGGCCGCTTCGCAGTTCCGCGAACAAGAGAGTGAGGGCGGCAACCACAAGAAACCCCCACCGAAAGGGGGGGAACGCCGCCACCATGATCCCGGCCGCCACAAGACCGGTGAGGATCGACCGCACCGCAAGGATTGTACGAATCGACCATCCTTGCGGAAGAGACATGTATGAACAGGAACTCTGGGTGGCTCTGCGGGCTGCCCGCGCCGGCGCGACCGTCGTCCGCGAACACTTCGGGGTCGATGTGCACGCCGACTACAAGGGTGATGCCAACCCGGTAACCGCGGTCGACCGCTCGAGCGAGGAGCACGTGCTCCAGGTCCTCCATCACCACTATCCCGAAGACGCCGTCATGGCCGAGGAGAGCGGTGGCGACCCCCCGACCGGAGGAAGGGTGTGGCTGGTCGACCCCCTGGATGGCACGGTCAACTTCGTCCATTCGGTTCCCCACGTCGCAGTGTCGGTGGCGTTGTGGATCGAGGGGGAGCCGGCGGTAGGAGTTGTGATCGATCCGTTACGGCGTGAGGAGTTCACGGCCGAACGTGGCGGCGGATCCTTCTTCGGAGGCAACCAGATCACCGTTTCGCGACAGCCAGAGTTGAGCCACAGCCTGATCGCCACCGGGTTTCCATACGACCGCAACCTCCACGCCGATGCCTATGCCGCCAACCTGGGTGCGGTGTTGGCCCGGTCCCAGGGAATCCGCCGGATGGGGAGTGCTGCTCTCGACCTCGCGTGGGTGGCTGCAGGCCGGTACGACGGCTACTGGGAGTTCTCGCTGCAACCGTGGGACGTAGCCGCCGGGGTGTTGATCATCATCGAGGCGGGCGGAACCGTCAGCAACATCGCCGGTGATCCCTTCCGGCTCACCGACAACGGGGTGGTGGGCTCCAACAGCCATATTCACCGCGACTTGCTGGAGGCAGTGCAATCGGCCATCCCTCCACACCTGACATGACCGCCCGTCTTGTCTCGGCCGGTGACGATGCCGTGGTGGTCGAGAATGGAAAGGTCGTTGCCGTCGGAAATCGGCCATCTCTTTTACAGCCGGGGCTGGTCGAAGACCGACACGAGGTCGGAGCTGTCCTGGCTCCCCGTCACGATCACCACTTCCACCCGATTGGCTATGCCGCGGCCGTTACCCGGCTTTCCTTGAAAGACGCTGGAGATCTGGCCGATCTCGGCCAACGGCTGCGGGAAGAGGCCATCCGTCTGGGCCCGGGTGTAGCTCTGGTTGGAAACCGTCTCGACGATGAGAGCCTCGCCGAGCGACGCCTCCCGACCAGGCTTGATCTCGACAACATGGTGGCCGACCGTCCGGTTCTTCTCTATCGCTACTGCGGACACATCGCGGTAGCCAACAGCGCGGCCCTCGCTCTGGCCGGGGTGGATTCGGATACGGGGATCCTCCGGGAGACCGGGGTTCAACCCGTAGCAAACGTGGTCGGAGCCCGACAACCTCCCCTCGACCCGCAGGCGGTCCGGCGAGCCCTCTCGGGGTTGGCGAGCATTGGGCTGGGAAAAATCACCGCCATCGTTTCGGCGGGAGAGCCCATCTGGTGTGAGGTCCCCGACGAGATCGGGACGCTGCTGGCCGTCGCCGCCGACGTCCCTCTCGACTTTGAGGTGCTGGTGATCGCCTCCCACCCGCAGGAATTGATCGACGCTGCCACCAGGCTCGATCGGGCCAGCCCCAACGTCTCGTTCCTGGGTTGGAAAGAGTTCGCCGATGGGAGCCTGGGAGGACACACCGCGGCCCTCTACGAGCCCTACGACGACGACCCGTCGACCACCGGCACCCTGCGACTGGATCCACGCCGCGCTCTTCTGATGGGTCGAACCTGTCTCGCTCTGAGCGGAACGGTGGCTATCCACGCCATCGGTGATCTGGCCAACGATCAGGTGCTCGACGTCCTCGAGGAGTTGATCACAGCCGGCGGTGATCCAGAGTTGATGCGCATCGAACACGCGTCGGTGCTGCGACCGGAGACCATCACCCGGATGGCTGGCCTCGGAGTCACCGCTTCGGTCCAGCCTTCCTTCATCACCTCGGAGGTCGATTGGTTGGAGAAACGTCTCGGCCATCGGGCGGCCTCCACCTATTCACTCTCTGTCCTCCACGCGGCCGGAGTGCCGATGGTGGGCGGGTCCGACTGCCCGGTCGAGTCGCCCAACCCCTGGTGGGGCATCGCCGCGGCGGCCGGGCCGGGGGGCTTGGGTCCCGAACGGGCCTTCCAGCTCTTCGGCGGCAAGCTCAAACCGGGCGACCCCGCCCATCTGATCGTCGTCGACCGCGACCCCCACACATCGGTGGACATTGCCGGGACCAGGGTGTTGTCTGTCTATCGAGACGGCAAGCCCATCACCGTCGAGTCCGAACTCGCCTTCACCTGAGTGAATCCGCCAACCCAGGGTTGGCGGATTGACTTCTCCCGGCGCTGGCTAATTTGAGCCGATGCTCTTCGACTACACAACTGTCTCAGCCACCGGAATCGGAGACACCATCACCGAGGTCCTCCGTCGGGCCGACGCGATGGTTGACCGGATTGTCGATCCTGGCGTCACCTTTGCCTTCGAAACCACTCTGAGTGTCCTTGAAGACATCTCCGACCTGCTCGCCACAACCTACGGCCAGACGGCCTTCATGGGCTACGTCCATCCCGACAAAGAGGTGCGGGACGCGGGCAACGCCGCCGAGGAGCGGCTGCAGAAGTGGGGCGTGGAGCTGGTGTTTCGTGAAGACCTTTATCAGGCTGTCAAAGCGTTTGCGTCCACACCGGATGGCAAAGCCCTGGAGGGGGAAGCGGCCCGATTGCTTGAGTTCACGATGCGCGACTTCCGCCGAGCCGGTCACGAGCTGTCTCCTGAAGTTCGGGCCGAGGTCAAGAAAATGACCGAGCGTCTGGTCGAGCTGAGCATCGCTTTCCAGCGCAACATCGATGAGCACCGCGACCACCTGATCGTGACCCGGGGAGATCTGACCGGACTTGCCGACGCCTACATCGAAGGCCTCGAACCGGGCGACGACGAAGGCACTTTGAAGATCGGATTGTCATATCCCGACGTGGTCCCGTTTATGGAGAACGCCACCCGTCGCGACCTACGAGAGCAGCTTTCCCGCAAGTTCAACAGCCGCGCCGTCGACACCAACTCCGGATTGTTGGAAGAGGCGGTTGCTCTCCGTCAGCAGATCGCCACCCTCTTCGGCCAGCCCTCCTGGGCTCATCACCAACTTGAAGAGAAGATGGCCAAAACCCCCGAGGCCGTGCATTCGTTCTATCGGAGCCTGATCGCCCCTCTCACCGAAAAGGGACGTGATGAGATCGTCGTCATGGAGAAGTTCCTCGCCGGCGATGGCGAGTTGGGCCCGCTGCAGGTTTTTGACTTCCGCTTCTATGAGACTCAGCTCCGCAAACGCGACTACGGCGTCGACAACGTGGCGGTGGCGGCTTACTTCCCCCTCCAGCAGGTGGTGGATGGGATGCTGGCCCTCACCGGCGAGGTGTTTGGCCTCGTCTACAAGCCGGTCAACGCCGCTACCTGGCATCCCGACGTCATCACCTACGCCATCCACGACCAAGAGACAGGTGAACTCCTCTCCCACTTTCACATGGATCTGTTCCCCCGCGAAGGCAAGTACAGCCATGCCGCCGCCTTCCCTCTGGTGCCTGGGCGGTTGCTGGAGGACGGCTCCTATCAGCAGCCGGTAGCTTCCATTGTTGCCAACTTCACAAAACCGGGAGCGGACCGACCATCACTACTCCAGCACTCGGAGGTAGAGACCTTTTTCCATGAGTTCGGTCACATCCTCCACCAGACGTTGACCAAGGCGGACATGGTCCGATTCTCGGGGTCGTCGACGGAGAACGACTTTGTCGAGGCTCCCTCCCAGATCATGGAGAACTGGACGTGGCGACCCGAGGTCCTACGCCGGTTCGCCCGTCACTTCGAGACCGGCCAGCCCATTCCCGATCAGCTGGTCGAGCAGTTGACGGCCGCTAAGAACCTCAATATCGCTCTCAATAGTTTGCGCCAGGCCCAGTTCGGGCTCCTCGACATGTGGCTCCACGACGACAGCCAGGACAAGAACGTCGAGTCGGTCCTGCGACGTTCGGTCGAGGTCAGCCTCTTTCCCTTCCATGAGGGCACGTTCTTCCCGGCGAGTTTTGGCCATCTCTTCGGATACGACGCTGGCTACTACGGCTATTTGTGGTCGGAGGTCTACGGCGACGACATGTGGAGCCGGTTCGCCGATGAAGGGGTTACAAACCCGGACGTCGGAAGGGAATATCGGCGCGAGATCCTCGAGCGGGGTGGTTCGCGTGATGGCATGGATCTACTCCGGAACTTTCTGAGACGGGAACCAAACAACCTGGCCTTCCTCGCCAAGCTCGGAATTGGAACCGAAAGCCCCTCGTAGGCGTATAAACCAATGTGAGTGCCGAAAGGCGCCCAAATCGGGAGCCTTAACGGGGGGTTTATCCACCCGGGGGCACACTCTCGCCAGGAACCGGGCCATCCGAAATCGGGGGGCTCCGAACAATCGGATACTCAACGACTGGGACGGTCTACCGGAACAATCCGCCCCACGGGACGGTTGAATCGGTATCCGGCCCCTGCAGGGAAGGAGGCCTATATGTCAGAATCGATGAAGGGATCAGCCATCAAGGGGATGACCAGGCCCTCCCGGCGATATGCCGAAGGGCGCACTTGTTCCCATCAAGGCTGTGTAACCAAATTAAGTCAGTACAACCGCCGTGAACACTGCTACTCGCACGCTCCGGTCCGGTTCCCCCGGGTCCGGGGCCGGATTCTCCCCGAGGGAACGTGACGGTCTTCTAGGCGTTGTAGTTCAGGTTCTCTCCCCCTCCCCCGACCTGCGACGCCTGAGGAAGAGGCCCCGGCGACCCCCTCCGCCGGGGCCTCATTATGTTTTCCTTACGGTTCTGGAGCGTTTGCTCACCCCACCCTAGGTGGGGTAGGATAGGGGGCCATGAAAGCAACTCATAAGTCGTCGGCCCTCAACCGCCTCAAGACGGTCCGGGGTCACGTCGACGCCGTCCTCACGATGGTGGAGGAGGAACGATATTGCCCCGAGATCATGAAGCAGGTCTCCGCCCTCCAGGGTTCGTTGGAGAGGGTCAACCGGGTTCTGCTTCAGAACCACCTCGAAACCTGCGTAGTCCACGCAGTCGAAGAGGGCCGCTCTGCCGAGATCGTTGACGAGTTGATGGAAACCCTGAAGTACACGGCTGCGGTCACCGGACCCAGCAACTAACCAAGAAGACAGGAAGTCATGATCAATCAAACGCTCTCCGTCCCCGACATCTCCTGCGATCACTGCAAGATGTCCATAGAAGGCGCCCTCAGACTCGTGACCGGAATTGAGACCGCCCAGGTGAACATTCCCGCCAAGACGGTCGCGCTTTCTTTCGACGAATCGGCGGTGAGCCTCGACCGGATCATCGGCGTGATTGGCGACGTCGGCTATGAGGTGGCCCGCTGACCCAGTCCACCGACCAGAACATCGCCTTTGACGTCGAGGGCATGACCTGTGCGTCCTGCGCGGTCAGGGTTGAACGCGCCCTTTCCTCCCAGCCGGGAGTCGACCAGGCCAGCGTCAACTTTGCCAGTGGGCGTGCCCGGGTCAGGGCTGACGCCAGCATCGACGTATCCGCACTTCGGGAGGCCGTACAGAAGATCGGTTATGACCTGAAGGACTCCGATCCCGCCGATCACTCACACGCAGGCCACATGCATGACGACAACGAAGGTCTGCAATGGCGGCGGTTTCTCGTGGCGGCCGTGCTGTCGGCTCCGTCGTTGTTCCTCGCCATGGCGGGTCATTCGTCCCAATGGAGTCGCTGGTTGCAGTTCGCACTCGTGACTCCGGTCGTGTTGTGGGTCGGCGCTCAATTTCACGTCGTCGCCTGGAAGCAGGCCCGTCATCGCCAGGCCAACATGGACACGCTCATTTCGGTCGGGTCACTCGCGGCCTATCTGTGGTCGGTGTGGGCCCTGTTCACCCACAGTGACGTCTTCTTTGAGACGGCCGCGATCATCGTCACATTGATCACCCTTGGCCGTGCATTCGAGGCCCGGGCTAAGGGTCGAGCTTCGCGTGCATTGGTATCTCTTCTCGAATTGCGTCCGGACAAAGCCCGAATCCGGGTCAAATCGGGTGACACCTGGGAGGAACGGACCGTTGCTGCCGACACCCTATTGCCCGGTGATCTGATGGTCATCCGGCCCGGAGAGAGAGTGCCTACCGACGGCGAGATCGTCGAGGGCCAATCGGCCTTCGACGAGTCGATGTTCACAGGCGAGTCAATCCCGGTGGAAAAAGGCGTCGGGGCATCTATCTGGGGAGCCACCGTCAACCAAAATGGGCTGCTGGTGGCGCGGGCCACGGAGGTGGGCGAGGGCACCGCCCTTGCCCGGATCGTCTCCCTTGTCGAGGAGGCACAGGCCGGCAAGGCGCCGGTGCAACGTCTGGCCGACCGGGTCTCGGCGATCTTCGTCCCGATCGTGATTCTGATTGCCCTTGCCACCCTGACGATCTGGCTGACCCTGGGCAACGGCACTGCCGAAGCCGTGCGAGCTGCGGTGGCGGTGCTGATCATCGCCTGTCCCTGCGCTCTCGGCCTCGCCACCCCTACCGCCATCATGGTGGGTAGCGGCCGCGGGGCCGAACTCGGGATTCTGTTCAAGAACCCCGAGGTGTTTGAACGAGCCCAGGCCATCGATGCGGTTCTCCTCGACAAGACCGGAACCCTCACAACCGGTGCGATGACCTTGACCGACTTCGTCACCAACGATTCACCCGATCGTTTCCTGCTGCTGGTTGCCTCGGTGGAAGCAGCCGGCGGGCACCCCGTGGGCAAAGCGGTTGCGCTGGGGGCCGAAGAACGCGGGATCCGCCTGGGAGGCGCCACCGCCGTCGAGACCATCCCGGGGCTGGGCGTCACCGGTGTTGTCGACGGCAAGGAGGTACTGGTAGGCAGCCTCAAACTGGCGGCCGATCGTGGGCTCGAGGTGGAGCCGCTAACGGTGGCGGAACTAGAGGACTGGGAAAGGGAAGGAAAGACCGCCTTTATCGCAGCCTATGACGGTCGGGTCCAGGGCGCCATCGCCGTCGCCGACACCGTGCGTCCCGCTTCCGCCGAAGCCATCGCCGATCTGCACTCGCTCGGTCTGGAGACGGTGATGGTCACCGGTGACAACCAGGCAACCGCCGAGGCCATTGCCCGCCAGCTCGGGATCGAGCGCGTGATCGCCGGTGTCTTGCCACACGAAAAAGCAGCCGAGGTGGAACGTCTGCAGGCACAGGGGCGCCGGGTGGGGTTTGTCGGTGACGGCATCAACGACGCCCCGGCTCTCACCCAGGCCGACCTCGGAATCGCCATTGGGACCGGAACCGAGGTGGCGGTTGAGGCCGGCGAGGTGGTCCTGGTCGGGGGCGACCCGGCTCTCGTCCCGGTGGCCATTGAGCTGGCCCGCCGCACCCTGGGCGTTATCCGCCAGAATCTGTTTTGGGCTTTCGGATACAACGTCGCCGCGATCCCGATCGCCGCCATCGGCCTCCTCGATCCGATGTTGGCTGCCGGCGCCATGGCGTTTTCTTCGGTATCGGTCGTCCTCAACAGTCTCCGCCTCCGCCGTTTCCGGGGCCGTCTCTAAGGTTTCATTCCTAAGAATCATCTCATGGACGGTTAACCGGCTTCTCATTGACGTCGGGCAGAGTGCGCATGTGACTGTCAGCCACAAGCTCACCTCCGACCTGACCGACCCGAAGTTGGGGGCCCTCGCAGCACTTTTGGCTCCCGGTATTCCCGAGCCTTTACTCGCTCTCGGCGATGAGCTGGGGGCAAGAGTTAGCGCAGCCGAGGCCATCCAGGTGACTTGGTGGCCAGGTCGAGGCATCACTGTTCGCTACCGAGCGAAGCTGGAAGGGGGCCAGATACCTGGCGAACACCAGCTTGTGGCGGTTTCGGGGGAGATACCCGAAGGCGCCCTGATCGTGGAGGGAGACCGCGGCGCCCGGGTCGGGTTGTGGCGGGTCCCCTTTGATCCCCAGCTTCCCGGGCTTGCTTCAGCCCTCGATCCGGGTACCACCGGCGCCCTTCTCGACGATCTCGGTCTGCCGGTGGGCAAGGTTCGCACCAAGCTGCGGGCCTACCGGCCGGGTAAACGGGCCGTGGTCGAAGTCACCCGGTCCTCGGGTTCGATCTTCCTCAAGATCGTGCCTCCCAGGGACGCAGGCCGCCTGCATCGCATCCACCAGTTCCTCTTGGGCCACCTCCCCGTACCCCAGTCACTCGGGTATTCCCCCGACTTGGGAGTCATCGCATTGCACGCCATGGCCGGAACCACACTGCGGCAACGACTCCTGGCGGGCGGACCTCTCCCCACTCCCGCAGCCCTGGAGCCGCTGCTTGCAGCGTTGCCGGTACCCGACAGAAGCTGGAAAGCGCCCTCACCGATCGATCGGGTCCCCCGGCTTGGCGAACTGCTCTCGGCTTTGCTTCCCAAACAAGCCTCACTTGTCGGAGAGTTGGTCGCGGAGATCGGAGTGGAAACGCTGAAGGCCGATCGGCCCGTCCACGGCGACTTCTACGAGGCCCAGGTGATGACCGCCCGCGATCAAGTCGTGGGAGTGCTCGACTTCGATACATTCGGCATGGGCAGGGCCCCCGACGATCCTGCCACGATGATCGGGCATCTGGCGGTCCTGTCACACACCCAGAGCTCCGCCCGAATTCGGGGATTCGCCAACGACCTCCTGCGAAGGGCGGACTCCCACCACGACCCCGTCGATCTTCGGCGCCGGGTCGCGGCGGTGGTCCTGTCTTTGGCGACAGGGCCATTCCGGGTGCAACGGCCCAACTGGCCCCAATCAACTCACGATCGGCTCCACCAGGTCAAACGATGGCTCGAGAGCGCTCGCCGGGTCGAGGAGACCGGTTTCGTCACGAATGCAGGTCTCTCCCAGACCGTGGCGGGGTAAGACGACCGATGCAGACCCCGAACATGCGCAGGGCGGCCCCCAATTGGAAGGTGCTTGCGAGCGTTGCTGCAGCGAGCGCGCTTGGCATCAGCGGCTGGGCTTTGGCCGACAGCAAGGCAGTGTCAAATCCTCCTCCCATCGATCTGGCCGATAGCAAAACTCCCGTCGACGCCACCCGTGTCACGATCGAAGAGGATCTCGGTTTTGGGGCGCTAAACGACGAACTCGACTCTCCGCTGGATCCAGAAGACCCTCGCGGCGATGTCGCCTCGATAACCGGTGACCCTCCCGCCGGTTTGGACACTCTCACGGGCGACACCTCTGACGACGTTTCAGCCGCTGAAGTCGATGACGACGACTCCGATGACTCCTCGGCGGGATCGGGCGCTTAACCGGTAAGAAGAGCAGGCGTCGGAGCAATCCGGCGCCTTCTTCTCGCTAGGGCCTCAGGATGGGGATAGGGTGACCCGGTGAGCGCCATCAATTGGCAACGCCGACCTCACCTGCGACGCCCCCAGGCGGTTTGTGCTTTCGCGGGCTGGGGAGATGCCGGCGACGCCTCCACCGGAGCGGCCCATCACTTGGTCGCGACTATGGAAGGCGACGCCTTCGCTCGCATCGACCCCGACGACTTCTACGAGTTCCAGGCCCGTCGGCCTCAGGTGGAGTTCGAGTCCGGGGTGAGGTCGGTGTACTGGCCCGAAAACGAGTTCCATGCCCTGCATCATCCCGAGGGCGATCTGGTCGTCGTTGTCGGCGAAGAGCCCCATCTTCGCTGGAGGGCGTTTACCAACGAGATCGCCGCCGCCCTGGTGGACCTCGGAGTGACCAGGGTCGTACTGCTCGGAGCGTTTCTCGGCCAGGTAGCCCACAGCCGACCGGTGCCCCTGGTCGGGGCAGCCTCTGACGTGTCGTTGCTTGTCGATCATGACGTCGGTGTGAGCGACTACGAAGGGCCTACCGGAATCGTGGGAGTGCTCACCCAGGCTTTCGCGGAACGTGGCGTGGAAGCGGTGTCGGTGTGGGCCGCTGTACCGCACTACTTGTCGAACCAGACCTATCCACCGGGAATTCATGCCCTGGTCCGCAAAACAACTCAGATCCTCGGGTTGCCCTTGGATCTATCCGAGCTGGCCGCGGCTGCCGCCGAGTATCGATTTTCGGTCGACGCGGTAGTGGCTGACAACGAAGAGCTAGTGGGATATATCGAGAAGTTGGAAAACGCCGAAACTCGCAACGTTCGACAGCATCCAGGCAGCCCGGTTGAGGGCCTGGTCGAGGAGATAGAACGATTCCTCGAAGAGCGATGACCTGATGAACAGAGGGCCGCTGGTGCGGCCCTCTCGATCACTTCTTCTTGTGGCGGTTCGCCTTAAGACGCTTGCGATATTTGTGTTTGGACATCTTCTTGCGCCTCTTCTTGATCAGAGAACCCATAAAACCTCGTGAATCATTAGCTGTTTTGTGAGCTAATAGCTTGGCCGCTCGCCGGCGTTGGGTCAAACCGCGGGATCAAATCAGACCGGTTTTGGCGACCAGGAACCGACGCACGACCCCGTTGTACAACTCGAGTGATATGGCTTCGATGACGGCTGCAGCTAGGTCCTCGGGGACCAGTGCCAACACCGACGGGCCTGCTCCCGACCAACAAGCATGGACGGCCCCGGCTCCCCGGGCGATATCGATGAGGTTGGCGACCTCGGGCCGGTGGTGGTTGCGGGGTGCTTCATGCAGCTCGTCCTGAGCGGCTGCGGCCAACAAGGCCTCGTCGCCGGAGGTGAGCCCGGCTACGAGGGCTGCAATCCGGCCCAGACTTCGAACCACAACAGCACGGGGAAAGGCGTCGGGAATGAACGAGCGGGCTTCGGTGGTGGCCAGTGGATGTTCGGGGATTGCGATTATGGGGACCAGGGTGGGATGCAGATCAAGATTGTGAACCTCTCCATCGGGTGTGCACAGCACCAATCCACCGAAAGCGGCAGCCGCAGCATTGTCGGGATGTGCCTCCATCTCTGCCACCAGCTCAAAGATCGTGCGGGGATGAGGCTCCCACCCACTGGTTCGCCAGGCAGCTCCTGCGGCGGCGGCTGCTGCTGCGGCTGACGAACCGAGGCCGCGTCCAATCGGAATGTGGTTGTCGACTGTGATCCGCAGCGGTCCTTCTCCGCCCCTCGCTCGTTGCGCCGCTTCCAACACGAGCTCATCTCCACCCAGAGGTTGCTCCGGTCCTATATGGGTTACGTCCCAGCGGTCTGCCGCGGTAGCCGTGACGGTGCATCGCAACTCAAGAGCAAGGGCCAGCACATCAAACCCTGGTCCGAGATTGGCAGAGGACGCCGGTGCTGAGGCGGTTGGCACAATGAGAGGCTAGATGTGAACGAAGCGCACCTCATCTTTGGCCACAGACCCGCCGATCATCGACTTATCGCGGTCCCAACGAAGCAAGATGAGGGAGGGGTAACCGGTCTCTTCCCCTTGATGGATCGACAACTCCCCATCCATTTGACCCGCCCACCGCATCCGGGCAGCCAACGCCACTGCCGCCGATCCCGTCGCCGGATCCTCGGGTACTCCCACAGTGGGAGCGAAGAACCGCGAACGGACCGACTTCCCGTGTTCCTCCCAGGCCCACAGATACACCTCACCCCAGTCGGCGGCAGGCCCTGGCGCAGCAGCGTGTACAGCCTCAGGGGTGTCGAGTTGTACCAGCAGATAAGGAACGGGCAGCGTCACCTCCACGATCTCTCGGGCCGAGACCCAACCTGAAAGGTCGAGATCCATCTTCCGAACGGGTTGGTCGGCGCGGGTTTCGACCCAGGTGGTGTAGTTCTCTTGTCTGATGCCAACAGGGCCTATCGCGCATTCGATCCAGTCGGGATCGAGTGGACTCAGATTGAGGAGCACCCAGGCGGCCCCCACCAAGGGGTGGCCGGCGAAGGGGATCTCGGCTGCCGGGGTAAAGATTCGGGCCTTGGGCATGGTCCCCTCGAACCAGGAGAGGAAAATCGTCTCGCTGAACCCGAGGTCGGTCGCCAAACGTTGCATCTTGTGATCGTCCAAACCAAGGATGTCGGTGACAACTCCGAGGTGATTGCCTCCTGCGTTGTCGCGAGTGAAAACCCGGAGCACGTAACAATGACGTGGCATGGCTGAAAAGATACCTGGCTAGCGTCTCGTCCAGTGATCGACATCCTCGGGCTCGACAGCCTGTTCGCCGAACTCGTTACCGGTCTCGGTCTCGCCCTGCTAGTCGGTAACGGGTTTGCCTGGTGGAAACAACGCCAGGGCCGGCGGCCGGCGGGAGTAGAAGGCCCGTTTCGCCAAGGCCGTGTGGCCTTTTTGTTGGTGGTGGGAGTGCTGATGACGGTTTGGGGAGTGGCTTCCCTCGTTACCAGACAGGGAGCCCCCGGGTAACCTTGCCCTCGCTCTGCGGATGTAGTTCAACGGCAGAACACGGGCTTCCCAAGCCCGGAGTGGGGGTTCGATTCCCCTCATCCGCTCGTGAAAAACGCGTGGGGGGCAACCCGCGCGGGACGTACACTCGCTGCCATGATTCTGTCGGACCGGGACTTGCGCGCTTTGCTCGAGTCGGGGCGCCTGGTGGTCGACCCTCTCGGTCACAATGCAGTGCAACCTTCCTCGATCGATCTCCGGGTTGGGCGCCATTTTCGGGTCTTCGTCAACAACCTGTATCCCTTCATCGACGTCCGTCAGCAGATGGAGGAACTGACTCGTTTGGTCGAGACGGCCGACGACCAGCCCTTCATCCTCCATCCCGGTGAGTTCGTGCTCGGCACGACGTTGGAGCGAGTCGAGATCGCCGATGACATCGTCGGTCGTCTGGAGGGCAAGAGCTCATTGGGACGCCTGGGACTACTCATCCACAGCACCGCCGGCTTTGTCGATCCGGGTTTTCGGGGGAATCTGACTCTGGAACTGTCCAATGTCGCCAACCTTCCCATCACCATCTATCCAGGGATGAAGATTGGACAGATCAGCCTGTTTCGGATGACCTCTCCGGCCGAGAACCCCTACGGGTCGAGCAAGCTTCAGAGCAAATATGTGGACCAGGTCGGGCCCACTCCCTCCCGGTACTGGGAAAACTTCGTCGACGACGTCAGGAAAACTGACTAGTCCGGGAGGGCTAGTTAGAGATGGCCCTCAATTACTACCGGCTTCCCGACGATATACCGACGACAACTGAATATGACCCCGGCCGACGTTCGGAAAACCTCTCCTCCTCCATCGAGAGAATTTTCTCCAGATCCCTCCATCGGGCGGTAAGCCAGGGTAGGAAAGCGGCCTTCGGGCCGCTTTCCGCCGTTTACGACCGTCGCCTTCGGCCGGCGACGACGCCGATAACCACTCCACTGGCTACTCCACCCGCCAGCAGGAGCCAGACATTCGCCCCGCTACCCGCGGCTACAGCAGCAGCCGTGGTCGTGGTCGACGCCGGCCCAACGACCGCCTGACCACCGAACACCAGGCCAACTTGTTGGCGGACTCGGTCGGCGGGCATGTCGGTTGGTCCGATCAGGACGGCAGTTTTTGCCTCGTTGTGGTTTCCGGCTGAATCCGTGGCCATGAAAGTCAGCACATGGGTTCCTTCGCTCAGAACGGTCGAGACCGCAGTACCGCTTCCCAACTCGCCGTCGATGTCTGATTGCCAGGACAGCGCGTCGCCTTCGAGGATTCCGTCCTCGGGATCCGAGGCTTGACCAACCAGGTCGATGACGCGACCAGCCGGACGGTCCTGCCCATTGAGAGGCTCGAAGATCAAAACCTGCGGGGCCCGATCGGCCAGGGACAACGGCGGCGCCACCGACACAGCGGTGTGGAGGCCATCGGAAACAAGCAGTCGCACCTCCACCGCGTCGCCGCCTGGCAACGACCCGACGTTGATTGCCACCGGCGAACCACCGAGCCTGGCTCCTAGGGGAATCCAGTCCGCCTCAGGGCCCGGTCGATACTGAGCAAGGACGGCCACTGCATCGCCATCGGGGTCCGATGCAGTCCATGTCAAGCCCAGGTCGGTCTCCCCGACCGTCACCTCGAAGCTGTCGATGACAGGAACGGCCGGTCCTGGCCGGAGTTCTTGCTGTACTCCGTCAGGAGTGACGATTCGGATCGCCACCCCGCCGGCGATCGCCGGCAGGCGGACCACAAACGGCTCACTCCCGGTGTAGTCGCCTCCATGAGCGGAGACTCCAGGCTCGATCGAAGTCGCGGCCAAGGTGGCACCGGCGGCGTCCACCAACGCCACAACATATGGTCCTCCTCGGGAGCCGTCGCCAAACAGTTGAGCGGTTGGTTCCTGCCGGGCCGGGTGGGCCACCGACGTGAGGAGGTAACGCCCCTCTTCCCCGATGGCCACCGATCCCGAGATCATCAAGTCGAACTCGGCTTCATCGGCTTCAATCGGATCAAATGGTTGGGTGGGGAGAAAGTTGCAGAAGTCGTCGAACCCTTCCTCGGGGCCCTCGAAGAGCGCACAGTTGAAAGGTGTATGGGCCGAGCCAGTTCCCGGGGTGCCTTGACCTTGGCCAGGAACGTCGTCATCGATGGGGATCAACGACTCCTGCTCGCATGCAACGTCGAGGTACTGGAGAACCTGGCAGCCATGCCAGGGATCGAGCCAGCCTGGGAACCGATAACCCATAAAGGGGAAGGCAACTGCCGGAAGCTCGACCGAAGGATTGTTGGACATCACCGCGGGTTCGGACATGGCCGTCGTTTCCCAGTACACGTCGAAGCCGTAAAAGCCTTGCAAATCGGTGGGCGCCAGCGAGCAGTCGGGCCACCCATAGGCCTGCGGGAATAGGGGGTCGGTGGCGCCGCCGGCCGCCTCGCCGGGGATCGGATCGAGAAACTTGGAGAGGCAGGGGGCGTGGGAGATCCCCATGTTGTGTCCCAACTCGTGGCCCACGATGTAGCCGCCTCTCTGGAACCAGGGGGCGTTCTGGCTGTAACCGCTATGCATACGCGCCCAAACCACCGAGTCGGTTGAGCCAAAGCCGCCGAACTTCATCAATGGCTCGAGATCGGGATGCACCATTCCCACGTAGTGGTGATTGTCACCGAGTCCGGACTGGTCGTGCATCTCTTGCAAGGCAAGAAGCGGTGCGCCCTGGTCTCCGTCTTCGGTCAGGTCCCAATTTGAATCCTCGTCGCCGACGACAGTCGTGGGGAGGTGCACTTGAATCACCCGGACCGGAAGGATCCGGAGAACCGCCAGAGCCTGTTGCAGCCAGCCCTCGCTTGCTTGATAGATCAGTGGATCACCATCGGGATCAAATCCCTCGGTCATGTACAGCGGATACAGATAAAGATGAAGCGGCCTCGCCTGGTCAAAGTCGACGGTCGCCTCAATCAGGTTGTCGGCCTGGACCGGCTCGTTGAGGGCTTGAGCATCGTTGACCCATACCCATCCACGTAGCGTCAGGTTTCCATCCGCCCAGGTGTCCGGTAGCCGGAAGTAGGGCGAGTAGTCATGGCCCAACCGGACCATGCCTTCTTTGAAATGCACGGGATTGTTCTCGGCATAAAGGATTCCGAGGGACTCACCGTCTCGCACACCCTCAAGAGCCGCCATCACCCCGGTCTGCTCATTCACACCTTCCGACACACCGAAAAGACGGACGTAGGTCCGGCGGCCCTCCACCAACGGGAACTCGTTGTCGAGGTTCTGCAGGCCCTGGGTCACTTCGATTTCGGTCAGCCGGAGGTTGGCGATGTCGCCTACCTCGCCACCGGTCAGATCGCCCGGAAGGGAGGTAGTGGTCGATATCCCTACTGGGAACGTGGACGGTGGGGCCGGTGGGTCACCACCGAGGGTCGTCGAAGGGGTGCCGAAGCCGAAGGTGGTCGTGGTGGTCTCGATCGCGATCGGGGCGGTCGTCGTGGTGGTGGTGGGTGGAGACAGGATTGTCAGCTGGGCACGGGCCAGGATTGGACACAATCGTCCGGTACCAACCCGGCAGGCCGTGACTTCGGCGTCACCGAAGGCAGCGTCGGCCGGAAGAGTCAGGTCAATCTGAAAGTTGCCGACGCTCGAGGCGGTAGCCGTCCCCAAGACGACAGGATGACCCGTGTAACCGAAGCGAAGCATCGCCCCCGGCGGAAACCCGCTGCCGTCCACCGATAGTTCGGCACCGGGGAGGTGCTCGCCCCAGGCGTTGACGGGCCCTGGCACCATTTCGAGGTCGTCGTCGCCGGGCGGTGGAGCAAGCGAGAGCCAGACCGCGATAGCCGTGATGGCCGTGGCGACCTTGAAGACGGTAACTGCGTGGGTGAGCACCAACTCCCTCGATCGGGACGGTTCGACAAACTAGCCCAAGTCCTGGGGTGGAAGACCCTTCTCTCAGGCGAGATCGCGGCCAAGATCGGCAAAACGGGTGAAGTCGGGCATGAAGGTCATCTCGACCGTGCCGGTAGCGCCCGCCCGATGTTTGGCGATGATGATCTCGGCGGTTCCCCGCTTCTCGATGTCGTCGGGGTGGTAGTACTCGTGTCTATAGATGAACACGACGACGTCAGCGTCTTGCTCCAAAGCACCCGATTCTCTGAGGTCCGACAGGCGGGGGCGACGATCTTCTCGCGATTCCACCGAGCGGTTGAGCTGGGACACGGCAATGATCGGAACCTCCAGCTCACGAGCCAGGTTCTTGAGCCCGCGGCTGATCTCAGCGATTTCCTGCTGTCGATTCTCCCTGGTCGAACCCTGCATCAATTGGAGATAGTCGACCACCACCAGGTCGAGCCCTTTCACTCGCTTGAGCCGCCGACATTTGGCGCGGATGTCGGTCACCATCACCACCGACGAGTCGTCGACGTAGATCGGTGTCTTGTACATCCGGTTGGCGGCCGACACCAAGCGGTCCCACTGGTTGCCGAGTTGGCCCGTACGAAGCTTGCTCGACTCGACCTTGCCCACCGAGGAGAGGATGCGTTGCACTACCTCCTCTTTGGCCATCTCGAGTGAGAAAATCGCAACCACTTTGCCCGTGCCGGCGATGTGAGTGGCGACGTTGAGTGTTAGCGCGCTTTTGCCCATCGATGGCCTCCCGGCGATGACTACCAGGTTGGCCTTTTGTAGACCGGCGAGCTTCTTGTCAAGGTCGACAAAGCCGGTGGAGAGGCCGGTGATCTCCGCGCCGTTGGCTTCGAGGGCCTCGATGTGCTCGATCGCCTCCTGGAAGAGGGGGCCTACCGCCACCATGCCGTCGCCGGCTCGCTTTTCGGCTACTCCAAGCACTTCCTGCTCGGCCCTATCGATGACGACCACGACCTCATCGTCGGTGCGGAATGCGAGCTCGGTGATCGTCGAGCCAGCTTTGATGAGGCTCCGGCGGAGTCCGTGCTCCTCGACGATTCCGGCGTAGTACTCGACATTGGAAGCGGTCGGGACCACATCGACCAGATGTGTCAGATAGCCAAGACCCCCCACCTTCTCCAACTCGGCGCTGCGACGCAGCTCCTCACTCAAGGTCACCGCGTCGATCGGCTGATTGGCATTGTAGAGACTGACCATCGCCTCAAAGATGGACTGGTGGGCCGGAACGTAGAAGTCGTTCGGGACAAGTTTGTCCATCACCTCATTGGCCGCATGTGGTGACAACAGCAGCGCACCGAGCACGGATTCTTCGGCTTCCCGCGAGTGAGGCGGCACCCGGCCAATACCCCGGCTTTGATTGCGCTCGATGATTGCGGTCATGTCCTCATGCTTCTATCGCCCGGCTGTGACGAAATCCCGGGCGCGTTTAGCTACGCACTGTTCCGGGGGGAAGTGATGACACGGTAGAGGGTCACCATCGAATCGGGAAAACCGTCCTGGTAGTCGGTTTTCGCGCTGAGTCGTCGATGGGTCGAACGGCCTACGTCAGGCCGGAATCACGTCGATCGTGACCGGGAACTCGACCTCGGGGTGAAGACGGATCTGCACTTCGTGGAGACCGATCGCCTTGATGGGATGCTCCAACTCGATATATTTGCGGTCGAGATCGACGCCGGTGAACTTGCGGATCCCTTCGGCGACGTCGCCGACTGTGATCGAACCGTACAAGCGGCCCTCGTCACCGGCCTGCGCCGCCAGCACCACCCTCGACCCGGAAAGGGCAGTGGCAAGGTCCTGAGCTTCCTCCAGGGCCTTTCGTTCGGCCGCAGCCCGAGTCGAGACCGCCTTGGCCGCCGACGCTACCGCCCCGCTGGTGGCCTTTTGGGCGAAGTTGCGAGGCAATAGATAGTTGCGGGCATAGCCGTCAGAAACATCGACGATGTCACCCCGCACACCGAGGGCGGCCACGTCGGCGGTGAGGACAACTTTCATGAACGACCGAGATAGGACAGAAGGGCCATCTCGCGGGCGTTCTTGATGGCGACCGAGACTTCCCGCTGGTGACGGGGGCAGTTGCCGTTGACCCGACGGGAACGGATCTTGCCCCGGTCGGACATGTATTTTCGGATCAGACCGATGTCTTTCCAGTCGACGTATTCGACCCGCTCCTGGCAGAAGTAGCAGACCTTCTTGCGCATCCGCCGGAACTGCGGCTCCGGTCGGCGCTTCTTTTTATCTCTTTCGAGATTGGTTGCTCGTCCCATTCACAAACTCCTTGACTGACTAAAGATCAGAACGGCGCTTCGTCGGGGCCGTAGTCATCCCGGGCGACCGGTCCGGGAGGAACCGTCGCTCCCCCCGAGAAGTCGCCTCCACCAGTACGAGCCGTGCGGTTGACTGTGGCGGTGGCCCAGCGCAGGCTGGGACCGATCTCTTCGATCGAAACCTCGATCACCGACCGCTTCTCGCCTTCCTGAGTCTCCCAGGACCGCTGCTCGAGGCGACCCACGACGATGACTCTCATACCCTTTTGCAGGGTCTCGGCGGCGTTTTCAGCATGATCGCGCCACAAGGTTCCTGAGAAGAAGCTGGTCTCCTCCTGCCATTCCTGTTGCTGATCGCGCCAGCGGCGGTTGACGGCAAACCGCAGCTTGGTCATCTGCACCCCGGACGGGGTGAAACGCAGCTCCGGATCCTCGACCAGGTTTCCGACCAGCACAACGCTATTTGTTGACATCCATACTCCTTCCGTCCTCCCTTGCTCCCACTATGAAGGCAGGGTGTGACACAGAATTCAACCCCCTGGTCGCACGATCTTGTGGCGAAGCACCTCATCCGTGAGGGTGAGCATCCGATCGAGCTCTGTGATTGCGGGTGGTTCGGCGGTAAAGGTCACCACCGAGTAATAGCCCTCATTGAGATGTTTGACCTCGTAGGCAAAACGACGTTTGCCCCAGATGTCCTTGTTGGTGACGGTCGCCCCGCGTTCGGTGAGGAACCCGGCGAGCTCATCAACTCGGCGGCGGATTTCGTCCTCAGCCAATTCGGGGCGATGAATCGTCATCACCTCGTACGTACGCATCAATTTTCCTCCTATGGACGT
>JBBDQN010000051.1:171572-234788 GCA_040905905.1 Acidimicrobiia bacterium
CCGCTGACGCGGACGGCCCCGCCTCACAGCGGAGCAGGTGAAGTGGCGCCGGGAGCCGCTTGGAGGCGGCCGGTAGCGCCGGAATCAGCACAGTTTACGCCTGTCGCGCAGGCGACCCCAAACCCGGGTCATGGCACCACCAGGGTGACACCGGTCGCCAACCTCTCCAGATCACCGGCGGGAACCTCCAATGCCCAGCGGAAGGGTCCTGCCGCGTGGTAGAAGGGGCAGGGGTCGGTCGCGCACGGTTCCATCGTCAACAGGTCCACGAATGAGCCGTCGCCGGCGAAGAAGGCGATGTCGAGAGGGATGATCGTGTCCTTCATCCAGAAACTGGTCTGGGTGTCGGCGTCATACACGAACAACATTCCGGCCAGGTCACCCAGGTCCGAGACTCCCATGAGGCCCTGGGCTCTTTCGCCGGGCTCGTCGGCCACGGCCACCACCAACTCCTCGTCCGCCACAAGCACCTTGGTTACCTCCCACGCAGTGAGGTCGCCGTGGTCGAGGGTGGTTGTCGTGCTCGCAAGCGAAGTGGTGGTCGTCGGTGGGAGAGTGGTCGTCGTTGCGAGAGAGGTCGATGCGGCGATGGACGACGACGTGGTGGTGGCCCGAACACCGCCAGGAGCACAGGCCACCACCAACAAAGCCGTCAACAAAACCCTCAGCCGGATGCCGGCTCCTTGAGTAGAGCCTCTGCTACCTCCTCGGAGAGGCGGTAGGTTTCGTCCTCATCCGGGAAGTCACCAGTTTCCACGGCCGATTTGAAAGCGGCCAAAGCCGCCACCGCCTCAGCGCCCAGTTGGGCGAAGGTCCGCACAAACTTGGGTCGGTGCCCATAGGAGAGGCCGAGGACGTCGTGAAACACCAGGACTTGACCATCGGTCCCCCCGCCGGCCCCGATCCCGATGGTGGGGATTGATACTTCTTTGGTGATGATGTCGGCCACCAGGTCCGGCACCCCCTCCAACACCAGTGAGAAAACGCCGGCCGCCTCGAGCGATTTGGCGTCGGCTATCAACATCCGGGCATCATCGATCAGGCGCCCCTGTACCTTGTAACCGCCCATGGCGTGGACCGATTGCGGGGTCAGGCCGATGTGGCCCATGACCGGGATTTCGGTGTCGACCAGGGCTTGCACCATCGGAAGTCGCTTGCGGCCACCCTCCAACTTCACGGCCTCGGCACCGCCCTCGCGCACCAGGCGTCCTGCCTGGGCGATGGTGTCCTCCCCGGAAATGTGATAACTCAACCAGGGCATGTCGACCACCACCAGGGCCCGGGGGTGGGCCCGGTGCACGGCGGCAGCGTGGAGCACCATCGTGTCGATGTCCATCGCCAATGTGGAATCGTGACCGTGGACGACGTTGGCGACCGAGTCACCAACCAGGATCATGTCGACCCCGGCATCATCGGCGATGCGGGCAGACGGGTAGTCGTAGGCGGTGACCATGGTGAGTTTCTGCCCACCTTTGCGGGCCCGCACCATTGGGACTGTGACCTTGGCTTCTTCGGCCATGGCTCGCTCCTCTCTCCCCTCCATTTGGTAGGGGGAACTCAGCGGACGTATTGACTGACCCGTTTGCTGAGCCTCAGTCGCCTGGCCCCCAACCACGCTCGGTGGTTGCGGTCCGAGGTCGCCCGTGCCCTGCGGGACAAACATCATGGTAACGGCCTCGCCGGCCCAAACGCAGGGCGCAATTTTCTCGAACGCATGCAACGCTGGCGGCGGGCGCAACGTCTTACAGGTGGTGAGAGGTTGACGGATCGAGAGATCTACGAACAACTACGAGGCCCGTTGATGAGGTTTGCCTCGTCGTTGGTTGGGCCGGACGAAGCCGCTGATCTGGTCTCCGAGGTCATGGTGGCCACCCTGCGCCGTCGGTCGCTCGCCTCCCTCGACAACCCCGGCGCCTATCTCATGAAGGCCGTTCTCAACCGGTCCCGATCTCGGGGTCGACGACTTGCCAATCAACGGAAAGTTGAGGAGACCAACGGCGTCGCGGCAGAAGTCCCCGATCATGCCGAGGAGTTGGTCCTTCCAGATCTGGCTGGCACGGTCGCCCGGCTGCCTGTGCAACAGCGGGCTGCGATCTATCTGGTCTATTGGGAAGGCCTTGAGCCCACCGAAGCCGCGGCGGTGATCGGGGTCCAACCCGGCACACTTCGCCGCTATCTGCATCTGGCCCGCAATCAACTCCGGAGGCATCTCGATGGATGACGACGATCGAATTCGTGAACTGGCCAGAGAGGGCATCCGTCCCTGGATCGGAGCGGACCCCCAGGGACCCACCTGGGAACAACTGACTGCCGATTCGTCCTCCCGACGCCGTCCGGCCTGGGCCGCCGCCGCCCTGACCGCGGCCATCGTCCTCGGGGGTGTTGCTCTTCTGCCGGTTTTGATAGGTGGCACACCAGGTTCCGAATCTTCGACCACCGAGGCTCCCACCCCTACCACCGCTGCTTCTACGACTACTTCGACTGCGACTTCGACGACCGGGGCGACCACTACCACCCTTCCCCCTTCCGGCTTGCCACTGGAGACACCGGTGCCTTTGCAAATAGCTTCAGTTGGTCCAGAAGGCCATGGCTTGGAGGTGCTCGACCTGCAGACGGGGGCAATCACAAGTCTCCCGCTTCAAACGATCCTCAACCAGGTGGGCGGAGCGATCTACAACCGGCAGCGCGAGGTCATCCTGTGGGACTCCGAAGCAGCGTTTGTATTCAGTCAGGGTCTCGATGACTACGACCTCGAGTTGGTCCCAGCGCAAAGGTCGCCGACCGGTGTGATGTGGGTCCTTCCCACGGCGGACGGGGACAACGCCTGGATTGTCCAGCAGGGTTTGGAGGGTGACCCCACCCTGCTCGAGTTCCGCAACATCGAGAACGGCGAGCGGTTGATCACAGCTGAAGCCGACCCTGGTCTGACACCGGTCGGGGCAACAGTTGACGGGCTCGTCTTCAACACCACCGACAATCAGGTGGTGCTTTTCACCAACAGCGGCGCCACGCTGCCGCTGGGCCCCGGTCGGGGTATCGCCACCACCGAGACGGCGGTGGTCCGTCTGGTTTGTAGTGGCGATGAACCCGCCGACTGTGAAGAAATCTGGGTAACGAGGTCGGACGGAACCGATGACCGTCAGAACGTCAAGCCAGACGAAGGAATGTGGATTGCGCTCGAGAACGGGTCGTTGCCGGTGATCTCACCAGACGGGACCAAGCTGTTGATCGGATTCGGTCTCCCCTCAACAACGTTGCACGTGGTCGACCTGGAAGACAGTGGGGTTCAACCGATCGCGGAACTGGTGGCCGGGGATGCATTGGCAACCTGGTCCACGGACGGCGCCTGGATCGCCCTGATCAATGGCGGCGACATTGATCTGATCAACGCAGCCGATCCCCCTCAAGTGGTACCGCTGCGTGGCGTCATCGCCGAAGGTTTCTTGCCGATCGCCGCCGGTTAACCAGGGGTCCCCGGTCGGTCACATTCGATCTCGGCCCGGGGCCAGCGTTCGGCCCGCTGGTCGTCGGATCGGTAGATATACAAGTAATCCTCGCGGGTATTCGGATCGAAAAAGATCTCCTTCGTGCCAAGGGTGATGTGAGTGGCCTCAGTGCCGGGAGGAAGTTCGTTCAACACCTCAAACGTGAGCACCTCCCCCTCTGCATTGCTGAGCTGACCAAGCACCCCGTCGTCGTCCTGGGCGTAGAGGTCACCAAAGAAGAACAGGAACGTGACCTCGTCATGGCCGCACGTCTCGAACCCGCGGTATTGGATTACCTGGCTGCCTTCCAGGGGTTGCCCGCTCTCGTCCAGCCAGGGTCCGAACTGGCCGATACTGCAAGCGGCCACCAGGGCAAGACCCAACAGAAGACAAAGGCGTCGCATGAGGCTTTTATGTCGCGGGCAAACCGGCCATGTGAGCCCGCACCCAGGCAAGGTCGGCGAGGTGCTCGCCCACTCCGCCCGGAGTTTCGATCACGACCGGTGCCTGAGCCTCGGCCACCATCGACGCCAGCAGCTCGCGGGGGATCTGACCCTTTTCGATATTGGCGTGGCGATCGCGGTGCGAGTCGAAGGTGTCGCGGGAGTCATTGCAGTGAACCAGGTCGATGCGGCCCGTGACCTCCCGCACCCGGCCGGGAAGGTCCTCGCAGGGCTCGCCACCCGCCCAGGCGTGGCAGGTGTCGAGGACAAAACCGGGATCGAGATCACCGATCTCGGCCCAAAGACGGGCAATCGAGTCCAGCCGGCGAGCCACCGCATTGTCGCCAGTCGCCGTGTTCTCGATGAGGACCGGTACTTCGGTGTCGAGCTCGAGCAGGGCTTTGCGCCAACGCGGGTAGGCATCGGCGATGGGTCCATCGCCCGTCAGGTAGCCCCCATGAACCACCACCCCGACCGCTCCGATGGCGGCGGCGGCATCACAGCTCTCCTGAAGGATCCGGCGGGAGGGAATACGGATGCGCGATGCGTCGGCCGCCACGTTGATCAGGTATGGCGCGTGGACGACGATCGGGAGAGAGCTGGCGGCCAGTTCGGCGGCATCGTCCCGAGGTGGTGGCTTGCGCCATGACTGCGGGTCAGTGAGGAAGATCTGGACGAGATCCGCCCCTCGAGCGCTCGCCTCCTCCAGAGGATGGCTCCCGTCGACATGGGCGCCCACGCCCATCGGAATCAGCGGATGTCCCATGGCCAGGTCGACTCGGGTTTTGGTGGTGGCTGCGCCTGGTGGCGCGGGCGGGTCGACGATGCCACAGCAATATCGGCCACCTTCTCTGCCACCTCCCGGGCAGGTACCTCCCAGTCGGCCGCGAGCAGAGCCAGGGTTTCTCCGTCGATCCAGCGCGCTCCCCAGGGGTCGGTGGGCATCATCGACAAGTCTTTGAACCGAAGCCACATAACCGACACCAGGTCACCGTCGTCTTCCAGTTGCTCGGCACCGATGTCGTCGAGAGCGTCCCAGGGAATCACCACCGGCGCTCGGAACGGCCCGGCGATGCGGAGGTGAAGACCGGCACTATCGGCTCGGACCACCGCCCGGGGGGCCAGGAGCTCCTTGAGACCAAACACGCTCAGAATGGCTCCGAGCACCAACAGGAAGGCCGCCCAGATGACATCGCGGGGCTCGACCAGTTGCGGGCTGTCCGCGGCAAATACAAGCTCTGAGAAAAAGTTGATGATGCGGCGGCGGTAGAGAATGTCAATCCCGATCACCATCAGCGGGATGCCGGACAATGCCACCAACCACATGCGGAGCCCAGAGCGCTGCATCGAAAACTCATTCATCAGGCCACCCCGAGATCGGCCGGGCTGATAAGGGCGGTATAGAGGAGCCGACGCCGATCCGCTTCCCGCTTGACCTCGCCGTCGCTCCGATCGACCAGGGACACAGCCTGGACGACTTCGATGCCGGCGGCGGTCAGAGTGTCAATAGATTCGAACATAGCCCCACCCGTGGTGACAGTGTCATCGAGCACGGCTGCCCGATCTCCGGGCCCGACGGGTCCGACCAGACGCCCTCCAATCCCGTGATCCTTAGCGTCCTTACGTATGGAGAAGGCCCGAATTGCCCGCCCACTGTCGGCGGCGGCAATGACCGTCGCCAGCGCGATCGGATCAGCGCCCATTGTCATCCCTCCTACCACCTCCACGCCCGGTTGCAGCACATCGAGCACTGCCGCTCCCACGAGCCGCGCCCCCGATCCTGAAAAAGTGGTCTGACGAGCATCGAGGTACCAGGCAGAAGTGGCACCGGAACGCAGGCGGTAGGGCCCGTCGGTGCGTAGGGAGTGTTGGCGGAGATGATCGATGAGGGGAGAGATGGTCACGTGCTGGCTCAAGATGTTGGCGATTCTGGCCGATGGGAGAGGCGAAGCGTGGGTCTCCTCCCTGCGCGGTCCCTCCGACAGTAGTGGTCGTCCGGTATTGGGCGGCCACTACTCGCGTCACTACCGTCGCGGGGTGGAATTGATCCTCGTACGTCACGGTCAACCCGACTGGGCTCCCGGTCGGATTGCCAGCAACAACCCTCATCTGAGCGAACTGGGCGCCCGCCAGGCCGAGCTCGTCGCCCAAGCCGCTCGACACTGGGGCCAGGTCGACGAGATCTGGATGTCGCCCCTCAACCGGGCCCGGGAAACAGCCGCGCCTATCGCCGACGTCCTCGGCCTCGAGCCTCAACTGCACGAATGGACCGAAGAGATCGGCAACCCCCCGGATTGGGAGGGAAGCCCGATAGACCTGATCGAAGACGCCTGGATGAAGGCCAATCTCCGCACCATGGACGAGATGTGGCAGGGGATGCCGGGAGGCGAATCGTTTCGCGTTTTCCATCACAGGGTCGTGGGTGGCCTGGAGAGTGCGCTCGGAGAACGAGCTATCAAGCGCCTCGAGGATGGCCACCCCCATCTCTGGCAGGTAGCCGATGAGCGACGGATTGTGGTGGTCGCTCACGGCGGTACCAACGCTGTTATCACCGGTGCCTTGCTCGGTCTCGAACCAACCCCCTGGGAGTGGGATCGTTTCGAGTCGCCCCACACCGGAGTTGCGAAGATGGCGACGTTGCACATCGCCCATGGCTCCGCCTTCTCACTGAAGGTGTTCGGTGACATCACCCACCTCGACCCGGCGATGGTCACCAGATAAGAGCCGCGATCAGCGGCCAAACCGCCGGTTGCGCCTCGTGTAGTCACGCAGCGCTCGCAGAAAGTCAACCCGGCGGAACGCCGGCCAATAAACGTCGACGAAGACGAATTCGGCGTAGGCGGACTGCCACAACAAGAAGCCCGACAGCCGTGATTCCCCACTGGTCCTGATCAACAGATCGGGATCGGGAACATCAGCCGAATACATGTGCCGGGCCAGGGAGTTGGCGTCGATGTGGGCTGCCATCTCCTCGGGCTTGACTCCCTCAATGGCCAGTCGGCTGACTAGGTCTTTGGCGGCGTCGACGATCTCCTGGCGGCCGCCGTACCCCATGGCGATGTTGAGATGCCGATCCCCCTCCGAGCAGGCAGCCTCGGCGGCTTTGGCAGACTCGACCAGTTCCGCCGGCAACAGGTCGAGGCTCCCGATAAATCGGAGGCGGAGGTCGTGATGTGCAGCCAGCTTGGGAAGTCGTTCGAACAACTCCATCAAGACCTCAAAAAACGGAGTCAACTCCTCATCCGGCCGGGACAGGTTTTCACGAGAGAGGACCCAGCCGGTGATCACCGGAATCCCCAGGTCGTTGGTCCAGGTGAGGAACTCCTCGAACCGGGCCATCCCTGCCCGGTAGCTGTCCGTATAAGACGCAAGCCCCTCCTCCCGGGCGTAACGACGGTGGCCGTCCAGGACTATCCCGATGTGATGGGGAAGTCGGGTTCGATCAAGACCTCTTGATAGCTGACGTTCATAGAGCGCGTAGAGAAAATGTGGAGGTCCCGGCATTCCGGATTGTGATGCTACCGGGGGCAGGTGGTCAGTTCTTGGCTAAGTTTTCGGGGATATCCACGAGTTTGGCTCGCAGGAACTCACCCAGGGACTTGGCCTGGGCATCGGTCCTGGTTGACGAGCTGACCCCTTCCCCCAGTAGACCCTTGATGACGAAGTTGACTGCCATCAGGTTGGGCAACTCGTATCGGTCGACTTCGAGTCCCTCGGCTTCGGGCAGCAGCCGACGAATCTCCTCGACGGTGAGATATGACGCCAGCCACCGGTAAGCGTCTTCACTTCGGACCCAAAACCCGACGTTGGCATTGCCACCTTTGTCCCCTGAACGTGCCCCGGCGATAGAGCCCAGGGGGTGGAGGCGTGAGGCCTGAGACGTGAGGGGTGAGACTTTGGGTGTGATGGGTGGTGGGTGGTGGGTGGTGGGTCGGACCGGGCTGGGGGCAACCGAACTCACCTCCCAACTCTTGTCACCCACCACCACTCGCATCGGCACCAACTCGGCAGGAATCGCCGTCGGCCAGTAGACGGCATAGGGGGTGGCGTCAGCGGGCGGGCTCGTCACAAAGAACCCCGGGTAGTGGGAAAGGGCCAGCTCCACGGCAGCCCGTGAGAAGGGCCGTCCAACCTTGTGTTCGTCCGGGTCCATGACCGTGACCCGCAGATAGGCGAGAGCGTCGTCATTGGTCAATGGATCGGGACGATCTGACCGTATGAGGCGAACGTCGCTCCTGGCGAAAGTCTCCTTTCCTCCCATCGAAGCCCAGAGGGCTGCTTCGAGGTGGCGGGCTTTGTCCTCGATTTGGAGGCCGGCCAAACCGAAGGTCATCGAGTTGCGATATCCGCCAAGGTAGTTGAGGGCAACCTTGAGGTCGGGCGGAGGCGGGACACCTCTCACCCCGGAGACCGCCACCCGATCGGGTCCTACCTGTTCCAGGTTGATCGTGTCGAAGAGAGCGGTGACATCGGGGTTGTAATACTCGACTCCGCCGATCTCGTACAGGAGCTGGGCGGTCACTGTCCCCATTGAGACCAGACCTCCGGTCCCGGGATGCTTGGTGACCACGCAGGAGCCGTCTTCTGCCATCTCCACCAACGGGAAACCGACGTGTTCGAGTCCGGGGACCTCATGGAAAAAGGCGTAGTTGCCCCCGGTTGCCTGGGCGCCACATTCGATGATGTGGCCCGCTACCAGCGCCCCGGCCAGGGCGTCCCAATCATCCCGGCGCCAGTCGTGGTGCCAGGCGGCCGGTCCGATCACCAGCGCGGCATCGGTCACGCGGCCGGTCACGACCACGTCGGCGCCATCCGCCAACGCCTCCTTGATCCCCCATCCCCCCAGGTAGGCATTGGCCGTAAGGGGGTTGATTCCGGCACCGGCGAGCGGCATCCCCCGGTCGAGGTGGCGAAACTGGTGACCCTCGGCCTGGAGACCATCAAGCCGACCCAGGAGATCGTCGCCGTCGACATAAGCGATCCGGGGTGTCAGCCCGAGGTCCCCTGCCACCTTGGCGAGTCGTTCCGCCAGACCGGCCGGGTTGAGACCACCGGCATTGGAGACCACTTTGATACCCCGGTCCAAACAGGCTCCCAGGACTTCCTCCATCTGGGTAAGAAAGGTCGAGGCATACCCGCCATCGGGGTTGCGCAGGCGGGTTCGCCAGAGGATGGCCATGGTCAACTCGGCCAGGTAGTCGCCGGTGAGCACGTCGATCGGCCCACCATTGGCCATCTCGGCCGCTGCCGACAATCGATCACCAAAGAAGCCCGAGCAGTTGGCGATCCGAAGCGGCCTCATGGCGGGCGAGCATACGGGTAAACGGGTCTCTCCCGTATCCTGATGGTCGATGGAAAGATGGCGTTGGGGTCGGGTGACCAATCCAATCAGAGGGATACTTCACGGTGTGGCCGGTCTGGCTGCCGCGGCTGGGGCCGCGTTGCTGGTCATCCGAGCCACCGCCGGGAAACACGCCATCGCCGGTCTGGTGTTCGGGCTGTCGCTGGTGGCGATGTACACAGTCTCCACCATCTATCACGCCGTCGACTGGCGGGCGTCGGCCAGGTCGTTCATGCAACGGCTCGACCACTCGATGATTTTCCTGGTGGTAGCCGGGACCTTCACTCCCTTCGGAGTGGTGTTGCTCGACGATCCCTTGCGGCTACTCCTCCTGGGCCTGGTGTGGGGCACGGCCGTTGTCGGCATCACCCTCAAGTTTGTCCTACCGAGAGTCAAAACCGGTTTGTCGGTGGGTCTGCAACACGCCATGGGGTGGAGTTCACTGGCCGCCGTGCCAGTCATCTGGCAAAAGATCGGCGGTGGCGCAGTGGCGATGATCGTGGCCGGCGGATTCTTCTACACCGCCGGAACCGTGATCTTTGCGGTCAAACGACCCCGGCTTTTTCCCCGGGTGTTCTCATACCACGAGCTATTCCACGTGATGGTGATCCTGGGAAGCCTCTTCCACTTCCTGGCGATCCTCTGGTTCGTGATGCCCTACACGGCCTAACGGGGCGGTCTCAGCCAGGAAACTTCCGCGCACAGAGACTCGACCGCTTCGATGTCGCGCGGGACTCGCATCGAGAGGTTGTCGTGCCCGTCGGCGGTGATGAGGATGTCGTCTTCGATGCGGACGCCAATGCCGCGGAATTCGGCGGGAATCGGGTGTCGAACTTTGGGAGCCTCGTTCTTCAACTCCTCAAGTTCCTTTTTGGCAGCAGCGCCGTCGATCAGGGTGCGCTCGGTCCAGCTATCGAAGTCGTACTCGAGCAGGGGGACCTCGAACTCCTCACGGTTGTCGATGTAGAGACCCGGTTCGACCGTAAAAGCCATGGCTGCTTCGAGGGGCCTGGGTTTTCCTTCCACCCGGTAGCTCCCGGCGTCGTGCACGTCCATGCCAAGCCAATGGCCGGTCCCGTGCATAAAGAACTCGCGGTAGTGATGCATGCTCAGTGAGTCTTCCACCCCGCGCGGCAACAGCCTCAGTTCCGTCAAACCTTCGGTGAGAGTGCGTTTGGAGGTCTCGTGGATGCCGCGCATAGTCGAGCCAGGGCGACAAGCCGCGATCGCTGCGTGCTGGGCGGCGAGAACTACCTCGTAAACGGCGCGCTGGGCCGGGCTGAAGCTGCCCGAGGCCGGGTAGGTGCGGGTGATGTCGGACGAGAAATAGTCCACCTCGCAAGCGGCGTCGATCAGGACCAGGTCGCCTTCGTCGATGACGCGATCGTTTTCGACGTAGTGGAGGATGCAGGCGTTGGCTCCAGAGGCCACGATGGAGGGGTAGCCGTTTCGACGGGAGCCGCCCTCCCGCCAGACGTACTCCATCGCCGCCTGGACCTGATATTCGTAAAGACCGGGTCGGGTGTAGCGCATGGCCTCCCGGTGACCTTCGGCCGACAATTCACACGCGACCCGCAGGCTGTCGATCTCCTCGGGCCGCTTGCGCAACCGCAGGTCGGAGAAGATGGGGGAAATGTCGCTGATAGACCTGGGTAGTGCCTTGCCGGTTCGCTGATGAAAGGCGCGGGCTTTGGCGACCAGGCCGGTGATGCGGGAATCGTGGTTCGGGTTGCCCACCTGGTAATGGATGGTCTCACGGCCGAGCAGAAGCCGCGGCAGGGTCACATCGAGCTCCCCGATCTCGTAGGCAGCATCGGCCTGAAATCTCTCCCTGGCCCCCTCGACCCCGGCTCGCAACCCGTTCCAGATCTCCATTTCCCGATCGCGGGGACGGACAAAAAGGTGGTAGTCACCGTCGGGGTGGCCAGGAACGAGAACGGCCACGGATTCAGGCTCGGCAAACCCGGTCAGGTAGAAGAAGTTGGAGTCCTGACGGAATTCATGGCTGACGTCGTCGTTGCGAATGGTTTCTCCGAACGCCGGGACAAAGGCCGCCCCGTGCGAGCCGACCGCTTTGGAGACATCGAGACGATGCTGGCGGAACCGGTCAGGCATCTTCCGACCCTAGTGGCGCTCAGGTCGAGTCGAGCAAGCTCAGGTCGACCGTGAGGGGCAGATGGTCCGAGCCGAGTCCCGGGCCCAACCGGCGATCGACCACGGCCAGGTCGACCGAATGAAGCAGGTGGTCGATCGACACTTGCA
Organism: Acidimicrobiia bacterium; assembly: GCA_040905905.1. Lineage (GTDB taxonomy): Bacteria > Actinomycetota > Acidimicrobiia > Spongiisociales > ZC4RG35 > JAICND01. Next base: position 183,104 of record JBBDQN010000051.1, read on the forward strand.
GAAGCGGGTTGGCATCCGCCGGATAGGACAACTCGAGGCCGAATCCGGCCTGGCTGTTGCGAAGACCCGTTTCCATGCGAAGCCGACGAAACGAATAAGACCAGGGGCTGGCGTTGAAGTCGCCCACGATGATCTTCGGACCGGGTCGGGACGCTGCCCAGAGACTGGCAAACTCGAACTGGTACCGACGGCGCTCGGTCTGGTCATCGGGAAAAGGGGCCAGCGGATGGATTCCGAGGATCGCGACCCCGGACGGCAGCACCATCTCGATTGCCCGGGCGTCTGACACATCAAATCCGAACGACTCAACCTCTGATCCCGTAGGGGCCAGCACGAGAGTGCCGAATATCAAACCTTCGTTGCGGCCACGGGTGATCTCGTACCCCAATTGCGACTCGGCCAACGCTTCCTCCCAGGGTCGGCTGGCCTCCTGCAGGAGCACGACATCCGGACGTTCGGCAGCAATGAAGCCGATCACATCATCGAATTGAGCGTTGTCGGAGAGAAGGTTGAAGGACATAACCCTGAGGTCGAAGGTCTCCGGTCGCGAAGCCGGGCCTACAAACAGCGGCAACACCGCAGCGGCGTTGATGGCGCCCACAAGAGCGATTGTCATAGCGGTGCGAGGCCAACGGCCCAGAGCCAACACCACCGCGGCACCAACCAGGACCACGGTCATGTGGGCGCGAAAGTTGGCGGCCAGGTCGAACACCCACCAGTAGCGACCGAAAAACGCGCCAACGCTGATCCCGGCGATGAGAGCTGCCAAAGCAGCAACGAGCGGCACGCGAGGAGCGTAGGGAGTTGGCTTCAGAACAGGAGACGCGCCAGCCAATAAGCAGCGGCTCCAGCGAGGACGGTTGCCAGCAGCGATCGTTTGAACAAGAAAGCGCCGACGACACCCCCGGCCCCGGCCATCAATGCTGGCGTCACTTCTAGCTCGCCATCAGGTGCGGCCAGGCCAACCACCGCCAGCACCACAAATAGAGCGACGGGGAACACCTCGAGAAACGAGCTGTTCTTGACCTTCGCCGACGTCACCGGTCGCAACATGAACGACAATCTTGATGCAAACGTTATGACGGTCATTGCGACGATAAGAGCGAATGTGCTCATCGCACCCGGCTCCCGATAATCGCCGCGGCGATGGCTGCCCCCGACACCTGCCAGGCGGGGGGGAGGACGACGATCGCGACCAGGGCAGCGATCACCGCCAGGACGGCAGTGGCCCATTGGCTCCGCGTGCGCAAGACAGAAACCGCCAGCCCCAGAAACACGAGCGGAAAGACAATGCCAAGCCCGAGCAGATCCGAATCGAGACGTCCGCCCAGCAAAGCGCCCACGACGGTGGTCGTCAACCACGTCGAGTACAGAACCAGATCAGAGGCGGTCTTGAAGGCCACCAGATCCGGTTCACCGCGATTAGCGGCGACCACAGTCAGGCCAAACGACTCATCGACGAGAACCCAGGCAAGATGCAGCCGACGTCGAAGTGGAGCATCACCCAACATCTCCGAGAGCGTGGCCGACATCGGGAGATGGCGGAGTGCCAGCCCGGTAGTGGCCAGGAGCACCGGCCCCGTGCCAGATGCCAGCAAGGCCACCATCGTCATCTGGGCGGATCCGGAGACGACCAACAACGAACAGAGGACTGCCAAGAACGGGGAGAGACCGGCCTGAACGGCCAGGGCCCCAAAGACGATCCCGAACAATCCGATGGGTGGTGCCAGCGGAAGGGTGTCTCTGAGGCCCCGGCGAAACGAAGCTGAGGTTGTTGTGGCGATCACGCCTCCTGACGCACATCGCTCTCTTTCAGATCGGCTGTTGCACTGGCCTTGACGGCCTGGGCAAACAGGAAAAATAGGGCTCGCATGCTGTCACCTCCCTTCGAAGTTGCTGTCTGAGCGTAAGGTCTATAAGCCTTATAGCTACTTACACCCTACAGGAGGTGGCTGTAAGACGTCAACTCCGTATCCGTCATTACAGGATCGGCGCGAAGTCCGGGGAAGTCAACCCGCAGGCCCGGTACTTCGAGCTGAAGAAGTCGTTCGGGACGGGTCAGTCCCTTCAATAGATAGGTGCCCAGTGCGCGGGTCTGCCACTGGCGACACAGCAACACATCGGTGAGCTGTCCCTCGATGGCCGACGACAAAACGATCTGACCACCATGGCCGGCATCGGAGATCCTGGCTGCCCGGTGAACCTCACGTCCAACGTAGCTGCCCGAAGTTGCCACAGCCTGGCCTATATGGAGACCGATTCGGGCTTTGAGCTGAATCCCGTGTGCCACAGGGTCTTTTCCCAGACGGCGTTGAATGTCGACAGCCGCCTCTAGCGCCCCGGCGGGATCTACAAAGGCGGCGAAGACCCCATCACCGTCGGTTTCGACTATCGACCCCTGACGCGCTTCGGCCGCCACCTTGACCAGCCCATAGAAGTCATCGAGCACCTCGACAAAGTCGCCGTCAATTCTCTCCACAAGTTGGGTGGAGCCTTCGATGTCGACGAACATGAATGTCACGGTGCCGGTTGTGCACATTTCTCGTCTCGTTTCTCTTGGCTGCCTTGGGAATATCGGGTATTGACCGTAAGGTTCATTGGGTGTATAACTACTTACAGATTACCACTGGCTAGTAAGGCGTCAAATGAATTTTTCTCATTACACAGATCTTCCACTCCAACTGGCCGAGGACCTCGCCAACAGTCTCGATGTGATGGATGGGAAAGAATCGCTTGACCTGGATCAACTCGAGGAGTTCCTCGACCGACCGGAGATGTGCGACTCCCCGCGTGGGGTCGAAGCCGACCTCGTACCGATGCGCCATCTTCGCCAAAAGATCCGAGAGGTTTTCGAGTCCACCACCGCGAACCAGGCGGCACAACGGATCAATCGCATCCTCGAGCAGGCTCAGGCGATTCCTTATGTAGGGGTTCATGGACCCGGACCACACATGCACGTGGCCCCTCGACGCAACGATGTGGCCGGGTGGTTTGGGGCCATCCTGGGAATGGGTTTGGCCGAGTTGGTCGTCCGACATGGTGTCGACCGATTCGGGATCTGCTCGGCGGACGATTGCCGAGATGTCTTCATCGACACCAGCCGCAATCACTCTCGCAAACACTGCTCCGATCGATGCACCAACCGCGAGGGCGTACGATCCTTCCGGAAACGGGCGGCTCGAGTTTGAGGTTTTCCCCCTAGAGAACTTCCAGCCTGATCTTCGCGATCTGGGCCATAACCGATTCCGCGGTTCCTGCCCCGGGAGTCTTCCGGCGGGCCAGTGATGTCGCGGGGTCGAGCCTTTCGACATCAGCCTCGACGAACATCGGATCTGCCTTTGCCAGATCTTCGGCGGTTGCATCGAACGGGAACTTCCCAGCGAGGGTGAGCGCCGAAACGAGGCGACCAACTGCTTGGTGGGCCTGGCGGAACGGCACTCCTCGCTCGACCAGCGCTTCGGCGAGATCGAGCGTTGCAGTCCAGGGACCCGGTGCAGGCGGATGAAACTCGGCGCCAGCTAGCAATCCTCCCAGGGCCCCGAGAGCCCCGGCGAGGGCGTCGTCGGCGCGGAACAAAGGCGGTTTGTCCTCTTGCAAGTCCCGGTTATAGGCCAGCGGTAAACCTTTCTGGAGGACGAGCAGGGTGGTGAGGTCGCCAATTGCGGCCGCCGTCCTTCCCCGCACCAGTTCGGCGATGTCCGGATTCTTCTTGTGAGGGAGGGCCGAAGACCCGGTGGCGAGCGAATCCGAGAACGTCACCCACCCAAACTCGCTGCTCGACCAGAGCACCAACTCCTCCGCCAACCGGGAGAGATGGACCATGGCCTGGGTGACATCAAAAACGAACTCGGCGACGAGGTCGCGAGATCCGACCGCATCCAACGAGTTGTCGAAGCTCTTCTCAAACCCGAGGTCGAAAGCGGTCTTCAGCGGGTCGAGAGGGAGACTCGATCCGGCCGAGGCGCCGGCTCCCAGCGGCGATGTGAGACGGGCAATCAAATCGCGGAGCCGATCCCGGTCCCGCAAGGCCATCCATGCATAGGCCAGAAGGTGATGTCCTAGCGATGTGACCTGGGCCTGCTGCAGGTGGGTGTAGCTCGGTATCAACGTCTCGCCATGTCGTTCGGCCACGTCAGCCAGTGATATCGCAAACCGGGCTAAGTCGGCGGCGCGCTCCTGCGCTGATCTTCGTAAATAGAGTCGAAGATCAAGCGCAATCTGATCGTTGCGTGACCTCCCGGTGTGGAGCTTGTCACCGATGCCGCCGACAAGTTCCACCAGCCGGCGCTCCACTGCGCTGTGAACGTCTTCATCACCTTCGGCAAACACGAACGAGCCGTCGCGAGCATCCGCTTTGATCTGGCGGAGCCCACGCTCGATCGCCTTGTGTTCGTCATCTGTCAACAGGCCTCCCCGGTGCAGCATGTCCACATGGGCCAGAGACCCCTCGACGTCGACATCCAGGAGCCGGCGATCCGCGTGATCGACCGTATAGCTCCACAGCAAATCCGACGGCTGCTCGGAAAATCGCCCACCCCAGAGAGTCATTCACCCTCCCCGAGGCGCTCCTCGCCAAGACGGCGCAACCGCAGGGCGTTGAGCCGAATAAACCCGGCGGCGTCGGCCTGGTCGTAGACATCGTCTTCCTCGAAAGTGGCGGTTGCCTGGTCGTAGAGGTCGTACTTTTCCGACCTCCTCCCTTCGATGGCCACAGATCCCTTGAACAACCGGACCCGCGCCTCACCGTTGACCCGTCGCTGCACCTCGTCCATGAAAGCCTGCAGCGCCCGGCGTTCGGGCGAGAACCAGAATCCGTTGTACACCATCTCGGCATAACGCGGCACCAGCTCGTCGCGGAGATGGGCGACCTCACGATCGAGGGTGATTGACTCAACTGCCCGGTGAGCGTGATGCAGCAGTGTGCCTCCGGGGGTTTCGTATACACCACGGCTCTTGATCCCGACGAAGCGGTTCTCGACAATGTCCACCCGGCCCACCCCGTGCCGACCACCCAGCCGATTGGCTTCGGCCAGGAGTTCCACCGGTTCGTAGGCAACACCGTTGATAGCGGTCGGGTTGCCCGCCTCGAACGAAACGGTCACCACCTCCGAGTCGTCAGGGGCCGCCTCGGGATCAACGGTCATCCGGAACATCCCCGCCGGCGGGGATACCCAGGGGTCTTCCAGCACCCCGCCTTCGTAGGAGACATGGAGCAGGTTGGCATCCATCGAGTACGGCATTTGCTGGGTCACCGGGGTTGGAATCCCCCTTACCCGGGCGTATTCGACCAGGTCGGCCCGGCCTCGCAGCTTCCACTCCCGCCAGGGAGCGATGATCTTGATATTGGGGTTCATCGCATAGGCGGACAACTCGAAACGAACCTGGTCGTTCCCCTTTCCGGTGGCGCCGTGAGAAATGGCGTCGGCCGCGGTGGTTTTGACCGTTCGCATCATTCCGCGGGTGATGATGGGGCGGGCGAGTGAAGTTCCGAGCAGGTAGTACCACTCATAGACGGCGCTGGCTCGCAGGGCGGGATAGACGGCTTCGCGGACGAACTCGTCGCGAAGGTCTTCCACCACCGCGTCCACCGCACCGGTAGCCAATGCCTTCTCGCGGGCAGCCGCCACCTCGTCGCCCTGGCCGACGTCGGCGGTGTAGGTAACGACTTCGGCACCTCTCTCTTCGATCAACCAGGCAAGGATCACCGACGTATCGAGACCACCGGAGTAGGCCAGCACCACCTTCAAGTTGTCACTCCGATCTTCTCGAGCTTCCGTTGCAAGCTGGCCCCACCATCGGCCCGAACCGAGATGACCAGGACCGTGTCGTCACCGGCCACGGTCCCCAGGATCCCCTCCAGGTCGGAGCCGTCAAGCGCGGCGGCCACTACCTGAGCCGCCCCCGGCGGTGTTCGCAGGACCACCAGATTGCCGGACGAGGAGAAGGATTCGACGTAGAGCGAGAGGGTGCGGGCAAGATACCCGTGGTCGACCGGGCGATTGTTGAGGAGGAAACGGGTGCCCTCCTTCTTGACGCCCATCGCCGTCAGGTCGCGTGAAACCGTCGCCTGGGTGACGGCGAACCCAAGTTGTTGGAGCGCCTCGACCATCTCCGATTGGGTTCGGGGGGTGCCGGTGGTGATCAGGCGACGGAGAGCACGGCGGCGGGAAGCGGTTTCAGCCATCTGGCGTGCTCACGGTGTCACCATCGTCCCGATCCCTTCAGGTGTGAAAACTTCGAGGAGAAGCGCATGCTGAATCCTCCCGTCGAGGATGTGGGCCTGGGCCACCCCACCCGACAACGCGTCGACACACGACAGGAGCTTGGGACGCATGCCGCCGTCGATCGCCTCTCCCTCGAGCAACTCAACCAGCTCATCCTTGGTCATCTTGGAGACGAGGGTGGTGGAGTCTTCACGATCTCGCCGCACCCCTTCTACGTCCGTGAGATAGACGAGCTTTTGGGCGCCCAGAGCGCGGGCCAACGCTCCGGCAGCGGTGTCGGCGTTGAGGTTGTAGACCTCACCATCATCACCCTTGCCAAGCGGGGCGATTACCGGGAGAAGGCCATCGTCGATCAAGTCCGAAATCAGTTCGACGTTGACCGCTGCCACCTCCCCCACGAAGCCAAGTCGCGGATCTTTGGCGATAGCGGTGAACAGTCCGGCGTCGAGCCCGGTTAGACCGACCGCGGCCGACCCGTGGCGGTTGAGCAGGCGGACCAGATCCGGATTGATCTCTCCCGCCAGAACTCGTTGGACAACCCGCACGGTGGCGGCGTCGGTGACCCGGAGACCATCCACCCATTGAGGAAAGATCCCCTCCCTCTCCATCGCCGCCGAGATCTGGGGGCCGCCGCCGTGGACTATCACCGGCCGGATGCCAACCATCGACAAGAGGGTCACATCGCCGGCAAAGCTCTCGTTGAGCGATCCGTCGTCCATGGCGGCTCCGCCGTATTTGATTACAACCGTTCGCCCGCGAAAGGCCTGGATGTACGGAAGGGCCTCCATAAGGATGCGCGCCTTTCCCATCGAATTGGCGATTCGGCTCTTTTGGGGGCTGGGGACACCGTGGCCGGTGGTCATGGCAGCCATCCGGCCTGTGGCAGACCTTCAACCTCGGAGTAGCCGCAAATGATGTTGGCCGCCTGGAGAGCCTGACCGGCAGCTCCTTTCAGGAGGTTGTCGAGGGCACATTGGGCGATTACAACTCCTTGGCGGACATCGACAAAGGCTGTCACCACGGCGCGGTTGGAGCCCGTTGTCCAGCGCGTTTGCGGCGGGCGGTCGATGACGTCGACAAATGGTTTCAGGTGATAGAACTCCCTCATCCTTTCGCGAAGTTCGTTGGTAGACACCTCGGTTGTGAGGCGAGCCGTGACGGTGGCCAACAGCCCGCGCTGGATCGGGACCAGATGAGGCGTGAACGTGACCCGGGTTTCAGTTCCGCTGAGGTGGTCGAGACCCATTTCAATCTCCGGTCGATGGCGATGACTGGTGACTGAATAAGCCCGCACCCCTTCTGCCACCTCTCCAAACATCAGGTCCTCCTTGAGGCCGCGACCCGCCCCGGTCACCCCCGACAAACAGTCGGCGACGATCCCGGTGGGCTCCACCAAGCCGGCGATCAGAAACGGAGCGATGGCGAGAAGCGTGGCCGTGGGATAACACCCGGGAGAGGCAACACACTGGGCCCCGGCCAGGTCGAACAACTCAGGAAGCCCGTACACCCACTTACCCAATTCATCGGGATAGGGATGCGGCGAGTCATAGGCCTCCAGGTATCGCTCTTCCGTGTCCAATCGGAAGTCGCTGCCAAGGTCGATGACCTTCACCCCGGTTGAGGCGAGGTCGTGGCCGATGGCAGCCGATGCACCATGGGGCAACGCCAAGAACGCAAGATCGAGCGTACCGGCTGCGGCCGGGTCACTGGGACCGAGCGGTCGCTCCCCCTTGGGAAGCTGGGGGTGGACATCACCGAGGATCCCCCCGGCATGGCTGTGGGCGCCGAGGTAGACAAGGTCGAAGCCGGAGTGACCGTCGAGAAGACGGATCAACTCCCCACCGGCGTATCCGGAGGCACCAAAAACGGCCGTGCGCATCGTCACAGACGATCAGTATACGTATATACGCATGAACTCGGTCACAGGCCGCGCGCCGACGCCCATTCCTTCACCATCTTGTCAGCCTCCTCTTCGGAGTACGGACCATCCTCGAAGAGCCGCTCATAAAGGATGTCCATGATCTCGCCTACCTGGGGACCGGGTGGAATCTCGAGGATCTCCATCACCTTGTGGCCGTCGATCGGTGGACGAAGGCGGCCCAGTTCCTCCTTCTTGCTCAACTCGGCAATGCGCTCCTCGAGCTCGTCGAGGCGGCGGCCAATCGCCTCCGCCTTCCGGCGATTGGCCGTAGTGACGTCACATCGCACCAACTCGTTGAGGCGGGCGAGGAGGGGGCCGGCGTCGTTTGCGTAACGGCGCACTGCCGAGTCGGTCCATCCCATTTTCAGCGTGTGAGGTCGAAGGTGGAGGAACACCAACTGGCTCACCTGTTCGATCGTCTCCCTGGGGTACCGAAGAGCTCGCAGTCGTTCCCTGGTTAGACGCGCCCCAACTACTTCGTGATGGTGAAAGCTGACGCCCTCTGGTCCGATCTCTTTGGTGGCGGGTTTGCCGATGTCGTGAAAGAGTGCGGCCATTCGCAGCACCAAATCGGGTGAGGTTTTGTCCACGACCGCCAAGGTGTGGGAGAGCACGTCCTTGTGGCGGTGAACCGGGTCCTGTTCCATAGCAAGGGCGGCTAGTTCGGGAAAAAACTGGTCGGCCAGCCCCGTAGTCACCACTGCCTTGATGGCCTTGGACGGTCTCGGAGACTCGAGGATCTTCGAAAACTCATCGCGGATTCGTTCTGCGCTGATGATCTCCAGCCTGTTCGCCATCGATCGCACCGCCTTGACCGCTCCCTCATCGGGAGTGAATCCAAGAGTTGCCTGAAATCGGAATAACCGCAGCATTCGGAGGGGGTCGGCGGAGAACGACACCTCGGGGTCGAGCGGGGTGCGCAGCAGTTTTCGAGCGAGGTCGCCCAAACCGTCATGCGGATCTATCGCCTCGAGGTCGGGGAGACGAAGGGCGATCGCATTCACGGTGAAGTCCCGGCGGCTCAGATCCTCCTCGATGTTGTCGGAATAGGTCACATGAGGTTTGCGGCTGTCATCGCGGTAGATCTCGGAACGGAATGTGGTGATCTCGGCAGCCAGATCACCCCGGCGGATTCCGATGGTCCCGAAGGCCTGGCCCACCGTGAAGAGCGCGGTGGCCCATTTCCCCACGATCTTCCTTATCTTCTCGGGGCGGGCGTCGGTGGTGAAGTCGAGGTCATCGTGTCCGCGACCGAGGAAGGTGTCGCGCACCGATCCGCCCACTAGATAGAGCTGGTGCCCCGCAGCGCTGAACAGACCGGCGAGTTCAGCGGTAGGACTCCCCGGCTCCACCAGCCAGCGCAGCCGGGATGGGGTCATGACCGGAGAATAGGCTCGTTTTATCACCCAGACCCGTCGCAAAACGACGGGTCTGGGTCGCAAGAACCCCGATCAGCAGATGTCACCCGAACGGCGTTGGTGCGTTGTTGGTACGTTGGAGCCTGTGACCGCGGAATTCGCCGACAAGTGGGCCCGATGGCTTTTGCATGGTCGATACGGTGGCGACAAGGAGGCGCTCCGAAAGGGCCACGAGGCCCTCGGACCGATTCGGGATCGGGTCTTGCTCGGCGGCGGCGCCGAAGCGGGTGACGTTGTGGTGGATGTTGGCTGTGGTGATGGCCTGATCGGGTTTGGTGCCCTTCCGTTGGTGGGCGAGGCCGGCCAGGTGATCTTCACCGACATCTCCGATCAGCTCTTGGAGCACTGCCGGCAACTTGCTACTGAATTGGGCGTCGCTGACCGGTGCCGCTTCTTTCACACCCCTGCCGAGACTCTTGACAGCATCGACGACTCCTCGGTGGATGTGGTGACCACACGGTCGGTGCTGATTTACGTCGACGACAAGGCGGCCGCATTCGAGGCGTTTAGGCGGGTGCTCAAGCCTGGGGGAAGGTTGTCATTGTTCGAACCGATCAACCGGCGTTACATCTCCCTGACTCGGGACACGCTCTTCGGATTCAACGCGGCCCCGGTCGCCGATCTCGCCGCCAAAGTTCGAGCCGTGTTTGAAGCCGCAGCTCCCCCTGATGGTCCGATGATGGGCTTTGACGAGACAGACCTACTCCAACTCTCCGAGGGTGCTGGCTTTACCGACATCAACGTGGCCCTCGAGTTGTCGAGCAGGCAACCATCTCCATTCACGATGATCTCCTGGAACCAGCTCCTGGAAATGATTCCCCAGCCCAACGCGCCCTCTTATGGAGAAGCGATCCACCAAGCTCTCAGCACGGAGCAGGCCGAGGAGCTCGAGTTGTACCTTCGGCCACTAATGGCGGAGGGGACCGGCGGTCGGTCATGGAGCGCTGTCTCCTACCTCACCGCTAAGAAACCGATGCCCGTAGGTTCGTAAGCTCCGTTCCGGCGTAGAAAAACGGCCGCAAACGGCGAGTATCTACGCAAGAAGAGCCTCATCCCTTGACCGCCGATGCGGCGGTGCCCTGAACGAAGTAGCGCTGGAAGACGAAGAACACGATGGCGATGGGGATGATCGTGATCAGGGCTCCGGCCGTGATCGTGTTCCACGGTTGGGCCTGACCAAAGGCCGCTGTCAGTCCTGCCAGGCCTACCGGTAGGGTCGTCAGATCCGGGTTACCGACTCGAGCAATGAGGATGTGCAAGAACTCATTCCACGTTCCCTGAATCGAAAGGATCGTCAGAGCGATCAGTCCCGGTGCGGCCAACGGCAGCATTACATGACGGAAGGTCCCCCAGGTGGTGGCGCCATCAAGCGCCGCGGCCTCCTCCAGTTCGCGGGGGAGCTGTTCGAAGAACTGCTTCATCAAGAAGATTCCGAACGCATCGAATGCCAGCGGGATGATCATGCCTGCATAGGTATTGAGGATCCCGAGTTCTTTCATCACCATGAAGCGTGGAATCGCGAGAACGATCCCAGGAATAGCCTGCACTGCCAGCACCAGAGCAAATATCCACCCCCTGCCGGGGAAACGCATTCGGGCGAGGGCATAACCCGCCAGGGAACCAAACGTGATACGTAACAAGACCACGAACACGGTGACAATCACCGAGTTCACCGTCCAGCGCGGGAGGTTCACTCTCGAGCTGTTGAGGTCTTCTATCCCTTCAGTGGTCCAGCCGCCAAAGGCCGGGTCGGCAATCAAACTGACAGGGTTGGCCTGGATATCGGGCAACGTTTTGAAGGCAGTGGCCGCCGACAGAACGAACGGCATGATGAAAACCAAGGCGAAGAAAATCAGAATCATGTAGCCGATGGTCCGCTTGGCAACGGCTTTAGGGCCCGTCTCCCTCGACATCGAAGAGGCGGAGAGTTCCCTGCGGGAGGGACGCTTGGCAGTGGCAGTCATCAGAAGTCACCCGTGTCGCGGATCACTTTGCGATTGACCCAGGTGAAAAACATGATGATCACGAAGAGCACCACCGCGATCGCACCCGCCAGGCCCGCCTTGGAGTTGGTGAAGGCCTGTACGTAGATCAGATAGGCGGGAGTGAGGGTGGTCTTGCGGGGCCCCCCCTGGCTGCCGGCATAAATCTGGTCGAAGACCTGCCAGGTTCCGATCAAGCCCAGCGTCACCACGAAGAAGAGGGTGGGTCTCATCAAGGGGATTGTGATCCGGAAGAAGCGCTGGATCGGACCGGCGCCATCGACGATGGCCGCCTCCTCCACCGATGGTGAGATGTTCTGGAGGCCGGCGAGGAAAATCAACATGAGGGTCCCGGAGGTCGTCCAGGTCACCAGCATCATGAACGCTGACATGGCGACGCTGGGGCCGGCCAGCCAGTCCCACAGTTCCAGACCCATGAACTCGTTTTGTGTGAGAAAGGCAGGTCCATCCTCCACCCCAAAAACGCCAAGAAGGTTGTGGATCAGCCCTCGCGGATTGTCCAACCAGTCGATGTCCTGTATCGGGAGCACCAGGTTGATGGCCCCGTTGGTCTGAAAGAGGAAAAGGAAAATGAGGGTGACAGCAATGGAGCTGGTTATCGACGGGAAGTAGTAGGCAGTTCTAAAAAAGCCTTTCCCCTTGAGGAATTTCTGATTGAGGACAACGGCGATGACAAACGCGATGAAAGTCTGGGCGGGGACCACTCCGAGGACGTAATAGAAGTTGTTGCGGAGGCTGATGGCGAAGTCCGTGCGCCGTATCCCGTCGTCGAACAACAATTCCTGGAAGTTGGCCCAGCCGGCTGGGGTCGAGTCAAAGATCGGAGTGAGCCCGTTCCAATCGCGAAAACTGACCCAGACCGCGGCGATGATCGGGATGACGAGAAAGACAATCAGGCCAATTAGGGCCGGGGCGCTAAATAGCCAGCCTATAAACGGCTCTTTGGGGTCCAACCTTGTTCGACTCGGCCCTCGGAACTTGAGCCGCCGTTTCTTGGGATCGGCAGGTCCGCCCACCATGATCGGTTCGACCGGCGCCGGTGCCACACCGGGTTGCAACTCGTCCCTCCTCTGTAGGGAGTGGGGGGCCCGCCCTCGGACCCCCCAACTCAGTTTGCTTAACCGATTACATCCTCGCCAGCGGCGACCGTCTCCTGGATGAGGTCATCCACGGTGCCGTCGCCATCGACGATGGCATTGGCCTGCTCGTTGAAGACGCTGAGCACATCTCCAAAGCCAGGTGCGAACCCGAAACGATGGGCATAGTCCGCTCCGGTAACAAAGGCCTCCAGCTCGGGATGATCCGCTAGCCACTGGTCGGCCACGGATGCCCGTGCTGGCATCACGTTGAATGCCGTCGTCCAGGCCAGCGCGCCCTGAGCATTGGTCAGGTATTCGATCAGTGCCCATGAGGCATCAGGATTGGCCGCATTCTCCGCTACTCCGTAGCACACGGTAAAGGCAAACGTCCCTGGCCCGGCAGGCCCGGTAGGTAGCTCTGCTACTGCCCAGGTCTTGTCCGGGAATGTCTGATTGAGGTAACCGACGATCCAGTTGCCTTCGATAGTCATCGCGGCCTTGCCCTGTCCGAACGCCTCGCCGGCCCAACCGGCATCTACTTCCCCGGGACTGACGAAGTGACCTGCCGTGTACTGGTCAGCCACAAACTGCAGGGCTTCCCTGGCCTCGGGGGTGTCGAGGGTCATTGCTGTCACGCCGGCGTTGGTGATGTCCGCGCCCGCCTGGAACAAGAACACTGCCCAGCGCGGGTATTCCACCCCCATGGCCAGACCAGCCTGAGTATCTGTTGTGAGAGCCTCAGCGGCTGTCGCCAACTCTTCCCAAGTCGTCGGGACCTCTAGCCCAGCGGCCTCGAGCGCGGCGGGGTCATAGACCAGTCCCAAGGTCGAGAAGTCCTTGGGCGGGCAATACCAGGTGCCGTCGAAGGTGAACGCTTCCCTCAGTGACGGGTAGATGTCGTCGGGATCGGTCAGGATCCCATCCGGTACCGCCGCCAGGGCGCCAGCTGCTGCTAGGTCGGGCAGGTTGTTGCTGTCGACATAGAAGACATCCGGTGGCTCCCCACCCGCCAAGGCGGTGTTAAGGGATGTGGTCAGGTCGGCCTGCGCCTCGAACACGGCGTTGGCGCCGGTCTCGGTATTGAAGACTTCGAGCAAGCCCGTCAGAGCGGCGTCTTCGGCTTCACCTGACGAACCACCCCATACCCTCAGCTCCACCCCCTCCAGCTCCCCGCCAGTCATTGCGGTGGTGGTGGTCTCGCCGGTGGCGGCGGTAGTTGTCGTGGTTTCCCCTGCAACGGTGGTTGTCGTCGCCCCGCCACCACCGCAGGCGCCCATTATCAGCGCTAGTCCCAAGATCAGGACGAGCGACTTGTTTCGTCTCATTCCTTTTCCTCCTTGTCTTTCCGTTCCTTGGCCACGGAGGCCGTACGCCTCCTCGTTGGCACCGTCCGCAGTTCGCGCTCAAAGCGTTTGCCGCGGTGGTAGTGGGTAAAACCGAGCCGGGTCCAATGCTTGGGCAGTTGGGGATGGACAACGGGTTCGCCGTTCTCCAGACGAAGCCCGGCGAAGCCGAAAATCGCCGCTTGGAGGATTCCCCCCTGAGTGGCGGCGTGAAGACCATCCCGCCCGTTGTTGAGTTCGTCTGCCAGGTCGATGGCCAACGCCGCTCGGAACATCGTGTACGCAAGCTCGTTCAGCCCGAGGTCGGCGGCTACCCGGGAGTGGACGGCCATCGACAATGACGACCCCTGATCACAGCGCGGCAGGTAGTAGTCCCAGTTGGCCCGACGCCGGGCTTTGGAGCCCATCGCCTCGGGTAGGAGGGTCATTGCCATCACCACATCGGCCTGTTTGATGACCTGAGACCGTTCGGCGCGTTCCTCCCCGAGCAGGTCGTACATGGACAGTTGGCGGGGGCTGAAGGCTGAGAGGTCGACCGTCTCCAGACCGAAAAAACCGGCATGCTGTTCCCATACCCCATCCGGGCGTTCGTGAAGCATGATTTTGTCCGCCAGGACGAGCCAATTCTCAGGCTCACCAGCCGCCACGCCAAGGCGGGACGTCAGGGCTCTGGCCCGGCGCGGGGCGAGTTGCTCAAGCCAACCGAGGGCCTCGGTCGCCCTGCGCAAATTCCACGCAGCCAACAAGTTGGTGTAGAAGGAGTCATCGACGTGGCTGTGGTATTCGTCGGGACCGATCACTCCGCGGATGTGAGCCCGGACCGCGGTGCCCTTGTCTCCTTCGAGTTGCAGACGGCTTGCCCAATAACGGGCACCCTCGACGATCATCTCGGCACCCTCGCCCTGGAGAAAGCTGTTGTCGCCGGTCCAACGCCAGTAGTGATCGGTGGCGAAGGCAACGTCGGCGGTGATGTGCTCTTCGATTTCGCCGGTCCAGATCCGGCTGGGCGGGCCAAAGAGGGGACTCGACCATTCGGGGGTTACCTCATCGCCGGTGCCAGCCGACTCCCAGGCGTAGAAGGCGCCTTCCCGTCCGTAGCGCTTGGCCTTACGGCGGGCACCGTCGAGGCCCTGAAACCGGTAGCCAAGATGATTTCGGGCCAGATCGGGAAGAGTGACCGACAGGTAGGGAACTATGAACATGTCGGTATCCCAGAACACGTGGTGGCGATAGCCGAACCCTGAGGCAAGCTTGGCTCCAATGGCGGCCCCGGTGTCCTCGGGGGGAGAAGCCCCAATCACCTGAAAGGCGGCAAAGCGAACGCCGCGTTCCGCCCCGGGATCCCCGTCGATCTCCATGGCGGCGGCGCGCCACTTCCGCGCCCAGCCTCTAGCCGAGGCGGCGAGCACCTGTGGGAAGGATATGTCGCGCTCGGGAGGATCGACTCGGGGTCCGCTATCGCGGCTGGCGTGATAGACCGAGTACTTTGTGAAGACCACGGGTCGGAATGGTTCGAGACGAACCTGCGTGGTGAATCGGTGATGACGTGGGTCACGGATCAATTCCAGGCGGTCCGGGCCATACAGGACGGTGTCGACCGTCAGACGATGTACCCCGTCGATGCTCTCAGCATCAAGAAGGAGGTGGTGCTTGCTGGGCCGGGCCCACCGAACCGGGTTCCAGGCTGGAATCGAGGGGCTGGGCACCGATGCATCGATGCCCGACTCGAACCAAACATCCAACTGGGAGGTCAAAGCCGTCAGGGTGATCTCGAGTGCGGCCAGATGGGGTTGAGTCATGGACACCAGGCGCCGGAAACGGACCTTGACGACGCCGGATTCGGGCACTCTCCAGAGAACCTCCCTCTCGAGAACTCCTCGCTTGAGATCAAGGGTGCGTCGATAGCCGCCCAGAGCGCCGTCAGACCCAAAGGTGTGGCCGTCAAAGATCATCGCCACCTCGGTCCAGTCAGGCACAGCTCCCAGCAGCGGCAGCTCCTCAGGCGGCGTGACGAAGAGGCCCTGTATGAACGTGGCCCTGATCTCTCCGGCCGTACGTTCCTCGAAGCTCCCTCTGGTGCTCAAGTAGCCGTTTCCGATGGTGAAGACCGACTCCCTTCCCGAGGCAAGCGAAGGGACGAAGCGGTCCTCTTCGACGTGCCATGTGGTGGTGGCCAGGTCAGCTTCGATGAGACCCGCTCCGGTCATGTGCCCGTCCCCAGGGTCGAATCCCGCACGACCAGCTGAGGGTGCAACAACATGGTTTGAGGCGGCTCGCCGGGGTTGGACAGGCGATGAACCATGAGGTCGACCAGCACGCGCGCCACCTCATCGAGCGGCTGTCGCACCGAGGTGAGCCCGGGCCACATAAAGGCGGCCGCCGCGGTGTCGTCGAACCCGGTAACTGCCAGGTCCCGGCCCGGCCTTAGACCAAGCTCGGTGGCGGCCGTCATGATCCCGAAGCCGAGCTCATCCTGGACAGTGACGATCGCGGTTGGCGGATTGGCCGACTTGAGCATTGTCAGCCCGGCAATCCGCCCCTGCTCGAAGCCGTTTTCGGTCCGGAGCACGAGTTCGGGATCGACCTCGAGGCCGGCGGCCGCCATGCCGTCCCGGAAACCCTTTACGCGAGTATCTCCTGACTCGGAGCCTGACGGCCAGGCAACCAAACCGACACGGCGGTGGCCCAAACCGGTCACATGCTCCACCGCTTGGGCTGTGCCCGAAGCCCCGTCGACATCCACCCAAGGAAAAGGCGACGCATGATCAGCCCGTCCGAAGGCAGCGAACGGGAACCCCAACCCCGACAGCATCTCAACCCGAGGGTCGTCATAGTTCGTCTCCGAGAGCACGAAGCCGTCGACATCGCCGCTCCTGATCACTTCCAGATATGTATCGAGGTCGTCCTCGCCCGCGCGGGGGGCGAACAGGGTGATCGCAAACCCGTGGTCGGAGGCGGTTCCGACCAGTTGGTGTAGGAAAACGTCGAGGGCAGTGCCCGGACCTGGGTCTGGCAAGCGGTAACCGATCGACTGGGTCTTGCGGGCCTGGAGGCTGCGAGCCGCGCGATTGGGCCGATAGCCCAGTTCCTCGATCACCTCCAACACCTTTGATCGAGTTTGCGCCGAAACCAGATGCGGGGCGTTGAGGACGTTGGAAACGGTGCCTACTGAAACCCCTGCTCGGTCACCCACGTCACGGATGGTCTGGCGCATCGACAAGCTCCGCATCGAATGAAACGTTTCAAGGCCAATTGAAACGTTTCATGGTGGAGAACGTCGGGTGAATCGGTCTTTGGATTTCGCGACCTATCTCGTCGTTCTTGCGTAGAAAGAGGGCCGCAAACGGCGCTGATCTACGCAGGAACGGGGGCGGTTAGATCTCGATGCCGGCTTCGAGGGCCCGCGCCCGCAGTTCGTGGGGGTTGCGAGCGTGCGGCAGAGCCACCCGCACCGCCACCCGCCGGCTCATCACGAGGGTTTGGAGTGTCTGATCGAAGGTGTGCATGCCAAAGAACTCACTCTCCTTGAGCACCTCGTCAAGGCTTCCGATGCCGTCTACGATCCGTTCCCTGATACGTTCGTTGCTGGTCAGCACCTCAGTGGCGAGCGCCTGGGTGCTGCCATCGGTGGTCTCCAGAAGACGCTGGCTGACGATCGCAATGAGGTGAGCCGCGACCTGGCGACGAGCCAGAGCCTGCTCCGGTTGCGGAAAGTATCCAATCAACCTGTTGATGGTGTCGGCCGGGTCGGTGGTGTGCATAGAGCTGATCACTAAGTGGCCGGTTTCGGCCGCGCTGATAGCGGCCCGGGCGGTGTCAGCGTCGCCGATGTGGGAGATGACGATCACGTCCGCATCCTGGCGAATGGCCCGGTGCACGGCATCGGCGAAGTTGGCGGTGTCGACCCCTACCTCCCGTTGGGCAACAACTCCGAGTTTGTCGGGGTGAAGGATTTCGATCGGATCCTCAACGGTCACAATCGACACCGGCCGGGTGGTGTTGATGTGGTCTACCACGGCGGCCATAGTCGAGGTCTTACCCGAACCGGACGGGCCGGTGATGAGGAGAAGACCTTTCGACTCGCCTGCCAACTTCCGTAGGACCGAGGGGATTCCGAGATCCTCGAAACTGGCCATGTCGGAGGGCACCCGGCGCAAAACCATGCTCACCGAGCCTCGCTGACGGAACGCAGTCACGCGGAAGCGGCCCAGATCGGGACGGCCCCAGGCAAAGTCGGCTTCACCCCGGTCTTTGAACTCGCGAACGGCCCGCTGGGTAAAAATGGTCTGTGCATACGACTCGGTGTCATTGGGACGAAGAGTCGGTAGTCCATGGAGACGTCGAAGCTCACCGGCCACTCTGATCACCGGTGGAGAGCCCACTTTGAGATGGAGGTCAGAGGCACCGGCTGAAACGGTGCGCTGTAAGAGCTCCTCAATCGAGACGTCCATTTCCCGCAAATCCCTTCTGTTGTCTTGGGTTTATCGGCCGTAATCAGGGGCTCTTGACGGCTACTGCACGGGGAGTTGCGTCCCCGGCGGGTTGGTCCTTTCGACCGACGTCAATTGCCCAACCCCCTCCGCCATCCCCCGACTGTCGGTGTTGGAGCAGCCTCCATCGGCCTCCCGCTGATACGTGGTCGTATACGCCTCGGGACGCCAGATAGCCCCTGAAGTAGACACGCCCCCTGGATTCGCCCACACCACCGTGACCCCGGGGGCGTTGCACCGGGCGAAGACTTCTGACCAGACCAAGGGCAGGGTCAGATGGTCACCGCCTCCCGGGAGGCTGCGGACCACGGCGGCCACTCCACTGTTGGCATCGGTGACCTCGCCCGCCCACCAGCCGGGCCGTTCCGGGAAAATCCGGAGCCGGTATTCATTGCCTGCGACCCAGGCGAAGTCCCGCGTGTTGGCGTTCCCCAGCACCGAGGGCAAGTCCGACCCCGAGCCGACGAGTTCCTTGCCCGAACGGTCATACCCTCCCCAGTTGACGGCGGTCGAGCCCGGGTATGAGGGATGCCATTGCAGCCCGAGATGGGCTCCTCCGAATACTCCGGTTGCATCGGCGAAGCTCGCCTGCAACGCCCAGAAGTACAGTTCCGGGACCGTGGGCGGGTCTACCACTTTCAATGTGACCCACACCTCGCTCAAGGTCACCCGCGGGGTCCAATGAAGATGGAGAGATGAAGCCCGGTTAGACGAGGTGGGGTACCCCTCGACTCGAAGCCGATTGGTGGATCGTCGCCCCAGCCTCACAATGACCAGAAGTCGCTGAGCGCCCGCGTGACCAGGTCCACCGCGTCGAAGGCTCCGGGTGGAGATGTAAAGGTTGAGGTTGTCGCGGCGTCTGCTCCTGCCAAACCCTGCAGTGTGGCGGTCGTCGACGATGTCAGTGCAGGCAGGTGATAACCACCTTCCAAAAACACCACCGTCCGCGCCGGCGGCACGACCTGCGCAACCTGAGATGCCATCCAACCAAAGTCGGCGGCCTCGAGACGCAACTCCGCAAGGGGGTCTTCGGCGTGGGCGTCGTACCCCGAGCTGATGAGAAGCCAGTCGGCCTCGTATTGTTGAAGAATCGGTCCAATCACCCTCTCCCAGGCGTAGCGGTAGCCATCGCCGGCTGTCCCGATCGGAAATGGAACGTTGACAACGGTGCCCCTTCCGGGCCCGTCGCCGATTTCGTCGTAGTCGCCCTGATGGGGGTAATAGGGGAATTGGTGCAGGCTGATATAAAGCACCCCGGGGTCGGTGCTGAAGCTCTCCTGAGTTCCGTTGCCATGGTGGACGTCCCAGTCGAGGATCGCCACCCGGTGGCCTGCACCGCGCAACATGGCGGCGGTTATTGCGACGTTGTTGAAGAGGCAGAAACCCATGGCGCGGTCGTAGCGAGCGTGGTGGCCAGGAGGTCGAATACCCAGAAAAGCGAACCCCGCCCCGTTCTGCCCGAGAGCATCAACGGCGGTCGGACCCGCCCCGGCAGCCAGTACGGCGGCATCCCAGCTGTCGGGACCAACCACGGTGTCGGCATCGAGATGCCCGCCACCGCTCAGGCAGTACCTCTCGATTGCCTCGACATAGGCAGGAGAGTGGACCATGTGCAGCATCTCCCGGGAGACGGGCTGAGGGTGGAGCCGGACGAGTGGTAGACCGGCCTGTTCAACTCCGGCCTCGACCGCTCGCAACCGTGCTGGACGCTCCGGGTGCAAGGACCCGGTGTCGTGCCGGTGAAACGCCTCATCGGTCACATAGATAACCTCCACAAGCCGTACTCTCCCACAGGTGTCGTCGGCTAGCCGCGCAGAGCGGCTCAAGACTCGTGGTGAATGGCCCGGACCGATGGAGTTGTCGGCGGGATGGGCGCGGGCCCAAGCCCGTCCGTGGAATGAGGATGTGCCTGCGGCCTCGCTCCGTCTGGAGCGGGGCGGTGCCCGATTTCTCACCCTCTGTGCGGAGTTGCTGAGCGAATGGAACGAGGAGGTGCGCTCCCCCGCCACCCTCCCCGGGACTAGCCGGGTCTGGCGAGAAGCCGGCTTCGAAGAGTCGGGGCGACTCATTCTGTTCGAGCACCCATTGACTGCGCTACGTCCTGCCGAGATTGAAGTCGACGAGAACCTGGTGACCGAAATCGCCGAGTTGAACCGGATCGATCGGGAGTCGTTCCCTGCCCCCTGGCGGCTAGGCCCGCTGGGACTGGCCGAGAGCCTCGCCGCCACCAGCAGAGCTGTCACCCACACGGTTTCGATCAATGGACGGGTCGCCGGTTTCGCCGTCACCGGAACCTCCCTCGCGGTTGGGTACCTGCAACGTTTAGCCGTGGATCCCGCCGCTCAGAGACAAGGCGTGGGCCGCGCCTTGGTGCGAGCCTCGTTGTTGTGGGCCCGCAAGCGCCGGGCTGTGTCTCTGCTGGTCAACACGCAGCCTGACAACGAACCCGCCGCGGCTTTGTACCGCAACGAAGGATTCGACGATGTTCCCGCCGGCCTCCAATTGTGGAGATTCCGGAAGGCAACCCGGAACTAACCAAAGGCTGCCGTAGTCTTAACTGCAGATGGCTGCTACCGGCCGGCGGATACGTCGACCCCACATCACCCCAACGTCCGCTGCGTTTTTGTCGGCCCTATTACCGGGTCTTGGTCAGGTTCGCCAGGGACGGTTGCCCGCCGCCCGTCCTTATCTCAGGCTCGCCTTGTTGCTGGGGGTAGTGGTCATATTGGCCCTCGCCGCCGGGCCGACGGACATAGCCAAGTGGCTGGCTGACCCCGCCCATCTGCTCATCCTGCTGGCCGCCAACGTCCTCGTCGCCGCAATCAGGTCTTCCGCCGCCTGGGAGGCCTGGCGGGGTGGGGGCGGCAGTCTCCGCAAGATCGGTGTCGTCGCGGTCTTGGCGTTTGTCCTCGTCCCCCATATTGCGGTCGGCTGGGGACAACTACGGACCTACAACTTTCTCACCACAGTCTTTTCCGGAGGCGGGTTGACCCCCGGCTTCGCCCTCGGTGGCACCACCACTACCGATTTCGTGGGACCAGGTGAGACGACTACTACCGCCACCACCATCCCCACCACGACCACCACCAAGGTGCCATGGGAGGGTCGCGGCCGGCTCAACCTGATGTTGTTGGGCGCTGACAGCGGCACCGGCCGGACGGGGATCCGCACCGATTCGATGATCATTGCCTCAATCGACCTGGTCGATGGAGACATCGCCATGTTCGGATTTCCCCGCAACTTGATCGACCTCGAGTTCCCCGATGGCACCAAGTTCACCGCCTACTCGCGGATCCTCAACGAGGTCTATCCGTACGGTCTCGACAATCCGGATCGTTACCCCTCCTCCAACCCGGGGGCGGCCGCCCTCAAGGACATGCTCCAGGGCATGACTGGAATCGAGCTCGACTACTACGTCCTCGTCAACCTTCAGGCTTTCGTGGACATCGTTAACGCCCTGGGTGGAGTCACCATCTACGTCAACCGAACGATCGTTGACGAGGAGTACCCCCTCGAGGATGGCACCTTCACCGAGTTGCGGATCGAACAAGGTGTCAACGAGATGGACGGCACCAACGCCCTGGCCTATGTCCGCAGCCGCCACGACAGCACCGACTACGACCGCATGGCCCGTCAGAGGTGTTTCCTCTCGGCAATGGCGGCCCAGGCAGATGTCGGCACCATCCTCACGTCATTGCCAAGCCTGCTCGACGCCATCCAGGAGAACGTCGCCACCGATATCCCCGTGTCGGATTTGCCGGCATTGGTCGAACTGGTCGGCAAGGTGAAACCAACCGAAGCTCTCGTCATCGGCTTCGGGCCACCCGATTGGATCACGGGCCGGATCAATGGATATCCGATCCCGGACGTTTCGAAGATTCGCAACGCGGTGGCTTTGGCGATCGATGATCCTGCTGAGGCGCGAATTCAGTTCGGAGTGCAAGAAGCTGGTGACGCCTGCGGTTTTGGCGACGACCCCACCAGCGCCCCCACGACCACGACGACCACTTCTACGACGACGACTACGACAACCACCCCGACGACAACCAGTGCGACCACTGCCCCCTAACCAGGACGGCGGATGGCGGCAACTGGTGTTTTCACGAGGATTCTGAGATCCATCAGTAGGGAGCGGTGCTCGACGTATTGCAGGTCCCAGTAAGCCCGCTCACCAAAGGTGTTCTTCGAACCGCCCATCACCTGGGCAAGGCCGGTCACACCCGGCCGTACCTTGTGGCGCACCCGCGCCTCGGGGTCGAGCAGCTCCACCTCCGCCGGCACCAGCGGTCGCGGGCCCACCAGAGACATGTGGCCGCGAACCACGTTCAAGAGGTTGGGTAGCTCATCGAGAGAGCCGCGACGGAGGAACCTGCCCATCCGGGTGATGCGGGGATCCTCGTCGATCCACAAGTGGGGTCCCTCGGCCTGGCGATCAGGACCGAGGTACCCGCCTTCAACCATGGAGGCCAGATGCTTCAGCAATGGGGCGTCGTCAACTCCGTCAACCATCGTGCGGAACTTGATCATCGTGAATGGTCGATCGTTTTTTCCCACCCGGGTCTGGCGAAAGAACACCGGTCCCGGCGAGTCGAGCCGCACCAGCAGGCCGAGGACCAGCTGGATCGGCAGGGTCAGGACCACCAGACCCAACCCCCCGACCATGTCCATGACTCGTTTGACGAGGTCGTATCCGGAGTCGGGGCTTTCGGGACGTGCCAACTCGGCGGCGACCATCACTGCCAGCAGCGCTGCAAATTCACCGGCCAGGACGGCAGCAGATACCCGAACGTCGGCCGGTCGGTCGATGAGCCACAACGACAGTCCCCCGACCGTCAGGGCGACCGTCCAGGCCCCGGCCAACTTGCCGGTGGCTCCCAACGCGATCAAGACCTGATCTAGGAAAACCGAAGCGGCGGCGAGGGCGCAAGCGGCCATCGCCAAGCCAGCCACCAACGGTGAGGGGCGAAACGTGGCACCAAACAAGAGCTCGATCAGTCGGGGACCTATCCACTCGCCCGCGACAAAGGCAATAGGGGTAACTAACAGTCCGACAAAACCGAGGCGACGCGACCACGCCAACAGTTCGCGGTGAGCGTTCCTAGCCACCAGTTTGGTCAACCCGGCCAACAACCGGGCTGCCAGATTCTGCGCCAGGAGGAGCGGCGCCCGGGCCAGCGAAAACGCCACAAACACGGTACTGACGACCCTGGCAATCTCAAGCGGGTCAGTGACCAGGGCCCCCGCCACCAGGGGACCCACCAGTACAAACGCCTGTGAGATCGCTCCCGCCAGGACAAACCCGGCCATCAATGCGCCCGAGCCCGCCCGGGGCGGGACCTTGGCCCGCTCGGGCGCACGGCGGAAGGGCAGCCAGAGGAGAACGATCAGCGGGGGCAACACCACTGTCCAGGCAAGGGCAAGGTCGGTCTGTGAAACCGACAGCCAGATGATCGCCAGTACCACCCGGAGGACCGCTGCCAACGCCGATACCGCCCCGTAAGCCACGTACCGGCCCCGACCGGCCAGCGCACCACGACCCAGAGCAAAAACGGCATGGGTAGCGACCACCGCGGCACCGATCACGACAAACTCGCGTTTGCCGACGAAGAACCGGCCGAGGGTGGCTGCAACAAAGGCCACCATCACGACTATGGCTGCGGTGCTCGTCACCGCGATCGATCGGCGGTCGTGCTCGTCGGGTGCACCTCCCCGAGCGAGGGTGAGCCGGCGAACCGTCAACAACTCCACCGGAGTGAGGAGGACCGCCAGAATCAACGAGTGCACTGACAGCAACGCCGCCACGGCAGCAAAGCCTGACTCGCCGAGGGCCCGGCCACCCAAAGCCTGAAATGCGTAGGCGGCGAGACCGGCAACCACCGAACCGACAGCCATAACGATGGTGCCATCGCGGACGATGCGCGAGGCCACTCCCCGGGTGGAATCGTCGGTGTTCACCGAATGCCCGTCGCCGGATCTGGCGCCGTCCTCGGGTCTGGAATCGTGCTCGAGCTGCGTAAAAGCCCCTGTTTTGTTGATCGGTACCGGACAGACGCACCGGAGTGACCGAAAGAGTAGAGAGGTGGCTCCTCTCTACGATGATCTTCCACTTTGCAGGTCATCTGCCCTCCCCTCCCGGTACTTTCCCCTCCACCCCCTGGTCGGAGTTGAACGATGCCGCCCCCGATCCCCGACCGCTATCGACTCGAGATAAGGCTTGGCCGCGACCACGACATCGAAGAGTGGCTAGGCACCGATCTCAACCTCGACCGACCCGTTCTCATCAGAATCCTCGGCCCCGAGGCTGACGCTAAACGGCGGGCAGAGTTCCTGGCGGTGGTACGTGCGGCAGCTGCCATCAATCACCCTCACCTCGAACCGATTTATGCGGCCGAAGAGGTGCTCGACGGAGCGTTCTCAGTTTCGGAGTGGGGGGGCGGCCTCACCCTCCAGAGCCGGCTTGACAGCGGCCACACCCTGGATCCGGCCGAGTTCCTCGCCAACGCCTCGGGTCTCGCCTCCGCTCTGGCGGCGATCCACGAAGCCGGTCTCGTCCACGGGGCGATCGACGCCGGTTCGATTCTCTACACGGTTTCACGCCCAGCCCGTCTCGGCGGATTCGGCCGCCCCCGTCGGTATTTGGTTGCCCCCACACTCGACGTCTCCGATCTGGCGGCGGTTCTCGAGCAGTCGTTGACCGGGTTGCCACCAGGGGGCCCGCCCCCATCTGAGATGATCGACGGGTTGCCCAGTGCCGTCGACCGCGCTCTTCGCCGTGCGTTGAGCGGCACCCACGACGCTCGCAATCTCGCTACAGAGCTCGACGGAATCCAGCAGCCATTCCCCCCGCCACTCGCGGACGTTTCCTCGGGACGTCGCGGCCCGGCTCTCGCCGTGACGCTCGTTCTGCTGGCGATCATTCTCATTGTGATCGGTCGTCTTCTGGCCGGTGACCAATTACCCGTGGTCCCCGACGCCTCCACCACCCTTTCCGGGGGGACCTCGTCCAGTGCAACCTCCGACGCTCCGATCGACCCGGTGGGCGTAGGAGTCTTGACCTTCGATCCGTTTGGTGAAGGAGGAGAGAACGACGACCTCATCGCGTTGATCCTTGACGGCGATGTCGCCACCGCATGGCGCACCGAGCGTTATCGGGACCCGATGGAATCGATCAAACCCGGAGTCGGTCTGACGGTGTCGGTACGGGGGACTCCGACGAGCGTGGAGATCGTCGGACTGACGGCAGGCGTCGATCTATCAATTGCCTGGTCGAGTGGCCGACCGGAAACTCCGTCCGAGTGGGAGAAGGTGGCCGCGGCCCGCAGCACGGACCTCGAGGTGCTGTTGCAACTCCCTCCCCGCACGGATGGCAACTGGCTCATCTGGTTCACCAGTCTTCCTCAACAGTCGGATGGCAACTATTGGACGAGCGTATCGGAGATACGATTCCGTCCATGACCCCGTCATCCGACGACGCCACGTTGTTGGCAAAAGCCGCGGAAGGGGATCATGCATCGTTCACCCTGCTGATGCGGCGCCACGAGGATCGGGTCTTTTCGGTATGTCTGCGGTTGATGGGGAGCCGTACGGCGGCCCTTGACGCGGTGCAGGAGACCTTTACAACCCTCTACCGCAAAGCCAGTCAATACAAGGGCACAGCCGCCGTCGGCACCTGGCTCTATCGGATCACGGTCAACACCTGTTACGACCTGCTGCGTAAAGAGCGCCGCCGGCCGATGGAGGCTCTGCCCGACTATCTCGATCCGGCCGATCCCGGAGGCGAAGATGGGTTCAAGTCGGTGGAGTTGCGACCCGAGATCGAACGTGCCCTTGCCGCTCTCTCGCCCGAGTTTCGCACGGTGGTGTTGATGGCTGACGTCGAGGGTTACTCGCTTCCCGACGTAGCGGGGGTCCTTGACCTCCCGATCGGGACGGTGAAGTCCCGGCTCTTTCGAGCCCGCCGACAGTTGGCAGGCAATCTTGGGAACCTTTTGCCGGGCTCCGAGCATCAAAAAGGTACTGACTGACTCATGGAACAACACCCTCTGCACGACCTTGATTTGATCGCCACCTACTCCGAGGGCCTCCTCGCGGACCCCGGCGAGGCAGCGCGACTGGTGGGCGAGTGCCCCGATTGTCGGAAGGAATACGATCTCCAACGGACCGTCAAAGGTTTGCTGGCCGACCTGCCGATCGCCCGAATGACCGCCGCGGAACGATCCAGACTGGATGCTGCGATCGGCTCGATAACCACTGCCAGGGTGGTCGCGATGGCCGATCGCCGTCGTGTCCAAGGATGGATGCGGGCTGCCTCCGTCGCAGCCGCCGCCGTTGTCCTGATCGGGCTTGGGTCCGTCTTCCTCGGGCTTATGGACTCGGGTTCCCAATCTGGGACGACCGCGTCGGCCGAGGGCAGCTTTGCAGCTGCCGATGCAGGTGAGGCCGCGGCCACTACCACCATCCTCGAAGACACCACGGCCGCCGCGACCGGGCCGGACCAGTTGTTGGCGTATCGCCAGTTGGACGGGGGCGACGCCGACGCCGTGCTGACCGAAATCGAAACGATGCTCGAACAGTCCTTTGTCGAGTTCTCTGACGCCAGCGCCCGCGCCGATGTCGTTTGTGAAGGAAAAGTATCGGACCGTGAGGTCCTGGATGTGGCCCAGTCGAAACTGGATGGAAGGCCGGTCGTCATCGTCATCGTCGAGGGCGAGGATGGGAGAGAGGCCCTCGTCTACAACGAAGCCACCTGTGCGTTGGTCGAACTTCCGCCCGAATAGCCCGCTCTGAGCAGCGAATGGGTCCGGGCTAACCTCGTAGTCGTGGACGAGTTCCCAACCCGCTTTGCCGACTATCTCGAGTCGATTGCCCTCAAGATCCGGGCGATGACCGTGGACCGGGTGGCCCGGGTGGTCAAGTTGTCAGCCATGGGCATGGTCGCCGCCACGTTGGGAATCATGGCCGTGGTATTCCTGTTACTGACCATATACGGCGCTTTGGCCATTCCCCTCGGACCGGATGGTGCCTTCGCCGTCCTCGGTTTGATCTTCCTGATTGGGGGAATGTTGATGTGGCGGCGGCGTAGGAGCAGAGCCAGTTGAGTGCGGAGAATCTGATCATCATCGGCAGCGGCCCAGCAGGCCTCACCGCCGCCCTTTACGCGGCGCGGGCCGATCTCAGTCCATTGGTTTTCGAAGGCTTTCAGGCCGGCGGTCAGTTGATGATCACCACTGATGTCGAAAACTATCCGGGGTTTCCGGATGGAATCCTCGGGCCGGAGATGATGGATCGTTTCCGCAAACAGGCCGAGCGTTTCGGCGCCAGGCTGCTCGCCTCCGATGTCACCCGGGTCGACTTTTCCGAGCGACCGTTCGGAGTCTGGGTAGGAGCCGACGAGTACCGGGCCCATACCGTCATCATCGCTACCGGTGCTTCCGCCAAGTGGCTTGGTGTACCCGGCGAGGAGCGGCTCACCGGCCGCGGGGTTTCTGCCTGTGCCACTTGTGACGGATTCTTCTTTCGCAACCGGGATCTGGTGGTGGTGGGTGGAGGTGACTCGGCTATGGAGGAGGCGTTGTTCCTCACCAAGTTTGCCTCACGGGTAACAGTGGTTCACCGCCGAGACGAGTTCCGGGCATCGGCGATCATGGCTCGCCGGGTCCTTGAACACGAGAAGATCGGGGTGGTCTGGAACGCTGAGGTGAAGACCATCAACGGCGCCGATGCCGTCGACTCTGTAACGCTCGTCGATACGGCTACCGGCACCGAGCAAACCCTCGCCACCGATGGTGTCTTCGTTGCTATTGGCCACCTGCCCAATACGGGGTTGTTCGAGGGTCAGCTTGAGCTGGACTCTAAGGGTTACATCGTCCTCGCTGGAGATGGGACCACCGCCACCACCATCCCCGGCGTGTTCGCGGCGGGCGACGTCGCCGACTCTCGTTATCGCCAGGCCGTCAGCGCAGCCGGCACCGGGTGCATGGCTGCCATCGACGCCGGACATGTGCTGGCCGATGGGGCTGGCGAAGTCCCGGTAAACAGTGGAAATGTCTTACCGGCAACCTAGGTTCTAACCATGACAACACAAAGAGAGAGGAGCCAGGGATGAGCGCCAACACGGTCACCCTTGACGACACCAACTTCAAAGAAACCATTGGCGCTTCCAAGCCGACCATCGTCGACTTTTGGGCCGAATGGTGCGGCCCTTGTCGACTGATCGGCCCGATTCTCGAAGAAATCGCCGTTGAACACAGCGCCAAGCTGACCGTCGGCAAGCTCAACGTCGACGACCACCCCCAACTCTCCATGGGTTATGACGTCATGAGCATCCCCACTCTGATCGTTTTCCAGGATGGCGTCGAGAAAAAGCGCATCATCGGCGCCCGGCCGAAGCATTCGTTGCTGGCTGATCTCGGCGAATACCTCGTCTAACGATCTGCCACGATTGGGCGCGCAATGCGCCTCTACCGCCTGAGCGACGCCGGCGAACCGGTACGGGACATCCAGGATCGCCTCACCGCGCTCGGTTATCCAACCACACCCGACCCGCGGGGAGAGTTCGGTGATGCAACTCATGAAGCCGTCAAGGGTTTCCAGGCTTCCCGGGGTTTGATCACGGATGGGGTGGTAGGACCGGAAACCTGGCGATCTCTATATGAGGCCGGCTATCGACTCGGGGACCGTCTTTTGTTCATGCGCAGACCGATGCTGCGGGGAGAAGACGTGGCCGAACTCCAGAGCCGCCTCAACCAGCTTGGGTTCGATGCCGGCAAGGCTGACGGGATCCTGGGCACAGACACCGAACGTGCTCTGATCGACTTCCAGCGAAATCGAGGACTGCCCGAGGACGGCAAGGCCGGACCCGAGGTGATTACCGAGCTCCGTCTGATTTTGAGAGGAGCCATGCGTGGGGGCCGCGAGGCGATCCGCGAGTTGGAATGGTTGCGGGGTCTCCCGGACAGCCTCGTGGGGGCCAGGGTGTTCTTTGACGCAGCCTGTCGCGGTCCGGACGAGGCACAGGCCGCCTGGGCCGCCGCCGCCGCGGCTGCTCTAGATCTTCAGGAAAAGGGCGGAGTCCCGATGATGTCTCGCAGCGCCGACACCTCACTCCCCGAACGGGTCCGCGCGGGGCGAGCCAACCGGGTAGGAGCAGAAGTGGTGATCTCGTTTCAACTTGGTCGTGAAGGGGTCAACGCGGTCTACTTCTATTCCAGCGAACGGGGCAGTTCCCAGGCAGGCGCCATGCTGGCGCGATCAATTTCCGAATCGGTTGGAGGTGAGGTAGAGGGTATGGCCACGGCCATCCTCCGTGAAACCAGGGCGCCGGCTGTGATCGTTGCCCGCACCGATCTGGCGGCGGATACTGGTCGCAAGGTGGTGGCAGCCTTGGAGAGTTTCTTCCGAGACCCCAAGGAATAAGAGTCAGAAGTCGGAAGAAGGAAGTGCCCCGCCTCGAGAGGGGGGACTATCTCATGAGTTTGCGGTAGAGCTTTTCCAGCTCTTCCAGGCTCCCGTATTTGATGCGGACGGTTCCCTTGCCGTTGCGGAACTCGACCTTGATCGGACTGTTCAACCGATCCGCCAGGCGCATCTCCAGTTCGACAATCTCGGCCGGTCGGATCTCACGAATTCGGGGGCGTCGATCCGAGGCGGAGGGGTCACCTTTACGAAGCCGCACCGCGTCCTCCACCTGGCGGACGCTCCAACCTTCCGCCACCGCTCGACGGGCCACATGTTCGGCGAAAGCCCGATCATCAAGTCCAGCCAGGGCCCGGGCGTGTCCGGCCGCCAACTCGCCCCGCTCCAGCATTCCTTGCACCACTGCCGGAAGCCCTAACAACCGGAGGGTGTTGGTGACCGCCGCCCGGCTCTTACCGACCTTTTTGCCAACATCGTCGTGGGTCAAGCCAAAATCTTCCAGAAGTTGGCGATAGGCGGCGGCTTCTTCCAGTGGTGACAGATCGGTCCTTTGCAGGTTCTCGATCAGGGCCTCGGTCAACGAGGCGGTGTCGTCACCCTCCCGAATTACTGCGGGGATCGAGGCCATTCCGGCCTGACGGGCTGCCCGCCAGCGTCGCTCCCCCGCCACCAAGACGAATCCACCTTCGATATCACGCCTAACCACAACAGGTTGCAAAAGCCCTACGGTTGCTATCGATTCCGCCAACGACATCAAAGCTTCTTGGTCGAAGCTCATTCTCGGTTGTTGGGGATTGGGCTTGATCTCATCAACCCGGATCACTGCAAACCCTGACTCGGGCCCCATCTCACCAATCGGGATCAGCGACTCGAGCCCTCTGCCCAAACCACGTTTTGTGCTCATCGGTCTCTCCTCAGTCCAGCCCGTGCCTACGGCGGAACTCGCGACCGAGTTCGCGGTAGGCGATAGCTCCTCTCGTCATCGGATCAAATGCCTCAATCGGCTCGCCATACGAAGGTGCTTCCGATATCCGCACCGAACGGGGGATCACCGTTCGATAAGTCCGATCCCCAAAATGGTTACGCACCTGGGCGGCCACGTCTTTGCTGAGGTTGGTGCGTGCGTCGTACATCGTCAGGACCACCCCTTCCACTTTGAGGGAAGGGTTGAGATTCCGTCGGATCCTCTCGACGTTGCTGAGAAGCTGGGTTAGACCCTCAAGGGCGTAGTACTCACACTGGATGGGAATTAGCACCTCCTGGGCAGCGGTGAGTGCGTTCACCGTCAGCAGACCAAGCGAGGGAGGGCAATCGATCACGATCACGTCGTATGAATCCGCCACCTCGGTCAACGCTCCCCGCAGCCGACCCTCTCGAGCAAACGCCGGCACCAGTTCGATCTCGGCCCCAGCCAGGTCGATGGTGGCGGGAACCACAAACAGGTTCTTGACCGACGACGCTTCTACAGCATCTTCTATCGATCTCTCCTTTAAAAGAACGTCGTATATTGATGTACTGATTGAACCGCGATCGATTCCCATGCCGGATGTGGCATTCCCCTGGGGGTCCAGGTCAACCAACAGACAGCGGAGACCCTGTAAGGCCATGGCGGCGCTCAGGTTGATGGCGGTGGTGGATTTGCCGACCCCGCCCTTCTGGTTGGCCAGCGCGGTGACTATTGCTTTTTGTGAAGGGCGGTCGCTCACGGCTGGCGCATCATAAGGAGTCTCGGTGGAGGATCAAGCACACCTTGAGGGATTGTTATCGCGAGGAACGGGGTTGTCGGGGTCTCCTTAGACCCGCTTACCACCGCCACGCCGCTCGGAGCCAACAACCTCACCAAGGTCGGTAACAACCTCGAAGCCGGCATGGTCGCCCGGCTAACGATCGCCTCCGTGTGAGGATTGAGCCCTTCGAGGTCGGTATTTTCGACCTCAACCGCCACGTCGATGATTCGAGCGGCTCGTCTCGCCAGATCACACCGCTTTTGTGACCGATCGATCAACACCATCCGGGTATTGGGCCACAAGACCGCCAACACCAAGCCGGGCAAACCGACGCCAGTCCCCAGATCCCAACACACCGACGGTGGCTGCGGAAAACCTAAAGAAAAGGCAGCCGATCCAACGATGTGGTGATCCAGCACGTCGGTCGCCTCGTTGGGACCAAGCCCACCCTGCGGAATCGCTTCGGTCACCAGCCATTCAGCCAGAGACGTGAGTTTGCCGATGATTTCATCCGTCGGTTGATGCCCCGTGAGGGCCTCAATTGAGCCCCGCAGAGGATTCACGTGAAACTTGAGGGTCTACTCGTCGGGCGAGTCCTGATCGGATTCGTCGTCTTCTTCGGTGGTCGCGAGCTCTTCGGTAGCTTCGAGCTGGTCGGGTTCATCGCTTACCGGCGATATGTCGGGCACTGCCTCAAGCTGATCGAGATCCCGCTCGTCCCTGTCCGAATCGTCGTCGTCGGTGGCTGCCAGAACCACATACCGTCTGGGCGCCTCACCTTCTGAGTAGGACCGGACACCCTTATTGGCCGCCACCACGTCGTGGATGACCTTGCGGTCGGCGGCGCTCATGGGCTCCAGCATGATCTCACCGCCCTCGCTGACGACTTGTTCTATGAGTTGAGCGGCATAGATGCTCAATGCCTGGCGTCGCCGTTCGGCATATCCGGCTACATCGAGTCTGACCCGGGCGGTATCACCCGCCTGCCGATGCAGGACCGTTTTGGTGATTTCGTGGATCGCTTCCATCACCGAACCCCTGGTTCCCACCAAGGCCTCTGTTTGTTCGCCGCTCACCGCGACCACAATCACGTCTTCCTGAACCTGCACGTCGACCTGGCCCTCTAGGCCAAACGACTCCACCAACCCCTCCAGGAACTCGGCCACAAGTGGCGCCTGGGCATTTGGATCGGCCGTTGACACTCTTTCCTCCCTCCGGGGACGTTCCACTGCAGCCGGTCGGGGTCGTGCCCCACCGTCGCGACCACCCGAACCACGATTTCCCCCGCTGGCGCGATTTCCGTCATTGGGCCGTTGCCCGCTGTTGCCTCGCGGCGGGTTGCCCCCGCGGTTGGGTTGGCGTTCACCACTACGTTGACGGGATGGTTCCTGGTTCCGGGGCCGGCGAGTCGACACGTCGGTCTCCGTTTTACCCCTGCCGCGACGACGTTTGCGTTCATTATCGACTTTTGGTTTTACCCGGACGATCGCATCTCGACCGCCCATCCCGAGGAATCCCTTTTCCGGTTCCTGAATCACCTGCACGTCGATCCTCGCCTTGTCCGAGATGCCCAACTCCGTCATTGCAGCCGAAACGGCTACATCGATCGACTTGCCGCGGACTTCTACCCACTCAACCACTTTGTCACTTCCTCTTGCGCCGTCTGCGCCTGTCGGCCGAGCCCTGCTGGGGCCGGCTCAATTTGTCGTTCTGGGGCTCTTCCGGTGGTGACTTGGCACCATTCGCTTGCATCGGTTGGGGACGCCCGTCTATCCGGAAAATCAGGATCTGTTGCAGAAACCGGAAAATATTGGAAGTAGTCCAATAGAGGACCAGCCCGGCCGGGAAGTTGTAGGAAACAAAACCGATAAATAGCGGCATGATCCTGGTGACGGCCTGTGTGGCGGCTGCCTGGGGGTTTTCGGGTTTGATTTGTCCGGCGGTGGCGTGCCATTGCTGGACATATTGGGTGGCGACCATGATCGCCAGCATCAAGACGTAAGGGATGGCCACCCCAACCCCTTCCGCCACGGCCTCGCTGACCCGCTTACCCAGATCCATCGCCAAGAAAAAGGTCTGGCCATTGTCGATGGCGGTGCGCAACGCCGATTCGGTCGGGACATTGACCGGGTTCGAAAGGAGTTGGAACAAGCCAATCCAGATCGGGAACTGCACCAGGAGGGGGAGAAGACATCCCCCCGGGGTGGCGCCCGCTTCCCGCTGGATGCGCATCAACTCTTTTTGCATCTCCTCGGGGCGCTCTTTCAGCTCCTTCTGCACCCTCCGCACCTCGGGTTGGATCGCTTGAAATGCCCTGGTCGACCGGGTCTGTTTGAGGGTGAGCGGGAAAACCACCAGGTTGACGGCAATCGTCAAGAGGATGATCGCCGCCCCGTACGAGGGCATGACGTCGTAGAAAAAGGCTAGGCCGGCACCGAGGATGTCCTTGAGGCCTTCGAAAATGGCGCCCATCAGCGGAGGCTCCAACGCTCAGGAACCGGATCAAATCCACCCGGACGTAAAGGGTGACAACGCGACAATCGCCCCAGGGCCAACCACGACCCCCGTGCCACGCCAAATCGTTGGATCGACTCGGCTGCATACTCCGAACAGGTCGGGCGGTAACGACAATTGGCACCGAGCCGAGGGCTTAGGAGGTTCTGGTAAGCCCTGATAACGGCAACAACGGCGCGGCGGGGCAATGTGACGGTCACCGACAACCTTCCTTCAGCCAAGAGACCAGCTCGTCGAACCCAACCGAAACTGTCCCTGGACCCGCCAATACGACATAGTCCCCGGGGGGCATTTGCGCCTGTTGGACCGCCTGACGGATCCGACGTTTCGCTCGATTTCGCTGCACCGCATTTCCTGTTCTTTTACCCGCCACCAACCCGACGCGGACCTGCGCCGGCTGCCCTGGGGCCCTAACCACGGTTAAGTCACCAACCCGCCGACGAGCGCCGAGTGACAAAACCCGGCGGAAGTCGTCGGAAGATCGGAGAGAAAGGATTTCAGGCCGCGAGGCGTTTGCGGCCTTTGGCCCTCCTGGCCTTGAGTATGGACCGTCCGGCACGAGTGGACATACGGTGCCGGAAGCCGTGGTTTCGCTTGCGACGCCGAACCTTTGGTTGATATGTGCGTTTCATGATTAAGGACCAAGAACCTGAGAAGAGGCGGACTGCAAGGTTACTTATCGTCGGATCGATAGGTCAAAGCGTGATGTCGCGAAAAAATACCGTGGCACCGGCACCCGCTCCTGCAAGATACGCCCGCTTCCGAGTCTGGGGAAAACCCTTGTCACAATTGGCCATCTGACGTTCACCGGACGGTAACAAGGCCGATTTCCGCGCTCTTGACGAGGGCGCCAACGCGGCGACATACTCTCGCTCCACGAAGAGCACGATCGGCTCACTTCCCCACTGCTGGCAGGCAGGTCGTCGCGCTCTCAGGAAGTTTTCAGAAGGATCGCCCAACGCGTAGGAGGGTCGCTATCCACATGTGGATGCGGCTGTGGATACTCGTTATGTGATCCACGGCGAACGGAGGGACCCTCGGTGCAAGGTGTATTGAGCTCGGAGGCAGGGGGGCGCTGGAACGAGTTCCAGCGGATCCTGAGAAGTTCGGTATCCACAGCCAATTGGCAGAAGTGGTTGTCGCGATTAGAACCCGAATTTGGCGCCGACCGCGTCACGCTCCTTGCTCCTTCCGACTTTCACCTCGAATGGGTCCAGGAGAAACACTCCGTTTTGATCGAAAGTGCGTTCAAGCAGACGTTCGGAGATGGCATCGAGCTCAAATACCTAAGCACCAATGAGCCGATGGAGACCCCTCCCTTGCCGCTGGGTGAGCACCGCCTCGCCTCGGCCACCGAGCCGGCTGACCACGGCCCCGCCACTCTGGTCGGCAGGTATCGGTTCGAGCAATTTGTGGTAGGGAGTTCGAATCGCTTTGCCGCGGCGGCGGCGATGGCCGTAGCCGAACAACCCGGAACCATCTACAACCCTTTGTTCGTCTATGGCGACGCTGGCCTCGGCAAGACCCATTTGCTCCACGCCGTGGGCCACCTCGTCCTCGACCTCTACCCCGACATGGTGGTTCGCTACGCCACATCGGAGAAGTTCCTCAACGACTTCATCGAATGCATTCGCCGCAAGAGGGTCGATGATTTCAAGCACCGTTATCGCTCGACCGACGTCCTCTTGCTTGACGACGTCCAATTCTTCGAAGGAAAGGAACAGATCCTCGAGGAGTTCTTTCACACCTTTAACGATCTCCTCCACACTGGTCGCCAGATCGTCATCAGCTCCGATCGTCACCCACGCAACCTGTTGACCCTTGAGGATCGGCTCCGCAGCCGATTCGAATGGGGCCTACTGACCGACATTCAACCCCCCGACGTCGAGACCCGGCTCGCCATTCTCCGACGTAATGCAGAGTTTGCACCAAGGCCGGTTCCGCGAGAAGTCTTGGAGTTCATCGCCGTTGCAGTTTCGGACAACATCCGTGAACTGGAAGGGGCTCTCACCCGGGTCACGGCCTTCGCGGCCCTCACCCACAGCGAGATCGACCTGGAGATGGCCCAGAACGTTCTTGGCGACCTGGTTCCCGGTCGCCACGGCAAGACCCTCACCGCCAACGACATCATGCAGACCACCGCCGAGTCATTCGGTTTCTCCGTGGCCGACGTGCAAGGGCCTAGCCGCCGACAGCCGTTGGTTTTGTGCCGACAGGTAGCCATGTACTTGTGCCGGGAACTCACCGACCTGTCGCTTCCCAAGATCGGCGATACCTTCGGTGGCCGCGACCACACCACGGTGATCCACTCTGTTGAGAAGGTCAAACGGATCATTCGCAGCGATCGCTCGGTGTTCGAGAGAATCCACACCCTCTCCCAGCAGCTGAGGAAACCATGAGAGTTTTCCCCCGAACAAGAGACACGCCGAGCACCGCGGTGGACAACGTCGGCTTCGTTCACAACCACCTGTGGACGTCCTCGGCCAGGCGGGATATAGCGAATCTGAGAGTGTCCACATCTCCACAAGCCCTACTAATGCTTTTATTCTCTAGATAACAAACCAGTAGTAGATCCAGAAGGGAAAAGATCTCGTGAGAATCCGCGCAGAGCGCGACGACCTGGCCGACCTCTTCAGCCGTGCCAATCGGGCGGTGGCAGCCCGAACCGCTCTCCCTGTGCTCCAAGGGCTCTTGTGTGAAGCCAGCGCCGGTCGCCTCAAGGTGACTGGCACCGACCTCGAGATCACGATCAGGACCTCGGGTGAAGTGGAAGTCATGGAAGAAGGCCGGGCGGTGATGCCCGGTCGTCTCCTGGGCGAGGCGGTCAGAAAGATGCCCCCGGGCGTGGTCACGATCGCCGTTACCGAAGGGGAAGCGGAGATACTCGGCAAAGGGCCCCGGTTTTCGATTCGCCTTCTCAACGCCGATGACTTTCCTTCCCTCGATGATTCGCCGGTGGACGGGGTTGAGGTCGATGGGGAGGAGTTGGCGGCCGGCCTGGCCCAGGTAGTGGTGGCGGCTTCCTCAGATGCCGCCCGCCCGATCCTCACCGGGGTGCTATTCGAGGCGGGGGAGCAGGGGCTCCGGGTGGTAGCCACCGACGGTTACCGGCTGGCGGTCCGGGATCTGCCGGGCATGGGTGTGGTTGGTCAGGGCCTGGTTCCAGCCCGCGGGTTGCGAGAACTTGCCCGCACCATCGGGGCGGCCAAGGTGACGGCCGGCATGAGTCAAAGGGAAGCGGTCTTCAGTTCGGACAAAGGCAGCTTGCGATTGCGGATGATCGAGGGCACCTTCCCCAAGTACCGATCGCTGCTACCTGACAACTACAGCACCCAGGTCATCGTCGAGAAGGAAGCGATCCTCGAGGCGCTAGGTCGGGTGGCGTTAGTAGCCGAGGATCACATCCCCGTACGGATGCGGATCGGCGAGGGTGGAGTCGAGGTCACCGTCACCCGTCAGGATGTCGGGGCCGAAGCCGAACACCTCGCCGGCGAATTCAGCGGCGAAGAAGAAGTGCTGATCGCCTTCAACCCGCGCTACCTGGCCGATGGGGTGGCGGCGGTGGCAGGCGACAAGATCAGGCTCCGAGTGATCGATGGCCTCAAACCGAGCGTGATCGACGGAGACGACGATGGCGGGTTCATCTATCTCCTGATGCCCGTCCGAATCTAAGAGTGGTGGGTGGTGGGTCTTAGGCTGATCTACTCATAACCCACCACACATAACCCACCACATGTTTTCTTGGATCTCTCTCTCCAACTTCCGTTCATATCACGACCTCCATTGGAGCCCCGATCGAGGGGTCAACATCCTGGTGGGCGACAACGGCGCCGGGAAAACCAACCTGCTGGAGGCGCTCACGTATATCGCGACATTGCGGTCCTTCCGGGGAGCGCCCGACGAGATGTTGGTCAATGACCAGGCCGGGTCGGCGGTGGTGCGGGGTGAGTTGCAAAGGGGCGAAAGCAGCACCCTGGTCGAGGTGGAGATCAACCGCAAAGGTCGGCGAAGGGTGCGGGTTGACCAGAAGAACATTTCGCGCAGATCCGAGTTGTTGCAGGTTGGCCGAGTCGTCACGTTCCTACCCGAAGATCTGGAACTCATCAAGGGAGGTCCAGCCGCCCGACGCGACATGGTCGACGAAGTTGCAACGCAACTGTGGCCGGCCGCTGACCTCGACCAGACCGAATACGACCGGGCCCTCCGTCAACGGAACACCTTTTTGAGAGGAGGCAGCCGCGATGACACCACCCTGGAAGTTTGGGACTCCCGTTTGGCACAGGCGGCCGGGCGCCTGATGGCTCGTCGGGCCCGGGCAGCTCGGGAGATCATCGCCAGCCTGGCCAACACCTATACGCGGGTGGCGGGGCGCGCCAGTGAGATCGCGATCGAATATGAGTCGGAGTGGGGAGGGAATATCGACTCCAGCACGCCTCCTGCCGAATGGACCGCTGCTCTCATGGAAGCCCTGCAACGGCGCCGCCGCCCCGATTGGGAGCTCGGGGTGACCGGGGCAGGTCCGCATCGGGACGACCTCAGGTTCGTCGTAGACGGCCACTCTGCCCGTTTCCAGGCCAGCCAGGGTGAACAACGTACGCTCGCCCTATCGTTGCGTCTGGCGGCCCACGAAGCCGTAAGCCGCCTCACCGGGTCGATCCCCGTGCTGATCCTCGATGACGTCTTTTCTGAACTAGACCCACAGCGAGCCCGTCACCTCTCGGGAGCCCTTCCCCAAGCCCAAACGATGATCACGACCACTCATCCCGAAGAGATCCCGGTTCCAGGCAAAACCTGGCACGTCGAGGCAGGGGTGATCCGGTGAGCCAACCCGAGTCCCTGGAGGCGCTACTCGAGTCCGTTCTCGGCCGGATGGGAGTGCCGGCTCCGTCCGTCTTCAATCACGTCGTCCGGGACTGGGCCGAGCTGGCGGGAGAGCCCTGGGCCACCCAATCTTTCCCTCTGTTTATCAGACAGAATGAATTGGTCGTCGAGGCCAAAGCCCCGGCCATGGTGGCCATGTTGAGGTACGGGGTCGGAGACCTTATGCGTCGTCTCGACAAAGCTCTGGGAGCGGGGACCGTGGAGTCGGTGCGGGTGGTCCCGCCGGGCCGTTCCTGAGCCCATTTTTCCTGGTTTTTTGAAGGTCCTGAGAGATGTGTTTGCCCCCTCCGCGAGGTATACTTACAAGCGTGTAGTGGCGGCACCAATCTGCCGCCACTTTCCATGAAAAAACCTGGTGCAGGCCACTAGAAACCCGCCCCGGAAGATTGAGAAAATATCGATGAAGCAAGACCCCACATGACCCGATCGACCCAGTCGTCTGCCAACCGCACCACCACCGGCACTGAAGCCGGTTCGGCTACCTACAACGCCCGCGACATCACTGTCCTCGAGGGTCTTGAGGCAGTTCGCAAGCGGCCCGGCATGTACATCGGCTCCACCGGTCCCCGGGGTCTTCACCACCTTGTGTGGGAGGTGGTGGACAACGCCGTCGACGAGGCGATGGCGGGCTTCGCCACCCGCACCGAGGTCACCCTCATGGCCGATGGGGGTGTGCGGGTCATAGACAACGGGCGCGGTATCCCAGTCGACTATCACCTCAAGACCAAACAGTCCGCACTCACCACTGTTCTCGCCACCCTCCATGCCGGCGGCAAGTTCGAACAGGGCGCCTACACGGTGTCGGGTGGGCTGCATGGTGTGGGAGTGTCCGTTGTCAATGCTCTCGCCGAGCGCCTCGACGCCGAGGTGCGGCGCGATGGATTCGTCTGGACGCAGAGCTTCGTACGCGGCAAGCCGCTCCACAAGGTCGTGAAGGGCAAGCCCTGGAAGAAGAACACCGGCACCACCATCACCTTCTGGCCCGATACCCAGATCTTCACCGAGACCACCGAGTTCGACTTCGACACGATCGCCGGGCGCTTGCGGGAGATGGGCTATCTCAACCGAGGTCTCGAGATCGTCCTCCTCGACGAGCGCACCGATCCTCCCCGTACCGAGACGTTCCTGTTCAGGGGTGGCCTGCTCGACTTCGTCAAGCATCTCAACTCCAACCGCGAACCGATCCACCCGCACATCATCGAAATCGTCGATCGCGCTGAGGAGGCCGAGCTCGAGTTGGCCATGCAATGGACCACCTCCTACACCGAATCGGTCTTGTCCTTTGCCAACAACATCAACACCCACGAGGGTGGAACCCATGAAGAGGGCTTCCGCAAGGCATTGACCAACGCCATCAACCTTTTTGCCCGCACCAAAGGCCTTTTGAAGGAGAAGGACGAGAACCTCACCGGGGAAGACATCCGGGAGGGTCTTACCGCCGTCCTTTCGGTAAGGGTCCGCAGTCCCCAGTTCGAAGGTCAGACCAAGACCAAGCTCGGCAACACCGAGATCCGTTCGTATGTCGAGAAGACGCTCAACCGCTATCTACCCGAATGGCTCGAGCGATACTCCACCGAAGCCCGCCGCATCGTCGACAAGAGCATCAACTCCGCCAAGGCCCGCGAGGCGGCGCGCAAGGCCCGCGATCTGACCAGGCGCAAGTCCGGACTCGAATCGGGGGGTTTGCCAGACAAACTCGCCGACTGCTCGTCGCGCAATCCCGAGGAAGCGGAACTCTTCATCGTCGAGGGCAAGTCGGCGGCCGGGCCTGCCAAACAGGGAC
The DNA here is from genome assembly GCA_040905905.1 of Acidimicrobiia bacterium. GTDB lineage: Bacteria > Actinomycetota > Acidimicrobiia > Spongiisociales > ZC4RG35 > JAICND01. Next base: position 223,902 of record JBBDQN010000051.1, read on the forward strand.
GCAACTCCCACACCCAGGCTGTGCTCCCGATCAGGGGAAAAATCCTTAACGTCGAGAAAGCCCGGTTGGCCAAGGCCCTCCAGAACACCGAGATCCTCGATCTGATCACGGCGGTCGGCACCGGTATCGGCGAGGAGTTCGACATCGAGAAGGCCAGGTATCACAAAGTGATTCTGTTGGCCGATGCCGATGTCGACGGCTCCCACATCCGGACCTTGTTGCTCACCTTCTTCTTCCGACACATGCGCGGCCTCATCGAGACGGGTTACGTGTACTTGGCCCAACCGCCGCTGTACCGGGTCAAAGTCGGCGCCAAGGTCCACTACTTGAAAGACGACGTGGCGCTGACCGAGTTCAAGAAGGACCACCCCAAGGTGCGGCCCTCCCGCTTCAAGGGGTTGGGTGAAATGGACGCCGAAGAACTCCGGGTGACAACGATGGACCCTGAAACCCGCACCCTTCTCAAGGTCGAGGTCGAAGATCTCGCCATGGCCGACGAGATCTTTACGACCTTGATGGGCGACGTCGTCGCCGATCGGAAGTCGTTCATCCAGCACAAAGCCAAAGACACGCGGTTCCTCGACATCTGAGATGACCGACCGCACCACCCCACCTAATGGCGACGAAAGCCCGATCGGGACGATCGACATCCGCGACGAGATGGAACAGTCCTTTGTCGACTACGCGATGTCGGTCATCGTGTCGCGGGCTCTGCCCGACGTCCGCGACGGTTTGAAGCCGGTCCAACGTCGGATCATCTATTCGATGTTCGAGAACAACATCGGCCCCACCACCCCCCATCGCAAGTGCGCCAAGGTGGTAGGTGAGGTCATGGGGAACTACCACCCCCACGGCGACACGGCTATCTATGACGCCCTGGTGAGGATGGGCCAGGACTTCTCGCTTCGCGACCTGCTCATCGATCCCCAGGGAAACTTTGGGACCATCGACGACCCGCCCGGGGCCTCTCGCTACACCGAGGCTCGCCTCACCCATCTGTCGATGCGCTTGCTCGAGGGGATCAGGGAAGACACCGTCGACTTTCAAGAGAACTACTCGGGTGAGACCGAGGAGCCGAAGGTGCTCCCGGCCCGCTTCCCCAACCTGTTGGTCAACGGGAGCCAGGGCATCGCCGTGGGCATGGCTACCAATATCCCCTCCCACAACCTCGGCGAGGTCATCGACGCCGTCCTCCATGCCCTGGAATATCCCGACTCCGACTCCGAGGCATTGATGAAATTTGTCAAGGGCCCGGACTTTCCCACCGGCGGCTATCTGGTGGGCACCACCGGTATTCGCGAGGCCCTGGCCTCGGGCCGGGGTTCGGTGAAGATGCGGGCCGTGGCCGAGCCCGTCGAGATCCGCAAGGGGCGGACGGCCATCGTGGTCACCGAGATGCCATATCAGGTGTCAATCGAGCGGGTCATGGAGAAGATCCGGATCCTGGTCGAAGACAAGAAACTCTCCGGAATTGCCGATCTGCGCAACGAGTCGGACAACCGTCGCGGGATCCGGCTCGTCATCGAGTTGAAGAAAGACGCCGTACCACAGGTCGTTCTCAACCAGTTGTACAAGAACACTCCGCTCCAGGAGAGCTTCGGAGTGAACATGGTCGCGCTGGTCGACGGGATTCCCCGCACCCTCAACCTTGCCGACATGATCGGCCACTACCTCGATCATCAGATGGAAGTCATCGAGCGACGCACTCGCTTCCGGCTGGCGGAGGCCGAGGCCCGTGCCCACATTGTCGAAGGCCTGATCATTGCCGTCGACAACATCGACGCAGTGGTGGCGTTGATCAGGGCTTCGTTGGATACCGCCGATGCCCGCACCCGCCTGATCGAGCGCTTCGAGCTGTCGGAGATTCAGGCCAATGCCATCCTCGACATGCCCCTGCGCCGGCTGACTGCACTCGAGGTCAACAAACTCCGCGAGGAGTTAGCCGCACTCCAGGAGTTGATCGCCGAGCTGAAATCAATCCTGGCCGACCCCGTCCGACGTCGCACGATCATTCGCGAAGAGCTCACCGAGATCAAGGAGAAGTTCGCCACTCCCCGACGCTCACAGATCATTCCCGATGAGGGCGACATGAGTCTCGAAGACCTGATCGCCGACGACGAGCTCATCGTCACGGTCTCTGCTACCGGTTACGTGAAGTCGGTCCCAGCCAATACGTATAAGACTCAGGGTCGCGGTGGCAGGGGAGTGAAGGCGGCCGAGGTCTCTGGCGAGGACGTCGTCGCCCACCTGGTTCACACCACCGCCCATGCCTATTTGTTGTTCTTCACCAACAAGGGCCTGGTCCACCGGGCCAAAGCGCACGAGATCCCGCGTCAGGCGCGGACCTCCAAGGGGGTCCTCGCCCAGGCGGTCCTCCCGCTCCAGCCGGACGAGCGCATCGAGGCCATCATCGACACCCGCAACTACGAGACTTCGCGTTTTCTGGTAATGGTGACGCGTTTGGGTACAGCCAAGAAGACGCTGTTCCGCGAGTACGACAGCCGCAACCAAACGCTCGTAGCGATCAAGCTGGTGGATAACGACGAGGTTGTGTCGGTCCGGACTACGACCGGTGAGAACGACATGTTGATCTTCACTGCCAACGGGCAGGGGATCCGATTTCCCGAGGCCGATCTTCGGCCGATGGGCAGGGCGACCCAGGGAGTGCGCGGCATCCGACTGCGGGCCGGTGACCATGTGGTCGACGCCACCTCCTCGGCTGATGGACCCGAAGTTCTATTGCTCACCTCCAACGGGTATGGGAAGCGGACGCCGATCGATCAATTCCGCGGACAGGGTCGGGGTGGCATCGGTGTCAAAGCCATCAAACTGACCAGGGCCCGGGGCCGATTGATCGGGGCGGTCGGGGTCACCAAAGGCACCGAGGTGTTCCTGATCTCTGCGAGCGGTATTGGTATCCGCACTCCCGCCGACAAGATCTCACGGCAACAACGTGACTCGACCGGTGTTCGGGTGATGCATGTCGGTGCCGAGTCCGAGTTGGCCGCTTTTACGGTGGTTCCCCCCGAAGAAGTGGAGTAGGGCCCTGGTTTTCGGGCGTGACCCCCCCTCCCGGCTTCGCCGGCCCTCCCCCCAAGGTCGGCCCTGCGCCTCCCGGAGGGAGAAACAGAAGGTCCCTTTTCTCCCCCCAGCGAACGAAGTGAGCGTTGGGGGGTCGTGAGGGGGGCGCTACCTGCAGGCCCCCTAGTTCCCCAAGAACAGGTGCTTAGACAATTCGAGGGGTAAACTCATGGCCACATGACGACGGTTCGGCGCGTGCGCCGCATCATCCGCAAGATCGACCCCTGGACTGTCCTCAAGGTCTCGGCCATCCTCAATGTGGTCCTGGCCATTGGGATTGTCCTTGGCCTGGTTATGTTCTGGACGGTCATCACGGCTGCGGGGATACCCGAGAAGGTCACCGAGATCCTCATCCAGATAACCCTGCTCGATGTCGGTGAGGACCCCTTTGCCAACACCGAGCGGTTCTTGCGAGCCGCGGTGTTTGGCGCGGTGGTGTGGGCGGTCCTGGCCACAGGCCTCGCAACGGTGATGGCCGTCATGTACAACCTGGTGACCGATGTAGTGGGTGGCATCGAAGTGGTGGTGCTGGAGGAAAGCCTGTCCCCGGTGGCGGTTGCCACCTCGGCACCAGCTCCTCGCATGTGGACTCCCGCCCCGACCGCCGGCACCAGCCCCGCCAACGGTGGGAAGACGACCGACGCCGAGGTCCCTACGGAAGAGACACCGGTCACCGCCGGCGACCTCGCCTAAGAGAAGCTCCGTCCGGCGGCGACCAGGCCCATTTCTTCTGCCTTGGCCAGATAAGGACCGGGCATGTCCCAAACCTTGACGATTCCGGCAGGAGGGACCAGGGCCACCCCGGCCGCCAGGCAAATGGCCTGGAGGAAGTTGTTGTCGTCGACCAACGCCCGATCTCCCGTATTGCTCTCGATCAACGCTGACGCCCAGGTGTCGGCGGTGGCCGCAACCACTACGCGGAAGGGATCGTCGAGCAACACCGTTCCTTTCAAACGCCCCACCGGTTGTGGAAAGTCCACAACGGTCGTGCCGATGTTCGGACCGCCGGGATGGGCTATGGCGACCTTGAGGATGTCGGAGCCCTGAATCTCCATACGCGCCGCCAAAGCAAGGGCGAAGCCGAGCAGGGAAGCTCCACAAACGGTTGGTACCGGACTCGTCGCCACTTCGGCCGCGGTCACGGCTGAGGCACCGATCCGGGCAGCTACGTCGATAGCGGACCCGGTCCGACTCACCACAATGTCGAAGCCAGCAGGGTCGGAGACCTTGGTGAGACTGTTGGAGCGGACGTCGCCCATCACCGCCACTTGTTCGAAACTCGGCTCGGCCGCCAGGACGTGAGCGCTGCGCAGATCACGGTCCTCCTCAACGAGGACCAGCACCCGCTTCAGGAGAGTGATACCGGCTCCCAGGGATCAGGGGGCCGGGCTGTTTCGATACGCCGCTTCCACAGGGTGCCGAACAAGGCGACAAGAGCAACGGCCACGAAGACCAATGGTCGAACTTTCACCCGATGAAGTCTAAGGGGTGGTGGGCGCAACCTCACCACCAACGTACAAACTCGTGCGCTGCCCCCGAAGGTTTGCTATTAACTGAATCCACAGGGGCAAGAAAAGCTATTGAATAGCTTGGTGGAGGCCTAGCAGCCAGGAGCGGGGTTGGTGGGCTGGTGAGCGCGCGCCAACTCCTACGGGACAACGACCACCATGCCGCGCGGATGCCGCGCCATCAGATAGCGCATCGCAGCGGGAGTCTCGGCGAGCGGGTATGTGCCGTTGACGAGTGGTGTGACGCGCCCGTCCTGCACCAGCGCCGCGAGCTCGAGCAAGCGGGCGCGAGTCACTTTCCTGACGAACTGCTTGACGTCCCGCCGCCGAAGAATCAGCCGCGCCGCATGGCCTGCGACGATCAGCGAGATGTCCTGGCCGCAGTTCAGAACGACGACGCCGCCCGGCGACAGCGCACGAGGCAGCGCGCGCAGAGACCGGCCGCCGCCGTTGTTGAGGATCGCGTCGTACCGTTCCTCGCGCAGATAGTCGTCCGCGCGTGTAATCGACGACACGGTCGGCCCCGAGCTGCCGCGCGAGCTCGACGTTCTCCCCACGGCAGACGGCAGTGACGTGGGCGCCATACGCTTGGCTACCTGGACGGCGAAGCTTCCGACGCCGCCGGTCGCACCGGTGATCGCAATCCGTTGACCTGCGCGAAGTTGAGCGTGATCGCGCAGCGCCTCCAGTGCCATCGTGCCCGCGACACCCATCCCGGCCGCCTGCTCGAAGCTCAGGCGCTCGGGCTTCTGCACCAGGTTGCGCGGAACGCACTTGACAGAGTTGTGAAGTCGACAACGGTCTGGTGGGCCCAGATGGACTTGAACCATCGGCCTCGTCCTTATCAGGGACGCGCTCTAACCGAGCTGAGCTATGGGCCCAAAGGGAACAGGGGAGATTATCGCGCGTTGTGACCCCTTCGGACGAAGTGCGCACCACCGTGGGGCTCTTACGTTTTCCATTCGGCGGAGTCCTCTACGGGTGGCTTTCGTCATCCTCGAGAACGTCCTGCTGTTTCGATCCTGCTTATGCTCGGCGGGCTACTGTCGACTGTCATTCTGTTTTACCTCGGTACGACTCTGTTTCCTGTGAACGAACCTGCAGCCCGTTGGGTCCGGGTCCCTTCGACGAGCGGCGGTTATGGATTCGGAACCTGACATTCGGTTCACCATGACCCCTGACTTTCGAGTCGAGTGGATCGACGACGTGACTTCGCGTTTGGTCTCGGTTTTCGGAGAAGTCGACCTCGCATCGGTAGGAGGCCTCCGGGCGGCATTGGAGTGTGAACAACCGAGGCTGGTAATGGATCTCAGACACGTCACGTTCATGGACCTTTCGGGCCTGGAATGCCTGATCGAAGCGGTCGGGAAACACAAGGTCGTTCTCGTCACCAGTCCGATGGTCGACCGATTACTAGAGCTCACCGCTACTGGCCAACTCTTCGAGATCAATAAAGGGGTTTGAAGATGCGCGTCGTTGGGAAGGTCTTTGGAGGTCAATTCTCCTGATGGCCATACAAAGAGATTTCGAACCCGAGCCAGAGTCAGCCGGAGCTGTTAGACGTTTCGTGGCAGAGGCTATCCCGGGGGCGACTCATCTCGATGATGTGATTCTGGCGGCTTCGGAACTGGCGGCCAACGTCATCCGACACGCCGAGACGGCGTTCACCGTTCGGCTCATAGCCAACGAAAACCTGGTCCGTGTCGAGGTGTCAGACGGCTCCTCGATCATTCCCGCTCTCGAAGATCTAACTGAGTCCCACCGCGGATTGCGGCTGATCGAGGCGATTTCTGAAGATTGGGGCTTCGAGATAACAGATAACGGCAAGACCGCGTGGGCAGAGTTCACAAATACCCCGTAACGGTCGTTTTGCGTTCGAGGGAACGGCCGAACCACGGACCAGGTTCCTGCCTCGTCGGTATCATTGCGTCTCTAGGGGACGGATGGTCGAATCGGAGCATCGGCTTTGGGAAATCACCGGGAGCGGTTCGCCGCCTTGTGGACCCTCCCACCGGCCCCACTCCACTCCCCAGGATCGTGAGTACTACAGGTTGGATCATCCTTATCATCGTCCTGTTTTTGGCTTTTGGCGGCTTCGGCTACAGCAGGCGGCGCAGGGGCTGAGCCATGCGCCGGCGGCTCCGGTCGAGGTCCTAGCGGCTTAGACGCCGACCAACAGCGCCCTCCGTCCGCCACACCCTGAGAGGTGCTCTAGGCACCTCCCAGGGCAGCGGGCTGACTTAGGGGAGCCAGGCCGGAATCATCGGTGGGCAGTCCGCCACCTCGGAGTTGAAGTCGGCGAACATCCCGTCCGGGTTGTCCCTCCATATCCAGGCGTGCAGGGCCCACACTCCCAGGTCGGGGTTGTATTGGAATTCCTCCCCGAAGAGCGCGAGGGCGGTGTCGGTGGCCGCACCCACCTCTACCCATTCGACTCCCACCAACGAGAGCTTGGATCCGCCGACTTCGTAGAGCGTGGATCCGTCGACTTCGTATACAAGTGCCTCCGGACGGAGGGGGTCGGCGACACCATCATCGATGATGCTCTGGTCGACGTAGTGCTGACCCATTCCGCCATCGGCAGAGTCGAAGCAGTCGAGGAAGCTCTCGTATCCGGCCATCTCCGCCTGGGTGATTGAGTGGTAGCGGGCCGTTGCCGCGCGGACTTGGGATAGCTCGGACGGGCCGGCCAGGGCCGGAATGGCCACCACCGCCGTGGTGATTACAGCCAGACCGATCAGCGTTGCGTACCGTCGTTCTTTCATCCTTCCTACACCTCCAACAACTCACGCATCCGTTGGACAGGGAGGTCACTCACCTGCCGGCGCTTCGGTGAAACGCTGAGCGGAAGGCTCACACTCAGATGCAAAAGGGCGGTGAATCCCCCCTTTAACGCGGCATTAACGGACGCCCTTAGGCTCGAGTCCAGCGTCCGGTAGGATCAAGACCGAGAGGAACCACTGTGCAGTTCGGGATTCTTGGCCGCCTAGAGGTGTCGAAGGATGGCCACGCGGTCGAGGTAAAGGGGAACAAACAGCGGGCGCTGCTCAACCTCCTGCTGCTTCACCCCAATCAGGCGGTATCCAAAGACGGAATCATCGACGCTTTGTGGGGAGAGGACCTCAATGGACGTGAAGCGGGGACCTTGCGAGTCCATATCGCCCACCTCCGCAAAGCGCTACAGCCCACGTCGTTCGACCGGCCGGAGCTGATCGTCACCCAGCCTCCCGGCTACTTTCTCAGGATCGACCCCGAATCGATTGATGCCAATCGCTTTGAGCGGTTGGCCGCCGAGGGTCGACGTCTTTTGTTTGACGATCCCGAACGAGCAGAAGAGCGCCTCAGCGAAGCCTTGGGGTTGTGGCGGGGGCCCGCTCTCGAGGAGGTTGCCTATGAGCTCTTCGCCGAGGGAGAGGCTCGACGCCTCGACGAACTGCGCCTAGCGGCGACAGAAGACCTCTTCGACGCACAACTCGCCAGAGGCTCCCACCACGAACTCGTCGGTGACCTCGAGGGCCTTGTGACTATTCATCCATTGCGCGAGCGGCTCTGGGGTCAACTCATGCTCGCTCTGTACCGCAGCGGTCGGCAAGCCGACGCTTTGGCCACATATCGGCGGCTATCCGACTATCTCGGCCACGAGCTTGGACTGGAACCAAGCACACAGCTGCGGCAGCTGGAGGAGCGGATCCTCCTCAACGACTCCACCCTTTTAGAGCCTGCCTTCCGAAGGGGACCCCATCGGCGCCCACCGGTGGAACGGACGAACTTGATCGGCCGAGCGAGCCAGGTCGCCGCTCTCCAAGCCAAGCTGAGGGCGGCTCAGCTCCTCACCCTCACCGGCACGGGGGGGGTCGGCAAGACCAGGCTGGCCCAACGCCTTGCCTGGTCGCAGCTCGAAGCAGGAGTCGAGGTGTGGTGGGTGGAGTTGGGAGCATTGGCCGACCCTCGCCTCATCCCCGATCAGATTGCAGCTGCCGGGGGGGTAGCTCAAGGGCCCGACCTCGAAACGGTCGAGTTGCTCGGGCGTCTCTTGGCCGAGCGTGAGCTCGTGATCGTCCTCGACAATTGCGAGCACCTCGTCGACGCATCCGCTCAGCTGGTCGATGACCTACTCACCCAGGCACCAGGGCTCAAGTTCATCGTCACGAGCCGGGAACCACTCCAGGTGCAAGGAGAGTTGGTCTGGCGGGTCCCCTCGTTGCCAGTTCCCGAGCCGACCGACGCGGCCGCAGATCTCATCACCTCTCCTAGCGTGGAGCTGTTCTTGGAGCGGGCTAGAGGTAGGGGCATTACGATCGAGTTGTCCGCCCTTCCAGCCGTGGCAACGATCTGTCGAAGGCTCGACGGTATTCCGCTGGCGATCGAGTTGGCGGCCGCTCGTATCACCAGCCTCACACCTGAAGACCTGAGCGCTCGCTTGACTGACCGCTTCTCACTGCTGGAGCGCGGCGGCCGTACCGCCCTGGCCCGCCATCGAACGCTCGAAGCCGCCATCGATTGGAGCTTCCGGCTGCTGTCAGCGGCCGACCAGATGTTGCTTTCCCGGCTGTCAGTGTTCGTGACTGGCTTTGACCTGGAAGCTGCCCAAGCGGTGTGCGCATTCGATCCCTTAACGGCCGATGACGTCGCCAACGGAGTGGAACGATTGGCCGACAAGTCCATGATCGAGTTCTCGCCCGATCCCGCTCGGCGCCGTTTCAGCTTCACCGAGTCCATCCAGGCCTTCGCCTGGGATCGGCTACCTGGTGACCCCGTCGAATTGTTGAGTCGCCACCGGGATTGGGCCATGAGCCTGGCCGGCGCCGGGGCCCTGGGCATCCTTCAGGACGAGGGTGTCTGGTATCCCCGGCTGACTGGGGCATTCGGAGAGTTTCGCGCTGCATTCAACGAATCGCTCCGGCGGGGGGAGATCGATGCCGGGTTGCGTCTGGTTGGAACACTCGGCGGCTTCCTGATGTGGCGGCACAGCAACGAGGCCCTCGAGTGGCTGGAACGAGCTGTCCAAGCGGCCCAGCAATCGCCTGGTCAGGTCAAGACTTCGACGAGGGCCCTGGGTCTCCTCTCACTCGGAACTTATCTCTTTTTCCACAATCGATTCGATGAGGGGCACGAAACACTAGAAGCGGCTGCTGTCCTCTACACCGAACTCAGTCATCCCGTCGGGCTGCTGTGGACCCGTTATCAGCAGAGCTTCTTTCCCAAGTCCGGCGACCCACAGGAGTGTGTTGAGTCTGCACAAGCTGCGGTCGACCTGGCTCGCCAGCTCGGCGCTCCGCCGGTACCCATGGCTTACACCCTCACCCGTCTCGCTGAGGCCGCCCTCTTGGTCGCGGCCCGCCGCGAGATTCCTTCGATAGAGGCGCTGGACGAGATCCTCTCGATCTGCGAAGAGGGGAAGGTTTACTGCCGAGAGCTTCCCCAGGCATACGCCACTGGCGTCGCCAAGTCAGTCTCGGGCAGTGTTTTGGCCATGAAGGGGAGCGAAGAACGGGGCTTCTTGCTGATAGATGAGGGGCTCGCTGAGCGGGGCCGTTTCGTTGTGAGTACTCCTTGTGCCGCAGCACTCACTTCGGCTGGTCGGTTATCACAACGTCTCGGCTATGAGGACCGCGCTGTCGACTACCTTGCACGCGGTCTCAGGGCCTTGAAAGATGAAGGGCTGCCCTACTCCGCCCGGTCGAGCCTAGTGGGAGCGGCGGCGGCTATCAGAAAACAATATCCGGCGGTTGCCGCCCGGTTGTTGGGTGCTGCCGGCTCTCTCCGCCCCTCCTTTCTCTACGGCGGCTGCGTATTCGAAGACGAAGAAGGGGTGCTCGAGCTGGTTCGAATCGAAGCCGGCGACGACCGCTACTCCGCAGAATTGGGGTCGGGTCAGAGATTGGGTGCGCGGGATGCAATCGATCTGGCGATCTCTCACCTCGAAGCGTTAGCCAATGAAACCCTGACCCAGAAGCGGGTGGATTCGCGCTAAGAAGCCGTAAACCCGGAACTTCACCACACTCCCGATCAGTACCAAATCCGAGAACGCCCTAGCGGGACACTCGAACAACCGGCTAGACGCCACAATCATCGGAAGCGCCCAGGGGTGATTTATACGCGCGGTCGTGCTGTCCTGCGGCCGTGCTGACGGCGCGATCCAGCAGATTCAGCAGTAGCGCCCTCTAATCTGTGACCAACGAGTTGGCCGCACCGGTTTGCAACCGCGTTTCCAACCCATCCCGGGGACGTAGCTCAGCCCGGCAGAGCGCCTGCTTTGCAAGCAGGAAGTCGTGGGTTCAAGTCCCATCGTCTCCAC
>JBBDQN010000052.1:0-17442 GCA_040905905.1 Acidimicrobiia bacterium
CGGAGGCATCCTGCTCTGGGGCCCACCCGGTACCGGAAAGACCCTGATGGCCGAGGCGATCGCCGGCGAAACCGGCCGCCCCTACGTCTTCGTCGATCCCGGCGCCTTCGTGAACATGTTCATGGGTGTTGGGATCCTCAAGGTCAAGTCGCTATACCGCAAGCTCCGTAAACTCTCCCTCCGCCACGGCGGGGTCATCGTCTTCCTTGACGAGGCCGACTCGCTCGGGAGCCGCGGCAACATGGGATCTCCCACCGGAGGAGTGGGTTCGACAGCTGAAATAGCTGCTCACCTTTCCTGCAACGGGTTCCATTACCTCTCTCCCTTCGCCAAAAACGCCCTTACCACAGTTTGGGGTCAAGAGCAGGTCGCACCTGTGGTAGACGAACCCCGGCGCTCGTGGGTCAACCGGATCATGATGGGCGGCATGGGCGGGGGCGGGATGGGGACATTGCAGGCTCTCCTGTCGGAGATGAATGGTCTGACCAAGCCCCGCGGGTTGAGCAACCGACTTCGCAAGATGTTCGGGTTCCGGCCCAAGCCGCCACCCAAGTACCGCATCCTTCACATCCTGGCCACCAACATGCCCAACGCCCTGGATGAGGCGATGCTGCGGCCGGGTCGTATCGACCGTATCTACAAGGTCGGATACCCCTCCAAAGAAGGGCGCAAGCAGACGCTGATCGGCTATCTAAACAAGGTGTCGCACTCATTGAACGAGGAGGAGATAGAAAAGCTGTCCGTTGTCACCCCGATGTACTCCGGTGCCAAGATCAAGGACCTTGTCAACGAGGCGTTGATCATCGCCATCCGCGATGGTCGGGAGTCGATCGTCTGGGACGACGTCTGGAAAGCCAAGGCTCTCAAGGAACTTGGGCCCCCCGAAGATGTCGACTACATCGAGCGTGAACGCCACGCCGTTGCCGTCCACGAGGCCTCCCACGCGGTGGCCGCCCACCTCCTCGGTGCGCATCGGCGGATTGACATGGTCACCATCGAGAAACGGGCCACCACTCTTGGAATGGTTCGCAGCCTCGGCGAGGAGGAGCGCTACACCCAGTGGAAGTCCGAGTTCGAGACCGACATCATGGTGAGCCTTGCCTCCCGCGCTGGCGAGCGGATGTTCTTTGGCGCCGACAACTCCTCCGGGGTCTCTGGCGACCTCACCAGTGCCACCACCATCGGAGCCCTCATGGAGGGCGCCTGGGGCATGGGGGTCGGTCTGGTCTCCTATGCCGGGACTGTCACCGGGGCCACGGGTGGTCCCGACTATCCGGTCAGTGTCGCCCTCCGGGCCCGGCGCGACCAGATCGAAGAGATCCTGAAGGAGCTGTACGAGCGGGTCGACGCTCTCCTCGCCGAGAACCGAGACAAGGTGCTCGAATTGGCGTCCGTGCTCGAGGAGAAGAAGACAATCTCGGGCGACGAGGTTTCCGAGATCATGGGCACCGTTCCTGGTGAGCAGGTCATGCGCGAGCCGGTGGGATGGCAGTCGGTCACAGCCGAGGTCAGCCTCAAGCGCCGCGAGGAAGCGTTGGCACGCCGGACGATGGTGTCGAACGGGCATGCGGACGAGGAGACCGAGCCCGAGGCGGTCGACGACAAGGCCGACGACCTGTCCAATCCGAACGGCCACCAAACCGACGAAGAGCCCGTCCCGAAAGAAGTCGGCTAGGCCAGGTCCCTAACCGGACCAGCCGATATCACCCATCTGGTCGATCTGACATCGATCAGCCAGGATGCGGATTTCCTGGCTGCCTTCAACTTCGAAGCGGATCAAACGGGACCCGGTGTCGGCCAGCACATTGAGTCCGTCGCCTACCGCCCAGCCCCGGGCAACCGACCCAACGCCGGTCGGGATCACCGCCGGAGTGATGAGCCCGGTCGCTGCGTCCATGAACAACAGCGCCCCGGCGGAGTCGCGCAACAACACTCGTTCGTCATCGAACCACCCCAGGGCGACGAGGTTCTCGGCTCCCGTTAGCTCCGAGGGCCGGGTCTGGACCGCCCCTTCCGAGGTAAGAATCAGATATCGGATGATGTCGTCCTCCGGAACCTGGCCTGCCACCAGGATGCGGGTCCCATCCGGTGAGGGGAAGGTGGCCACCGGGATGCCTATGTCCCCATCGTCGACGATCCAGATCCAGGTGGCGTTGCGGGACTCGACGTTGACCAAGAGCAAGGCGATCTGGAAGAGAGTCTCCTCCCCCGGTGCGGGTCTGGTGGCCGACACCATCACCTGATCACCTAACGAACCGAGCACTCGAGATCCTCGCCAATCGGCGACGTCGAAGACGATCCGATCGCGGGAGAGGGTGTTGACTAGCGACGCCTCTTCTGTATCGGGACTCTCCATGGTGAAGATACCAGCGGCCACCGAGGCCCAGGGGGCGGCCGGAGTCTCCCCACTTAACGATCCCCATTGCGTCGTTTCAGGGTTCAACAGATAGAGACGGGCCCCAACCCCGACCGCCCGGACCAGCGGTCCCCCTTCGATCTCACCCTCGAGAGTTATCGCATCGATCCGCTCAAACGAAGTCTCGATCATCACGCCTAGAAGGGGCCGCTCCGGGTCGTCCGGATTGGGGCCCAGGACCACTGCCACCGAGACCGGTTCACCCGCGCGAACAACCTCGATCGAGATCTGCTGGCCGACGGTCTTCTCTGAGATGGCCGTCCTCAGATCCTCAGCGTTGGTGATATCGGCCTCGTCGATAGTCACGACGATGTCGCCCGACTCGAGAATGCCCTCCGAGGCGCCCCCCGAGACCACGTCTTCGATGCTGACTCCCAACCCGTCTCCCACCAGGAATCCGCAGGCGAGGGTTTCGGGAACGATGTCACCCGCCGCAGGAAGGGGATCGCGGGCTGGCGGAGTTTGACCGGTACACGCGGCTACCAGCCCGAAACCGACCAGGGAAAGCAGCGCTCGCCGCATCACCCCCAAGATTAGAGCGCTACGGATGGTTCCAATACGACCAAAATCTGTCTTGACAAATCTCAAGCCTTGGTGGCCTTGCTGGCGATCCATTCGATCACCTCGGCTACCACTTCCGGGCCCTCCGGTTCGTTGAAAATCTCATGGCGCAGGCTGGGGAACACCCGACGTTCCACGAGTGGAAGCGATGCCAGAATCTCACTTGCTGGCGTCGGGACCAGGGTGTCGGACCCGCCGTGGATCACGAGCGTCGGGACCTGGAGGCGGGTGAGGGCAGCCCGGGCCCGATCGCCGGCTGCAAAGATCCCGGCTCCGAGGCGGGCGGTGGCTTTGGTTGTGACAAGTGGATCGGCGAAGTAGGCCTCCCCCACCGCCGGATCGCGCGAAAGCATGTCTCCCCGAATGGATGCCGGAAGGGCCAGCGTCGGGAACATCCGTCCGAGAATTGGCGCCAGTTTGCGTTGCCAGGCAGCGCCTCCCGACAGCGCCGGGGCGGACAGAACCAAAAGGTCCGGCTGCGGTCGCTCAGCGAGGGCATATTCGAGCGCCAGCAGGCCTCCCAGCGAGTGGCCCAGCAGCACCAGTGGTCGCCCGGTGGTTCGCAGGGCCTCGAGATGGCCTTCGATCTGGTCGAGGTAAAGGGCGAAACGTTGGATGTCCGCCCGGCGTCCCGAGGACGCTCCAAAGCCGAGCAGATCGAAAGAACGCACGCGGTAGCCTGCGTCGCCCAGAAGCCCGCCGGTCCGTTCGTATCGCCCCGAGTGTTCCCCCAATCCGTGGACGATCACGACATCGCCCGCAACCGGTCCCTCCGGGGGCCATTCCCGCACAAGCTGAGCACCCCCATCGGGCGCTGGTTCCGGTCTGGCCTGACTAACGGTCAATCATCCTCCTCGTAGGTTCCCCATGATCCTATTGAGTCGCCGGAGCGGAAGATCATCGGGGATGCGATCGAACCGATCCGCGGCAACCGGCTGTGGAGTCTCTCCGGCCAGCACGGTGGTCAGAGCCTTTGCCACAGCATCGAGTTGGTCACGGGTGTGCCACCATCCGGCGGTGAACGTGACCAACCCTTCCCACCATCCACCCAGTCCGATCTCGACACCAGCCAGTTGGAGCCCTTGCTGGACTCTCAGCGACGGCAGTGGCGTCACACACGTGAGCGTACGCCCCGCCGGATGCACAACGGGCCACGACAGACCGGCCACCTCCGCCAACCTGCGCTGGAGGCCGTCAGCCGCCTGTAGTGATCGCCTGCCTGCCCGGGTCACGATTTCGGGGTCGGCGTCAGGCCAGTTGGTGGCGGCTCGCAGGGGTGGGGGCAGCTGCACCAGACCGGACAAAAGAGGATCGACGATCACCCACCCCTCCGCTTTATATCGGGCGGCCAGGCCGGCTAGTCCTGTCAGGTCTTCACCACATCCGAACCGGTTGGGGTGGGCGACAACGATGGCGGCGGGAACGGGTTTTCGCTCCACCCACACCGTCCTACCTCCTACGAGCAAGTGATCCGACTCGCCGAGGGCGGGGGACCACCAGACCGGCGCCGGGAAATCAACGACAAACTTGGGCCCACTCTCGATCCCCGGAGGCAAAGCAAGGCTCGACCCGCTGAAGTCGGCGGTCACCGCCGGTAGAATGGAGTCTCTGCTCTCGTGGCCCGCTCCCAGACTCCCCGGACCTGCACGTCGAGCGGATCGTCTACCGAGGGTGGTGCCAGATAACCAAGTCCGATGCCGTTCTCAAGCATGGGACTAAAGTTTCCGGACGTGACTTCGCCCTGGGAGCGGCCCGATCGGAGACGATGTCCGTGACGGGGGATGAGCCGACCAGGCAGGGTGAAGGCCACCAACTTCTTGCCAGGCCCTTCTTTGCGAACAGCCTCGAGCGCCTCCCTACCGACAAAGTCGTGGTCCCACGCGATCGCCGATTCCAGCCCCGCCTCGTAAGGATTGGTGTTGGAGTCGAAGTCCTGGCCAGCCAGCAGCAGGCCCGCCTCGAGGCGCAAGGTGTCGCGGGATCCCAGACCGCATGAGGTGACCCCGGCAGCAACCAGCTGGCCGATGACATCAGCCACCACCTCCGGACTCCCTACCAACTCCCCGCCTCGCTCTCCCGTGTAGCCGGTGCCCGCTGCCCAGAGCAGGTTCTCCCCCTCCCCAAAGGTATCGGTGGTAAACCGTTTGGGCCAGCGGCCGAGCAGTTTCTCGAGGATGGCAGGGGCCCCGGGCCCCTGCACGGCCACCATCGCGGTCCGCGAGCGCAGATCGTCCAGGTCCGTGTCGCCCGCGGCCGCTCGAAATCGGGCAAGAACCATGTCGTGGGTACCCGCATTGGGCATAACCCAGAAGCGTTCCTCGCTCCATCGCCACACCAGGAGGTCGTCGTCGATCCCGCCGGACTCGTTGAGCAACAGGGTGTATTGCGTACGACCCACCGCCAGCGTCGCCACATCGTTGGATAGAAGCGATCGCAAGGTGTCCCGGCCTCCCGGTCCTTCGATAGAGAATCGTCCCAGGTGGCTGACGTCAAACCACCCGGCCGAACGCCGGACCGCGCGGTGTTCGGCCAGAACCGACTCATACTGAACAGGCATCTCCCAGCCACCAAAATCCACTAGCCGTGCGCCCAAATCGGCATTGAGGTCGTGGAGCGGAGACCGGCGCATCAGGCCGAGGAATCGACTCCCCGTCTGTCGAGTTTTATCACCTGCGGAGGCCCAGGATTCCGAGTCGGGCGCCGCCGTACCGGAAGGTGATCGGGATCCTCCAAACCGTATTTCTCGACGAGATGCAGATAGTCTCTCTGATAGAGGATTTTGCACTGGATCTCGGGATAGAGGGACCTCAGCAGACGGACCTTGGCGTTCTTTTTGGTGACAAGCTTCTGGCTCATCGTGGTGATCTCGATATAGAGACTGTCCTCGGGCAGATAGAAATCGGGAGTGAAGTGGTGGCTGGGTCGACCTTCACCGTCCCAGGCAATCGGAAACGGCCGGGGCTCGTACTCCCACGGGAGCCCGTAGAAGTCGAGCAGTAGCGCGAACTGCCGCTCGCTGTTGTGTGCAAAGCGGACCTGACCTTGGCCGGTTGCCAGCAGCGCTATGTTCAGGTGGCCTCCGCCCGTGCAAGATCCCCTTCCCCGGTGGGGAACAAGTCGTGGAGATCGGCCGTGAGTTCGTTCTGGACGGGGCCGACCGCGATAGCGAACACACCCTGACCGCCGTTGAGGACGTCGATCAATTCGTCGGCGTTATGGGCGACGTATATGGTGCGGCCATCGGAGAGAAGGGTGACTTCACCGAGCGGACGTGACTTCCGCAGTTGTTGTCGGAGGATCTCGACGGCTTGACGGATCTTCTTGAGGCTCATGCCGGCGTCGAGCAGTCGCTTTATGACCTTGAGTTGGACGACGTCAGTAAACGAATAATGCCTCTGGGAACCGGACCCCTGTGCGTCTTGCAAAGACGGCTTGAGCAGGTCGGTGCGGGCCCAGTAGTCGAGTTGACGATAAGTGATGCCCACCAGACGACAGACCTGCGGGGCTCGATAGCCCGTGGGGGAGGTGGGTGATCCGGGCTCGGTCAAGCCGACCTGGTTGGCGTTATTCGTCATTGGCTGCCTCCCGAAGATTATCAGCCAGGGTTACAAGTTCGTAATTCCGCTGGTGTTGGGAAGCTAGCCGGGCTGGCGCGGAGTTGTCAACAACTTCTGTGGAAAACTCCGGGTTGAGCCAGGCGGGAGTGGCTTTCAGGTGCTGGGGTCGTTGCCTTCCAGAAAGTCTTCGACTGTCACGTCCTCGAGAAGTTCCCGAAACCGTTCAATCTCGTCCTCTTCGGATTCTTCGGAAAACTCGATTCCGGCGTCGAGCAATACCTGGGGGCTTACGAACACAGGTGCCTGAACCCGAACGGCCAGGGCGATGGCGTCGGAAGGGCGAGACGAAACCCTGACGGACTTGCCATTGAGGTTCATGACCAGGTCCGCGTAAAAGACATTGTCCCGGAGGTCGACCACTTCCACCCCGTCGATGGTGGCTCCCAAGGTCTCGATGACCAGTTTGAGCAGGTCGTGGGTTTGGGGGCGGGGAGGGTCGACCCCTTCCAGGGCCGAGACGATTGCCTGTGCTTCGGAGGCACCGATCCAGATGGGGAGATAGCGGCTTCCCAGGCGTTCTCGCAGCAAGACGATCGGCGAGTTGGAAGGCAACTCAACTCTGACCCCGACTACATCGACGGGTACTCGATCCCCGTTGCCGCTCATAGAGGCAGGTTATCACTTGCCCGGATACAGGTACCGGGCAACTTCCTCGTGGCGGCTGGTCAATTCCTCCCGATCGAGGACCGCCCACAATGCCGGCAAGTTGCGGTAACGCCCGTCGAAGTCGAGTCCATACCCGATCAAAAACTCGTCGCCTACCTCAAATCCCCGGTACTCCAGGGGGACCTCGACCAGCCTCCTGGGAACCTTGTCGAGCAGGGCAACGGTCGCCACCGAGGCCGCCCCTCGATCGGCCAGCATCCGTCTCAGCACGGTCAAAGTCAGTCCCGTGTCGACGATGTCCTCGACGATGATGACGTCGCGCCCTGCTAGTGGAAGCGAAGTATCGAGGGCGATTCGGATCCGGCCGCCCTCGCCAAAACGGGACAGGGCCAGAAAGTCGGTTTCGGCCTCGACCTCGATATTGCGAACCAGATCGGCGACAAACGGAAGCGAGCCAATCAGAACGGCAACCAGCACCGGTCTGCGGTTCTGGTAATCGGCTGAGATCTCGCTCCCCAGCTCTCTCACCCGTGCCTCCAGGTCGACGGCCGTCACGACCTCGGAAACAATGTTCTCAGCGCTCACCAACCAACCAAATCCAATATCGCTCGGCCCAAAGGAAGGCGTCCTCCCAACCCGGCACCTCAGCCGGGGCTCGTTCCACTAGCACCGGTTGGGGCGCCGGGGGCGGGGGTGGCGGTACCAGCACTCCCGAGGCAGCGATCCAGGTCATCGCTTCGACCCTTCCTGCGGCAATCACCGGGTCGATCTCACCGTCGCCAACCGTATAGGTGAGACCCCCGATAACCGGCAATATGCGGGCGTTGGCGAACCCATAATCGAGAAGGGCAGCGGCGTCGACAAAGTGACCTGCCTCTCCCTCCGATCCCATGACGACGGTCATGAGGATGCGGTCACCACGCTCGGCCGCCCCGGCCAGGACCAGCCCGGCCTGGAGCGTGAAACCGGTCTTCACCCCGATGGCGCCCTCATATCGGGTGAGAAGGTGATTGGTGGAATCTCCCGCCCTAACAGTGCCGTCGGGCGCTGCTGGAAAGGTGAATGATCGGCTCCGAACGATCGCGGCGAGCTCCGGATTGGAGAGCAAGGCCTTTTCGATAGCCAACAGGTCGGCCGCCGACGAGTAGTGATCAGGCTCATCGAGACCGTGGGGGTTGACGAAGTTGCTCTCAGTCATGCCCATCTCGGCAGCCTTCTCGTTCATCATCGACGAAAAGCCGGCGATCGAACCTCCTACGTGTTCGGCGACGGCCATGGCCGCATCGTTGGCAGAACGGATGAGCATTGCCCTGAACAGGTCGCCAGCCGGTACTTGTTCGCCGGGAACGAGGCCGACTTCAGCCTCACCAACATCAGCCGCTATCTGGCTTACGGTCACCAGTTCGTCCATGGTCACGTGCTCGGAGGCAACGAGCGCGGTCATCATCTTCGTGGTAGAGGCCGGCGGGCGCCTGGCGTGGGCGTCGAAAGAGGCGATCACCCAATCGGCTTTGGCGTCATATACGATCCAGGAGAGAGCAGACACCTGGGGGGGATCCCCGAGCGCCCAACCCTGCCGTGGTGGCAGAGGCGCCCAGGAGCGGCCAAAGGCCGGCGCGGCGCTCAACAACAACAGTGCCGCCACCGAAGCAGCTACGAGCCGGCGCGACACTTTCATTC
Organism: Acidimicrobiia bacterium; assembly: GCA_040905905.1. GTDB lineage: Bacteria > Actinomycetota > Acidimicrobiia > Spongiisociales > ZC4RG35 > JAICND01. The sequence goes on from JBBDQN010000052.1 coordinate 8,881, forward strand.
CTCGAGAAGACCCCGGAGCTCGGATGTCAGGATCACCCGGTGCAAAAGGCCCACCGCGTCGGCCCCGTCGGACAGATTCTGGCGGGCGCGTTCGCGAGCCTCGGGTTGAGGGGAAGATAACCCCGGCAAGAGGAGTTGGCGCAGCATCTCCGCTTCTCGCTCGGCTGCCAGTCGTACCTGGCGAAGGTGCCGGGCCTCGAAACCGAGCGCAAATAGATGCCGGGCTTCGATGGCTGCCGGGAGGGCCCAGGCCGGGAACACCCTGCCTTCGCTGCGGGCCTCGGCCACGACCAGGTTGTGAGACAGCAACTCCTCGAGTTGTTCGAGCGTCAAGCCGGATCGGCGCAAGAGGTCCTGGCGTGAGATGGGATCGCCATCCGAGTCGATCTCAGACGGTTCACCTTCTTCGGAAATGTCCTCGCCGCGCTCCCATACGGTCAGCTTGGACTTGATGACCTTCAAAGGCAGGAAATGATCCCGCTGCAGCCCGAGGATGTAACGAAGGCGCTTTACCTCGGCCGACCCGAATAGGCGATACCCCGAGGCCGACCGCCCGGGAGTGATCAGACCCTGGGCTTCCAGAAAACGGATCTTCGACACCGAAACATCGGGAAAATCGTCTCGAAGAAGGTTGATCACGTCTCCGATCGAAAGAGAGTCGTCAGCCATCGCCTTTGGCCACGATGAAATGGAACCGACCGATCAACACCTCGTCACCGGGATCGAGTTCGGCCCGGTCCACCCGGGACTCGTTGACATAGGTGCCGTTGGTGGAACCCGCATCCTCCACCACCAGCGAAGCCAACTCGCAGAAGAACCGGCAATGGTGCCGGGACACCGTGACATCGTCGAGAAGTATGTCCGACTCCGGGTGCCGTCCCACCGAGATTTCCCCTGGATGTAACAGGAAGGTCAGCCCCGCCCTCGGGCCGCGTTCGACCACCAGGGCCCACCCGCTGATCCCGTCGACGCTGGCAGCCTCCTCGGGCGTCAGAGGTCGCTCGACATCCGGCAACTCGACATAGGCGACCGTTGGCTCGGATTCGAGCACCAGCCCACACGCAGGACAGGTGGTCATTCCCGGATCGATCAGTGTGTCGCAACGGGGACACTGCATGGCACTTATGGTAGAGGGCCGAACAAGGCGTGAAGCCTGCCCGAGCGGGTCACTCGGTAAGTTTGCGGTATGCCGTCGCGTCGAGCAAGCCGTCGATCGCCGCCGGGTCGTCCACGTCCATCTCGACAAACCAACCACGACCGTAGGGATCCTGATTGACGAGCTCGGGGTGGGCGTTGAGGTCACCGTTGACCGCCGCCACGCTACCGGCCAGCGGTGAATAGACCTCGGCCACGGACTTGGTCGATTCCACCTCAGCCAACCTGGCGTGCCCTTCCAGTCGCGAACCCATTTCCGTGAGGTGAATGAACACCACGTCGCCGAGGGCGTCCTGGGCGTAATCGGTGATTCCCACCCGGATACGGGACTCACCCAGCAATTCGACCCATTCATGCTCGGCGGTGTAGTGCAGGTGGTCGGGTACGTTCATCAACCTTCCTTTTGGTTCCCGGGCGACTCTACCGACCCAATCAGTTTCACGATGTCGCTCACGTATTGGGCGCCCACGAACCAATACAGCAACAGACCCACGACCCCCGCTATCCACGCTGAGGGTCCGAACAGCCATACCGCCGCTTCCGCACTAACCAGGTAAAACGACGGAATCGCCCCGTACAGAAGAAAGGTTGACACCTTGCCGAGGAACCGGACTTCGAGGGTCCCCGCTCCTCTCATGGCCAATGCCAGCGTGCCGACACCCACCAGCACCTCACGGATGAGCAGCGGCCAACCGATGACGGCCGGGAGCACTCCGGTGATCAAACCGCCAACGAGAGCCGAGGTAATCATCAGGCGGTCCGCCAGCGGGTCGAGGAACTTGCCAAGTTCCGACACCTGGTTGAGCCTTCTCGCCAGGAAACCGTCGACCCAGTCGGTGGCGCCAATGACGAAGATCAACACAGCGGCCAGGACCACCCGATTTTGAACGACCAGCACGTACCAGAAGTAGGGCACGACCAGCACCCGCAGTCCGGAGACGAGGTTGGGAAGGGTGAAGACCTGTCGGGGCTTGCGTCTTCCGACTTCCGTCTTCCGCCTCCTGGTCGTCAGACCAAGTAGCAGGCCACGTAGTGCCCGCCGCCTTTGTCCTCCAACGGAGGATGATCATTGTGATGGCAAACGTCGGTTGCTATCGGGCAACGTTCTATGAAACGGCACAACGGCGGGGGGTTGATCGCTTTGCCGATTCCGCCTTTGATCATCACCGGGGCACGCTTGAACGACGGATCCGGCACCGGTACGGCCGACAGCAGCGCCTTGGTGTATGGGTGAAGCGGATTGGAGAGCAGTTCTTCGGACTCGGCCAGCTCGACGATCTTGCCCAGGTACATCACGGCGATGCGGTCGCACATGTAACGGGCGACGGCGAGGTCATGAGTGATGTAGAGGTAGGAAACGTCGAATTCGTCGCCCAGCTTGAGCATTAGGTCCATGATGGAAATCCGGATGCTCACGTCGAGCATGGACGTTGGCTCGTCGGCAACGACGAATGACGGGTCGATCACGAGCGCCCGGGCGATCGCAATCCGCTGGCGTTGACCACCCGACAACTCGTGGGGGTAGCGAAAAAGGAACGTCTCGGGTGGGCTTAGCCCGACCACTCGCAACAAGTCGGCCACCTTCTCTTCGCGTTCCTTGACCGTCCCGATCCCCTGCACTGTGAGCGGCTCGGCCACCGTGTCGAAGATGGTCCTACGCGGATTCATCGACTCATAGGGATCCTGAAAGATCATCTGCACCCGGCGCCGGAAGGTTTTCATCCCTTCTCGATTGATATGAGCAACGTCAACCGGGTTGCCGTTGTCGGCCAGCAGGATCTGGCCGCTGGAGGCATCCATCAGCCTCGTCAGCATTCGCCCGGTGGTTGACTTCCCACATCCCGACTCCCCCACCAGTCCCAGCGATTGGCCGGCCCCGATCTCAAAGCTGATCCCGTCGACCGCATGCACGAACTCAACCGGCTTGCGAAACAAGCCCCTTTGCACCGGAAACAGCTTGGTTAGACCATCTACCTTCAAGAGAGGCTGGCTCATACCGACGCTCCGATGGTGACGGGCACCTGCTGCCAGTTCCAACAGGCAACCCTGTGCCCCGAAGCCAGTTCGGTGAAAGGAGGATCCTCGGTCCGGCACACTTCGGTGACGAAGGGGCAGCGGGGGTGGAAGCGGCAGCCGGGGGGAGGGTCAAGCAAGTTGGGGGGCTCTCCAACCAGCGGTGCCAGCTTGCGCCGGGGACCGATGATCGAAGGGGTAGACGAAAGCAGCAGGTACGTGTACGGGTGGCGGGGCCGGTGAAATATCTCGAGGGTGGGTCCATATTCGACGAGCTTGCCGGCATACATCACGCCGATCGTGTCGGTCACTTCGGCGATGACGGCAATGTCGTGGGAGATATAGATGAGAGCCATCCCAAGCTGATCCTGGATCTTCTTCAATTCCTTGAGGATCTGATCCTGGACGATGACATCGAGGGCAGTAGTAGGTTCGTCGGCGATGATGAGCTTCGGGTCGCAGGAGAGGGCCATGGCGATAACCGCCCGTTGCCGCATCCCACCCGAGAACTCATGCGGAAATCGCTCCAGCATTGCCGGGTTGAGACCCACCATTTCGAACAGGCGGGCCATGCGGCCCCTGGCGTTCGCCTCGTTGAGTTTGGGCTTGATGTGGAGGTCCATCGCCTCCCGGATCTGATCTCCCACCCGATACACCGGGTTCCAGGAGTTCATGGCTCCCTGAAAAACCATCGAGATCGACTTCCATCGCCTCCTCCGCATCTGGTCTTCGGAGAGGGCCAGCAGATTTTCACCTTCGAGGCGAATCTGACCGGAGACGTACCGGGCGTTGTCAGCAGCCAGCCCCATCAACGACATCGCCACCGAGGTTTTCCCACAGCCCGACTCCCCCACCAGTCCCAGAGACTCGCCATGGTGAAGAGTGAAGGTGATATCTTCGATGGCAGAGACCTGGCCCCTCTTGGTCTGGTATCGCATCACCAGTCCGTCGACCTCGAGGAGCGGCTTTCCGTTACTCGTCACCTTGTCGGTTCCTCCCTGACCTTGTTGTTGGCAAAACCAGACTCGATCAACGTTGGCGCAAACGCGGATTCACAACCTCGTCCAACGCCCTGCCTACCAGGAAGAACGAGGCCGCCAGCATGCTGACAGCCAAACCGGCCGGCATCAGCAGCCACCAGTATTCGGTTCCGGAAAGCAGGTAACCCTGCGACGAGGCGACGTTGATCATGATCCCCCAACTCATCGGGATCGAAAGGAGCCCCAGGAAAGACAGGGTTGCCTCCAGCGAGATGGCGTCGGTGACGGTGAACATCATGTAGAGGAAGGACAATGGCAGCACATTGGGAATGATGTGGCGGAAGATGAGATGTGTATGGCCACCGCCGGCGATCCGGGCAGCATCGATGAATGGTTTCACAGATACCTGGAGAGCCTGGGACTTGAGAATGATGGCAGTGCCCCCGAATCCGCTCAACACTCCGATAACCACCCCGAGCAACGGCAGGCTGATGTCGAAGAGGGCGGAGACAACGATCAGGATCGGCAACAAGGGCACCAGCAGGATCAGGTCGGCAAAACGCATCAACAGTGTGTCGATCCAGCCTCCGAAATACGCTGAAGCGCTGCCCACCGCCGTTGCGATGAAGACGGTGACCACCGCGGCGATGACGCCAAGGGCGAACGCGGCCCTGGTGCTGTACAAGAGTTGGCTGAGAACATCGCGACCCAACGGGTCGGTGCCCAGGAAATGCGGCGTAGCGCCCGTCCATGTGGGCGGAGCGGGCTGGCTCCGTATGATGAGGGTCTCGCCAAGATCGATGAACGGGTTCAGCTGGATCTGGGCGGTGGCCAAATCGATCTCAGTCAGCGGATCCGTCACTTCCTCGACCACTATTTTCTCGACGAACGGTGCGTCGTATCCCGTGACCGGGTTGTAGACCTGCTGCGACCAGACCGTCGCCATCAGGATCGGGTGGGCTATCGCCATGAACCCGAAGATCACGATTATGGTCAAGCCGACCAGGCCGATCCGGTTGGCGGCGAACAGGTTCCAATTTTTGCGGAGACCGCGGCGCATCAAGCGCAGCCGCACCCTCCACAATGGGTCCTGGAGGGTAACTTCGACGCCGGGCGACGGGGGGGCCAGTGTGTCGGTCAGGACGTCTCCTTAGGAGTAGCGGATCCGCGGGTCGAGGTACATGTAGGCAACGTCTGCAACGATGTGACCCACCAGGGCGAGGATTCCGATGATGCCCAGCGTCCCGGTGGCCAGGGGAATGTCCTCCAACAGAGTCGCGGTCAGCAACATCTGGCCCAAACCGGGCCAGGAGAAAACCCCTTCGGTGATGATGCCGCCGCTGATGACAAAGGCCAGCGCCAGGACCATGGCGGTGATCACCGGTAGCAGGGCGTTGCGCGCCGCGTGTTTGTCGCGGATCGTCCGCTCGGAGAGGCCTTTGGCCCGTGCAGTAAGGATGTAGTCCTCCCGCAACGTCTCCAACATCGCCGAGCGGGTCAAGAGCATCACGCCGGCGAAGGCGACACAGGCGAGAGTCATCACCGGAAGGACAGTGTGGTGGAGAAGGTCGCCCACAAACGGCCGTAACGGGCTGAACCACCAATACGCCACGAAGCTGACGAGCAGAACGGCGAACCCCGTGCGCCACACGATCCTCTGCAATCGCTCGGCCTTCAGGTTCCTCGCCACCACAAAAACTGCAAGCACCAATGCGCTCACGGCGAATGCCGAGATCATGAACCTCATAAACACCTGATTGGGGTTCATTGGTGCCCCGCTCCATTCCTGCACGTCGGTGAACTTGCCGAGGGGGAACCAGTCGAGGATGAAACCAAAGAACCAGAGCATCATGATGGCGAACCACGGATAGAACACCGTGTAACCAGCCACCCCGCCCAGCGTGAGGGCTGTTTCAGTGAAGCGCCCCCGCCGCCAGGCCATGATCTTGCCGAGGCCAAAGCCCAGGTAATAGGCGACCAGCGTTGCTGAGAGGAACAGGACCACGGTTCGAGGTAAGCGCTCGAGTATGAGTTGGGAAACGGGAGTCGGATATTGGGTGAAAGAAACTCCGAGATCACCCTGGAAGAAGTTGAGAACGTAGGTGAAAACCCGTCCCGCCAGCGGCTGGTCGAGGCCGAGCTGGGCGGCCAACATTCTCTGGGCTTCAGGTGGAATGTCCGGATCGGATATGAGCTGCTGGGTTATATCGCCGGGTTGAGCCTCAAGCAACAGATACACCAGAGCCAGGAACACCACCAGCAAAAGCAAGCCCTGGATTAGGCGTTTACCGATGAACTTCAGCACGATCTGATCCTCCCTGTGCCTGCGGGCGAGGCTACCACACGACCCTTGCGCGGAACGGGGGCGGAGTTTGTCTCCGCCCCCGTTCCTAACAGATCGTCACTGCACGTTCGTGCAACCCTTACGGGTCAACGAGCGGCTGTGACCAATCCCTGCTGTCCGGAGAGGAACTGCAGGCCCGACAGGGTCTGCGTGAACGGGAAGTTCACGTTGGCCTGGCGGTAGAACTCGAGGATGCCTGTGTCAAAGAGCAGGATGTAGGGCAACTCGTCGGCGAGTATTACCTCCATCTCCCACATGATGTCGTAGGCCTCTTCTTCGGTCTGGGCTGCGTTGTACTGTTCGACCAGAGCGTCGAAATCGGCGTTGGCGAAGCCGGGGGCGTTGTCACCTTCATTCACGAGGGTGTCGTTCTTCGATGCGAAGAAAGACTCGTGATAGGTGGGCAGCGCCGGGTTCCCGAGCGACCAGCCAAGCAGATACATGTCGAACGCCAGGGTGCCGTCCTCCTGGACTCCATAGACCCTGTCAACCAGGGCATTGAAGTCGGTGGGGTTGGCCTCGGCGTCAAAACCGAGCTGGTTCAACCAGGTCTCGATCCATACCGAGTAGGTGGCCCGCAACGGGTCGTAGCCCGGTCCGGGGGCGATGACTTCGAGCTCCGGAATCGGGTTTCCGTTGAGCAGAAGGCCCTCGCCAGGCACGACGGCCTGGAGAATGACGCCATCCGCATCGACAGCCATGGCCGGCTCGGTCGTCCAGGTGAAGCCGCCCTCCTTGAGGAGAGCAACTGCGCCTTCGAGACGCTCCTGCATGGTCTTGCCGACATAGCGGGAAGCGACTTCATCGGCTACTTCCTCGTTGTACCACTTGGTGTTGCCTTCAGGCAGCGTCACGTACAGCGGGAAAGCCACGCCCTGGAGGACGTTGTTGGCCATGAATTCCTTGTCGATCATCAGCGCCAGAGCCTCCCGGAACTGGGGAATGCTCATGGGCTCCTTGCGGAGGTTGAAGGCCATATAGCGGAACCCGTTGGTGGGGTTAACCACCGCCGTCAGCTCCTCATTGCCATCAACCTGAGCGAGAAGACCCCGCTGCATGCCGAGCGGGTTGAGGAGGTAGTCCACCTCGCCCGCCGCCAGCGCTAGCACGGCTGCGTCCTGTCCACCGTAAAGCGAGAAAATCGCTTCACTGGCGAACGGCCCGATCGTGTAGGTCACGCCACCGGACTCAACGGTCTGACCCGAGTCGTAGTAGCTCGGGTTGGCCGTGTTGCGAGCAAAGGTGCCTTCCGCACGCTCGGCAAAGACCATGGGGCCTCCGGAAACGTCGAGACCGGTACCCGCCACGGCGTACAACGCCTCGGCAGGTTCCTCCGAGGTCTTGGCTTCTTCCACCGCGTCGCCCCAAATGTGGGCCGGCATGATGGGAGCAAGGCCAACCTGGTGCGGCCAAATCGCCAGACCAGGACGCTCGTTGAACACAAACTTGACAGTCGTGTCATCCACGGCCTCAACGGCCGTCAGACCAAGGCTGCCCTCAGCCGCGATCGGATACGAGTTCAGCCAGCTGCCACCCAGCGCCAGGTCGCGCACCGTCTCATAAGTGAAGACGATGTCGCCCGCAGTGATGGGGGTGCCGTCTGACCATGTCGCATCATCACGCATGGTTACATCGATAGCCCAGCCATCGCCTTCAGCTGCCCCGGTGGGTACTTCGGCGCTGGCAGCAATGTCGCTGTCCAGTTCGATACCGGGGTAGTTGAGTCCGAATAGCGCGGGCTTGGTGGGGCTCAGGACATACGCATTCCACACGGTCCCCGCCGGGCCGATGTAGGCCCAGTAGTTGTCGGTGGTGGTGTCTGAGAAGATCCCCAACCGGTATGTGAAGCCGGCTGGCGGTGCGGTGGTGGTCGGGCCTACCGTCGTGGCAGTCGTCGTACCCGTACCAGTTGTGGTTGTGGTCCCACTTGTGCACGCCGCCGCCACGATTGCAAACACCGTGACGATTGCGAGACCGCGCCATCGGCCGAGCTTTTTAGAGGCTCTCACCGTTATGGTCCTCCCGTTTTTGATTTTCCGTTTACCTGCTGTTGCCCGGGCGATCGCCCGG
>JBBDQN010000053.1:0-55717 GCA_040905905.1 Acidimicrobiia bacterium
TCGCCATCCGGGAAGGTGGACGGACCGTCGGCGCCGGCCGGGTAACCAAAATCTCCAAGTAGACCAACAAACGAATTGAGTTGAAAAATGGCATCTGACAAGCGACCGCCTATCACCCTTGCCTGCGAGGAGTGCAAGCGGCGTAACTATGTCACCACCAAAAGCAAGGCCAACACCCGCGAACGTCTGGAGTTGTCGAAGTACTGCCGCTGGTGTCGCAAGCACACCAAACACCGCGAAACCCGTTAGAGGATTTCCTGGCCAGGTGAGGAATGGAGGCACTCGAAGGGCGGACCTATGGGCCGGTAGAGCTGAGGCTGTCTGCCGACCGGGTCGCCGAGTTTGTGGCCGTTACCCGTGACAACCCCGAACGATGGACCGAACATGCACCTCCGGGTTGGGCGGCAGCCTGTTTGTTTGCCGTCGCACCGAGGCTGCTGACCGAACCCGAATTGGCCGGCCGCGGCGTCATTCATGGGGAACAGCGTTTCTCCTGGAGCTCGCCGTTCCGACTTGAGCAAGAACTTGCTGTCATTGGCACGGTGACCCGGGTGCGCAATCGGGGTGGGGTGGCTTTCCTTGGCTTTGATCTGGCAGTCACTGGCGGACGGGAATCTTTTCTTAGCGGTTCCTCGACGTTTCTGGTTTCGGGAGACAACCCGGCGGCGGGTGAGACCACCGAGGAGGCTGAGCCTCCCGCGGAAGCAAGCGGGGTCAACGATCCGCTTGCGCCGCTTGGTCAACATCTCGACGTTCGACGTTCTGCATCGCGAGCCGACCTGGTTCGTTATGCGGCCGTTAGCCGCGATTGGAACCCCATCCATTGGGACCATCAAGCGGCACGGGAAGCCGGATTCCCGGGTGTGGTTGTACACGGGCTGCTCCAGGCGGCATGGCTGATGAGCGGGGCCGCCAATCTCGAAGGGGGCCCGGCACCTCTGGCCGACGCAAGTTTTCGTTTTAGGGCACCGTTACGACCGCTCGTCACCTGCGAGATGACTGGCGCTGTAGACAGGACCGCAGTTAACTCCCGCCTTGGGGCCGGAGAGTCGGAACTGGTGAGCGCCCGGCTGACCCTGAGGTAACCGAATGAGTGGACCGTATGTCGAAAGCTCAGATGTCGCGCTCGTCGGACTCGCCCAAGCAGGTGATCGTGCCGCCTTCACGGCCCTGTTCCGCCGCCACAACCATGAGATTTACAACCTGGCTCTCCGACTTACCCAGGACCGCGACAGCGCAAGGGAGGTCGTTCAGGAGACCTGGATCAGAGTATGGCGGGGCCTCGGCTCGTTCCGGGGGGATTCTTCCTTCTCGACGTGGTCATACCGCATCACGGTCAATACCGCTTCAACCTGGCGCCGCCACCGGTCGAGCCGGGCAACGGTCCACATCAATGAGGTGCCAGAACCGGAGGTGGCTGACGAGACCCAAATCCCTGACCGGGCAGCCGAGAACGCCGACCTGCGGCGCCGGCTGAGTCATGCTTTGGCTGAGCTCAAACCCGGATTGCGGTCGGTGGTAGTCATGAAAGACGTATACGGCTGGAGCCATTTGGAAATCGCCCAGGCTCTCGAGATTTCTACCACCGCGGCCAAAGTCCGCTTGCACCGGGCCCATCAGCAACTTCAACGCAATCTGCGAGAGGTTGAGCGATGAACGTTCGTTGTCTCATTGTGGGAAACGTTGTAACCGGGTCCATGCTCACCGAACGACCCTTGCCCCGGTTTGCATCCGGTCATCAGGCTCGCTGTCTTAGGTGTCAGGCTCATGGCGCGTCTGTTCGGACCACCCGGCGGGTTCTGGCCGGCATGGCCACAAAGCGTGAGGTGCCACCGCCCGATTTGGAAGGCGCAGTTTTGGGCACGGCTCTCGTAGCCGGGGCAGCCAGCGGGGGTAAAACCTGGCTGCCGGCGGCGGCGGGAGCGGTAGTGGTGTTGGTGGCGGCCTGGGCGTGGCGCCGGAGGGAAGCCCGGGCTTAGAGTCCCGGGGTTTTCGTGAACCGTCCGGGCGACCGTATACTGAATCGCCCGCCCTGACCCCCTAGGGGTGTAGCTCTAATTGGTCAGAGCGCCGGTCTCCAAAACCGGAGGTTGGGGGTTCGAGTCCCTCCACCCCTGCCGTAGGCTTGGGCGAAGAAACAATGGACAGGTGATGAACCGAGAGATGCGCCGCCTCATGGAACGTGAGGAGCGACTTCAAAAACGTGAGCAGGGCAACGGCCAGAGGAAACTCCCTGGTGGCCCCGGCCGTGGTGGGCCCCCAAGCGAACGTAAAGCCTGGTGGATGCGGCTGCGGACGTTCCTTCACGAAGTCCGGTTGGAGCTCAAAAAGGTTTCCTGGCCAAGCCGCGAACAACTGCTCGCATTTACCGCGGTGACCCTGATCGTGACCACCACCCTCACCTTGGTGGTGTTTGCGGTCGACATCCTGATGAAGGAAGCCGTCTTCACCCTCCTCCAACGACGATGATGACCGAACCCCTCGATTCCGCGCCAGAGCCGGAGGAGGCTCCGGCTCCCCCCAGCCCGTTCGACCTTCCCGGCGACTGGTACGTCATCCACTCCTATTCGGGCTACGAGAACAAGGTCAAAGCCAATCTGGAGACCCGGATCCACTCGATGCACATGGAGGATCGCATCTTCGAAGTGCACATTCCCATGGAAGATGTAGTCGAGATCAAGAATGGCAAAAAGGTCACTGTCCCTCGCAAAGTCTTCCCGGGTTACATCCTCGTGAGAATGCAGCTTGACGACGACTCCTGGTACGCAGTTCGCAATACGCCGGGTGTGACCGGGTTCGTGGGCGGCAACAACAAACCTACCCCCCTTTCCCGTCGTGAGGTAGAACGATTCCTTGGTGTCCAGAAGGAAGAGGAGAAGGCCCGTCCCCGCTTTAAGCCTGCTTGGGAAGTCGGGGAAACCGTGCGCGTGGTGGCAGGGCCGTTTGCAGACTTCAACGGGGTTATCGAGGGCATCAACCTCGATCAATCCAAGGTGGTCGTGCTTGTCAACATCTTCGGACGGGACACGCCGGTCGAATTGGGTTTCGACGATATCCAAAAAAACTAGTCAACAGTCGGAAGACGGAAGCTAAGAAGGTATGGGAAGAAAGAGACTTGTTACAACTGTGAAGTTGCAGCTGCCGGCTGGCCAGGCCACGCCCGCGCCCCCGGTGGGAACCACCCTCGGGCCCCACGGCATCAACCTGATGGATTTCGTCAAGGCCTACAACGAAGCCACCTCGTCGCAAAGGGGGATGATCCTCCCGGCCGAGGTCTCGATCTATGAGGACCGCAGCTTCACGTTTGTCATCAAAACCCCCCCGGCCGCGGCATTGCTTCGCCAGGCTGCCCGAGTTGACAAAGGCTCGGCCGAACCGCACAAGGTCAAAGTGGGATCGGTGACCAGGGCACAGGTCAAAGAGATAGCGGAAATCAAGATGCCCGACCTCAATGCCAACGACATCGAGGCAGCCATGAAAGTGGTTGAAGGCACCGCTCGATCGATGGGAATCAACGTCGAGGGCTGAGGCCTTCGACCAGTCGGAAGTTGGGAAGACGGAAGTTGAGAAGTGGGAGAACCGTGTTGAGCGGTTCGCCTGGACCACAGGAGAAAACAATGCCAGCACACGGCAAGAAATATCGTGACGCCATGCGCCGATTCGATCGCGAAACGGCGTATCCCGCCCCGCAGGCGGTGGCCCTCGTCAAGGAGATGGCCACTGCCAAGTTCGACGAATCAGTGGAGGCGGCGTTCCTGCTGGGAATCGATCCTCGGAAGGCCGATCAGCTCGTCCGTGGCACCGTGGCATTACCTCATGGCACTGGCAAAAAGGTGCGGGTGGCGGTTTTTGCCCCTGCCGACAAAGCTCGGGAGGCGGAGGAAGCGGGAGCCGACCTGGTAGGGGGCAAAGAGCTGGTCGCCGAGCTGGCCGCTGGCCGCGAACTCGACTTCGATCTGGCCATCGCCACTCCCGACATGATGGCTGAAGTCGGCAAGTTGGGCCGGATCCTCGGGCCCCGCGGTCTTATGCCGAACCCGAAGGCGGGCACCGTTACTCAGGATGTCGCCAAAGCAGTGAACGAGTTCAAAGCCGGCCGCATCGAATACCGCAACGACCGCTTCGGCAACGTCCACGTCCCGATCGGCAAAGCTTCCTTCTCGCCTGAGCAACTGGTCGCCAATCTGGCGACGGTGGCTGCCGAGATCGTCCGGGTGAAACCGGCCTCGGCCAAAGGTCGTTACGTCAGGAAACTGGTGCTGTCATCGACGATGAGTCCGGGCGTACAGGTCGATACCGGCAAAGTCGAGGATCTCACCGCCCTGGCAACTTAAAGCTTCGGGGCTTCCTTTTTCCGACTGCCGTCTGTCAAGAGTAGGGGGGTGCCGGGTACCGGTTCCGTTCCGGGCTCGGTTGCCAGGTCCACCGTCCGACGGAGCGCCCTTCGGTCCAACCGCAGGGTAGGGGCCGCGGTTCCTAGACGCTCCGTTGCCCGGTTGCCGGTTCCAGGGTCGGCGGGGGCGGTCAGGAAACCCGCCGCTCTCTTCCGGCGACCCCCCTGTTCTCAACCTGACAAGTGTGAACCCGAATTGGCCAAAAGTCCAGGTAATATTTTCCATGGGGTTTCGCGGTCTCGCCGGTTTTGGCTTGGTTCCCGCCGGTCGGTACCCTGTCGTTAACAAGCCTTTCCTCGGCCCAAGACCGTTGGTGTGTTTCGGCAAATAAACCCAACGCAGGTCGCTCCTTCCGGAGCCCCCGCGCGCTTTGCCGAGGGGGCTTCTACATATAAGGAGGAGCGAATGCCGCGACCTGAGAAGGTCCAGGCAGTTGCCGACATCAAAGAACGGCTCGAACAAGCCCAGGCGGTGTTTCTGACCGAATACCGCGGGCTCAACGTCCGCCAGCTTGCTGACCTGCGCAGAAACCTGCGTAAAACCGGCGCCGACTACAAGGTCGTGAAAATGACCCTGGCCAAACGCGCCGTCGACGAGCTGGGCCTCGAAGGGATCACGGATCAGCTGATGGGTCCGACCGCCCTGACCTTCGCCGCCAAGGACGCTGTGGCTACCGCCAAGGCCTTGCGGGACTTTGCGAAAGAGACGGACAAGCTGGTTCTCAAGGGAGGACTATTGGGGCGGGTACTGCTGGGTGCCGATGAGGTGACCCGGCTGGCGGACATCGAACCCCGCGAGGTTCTGCTTGCCAAGCTGGCCGGCGCCTTTCAGGCACCGATGGCCCAGGCAGCGGGTCTCTTCTCGTCGTTCACCCGCAATGCCGCCACGATGTTCGGGCAGCTCCTGGATAAAAAGACGGCCGCAACGGCCGGGGAGGTATGACGATGGCCAAGAAGTCAACTGCAGATCTGCTCGAGGTCTTCGAGCAAATGACAGTTCTCGAACTGAAGGAGTTCCTCGATGCTTTCGAGGAGCGTTTCGATGTGACCGCGGCGGTGCCCATGGCCGCGGCGGCGCCGGCTGCTGGAGGCGCCGTCGCTCCGGTCGAAGAGGAGAAGGACGAGTTCACCGTGGTTCTCGCTGCCGTCGGCGGCGAGAAGATCAAGGTGATCAAGGAGGTCCGCACTCTGACCAGTCTCGGTCTCAAAGAGGCCAAAGACCTGGTCGACGGAGCTCCCAAGCCGGTATTGGAGAATGTCGACAAGGCCGCAGCCGAGAAAGCCAAGGCTCAACTAGAGGCGGTCGGAGCGACGGTCGAGCTCCAGTAAGTCGGAAGACGGAAGTCGGAAGAGGGCGGGTCCGGGTGGGCTCGCCTTCTTGTTATGTGTTGAGGAATTCGGTAACAGCCTTGGTCTCCCGTTCGCGCAGTAACACGTTGGCCCGTAGTCGTTCCAGGTTCTGGGCGATGGATTTGGTGGCATGCGGAAGCTGCGTTTCGGCAAAAAATGCCTGGACCTCGGCTGCGACCTCCGGGCGCGACAGGGCCGGGAGCCCCTCGATCATCCGGCGCTGGGTCATGGTCGGAAGTCTGGTGAACTCATCCCACAATTTTCGAACTTCCTGCCAGGCGAGATGTCCGTGGCGACGGTTGGCGTAAGTCGCTCCGATCACCCTCGCCCCGTCCTGGGAGCGGATGCGTCCGTCGAGGGACGCATCGACGTTTTCTACTACCAGATCCGGCAGGTCGAAAAGACCCAGCGCCATCAACATCCGATCCTGGTCCTGCGGTGAATTTGTTTCCCGGTAGCGGCGCAAGTAGTCGGAATGTTCGTCCCTTCCACCGTGGGAGGCTGTCACGAACAGCGCGGCGCGGGACACCTCGGGATCCGCAGCCCGCGAGTCGTCGAGACACTCGGCGGTGATGGTTCGGCAGCGGGCTATCACCTCGGCATCGTCGGCCAAACGACCCATCGCTCCGATCATCTGGCCACGCAGCCGCCGTGTCAGGTCGGACTCACCCGCCGCTGCCTGCCACCCCAGGCTTTGGTAGGTCGGACGTACCAGGTCATCGACCCAGCGGGCGAAGCTCGCCCGTTGGTCGTCACCGACCAGGTGGTGGGATATGGCACCAACTCCGGTCAGTACCGCCTGCCAGACGGCCTGCTCACTTTCGCCGGCATAGGCGGTCGCTAGGAGGAGGAAGTCGGCAGCGGACAGCTGACCCGACTCCACGAAAGCCCAGGTGTCGTCTATCAGGATGAATCGCTCGAGGTCGTCCAGATCGGGAAGGGCCGTCACTAGTCGAGTGAATAACTCCTGTTCGTAACGAACCCGGTAAAAGCCGTGTCCTCCGGCATTGGCCACGACGTAACCGCCTGCCTCAAAAGGCACCACCATTTCGTGGCCCCCCAGAAGGAACTTCGTTTCCCATCGATTGACACCGTCGGCCGTGCGAAGTTGCACGGGCACCTTCCACAATGTTGCATCGGACTCATCCGGAATGGTCAAGAAGCGGCGTTGGCCGAGACGCAGACCTTCTCCTGTCATCGCTACCTCGATCTGGGGGAAGCCGCGCTGCAAGATCCAGGTGTCCATGATCTCGCCCACCGCCACTCCCGAAGCGAGGTTGAGCCCTGCCCAGAGGTCGGCTGTGACGGTGTTGCCATAGGCATGGGTGCGCAAATAGCTTCCTACTCCGTTGCGAAACGCATCCTCGCCGATGAACTGTTCGATCATCCGCAATACGGAAGAACCTTTTCCATAGGTCAAGGCGTCGAACATCTCGTTGGCCTCGTCGGGCGAATCAACCTGAAACTCGACCGGGCGCGTGGAATGCAAGGAGTCGACGCCATGGGCCCAGGGGCGTTCACCGGCGGCGAACGCCAGCCAGCGTTTCCACTCCGGGCGCATCGCGTCGGTTGATTTGAACTCCATGAACGAGGCGAAAGCCTCGTTGAGCCAGATTCCGTCCCACCACTTCATGGTCACCAGGTCGCCGAACCACATATGGGCAATTTCGTGGCCGACCACATCCAGAACCCGAAGAAGCTCGGACTGGCTGGCCGTTTCGGGGTCGACCAGGAGGGCCGTCTCCCGATAGGTGATGCAACCGAGGTTTTCCATAGCTCCAAATGCGAAGTCGGGGATTGCCACATGGTCGAGCTTGTCGCCGGGATAGGGGATGCCGTAGTAATCGCCGAAGTAGTGGAGGCAGAAGGCTGCACACTCCATCGCAAAACCCGACAGATGGAGTTTGCCCCGCGGGACGATGATCCGGACCGGCACCCCGTCAACTGCGACCGGGTCGGTCGCCTCGAACGGACCGATCGCAAAGGCCACCAGATATGTGGACATGATCATGGTGTCGGCGAATTTGACGAGTACCTTGCCGTCGTCCTGGAGCGTGCGTTCGACCTCGGAGCCGTTGGACACGGCCAGAAGCCCATCTGGGACAACCAGGCTCACTGCGAACACGGCCTTGAGATCGGGTTCGTCCCAACATGGGAAGGCGCGGCGGGCGTCAGTGGCCTCGAACTGGGTGGTGGCGATGGCCTGCTCCAGCCCATCGATATCGGTGAAGGTCGACTTGTAGAAGCCGACGAGCTGGTCATTGAGGATGCCGTTGAAGTCGAGATGGAGGTTGCTAGTGCCGACCGGAAGGGGGTGGTCGAAGCTGATCCGCGCCCGCTGTTGGTCCTCGATCAGGCTGACCTTCCCGGCTTGGTCGCCTTCACCGCGGACAATCGCCTCCGTGATCTGGAGGTGATGGGCATTGACCAGGATCTCACTGACCGGTTCGATGACCTCGATCGTGATGATCGCCCTCCCGGCAAATAGAGCCGCCTCAAGGTCCGGCTCGAGAGTCAACTCGTAACGTCGGGGGATAACGGTTCGGGGCAAGCGATAAGAGGACTCGGACATCGTTCTAGGTCCACTTTCTGTGGGGATTGCTAGCGGATGCTAGGGGAACCGCGAACCCCGGGTTCACGGGCCCACAAGTGGGTCCGTAGGCCCCGAGAACAATCTTGTCACAGTCGTATGGCACGTTTGGCGGCATGAACATGTCGAGACTCATCGAGTTGGCCGCCACCCAGGGTGGTTTCGCATCGAGAAGGCAACTCCTCTCCCTCGGCCTCACCACCAGTGCCATCGGTCGAGCCGTCAACCGGGGTGAAATCGCCATCGTCGTCGACGGTGTCTACCGAGTCATTCCCATGGAAGGAGAGGAGGCGCTACTTAGAGGTGCAGTCCTGGCACTTCCCGGAGCGGTGGTGTCACACTTCTCCGCGGCCCGGCTTTGGGGATTTCCGTACTTGCGAGAGGGGCCTCCGACCGTGAGCGTCCACCATCGGACCACTCACGAGTTCCCTGGCGTCACGGTCCATCGGACAATCGACCTCAGTGAGACCCACTCGACCACCCTCCGCGGCATGGCCATCACGACACCTGCCCGTACCGCCTCCGATCTTGCCGCTGATCTCCATATCTTTCATCTAGACCGAGTGGTCGACGGAATCCTCGTGGCAGGGATGGCAACCATCGACCAGATGAACACCATCGGACTCGAGACCGGTCGACGCGGGAAGCCCGGCACGGTGAAATTCCGAGAGGTGCTTGCAGACCGTGGCGACGGTTTCATGGCGAGCGCCACCGTCCTCGAGCGACTGGGACATGCCGTTCTGCGCCGGTACGGAGTTCGTGCGCCGGTCCCGCAATACCCGATTCCCTGGTCTCCGTCTCGCCGATTCGATGATGCATATCCCGAAGTACGGCTGGCCATCGAATGGGACTCACGGCGCTGGCATGCCGCCCTTGAACAGATGGCAAAAGATCGCGAGCGGGATCGAGAGTGTGCAATTCACGCGTGGACCCTCATGCGATTCACCTGGCACGACCTCAAACAGCGGCCCGACGTTGTGGCGAACCAGGTGCGGGTCGTCCTCGAACAGCGTCAGGCAGGGTGACACGCGTTTCTCGGGGCTGTGGCACCCACAAGTGGGTCCGTGAACCCGGGGTTCGCGGATCTAAGACCAATTGGTATGGAAGTACTCGCCGCGGGGGTGGTCGGTGCGTTCGTAGGTATGGGCGCCGAAGAGGTCCCGTTGCGCCTGGATGAGGTTGGCGGGCAACCGCGCCGAGCGGTAGGAGTCAAAAAATCCCAGAGCACTCGAGTAGGCGGGCACCGGTACCCCCGCCGTCACCGCTGCCGCCACCACTCTGCGCCAGCCGGGTTGAGCCGCGGCCAATGCATCGGCGAAGAAGGGCGCAAGCATCAGATTTGGCAGGGTTGGGTTGTCCCGGAAGGCCCTAGTGATGTCATCGAGGAACGCCGCCCGGATGATGCATCCTGCCCTCCACAGGGGACTGATCCGGGCCTGGTCGAGCCTCCAGCCATATTCGTCAGAGGCCGCGGCCAACAGCATGAAGCCCTGCGCATAAGAGACGATCTTGCTTCCATACAACGCGTCCTCGATATCCTCCAGGGAGACCTCGACTCTCGTCGATGGTCCGGAGAGCACGCGGCTCGCAGCCACCCGCTCCTCCTTCAGCGCCGAAACCATCCGCGAATACACGGCCTCTGCCATGAGGGTGACCGGTTGCGCCAGGTCCAGGGAGCTTCGCACTGTCCATATGCCGGTGCCCTTCTGGGCGGCGGTGTCCAGTACCCGATCAATCAGGGGTGTGCCATCGACATCCGTTTTCTCGAGGATCTGGGCGGTGATATCGATCAGGAACGATGAGAGGCGACCCTTGGAGAACACCCGGAAAGCCTCCGTCATTTCTCCCACGGCTAGTCCTGCGGCCTGCATCAGGTGGTAGGCCTCGGCGATTATTTGCATATCACCGTATTCGATCCCGTTGTGAACCATCTTGACGAAGTGGCCGCTGCCGCCTGGGCCTAGCCACTCACAGCACGCCTCACCCGACGGAGTGCGGGCGGCAATATCGCGGAGCATCCCCCCAACGAGGGGCCATGCCATCTCGTTCCCACCCGGCATTATCGAAGGCCCATGTCGTGCCCCGTCTTCACCTCCGGAGATCCCGGCGCCGATGTAAAAGACCCCATGTGTGGCGGCAATCTGCTGACGTCGCTCGGTATCGGAAAAGAGGCTGTTGCCACCATCGACCACCACGTCCCCGGCGGCAAGCAGATCCCACAATTGGGCAAGCAGGTCGTCGACAGCCGCGCCGGCTTTGATCATCAAAATCAGCCGCCGCGGTTTTTCGAGGTGATCGATCAACTCCCGGATGGTGGAAGCCCCTACGACCGGGAAGGTTGCCCGATTCGCGGCCACAAAATCCTCGGTAACACGGGCCGTCCGGTTGTAGACCGCAATCGAGTGGCCGTGCTCGGCCAGATTGAGGGCGAGATTCTGACCCATCACCGCCAGCCCGATCAGCCCAACCGAAGCACTCACCATCCGAGCCTAACGGCCCCGATATGCTCGGTCCCATGACCCCGGTGCTGGGAATCGATATCGGTGGAAGCGGCATCAAGGCCAACCTGGTGGACCCCGAAACCGGAGAGTTGAAAGCAGAACGCCTCAAACTCCCCACTCCGGATCCGTCGCTCCCAGCGGCCGTCGCTGAGGTTGTCGGGAAGATGGTTGAACATTTCGACTACCGGGGGGCAGTGGGCTGCACCTTCCCGGCCATCGTCAAGGCGGGCGTGACCCTCAGTGCCGCCAATGTTGACAAGTCCTGGATTGGTTGTCGTGCCGCCGACTTATTTGCAGCTGCCACTGGTCAGAACGTTTTGGTCGTCAACGACGCCGACGCGGCTGGAGTGGCCGAAGTCGCCTTTGGCGCAGCCCGGGGACTGACGGGGGTGGTGGTGATCCTCACTCTCGGAACCGGGATCGGCTCTTCGATCTTTCTTGATGGACGCCTGCTGCCCAACACCGAGTTCGGGCATTTGCAGTTCAATGGTTACGAGTCCGTAGAGGATTGGGCGGCCGCTTCGGTCAAAGACCACGAGGGCCTCACCTGGAAGCAATGGGCGCTGCGTCTCGATGCCTACCTCAAACATCTCGATCAAGTTCTGTCGCCCAATGTCATCGTCCTGGGCGGAGGGGTGTCAAGACGTTGGGAGAAGTGGGCTCACCATCTCACGGTGAATGTCGAGGTCGTGCCGGCGGCCCTCCGTAACGAGGCAGGGATCGTGGGAGCGGCCGTGCTGGCGGCTCGCCATTTCCAGCTCATCGCCGCCGACCGCTGAATCAGCTGGCTACGAACTCCCGGAATGCCTCGAGCCGGCCGGCCGAGAGGCGGACTTCCAGTATCGAGCCGTGTTCGTCGTGTTTTTCGGCGATTACGTCGCCATGGCGGTGGGCCGCCGCGACCAGATCGGCCCTGGTGTAGGGGATCTCGAGCCGTACCGTGGCCAGATGTTCTTCGAGGCGGGAGCCAATGGCATCGGCGAGTTGATCGGTGCCTTCGCCGCGCAGGGCCGAAATCACGACGGCTTCCGGGTGGAGGTTGCGAAGGCGGGCCAGCACAGTCGGATCGGCAGCATCGACCTTGTTGAGCACCAACAACTCGGGAGTCGACCCCGCTCCGATCTGAGTGAGTACCTCCCGAACTGCCGCAATCTGCCCTTCCGGCTCCGAGTCGGATGCGTCAACCAGATGGAGAAGAAGATTGGCTCCGACCACTTCGTCGAGGGTCGAACGGAAAGCCTCCACCAGATGGTGGGGAAGCCGGCGTACGAAACCGACCGTGTCGGACAACAGCACAGGGCGACCGTCCGGCATCGAGAAACGACGTACCGTCGAGTCGAGAGTGGAGAACAGCTGATCCTCGGTCAGGACGTGGGCATCGGTGAGCAGGTTGAGCAAAGTCGACTTACCGGCGTTGGTGTAACCGACCAGGGATATCACCGGCATCTGATTCCGACGCCGAGACTTGGATTGGGTTTGGCGAATCTTGTTGAGGTCGACCAGTTCCTTCTCGAGCCGCGATATACGTTGTGCGATGCGCCGCCGGTCTGTCTCGAGTTTGGTTTCGCCAGGACCACGTTTGGCACCGATTCCTCCCTGCTGCCTGGAGAGCTCGATCCCTTTGCCCCGCAGGCGCGGGAGGTTGTAGCGAAGGAGGGCGAGCTCCACCTGCAGCGACCCGGCCCTGCTGGAGGCGTGCTGGGCGAAGATGTCAAGGATGAGGGCCTCGCGGTCCACCACGTCGACCTCGAACTGCTTCTGGAGGTTGCGCTGTTGGGCGGGGGTCAGGGCGTTGTCGAAGACGACAACGTCGATGTCGTGAGCACGGACCAGCGCAGCCAACTCCTCGGCCTTTCCGCTGCCAATAAATAACCCGGGATCGGGGGCGTCACGTTTGACCAGCTCGTATTCGACCGGATCGGCCCCGGCGGTGTTGGTCAGAAGGCCCAGCTCTTCGAGAGAACGTTCGGCTTCATCGGCGGCCGTCTGGCGGAAGTAGACCCCGACCAGGAGCGCGCGCTGACGCACCACCCCCAGGTCGGTGACGGTGGCGGTCAGCCGTCGACGTTGCCTACCGCGCGTCTTGGATTGGCCAGGCCGGACTTCTCGGGTCACGGCTTCACCGTAGATGTGGGCGGAGTGATTAACAGGAGAATTAGCCCGGTCACAAGTACTGGCCGTCGCTGGTCACATGGGACCGTTCTTCTTCGGCGATGATCTGAGACTCGCGGACCGCCACCACCGGTCGTCCGGTCGGTGGCCAGATAAACCGCCAGGCTCCGCTGGGCACGGCCCAGAATCTTTGACCGGTGCGGACGTCGACCAGGGCCAGGGCGTCGTTGCCGTCTTTGGTGCCGGCCGGGACGAGGAGCCCGGAACGGGTTGTGGCCTCGTCGGGAGAGTGGCCCACGCGCCATCCCTGCATAACCTTGTAGCCACCGTCTTCGGCTCCGTTGTCGTCTGCCATCAGATTGTCATTTTCGCAGGTTGACGGCCGTGTGGGAACCGCCATCGGGATATCACTTGGGCGTGCGTGTAGGGTGCCCGTGAGCATGGCCGAGAAGAGTTCTTTTAGCGAGGCGCTGCACTATCACGAGTTCCCGCGTCCGGGAAAGGTCGCCATCCGCCCGACCAAGCCAACCGCTACTCAGGGTGACCTCAGCCTCGCCTATACCCCGGGTGTAGCCGAGCCCTGCCTGATGATCGCTGAGGACCCGGAGGCGGTGTTCCGGTTCACCAATCGGGGGAACCTGGTGGCGGTTGTCTCCAATGGCACCGCCGTGCTCGGACTCGGCAACATCGGGCCAATGGCGGGGAAGCCCGTCATGGAGGG
Organism: Acidimicrobiia bacterium; assembly: GCA_040905905.1. GTDB lineage: Bacteria > Actinomycetota > Acidimicrobiia > Spongiisociales > ZC4RG35 > JAICND01. Next base: position 13,668 of record JBBDQN010000053.1, read on the forward strand.
CAAGGCGGTTCTCTTCAAGCGCTTCGCCGATATCGATGTCTTCGATCTGGAAATCGCCTCCGAGGATCCTGAGGATGTTATCCGTTTCTGTGAAATGCTCGAGCCGACGGTGGGTGGGATCAACCTCGAAGACATCAAGGCACCCGACTGTTTTCACATCGAATCGACCCTCCGCCAGAGACTGCGCATACCCGTGTTTCATGACGACCAGCACGGCACTGCCATCATCGCCGGGGCCGCGTTCGTAAACGCACTCGATCTGGTGGGCAAACCCATCGACGAGGTGAAAGTGGTGTTTAGCGGGGCCGGTGCTGCGGGCATCGCCACTGCCCGCTTCTTCCAGCACCTGGGGGTGCGTCCCGAAAATACGGTGATGGTCGACAGCCGCGGTGTCGTTCATCTTGGCCGGGATGACCTCACCCCGATCAAGGCCGAATTCGCCCGGGAGACGAAGGAGCGCACCCTGGCAGATGCGCTGGTGGGTGCTGATGCGTTTGTCGGGGTTTCGGTGGCGGGGGCAGTCACACCGGAGATGATCGAGCCGATGGCAGCCGCTCCCATGATCTTCGCCCTGGCCAATCCCGACCCCGAGATCAGCTACGAAGAGGCGCGTCGGATTCGACCGGATGCGTTGGTCGCGACCGGGCGCAGCGATTACCCCAACCAGGTGAACAACGTTCTCGGTTTCCCCTTCATCTTTCGGGGAGCACTCGACGTCCGCGCCACCGGAGTGAGCGAAGGGATGAAGGTGGCGGCGGCGCAAGCTCTGGCGACGCTCGCCCGACAGGAGGTTCCCGAAGTTGTCCTAAAGGCCTACCGGCTCGACCGATTGGGGTTTGGGCCCGACTATCTGATTCCAAAACCGTTCGACCCGAGGGTCCTGTGGACCGTTGCCCCGGCTGTGGCAGCCGCGGCTACCGCCGAAGGCCTTGCCATGGTGCCGTTGGCAGATCCTCCCGCCTACGCCGAAGAGCTCCGTTCGCGCTTCCAAGCCTCTCACGGTCTCATCAACACCGTCACTGCCCTCGCCCGAACCAAGCCGCAACGCGTGGTCTACCCCCACGGCGACGACGTTCGCATCCTCCGATCCGCCCGGCGGGTGCTCGACGAGGGGATCGGTTCGCCTGTCCTATTGGGTGACGTGGGGCTCATCCGTGAGATGTCCTCGGAGCTGGGCATCAGCCTGGACGGGATCGAGACGATCAGTCCCGAGTCCGAGCTCCAAACCCTCGACCGCTACGCGGAGGTTCTCCACGGAATCCGACGGGAGAAGGGGTTGACCCTGAAGATGGCCCGATCGGGAGTGACAGATCACAACATGTTCGCTGCTCTCATGGTGCGAGAAGGTGAAGCCGACGCTGTCCTCGGTGGCCTCACCACCTTCTATCCCGACACGATCAGACCGGCTCTCCAGGCTCTGTCCCTGGAACCGGGGCGCACCATCGTCAGCTCGGTCTACGTGGTCATTCTCGACGGAACTCCGTATTTCTTCACAGACTGCGCAGTCAATATCGAACCCACCTCGGAGCAACTCGTCGAGATCGCCGAGGCCGCGGTGGACACGGCCATGGTTGCTTTCAACCGCCAACCCAGAGTGGCCTTCATCTCCTACTCGGACTTCGGTAGCGCCAAGGGGAACGAGCCGGAGCGGGTGCGGGCGGCGGCCGAGATGTTTAGGAAGCGTCGCCCCGACATCCCCGTGGACGGCGAGATGCAGGCTGACACCGCGGTGGTCGACGAGTTGATCCGTGCAAGACGACCCGGCGGAGCCCTCACCAGGGCAGCCAATGTCTTGGTGTTCCCTAACCTGACGGCGGCCAACGCCTCTTACAAACTTCTCAACCGCCTGGCCAATGCCGAGGTGATTGGTCCCATCTTGTCTGGGTTGAGCAAGGCTGTGCATGTGCTGCAACGCGACGCCGAGGTGTCGGACGTGGTCAACCTCACTGCTATTGCGGTGGCCGACGCCCAACGCAAGGCAGCCCGCGCCGCCACCGGATAGCCGGCAAGGTGGGATGGACCCCCACCACCGGGACGCGCAACCTCATCGAACGAGACGGCCTCAACCAGGCCGTCAAGGCACTCACCCGGCTCCTGGCCGGCGAGATCACAGGCAGCGATCTGTGTCACGAACCCTGGCGTTCGGTCCTGTTGTCGATTGGCGACGGCCATGCCGAGACGCTTATGAACGACCCGAGTGGCGCTCGCTTGGCCTATTGGCCGCGTTCGTGGGCGGCCCGGGCCCTTGCCTACGCGGGTGACATTTCTGCCACCCCGGCGCTGCTGGAAGCTCGGACCGATGAGCATTGGCGAGTCCGAATGACGGCGATCCAAACCCTGGGACGGCTGGAGGTCGAGGGCATCACCGATGAGCTAGAAGCCGCCCTTGCTGATGAGCACCCCCGGGTCCGGGCCGCAGCCGCAGTCGCTCTGCGCCGGTTGGGGACGTAAAAGCTCCGTTCCTGCGTAAACCAGGTGCCGAAAACCGACGCTGATCTACGCAGGAAGGGGGTTGTTCTTGCGGAGGCGGACGGGAATCGAACCCGCCACAGGCTTTTCAACCCGTCACTGGTTTTGAAGACCAGGGAGCCCACCAGGCGCTCGTTCGCCTCCGTCGACCAGGGTACTTTGGCTGGCAGGGGTAACCTCTGGCAGATGTCCGGGCAAGATTTTGGCGAGGTCGTCCGCCAGGGACGAGAACAAGCCGGCCTCAGCCAGGTGCGTCTAGCTGAGTTCATCGGCAAGTCTCCGTCCGCGCTGCGGGCCTGGGAACACGGTCGTTCCCGTCCGTCGGATGCGGCCGCCGTCCGAGCCCTGGCAGCCGTCCTCGGCCTCGATGAGGGGGAGCTGCTCGACGCGGCCGGGTTTGAACGGCCGGTGACGTCCGACCCCCGTCCCACCATGGAACAGGACCTGATCAGCCTGGCTCCGGACCGTACCGTGATGATTCCGGTTGTTGATCCCCACGGGTGGTCGCGGCCGTCCCCGTTCGATATGGAACCAGTTCCGGTTCTCGTTGAGGAGGAGGTGATTCTCGAAACACTTCCGTCGATGAACAACGGTTTGAAGCCGTTAGCCCGCAAAGTGACCACGGTGGCGCCGCCAGTCCCAGTCCTCGTTCAGTCACCCTCCTACGTTGAGGATGCTGAGGAAAAGGAGTTCTACCGGCTCCGTTGGATTCTCACTGCCGGCACGGTCGTGTTCCTGGTGATTGTCTTTGTCTGGGCTCTCGACAACACATTTGGTGCGATTGGTGACCTCATTTCCGACTTCATCGGGTCCTTCAACATCTAACCCGGTCGAACCGGAACCCGGGACCCGTCCGTATGCTGAGTCGATGGACGCGGTCCGGTTGATGAAACGGCTCGCCGCTGGAGACTCCGATGCGCTGCGAGGCTTATACGAACGTTACTCCCGCGCCGTGTTTACGGTCTGCTACCGATCCCTCGGTGAACGGACCTTGGCCGAAGACGCCACCCAACAGACTTTCTTCCAGGCGTGGAGGGCCGCTTCGTCCTTCGATGTCGAGCGCGACCCCGGCCCCTGGCTTTATGCGATCGCCCGTCGCGCTGCCGTGGACGTCTATCGCCGCGAGCGCCGCCACCGGTCGTCGGTGGCCAGCGAGGTTCGTGCCGACGATCCTGACATCGCCGTTCTCCCCCCATCCTTCGAGGGGATGTGGGAGGCCTGGGAGGTCCGGACTGCGGTAGACCGGTTGACCAACGAAGAGCAGGCGGTGATCAAAGCGACGGTCTTTCTCGGTCTGACTCATCAGGAGACCGCCGAGTGCCTGGGAATCCCGGTGGGTACCGTCAAGAGTCGGAGCTACCGGGCCCACCGCCGTCTCGCCGATCTGCTCGCCCATATCCGGGAAGCCACCGCATGAACTGTGAAGACGCCCAGGCGGCCCTCCTGGCAGGTGACATCGAGAGTGCCGCAGCCCACATTGCTTCCTGCCGGTCTTGCCGGGCCGATGAGGCCGCCTGGCGGCGGTGGCGGGCTGTGCTGACGGAGCCAAGCACCTGGGAAGAACCCTCCGACCGGGTTGTTGAGCGTCTCTTCGAAAGGGCCGGGTCCCTCACGTCCACTCGTGCGATGACCAGGATTTCACATCGTCCCTGGGTTGCGGCGGCAGCTCTCCTCGTCGTGCTAGGTGGAGCATTTGCTTTCCTCAACGCCCGGGCCTCGGACTGGACCCTGCCGCTCGTTGCCGTCGCTGCCGATCCCGCCAACACTGCTGTCGTCGATGGCTGGAACACGCCCACCGGAACCCGCATCGAGCTCCGCGTCTCCGGAATCGAGCCTGCTCCGCCTGGCCATTATTACGAAATCTGGCTAACTGCCCCCGACGGCCGCCATGTGTCGGCCGGGAGCTTTCAAGGGGCGGGCACGGTCTCGGCCTGGGCGGCAGTGAAAAGGTCGGAGTTCCCCCGGATTTGGATCACCCTCGAGAAGATGGGTGACGACCTCGGCCCTTCCCCGACCACCTACTTCGACACCGTGGGTTGAACCAACACAGGCGCGTCGGAAATGCCGCCGCACTTTCTCCGAATTCGTGGGAGAATCCCCGGACCAGAGAAAGGAGGTGGTCCGACTTGCATATAGCTTTTGGGACTCTGGAGGTGGCCGAGCGCTGAGCGGCGCCGGCCGTAATTAGGCGTCGCTCCCTCTCCACGAGGAAGGTGGCGACTCCAAACTCGGACCACCGGGCTCTGGGATCTGCGGGAATGGTCCCCTCGCAGCGGCCTCGTTGCTGAAGTGTTCCAGGGTTTGAGTATGTAGGCAGGGCTCCTGGCGATTACCGCTGGGGGCCCTGCCTCTTTGGGAGCGTCAGATTTGGAATCCGTGTGACGTCATCCACTCATCGTTGAACACCTTGGATAGGTAACCGCGACCGGAGTCGGGAAGCAGCACCACCACCAATCGGTCGAGATCTTCTTCGGCGACCCGGAGACCGGCGGCGGCCGCCATCCCGCAAGAACCCCCCACCAGCAGACCCTCCTTACGGGCAAGACGACGGGTGGTTGCAAATGAAGTGGCGTCGTCGATCATGATGAACCGGTCGATCAGACCAAGGTCAAGTGTCTCGGGGATGAAGTCCTCGCCCACTCCCTCGACCAGATACTGGTGGACGTCGTTCTCGCTTGGCGCGGTGAAAATACTTCCTTGAGGATCCGCTCCGACAACTTCGATCTTGGGATTCTGTTCTTTGAGGAACCGGGCGGCGCCGGAAATGGTCCCTCCCGTGCCAACCCCGGCCACCATCGCATCAATCGTTCCCTCGGTCTGGCGCCAGATCTCAGGACCAGTACCCCGATAGTGGGCGATGGGATTGTGCGGGTTGGAGTACTGATCGGGGTGGAACGCACCGGGAATCTCGGTCGCCAGCCGTCTTGCTAATCCGTAATAGCTCTCGGGATGATCGGGCAATAGTTCGGTCGGGGTGACGATTACCTCGACTCCGTATGCCTGCAAGAGGGCAATCTTTTCTTTCGAGACCTTGTCGGGAACGGTGCAGATAACCCGATACCCCCGGACGGCTCCAACCAGTGCCAGACCCACTCCGGTATTCCCCGAAGTTGGCTCGATGATCGTCCCGTCTGGGGCGAGGCGGCCATCCCGTTCCGCGGCGTCAATCATCGACACGGCGATGCGTTCTTTGACCGAACCACCCGGGTTGGTGTACTCGACCTTGGCGACCAGGTTGCCGGGAGGATGAAACCGGCTCAGTCGAACTAGGGGAGTGTCGCCGATTAGGCCGAGGACATCGTCGTGGATCTCCATTTCCTTCTCAGCTTATGGCCCGGATCGGATGGCTGATCCGACCAGATAACCTCGAACTCATGGACCGCCTAACGAGGTTGGCCTGGGCCGTGATCGGCTGGAACGTCGTAACCATTCTTCTGGGGTCTGTAGTACGAGCCACTCATTCGGGCGCGGGCTGTGGGCGCTCCTGGCCGACATGTGAGGGCGAGCTACTGCCTGCGATGGAGGGAGCGACCGCGATTGAATTCACCCATCGGGTCGCCAGTGGGGTGGCACTCGTACTGGTCGGTGTGCTCGCCTGGGCGGTCTTCCGAAGCAAGCCCCCTGCGCACCCGGCCAGGCGATCGGCCTCATGGGCGGCGGCAGCCGTGGTGGGTGAGGCGCTGATCGGAGCCGCCATTGTCGTTTACGAATGGGTCGGCAGCGACGACTCCGTGGCCAGGGTCGTGGCGGTCCCCCTTCACCTGGTCAACACTCTTTTGCTGTTGGCAGCTCTGACGCTGACGACGTGGTTCCTGATGGGCGGCCGGAGACTTCGGTGGCAGGGTCCTCCCCGGCGATGGGTCGCGGTAGGGGCGGTGGCTCTGGTGTTGATCTTTGCAACGGGGGCAATCACCGCTCTGGCCGACACCCTGTTCCCAACCTCCGGCGGAGTCTCCGCCGGGGCCGAACACTTCCTCACCCGGCTGCGGATCTTCCACCCGATACTGGCAGTGTTTGCAGTTGCGGCTGCCACGTTGGCGACCAGGAACGTGGTGAGGGCGGCTTGGCCGCAGGTGAAATGGTTAGTCGTTCTAACCCTTTCTCAACTTGGGCTTGGCCTTCTCAACATCGCTTTGGGGACCCCGCTGTGGCTCCAGATCCTCCATCTGGCGGTGGCCGACGTCATCTGGATCACCTATATCTGGGTGGCTGCTCAGACCCTCGCAAGCGACGCCACGAGCTCGGCGACCGTTGAGACCGGGGCCAAGCAAGTGAAACCGCTGCACAAATAGGCCCTAGTGTCGCCGTCAACAAATCGATCGACCAACAACGGCACCCGGGTTTCGTCGACGGTCGACACGGCCAGGGCGACGTGTGGCCGTAGCCGGCGCCAGTACACCTTCGCCAGTTCGGCGGACTTCTCCCCGACCACTGCCAGCTCGTGGGTTCCCTGATGGATGTTGTGGAGCACCGCCAGGGCGTAAGCCGCCCCGGTCGGGTACCTCTCCAGAATCACCCCCAGCCCTCGTAGCGTCTCGATTGCCTGGCGGCGGGTGCCTTCCTCCCCTGTATACAGGGAGAGGGTCAACAGGGCTTCTGCGGCCAGCGCGTTGCCCGATGGCGTGGGGTTGTCGAAGATGTCTTTGGGTCGTTTGGGAAGTTCACCGGTCGCCTCGGCTGTAAAGAACCCTCCGGCCTCGTCGCCAAATCGGTTAGCAAGTTGCCCCAATAGGGTGTGGGCGGCCTCGAACCACTCCACTTCGCCGGTCGCTGCGTACAGCGACAAGAGCGCTGTACCCATCGCTGCGTAGTCGTCCAGGAACCCTGTTACCCGGGAGGGTTGACCTTTGGCCCAGGTCCGTACCAGTCCGCCATCGGCGGTTCCCATGTGATCGAGCACGAACCGGGCCGCCCGGGTGGCTGCCTCCAGGTATCGAGGCTCGTCGAGAGCGGCGCCGGCCTCGGCCAGGGCCCGGATGGCGAGGCCGTTCCAGGCGGCGATCACCTTGTCGTCTAGCCCCGGCCGGACCCGGGTTTGACGACGTTCGAGCAGACGGCGCCGGAGTTCCGTCATCCGGTGACCGGCATCGTCCGTGTCGATCCCGAGCTCGGCCGCGGCCTGCTCCACCGAAATCACGGGATGCAGGATGTTGTGGCCGTCGAAGTTGCCGCCCCGGGTCACGCCGAAGTGCCGTGTCCCCAGGAGTCCATCGTCGGCCGCGACCTCCAGAAACTCGTCCAAGCTCCAGACGTAGAACTTTCCTTCCACGCCCTCTGAGTCGGCGTCTTCGGCCGAGTAGAAGCCGCCGTCGGGGTGGCGAAGATCGGTAAGTAGATAGTCGAGGGTCGAACGGGCTACTTCGAGAAACCGGTGCTCTGCGAACTCGATCCCGGCCCACATGTACACCCGTGCCAAGAGGGCGTTGTCGTAGAGCATCTTCTCGAAGTGGGGGACCAGCCATTGATCGTCGACGCTGTACCGGGCGAATCCTCCCGCCAGGTGGTCGTGGATGCCACCATCCGCCATGGCCTGCAGGGTCTTGCGCAACATCGGGCCACCCTCTGGCGCCCACGGCTCTTGCCGGGTGCGCAACAGGAACTCGAGAGATGGTGACTGTGGGAACTTGGGAGCGCCGCCGAATCCACCGTGGACCGGTTCGAAGCTGGCTGCCAGCGCCTGGTATGCATTGGCTACAGCCTCGGGCGAGGGCAACTCGGTCCCGGGCGTGACCGGCACCGAGATGGCGTTGGTGATGCGGCCGGCCTGTTCGATCACATCGGCCCGCCGCTGTTCCCAGGCTTCGGAAAGCGATCCCATTACCCGGCGGAACGACGGCATCCCCACCCGGTCGTCGCGGGGAAAATAGGTGCCAGCAAAAAACGGTTCCAGGTCGGGGGTGAGGAAGACCGTCATCGGCCAGCCACCCTGGCCCGTCATCGTCTGTACAGCCTCCATGTAGGTGGCGTCGACATCGGGACGCTCTTCGCGGTCAACTTTGACGTTGACGAAACGTGTGTTCATCTCGTTGGCCGTGACCGGATCCTCAAAAGACTCGTGTGCCATCACATGGCACCAGTGGCAGGCCGAGTAACCGACCGACAGGAGAATCGGGACCTGCCGGCGTCGGGCTTCGGCGAACGCCTCGTCACCCCACTCAAACCAATCCACCGGGTTGTCGGCATGTTGGAGGAGATAGGGGGAGGTGGAAAGGGCGAGGCGGTTGGCCATTACTCGCGACCGTAGCGCCGATTTCGGTTTTTCCTCCGAACTGAGGTTCGTAGACGGGGTAGTCAGGAATAGGTCCCCCGACCTAGGCGTTGCCTGTGGAGAACCTGTGGATAACTGGCCCCAAATGGCGGAAAAGCTGTCCCTTGCATGGGGAAATTTAGGGGGTTCACAAAACACCGGTTCTGTGTCATAGTGGACGGCCCGATGGAGAAGGGCGGTCTGAACGCCCTTTGGAGGATTGTGTACCCATGACGACTGCCGAGTCGACCCGCGCCGCTGAAAAGGCACGCCGCGAGCGTCTCCAGAGCAAGCTGACCGACGAGCGCGGCCGGCTTACAACTGATCTCGTTTCCCAGTATCTCACCGCTATTGGTGAATACGACCTGCTCACCGCCGAGCAGGAGGTCGAGCTCGCCCAACGCATCGAGACTGGCGAAGACGCCGGTATTCGCATGTCGAGGGGTGACTACAAAGACAAGAAAGAAGAGTTCGAGCTTCGTCGCAAGGAGCGGCAGGGACGCGAGGCCAAAGATGCCTTCCTCACCGCCAACCTCCGTCTGGTGGTGGCGAATGCTCGCCGCTATGCCAACACCTCGGGCATCGACTTCCTTGACCTCATCCAGGAAGGCAACCTCGGTCTGATAAGGGCGGTCGAGAAGTTCGACTGGCGCAAAGGGTTCAAGTTCTCGACCTATGCAACCTGGTGGATCCGCCAGGCCATCACTCGTGCCATTGCTGACAAGTCCCGCACCGTCCGCATCCCTGTTCATCTCCACGACACCCTGGCCGCGGTCAGGGCGGCCCAGGCGAGCCTTAAGGCCGAGTTGGGTCGCGACCCGCGCCCGGAAGAGATCGCCGAAGAGGCGGGCGTCACCGTCGACAAGGTTGAACTGGCGCTTGGAGTGGCCGATACGGTCTCACTCGAGCAACCAGTTGGAGAAGACGGAGCCCAGCTTGGTGACTTCATCGAAGACGAAGATGCCGCCGACCCGGTCCAGCTCACCGAGGAGATGGACGTGGCCGACTCGCTGCGCCGTTCCATCGAGCGTCTACCGATGCGAGAAGGCCGCATCCTCGCCTTGCGATATGGCTTTTACGATGGCGTGCCTCGCACGCTCGAAGAGATCGGCGAGGAGTTCAACCTCACCCGGGAGCGGATCCGTCAGCTCGAAAAGCTGGCTCTCTGTCGGTTGCGTCACCCTTCCTTCGGGATTCGGGAACAAGACCTCATCTGAGATAGGCGGTCCAAGAGCCGCTTCTGCAAACACGACTACTAGGTTTCGGTCGTGATCCTGCGCGAGTTGGTCGGTGATGCCGCCCATGTCTGTGGACCCGCCACCACCCTGGTCGAGGCTGCCCGGGCCATGACCAGCGCCGGTCATGGTTCGCTGGGTGTGGTCGAGGGCAGTCAACTGGTCGGTCTCGTCACCGAACGAGACCTGGTCCGGGCGGTGGCCGATGGCCTCGACCCCGAGACCACCGCCGTGAGGGCGGTGATGAGTTCCGAGCCTGATGTGTTCTCGCCCGAGAACGACGTGTGGGAGGCGGCCGAGTGGCTGGTGGAGGCGGGCTACCGCCATCTCCCCGTGATCGAAGACGGACAGCTCTTGGGGATCGTCTCCGTGAGGGACCTTTTGGTGGCGCTGGTCGCCGAGGACGAGTGATCAGACGGGGACCCAGACCAACCGGACCTCGGTGACCCTCACGTCAACCTTCTCCAGGGGTATCCCCAGCTGCTCGATGAACGCTGCCTTGTCGTCGAACTCGTTCGTGATGGCCAACACATCATCGGCCAGGTCGGCTTCGAGATCCGCCAGCGCTGCCAGCTTGGCGTCGACGCTTCCCTCGGCGGTATCGAGGCGGACCTCTGCGCGTTTGGTCTGAGAGCGCCGGCTGGCGGCTTTGGATACCGCGCTGCGCTGGCGTCCACCTAATAAAGCTCCGAGGAGATCGCCCGCGCCCGACATGATCTCCTGTTGCTTGCGGGAGCTGACATCGGCGGCGATGTCGTCCGCACGCCTGCGGGCAACAGCAACCTGATCGCGGGTCCGATCGATGCGGAGTTGGTATTTGTCGCGGAGGGCGGCGATGGCTTTGTCGGTCTCCTCGTTGGCCCTGGCGATACAGCGGGCGCGGAACTCGGACTCGAGCTCACCCGCCCGGCCGTAGAGCTTGAGACCGGGGTTCCTCCAGATCGCCAAACGACGCTGGCTGACCAGATGAGCGACCAGGTTGGACGACAGTGTCTTCCGGAATTGAGCCTTGTCGATTGGGCCATTGGGAATTTGATACACGGCGCCAACCGGAGTTTCAGTAATGAAGTCTCGGGAGTCGTGATCGACCGGTTTGACCGCTGCCGGGTCCCAGGAGTGGCCGAGTGGATCGATGACGGCTTCATACGTCTCCACATGGGAGACACCCGCTGCAGTGTCGTCGTACAAGAGATTGACCGTCGCCGCTGCGATGGGGCGGTAATTGACTCCGCTGGCGAGAGCACCGACAACTGATCCCCAGGGGGCAGCCGGGTCGAGATAGACCACCGGGATCGAAGCTGCCACCACCGGGGCGATGGGGACATGATCCGCCGAAGGGGCATGGGCAGGAAAGGGTGCAGGGGCGACTTCTTCGACAGCTGGTGGCGCGTCAACCGAAGGGGGGACCGCGGTCTTGGCAGCGTTTGGCGCCAACCGGGCGACCTGGTCCTTGGTGAGAGGTCCGGCTAGGTACGACATGGCCCAACGACTTGTGAACACCCGGGCCGGTTTGCCCCTGGTGGTGTGCAACACAAATTGCCGTTTGTCGAGGGCAGAGATTCGCTTGTTCAGTTCATCGAGAGCCGTGTCGCCCCGGGCAGACTCCAAAGCCTCGAGAATCCGGGCTTTGTCGCGTTCGGTCTGCAGACGGCCGATCATCCAGGTTCCGGCGTTCGACATCACCTTGTAGTCGAGGTCGACGGGGTTCTGGGTGGCGAGCACCATCCCCACCCCGAAGGCGCGGGCCTGTTTGGCCATGGTCAATATCGGTTTCTTCGAGGGCGGTTCGGCGGTCGGTGGGCAGAAGCCGAAGGCTTCGTCCATGTAGACGAGAGCTCGCAGATCAGAACTTCCTGGCAGCCCTCTGACCCAGGTGACCATCTTGGATAGAAGCAGGGTGACGAAAAACTGCCGTTCCGAATCGGACAAATGGGCGAGATAGAAGATGGCTCCACGGGGACCTCCCTTGGTCAGCATGTTGCCGATCGACAGTGGTTCACCTGCCAGCCAGGCGGCGAATGACGGTGAAGCGATGAGGCCGTTGAGCTTCATCGCCAGCGCCATTCGCTGTTTCTCGGGAAAGAATGCATCCAACTCGAAAACACCCAGTTTTCGGAAAGGTGGTTTGGGAATCGATCCGATCAATCCGGCGAGGTCGAGAAGTCGGCCCTCGTTCCAGGCGGTCTCGACCAGGTTGGCTAGAAGGATGTGTTCGGGCCCTGATATTGGGTCCGACTCGATCCCGGCCAGAACGAGCAGCGAAGAAACCAGACCTTCGATCTCTGCCCGCACTGTCTCTATGTCGGTTCCGGCCGAGGGCGCCCCCAGGGAGCCAAGGACATTGATGGGAGTGCCTGATTGTGATCCAGGGGTGTAGATAGTCAACTGGGCGGCGTCGCCGAGTTGGCGGAGCCGTTCTCCGGTGATCTCCCAGGAAGCAAGGCCCTCTCGCCACTGGTCGGCGGTGCGAGCCGCCAGCTCCTCAGGAGTGACGCCCTCCCGGCGAGCTGAACCCTCGTCAATCCATGGACGGAAATCCTCCCCACGGAACTCCGGAAAATTCAAGAGCAGGTTGCCCATGTCACCCTTGGGATCGATGACCAGACAAGGGATGCCCGAGAGCAAAGCTTCTTCCAGCAGTCCAACGGCGAGGCCGGTTTTCCCCGAACCCGTCATACCGACGATGACCCCGTGGGTGGTCAGATCGGGGGCTTCCAAAGTGAGTGTTTCCTCCCGGTCACCTTGGTCGTTGAGGTATGCGCCGAGAAACAGGTCGCCCCGTTTTGTGTCCATGTCGGCGATTGTACGAACCACCAGATAGCTGACTAGCCCGCTGGCTGTGAAGTCCGTTTGCCCCATTGTCCAGATATGGTGCGAGGGTGAGTTCGCTGAACATCGATGAGACCGTTCGCAGGCATCTCGCCGATCGTGACGTTCGCTACACGATGGGTCGCAAAGCCGTCGTGCGGGCCCTCCATCGCTCAACCGGCCCGCAGTCGGCCGCCGACATCCATGCCCGCGTTAAGCCCCCGGTTCCGCTTTCTTCCCTGTACCGATCGTTGGTGATCCTGGAGGGGGCGGGAGTGGTGGCCGCCCATCATTCCCAGGGTCCGGTGGCCCGGTTCGAACTGGCGGAATGGCTCACGGGACATCATCACCACGTCGTTTGTGTCTCTTGTGGGAGGGTCGACGACGTGTCCCTCGACCCCACCGCCGAGAAGGCGCTGGATGAGTTGGTCGGCAAGGTGGCCCTTGTTACTGGCTTTACGGTCGCCGAGCACGCCCTCGAAATCGAAGGTACCTGCCCAGTCTGTCAGTCCTAAAACTCCGCCGGAAAGTCGCCACCGGCTTCCTAGGATCGTCGGTTCACGATGACGGCCCGACCTCGTCCTTCGTCGCCCTTTGAGGTGTTGGCCGGCGGCATCAAGCTGATTGCCCGCTTTGTTCGCGCTCGTCCCCGTCCCTTCATCCGGGCGGTGGCGGGCGCAGCCATGTTTGCCTCGGCCATCATCGCCAGCGCCCTGGTGATCGGGTGGGTCACCGACACCCTCATCATCCCCGTGCTCGACGAGGGCGAGTCACCCCGCGGCCGCATCCTCCCGGCCATCGCCGCGGTGGTGGCGGTGGCTGTGTGGAAGTCGACAGGGATCGTGGTCCGCAGATTTGGCGCCTCCTGGCTGCAACAAAACACCCAGGCGGATATCAGGATGAAGTTGATCCGCCATCAGCTCGACCTCAAGCTGGGATGGATCTCGCGAAGGTCGACCGGTGATCTCCTAGCGGTAACCGACTCCGACGCCAGCCAGGCCATCTGGATCCTGGGTCCGCTTCCATACGGCACCGGAGTGTCGCTGTTGATGCTGGGGACGGTCGCTCTGATCTTCAGCCTCGACCCGTGGTTGGGCCTGATCACCCTGGCGGCGGTGGCGGCGATCGTCGCCATCGAAATCAAAGGCAGTTGGTCGGCCTTCTCCCTATTCGAGAATGTCCAGACGTTGCGGGGTGAGGTCAGCGAGGTTGCCCACGAGAGTTTCGACGGCGCCCTCACCGTCAAGGCACTGGGACGGGAGGCTTTCGAAACCTCCCGATTCCATGACACGGCCGAGAAGCTCAGGAGCCAGTTGGTCTCGGTCGCCCGTAAGTTCGTCTTCTACCGAACCATCGCCGATTCGCTGCCGCAGGTGGCGACGGTGGTGTTGCTGGTGGCTGGGGCGACCCGGATCAAAGCCGGGGTGTTGACCCCCGGTGACATGGTGAGTGTCGCCTACCTCTTCTCGTTGTCGGCTGTCCCGGTGCGCCTGGTCGGCTACGTGATCTGGGAGATGGCCTCGAGCCTGGCGGGGTGGGAGCGGGTAGCGGAAGTCCTGACGGTGGACGAGAAGGTCCCCTATGGCGACGTCAAGGCCACGATCACCAGCGAAGGCGCCGACCTCGACAGCCTCGAGATCGCCTTTTCCTACGGGGGCACAGTGCCCATCCTCACCGGGGTCGACCTCGACGTAGAGAGAGGGAAGACTCTGGCGGTGGTGGGGGCAACGGGCTCTGGCAAGACGACGCTGGTGTTGTTGCTCGCCCGGTTGTGGGATCCCGACACCGGTTCGATCTCGATCGACGGTCGCGATCTCCGTAGCTTCGCCCGTTCCGAGTTGCCCGGAGAGATCGCCTATGTGCCACAGGCCGCCTTCCTGTTCGACGACACGGTGCGGGGCAACATAACTCTCGGGGCAGACGTCGCTCACGACATCGTAGAAGACGCAGCCCGGGCCGCCGGTGCTCACGAGTTCATCGTCGGGCTCCCCAATGGATACGACAGTCGCATAGGTGAACGCGGCACGACCCTGTCCGGTGGCCAACAACAACGTCTGGCGCTGGCCAGAGCGTTGGTTCGCAGCCCCCGCCTTCTACTACTCGACGACGCCACCTCCGCCGTCGATCCTTCGATTGAAGCTGAGATCCTGCGCCGGCTCACCAAGGCCGAGCTGCCTTCGACGGTGGTGCTGGTCGCCTACCGGCGGGCGTCGATCATGCTGGCCGACCAGGTGGTCTTTATCGAGCATGGACGGGTGGTTGCCCACGGCTCGCACGACGAGCTCCTCGCCACCACCCCGGGTTATACCCGGCTGCTTCGCGCCTACGAGGAAGATGCCCTGAGGAGGTCGGCGTGACCGTCGAGGCAGTAGCCGAAGTCGCCGAGAGGGCCCCCACCATCTCCACCGGCCGGGCTTTGCGGCGGGCCTTGCGGGAAGCTCCGTCGCTGGGACGCGGGATCGGATTGACGTTGTTCCTCGCGATCCTCGGGACCGCCAGCCAACTGGTGGTGCCCGTAGCGGTCCAGCAGGTCACTGACAGCCAGATCCTGGCACCGGCCGGCCCCGACCTCGGCATGGTCATCATCCAGGGGGCAGTTGCCCTGGCGGTGTTGGCAGGTGCCGCCCTGATCACCCGGGCCGCCATCCTCCGCCTCAACGTCGCCACCGCCGGAGGTCTCAAAGAGCTCCGGGTCAAGTTGTTCGGGCACTTGCACCGGCTCTCGATGCTCCACGTTCAGGCCGAACGACGCGGCGCACTGGTCTCGCGGGTGACCAACGACATCACGACGATCCAGGAGTTCATGGAATGGGGTGGGATCGGGATGATCATCGGGATCGCTCAGATCGTGCTCGCCCTAGTTGTTATGTCCCTCTACCAATGGCGACTGGCCTTGCTGGTGACGGTGGCGATCGTCGCCTACGTCGGGATGATGTTGTTGTTCCAACGCTTGTTGCAACGCGCCCACGACCGGGTGCGGGAGCGGGTCGCCGACTCTTTGTCGGTGATGGGCGAGACCATTACGGGTTTGTCGGTGATCAGGGCTCACGGGGTCGAGGACACCGCCCTGGCCAAAGTCGAGCAGACCCTCCAGGCACAGGTCAAAGCCGAGCATTGGGCCAACCGGTTGTCGGCTGTCTTCTTCTCGTCCGCCGAGCTGTTCGCCGCCGGCATCACTGCGGCGGTGATCGGGGTGGGCGTCCTACTCGGAGCGGCCAGCGGCACTTCGGCGGGGACGCTCCTGGCGTTCCTGTTCCTCGTCAATCTGATGATCGAACCCATCCAGACCCTGGTGGAGACCATCGACCAGGCCCAACGAGCCGCCGCCGGGGTGCGGCGAGTGTTGGGAGTGCTCGACGCGCCGATCGACATCGCCGACCCGGTGGATGGCGTCGATCTCCCGGTCGGACCCCTGGGAGTAGAGCTAGTCGGGGTCAGCTTTCGCTATCCGGACGGACCCGAAGTGTTGTCAAACGTGGATGTCCGGATCGAGGTGGGGCAGCGGGTGGCCGTGGTAGGGGAGACCGGTTCGGGCAAGACCACTTTCGCCAAGCTCGTGACCAGGTTGCTCGACCCGATGTCGGGCACCGTCTTGGTGGGCGGGGTGGCGTTGCCAACGGTCAAGTTCTCCTCGTTGCGGTCCCGAGTGGCTTTCGTCCCGCAGGACGGATTTCTGTGGGACAACACCATCGCCGGCAATGTCCGTTATGGGCGCCCCGAAGCCGGCGACCGCGAGATCATGACCGCCTTCATCGAGTTGGGTCTCGATACCTGGTTGGCCCGGCTGCCAGACGGCCTGGCGACCAAGGTAGGTGAGCGCGGCTCCAACCTGTCGGCTGGTGAGAGACAGCTTGTCGCGATCGTGCGGGCCTGGATCGCCGGACCTGACCTGCTCGTCCTCGACGAAGCGACGTCGGCGGTCGACCCCGCTCTGGAGGTTTCCCTGCGGAATGCGATCGAGCGGCTCACGGCGGGACGCACGTCGATAACGATCGCCCATCGACTCTCGACCGCCGAAGCGGCCGACGAGATTCTGGTCTTCGATCACGGCGGTCTGGTCGAGAGAGGTAGGCATGCCGAGTTGCTAGCCGCAGGCGGTGTGTATACCGGGCTGTACGCAGACTGGTCCAGAGGAACCAACGCTTCTTCATTCTTGTGACAGTTCACCCGTATATGACCGGGTCAATCCTCAAAAGAATGAAAAGGGACGTCAGCGGCCGAAGCGGTCGAACTCCGGCAGGTCGATGCCCCGTTGAGCGACGAGTTGGTTGAGGGCGTCGAGGGCGTCGGTCAGATCGACGAGTGCGGATCCAGCCCACGGGTCCGTGGCCAGCCGATCCGCCGAGTCCCTCAACCGGAACTGATTGGGCTCGGTCTCGGGCAATTCGGCCCAGGAGATGGGCATCGCGATTGGTGCACCGGGACGCGGTCGCAGTGAATATGGCGAGACTCCGGTGGCGCCGAAACCATTCCGCAACCAGTCGACGAACACCCGGCCTTTACGTTCCTTCTTGAGGAACTCGATGGTCAGACGGTCGGAGTGAAAGTGAGCCAGCAGAAAGGCAGAGGCCTGAGCAAAGCGGGCGAGGGATTCGAAGTTGATGGTCGGGGCCAGATGAACGACGACGTGGTAGCCCTTCGATCCCGAAGTCATCACCTGGGAAGGCACGCCAATCTGATCCAGCAGCACCGCCACCGCTTGGGCGCCAAATCGGGCGCCGTCGATGTCCCCTTCGGTGGGGTCGAGGTCGAAGACCAGGCGGTCGGGGTGGTCGAGGTCGCTCGTTCGGAAACAGGGGATGTGGAAGGTGACGGTGTTCTGGTTGGCCAGGTAGAGGAGGCCTTCCAGATCGGAGATGGCTGGGTATTGGACCGTCCCGTCCTGTTTGGGCAACTCGACCCGTTCGATGAAGGTCGGGAAGCCCTTGCCGGCGTTCTTTTGCATGAACCCCGGTTTGTCGATGCCCCCGGGGAAGCGCTCCAGCGTCAACGGGCGGGAGACCAGGTGCGGTAGCAAGAGGGGCGCCACCTGCTGGTAATAGGTGACCACCTCCCCCTTGCTGATGCCGTCGGAGGGGAAAAGGAGCTTTTCGGGGTGGGAGACTTGGATCAAGTAGGGATTCTCCCACCAGCTAGTCGATAGCATTCCCTCTGTGACTGACACCAAGAGCGAACCCATCGATCCGACCTCCTTCGGCCCCAACATGTGGCTGGTCGATGAGATGTTCCGTCAGTTCGTCGACGACCCCGAGTCTGTCAGCGAAGCCTGGCAGGAGTTCTTTGAGGACTACCAGCCCCACAGCCAGGAACTGAAGGTCAAGACGGAAGACGGAAGTCGGAAGGCGGACGAGGGAAAGCGGGCCTCTGAAGAGGAAAGTCGAAAGGCGGAAGACGAAAGCCCCGCGGGAGATGTGGTGCCGCTGCGGGGGGCGGCGGCGGTGGTCGCCGAGAGGATGGAGGAGAGCCGTGAGATCCCGACCGCCACCTCGGTCCGCACCATGCCGGCCAAGCTCCTCGAGGTCAACAGGCTCATCATCAACAATCAGCTCAAGCGGCTGACCCAGGGCGGCAAGGTCAGCTTCACCCACATCATCGGCTGGGCCATCGTCCGCGCCCTACGCGACCTGCCCGACCTCAACGTCGCCTATACCGAGGTCGACGGCAAACCAGCGATGGTCCGTTACCCCCATGTCAATCTCGGCCTGGCCATTGACATGGAACGCAAGGATGGCAGCCGTGGGTTGGTAGTGCCCAACGTAAAACTGGCCGACACGCTCGATTTCAAACAGTTCTGGGTCATCTACGAGGAACTCGTGCATCGAGCCCGTCAGAACCGGCTCACTCTCGACGACTTCGCCGGCACCACCCTGACCCTCACCAATCCAGGAACCATCGGCACGATGCAATCGGTCCCCCGCTTGATGCCCGAACAGGGAGTGATCGTCGGAGTGGGGGCGATCGGCTATCCACCGGAGTATCAGGCGGCCGACGTGGCCTTTCTGGCCCGCCAGGGGATTGGCCGGGTGGTCACCCTGACTTCGACCTACGACCACCGGGTCATCCAGGGAGCCCAATCGGGCGAGCTGCTGGCCCGGATCCACGGTCTCTTGCTCGGAGAGAGGGGCTTCTACGACGAGATTTTCACAGCTCTCACCATTCCATATACGCCGGCGCGTTGGGCCGTCGACGACAATCCCCCGGTCGGGTCACCGCACTGGGCTGAGAAACAGGCCAACGTCTTCAGACTGATCAATGCCTACCGGGTGCGGGGTCATCTCATCGCCGACCTCGATCCGTTGCGTCAGGCCCTGCCCAAGATGTACCCCGAGCTGGATCCCCTGTTCTACGGCCTCACGATCTGGGACCTCGACCGCGAATTCGCTACCGGGGGAATCCAGGGGGCGCAGATGATGCCGCTGGCTCAAATCCTTGCCCGTTCCCGGGATGCCTACTGCCGAACCCTCGGCATCGAGTACATGCATATGCAGGAGACCGATCTAAAGAGGTGGATCCAGGAGCAGGTGGAGGTTCCCCGCACAGAGTTGTCGCACCCCGAGAAACTCCGCATCCTCCGCAAGCTCAACCAGGCGGAGGCCTTCGAAAAATTCCTGCACACGAAATACGTGGGTCACAAACGGTTCGGACTCGAGGGGGCGGAGTCGTTGATCCCGATGCTTGATGCCCTCCTTGGCGAGGCGGTGGCGGTGGGGATGGAAGAGGTGGTCGCCGGGATGGCGCATCGGGGCCGTCTCAACGTTCTCACCAACATCATTGGCAAGAGCTACGACAAGATGTTCCGCGAGTTCGAGGGAGACCTCGACCCTGACACCACAGGTGGATCCGGTGATGTCAAATACCACCTCGGCTTCACCGGCAAATACGAAACCGCCGACGGATCGGTTATCGAGGTGGAGCTCGTGGCGAATCCGTCGCATCTCGAGGCAGTCGACCCTGTCCTGGAAGGAGTGGTGCGAGCGAAACAGGAAAAGCGCGGCCCCACCGGCCACATGCAGGTGTTGCCCGTCTTGATCCACGGCGACGCCGCGTTCGCCGGCCAGGGAGTAGTCGTCGAAACCTTCAACCTCTCTCAGCTCAGGGGCTATCGGACCGGAGGCACGGTTCACATCGTCGTAAACAATCAGGTGGGCTTCACCACCTCGACCCTCGATGCCCGCTCGAGCTTCTACGCCACCGATGTCGCCAAAACGGTGGCCGCGCCGATCATCCACGTAAACGGTGACGATCCCGAGGCGGTGGTGAGGGCCGCCCATCTCGCCTTTGCTTTCCGGCAAGCATTCCACCGCGACGTGGTCATCGACATGATCTGTTATCGGCGACGCGGTCATAACGAAGGTGACGAACCGTCGTACACACAACCCCTGATGTACAAGCTGATCGACCAGAAACGATCAGTGCGAAAGCTCTATATGGAACGGCTAGTCAACACCGGCGACATTTCGATGGAGGACGGGGAAGCGCTTCTCCAGGAATTCCACCAGATGCTCGACCAGGCTTTCCGGGAGACCCGCAGCTCCGCCCCCGCCGCCCGTCCCCAAACGTTGGAGCCCATGCCGTCAACCGAACCCGAAACCGCGGTTTCTCGGGAGGAGCTGGCCGAGGTTCTTCGCATCCTGACCATTCCCCCTAACAACTTCACGGTCCATCCCAAGCTGTCGCGCATGCTTGAGGAAAGGGCGGGATCGCTGGACACCGGACAGGTGGATTGGGGTACTGCAGAGGCGCTTGCAATCGCCACAATCGCTCGTCAGGGGGTGCCAGTGCGGCTGGCCGGTGAAGACTCACGGCGGGGGACCTTCAGCCATCGACATGCAGAGTTGACCTGCTTCGACAGCGGAACCGACTGGTGCCCTCTTCAGGAGGTATCTGGCGGGACGACCCGGGTCCGGATCGTCGACTCGCTGCTCTCTGAGTTCGCCGCCGTCGGGTTCGAATATGGATACTCGATCGAGTGGCCCGAGGCTCTGGTCGCCTGGGAGGCTCAGTTCGGCGACTTCGCCAACGGAGCCCAGGTTGTCATCGACCAGTTCATCGCGGCCGGCGAAGCCAAGTGGGGTCAACAGTCGGGGTTGGTGATGCTGCTTCCCCATGGATACGAAGGTCAAGGCCCCGAGCACTCCTCGGCCCGGATCGAACGATTTCTGCAACTTTGCGCCAACGAGAACATGCGGGTGGTATTGCCCTCCACCACTGGCCAGTACTTCCACCTGCTGCGGCGTCAGGCTTTGCTATGGCCGCGCAAACCGTTGATCGTTCTAACCCCCAAGTCGCTTCTCCGCACCAAGGAGTCGTTCTCGCCGGTGGAGACTTTCACCGGGGGCGGCTTTGCCGCCGTGCTCGAAGATGGAATCGCCTCCGAACAGGCCCGCCGACTCGTTCTCTGCGCGGGCAAGGTATATCACGACCTCGCCCGGGTTCGATCAGAACAGGAAATCAACGACGTTGCCATTGTCCGGGTGGCACAACTATATCCCCTGGCTGAGGATCGCATCCGCGACCTGGTCGCCAAACATCCCGGTGCGGACTTGGTGTGGGCCCAGGAAGAGCCCGAGAACCAGGGGGCGTATCGCTTCCTCTGGCACCATCTGCGTCGCATCTTCGGCAAGGAGCCCATTTACGCAGGTCGCAAAGAGTCGGCCGCCCCGGCGACAGGTTCGTTCAAGATCCACCAGCGAGAACAAGAAGAACTCATTCGCACCGCTTTGGGGACCTGAGCTCGTTCAAACCTCCGGAGGCGGCACGTAGACCGCCTCGTGGAATTCGCCTGATCGAACGTCGACTTCCCACACGGAACTTTTCTTGCAGTCGAAGGTGGACTTCAAGGTCATCCCCCTTCGAATCATCCAGTCGAGGAGAGCGGGGATCACGTCGCCATGTGAACACACCACGGCGTTGCTTCCGACCAACGACTTGACCAATTCCCGAGCCTTCTTCCCAACTTCGCCCTCGGCGAGCACCTCTTCGACCTGCACGTCGAGGCCCAGCTCATCGGCCAGTGGTTGGATTGTTTCCACACAGCGGACGTAGGGGCTGGTGACTATCGCCTCGATTCCGCGGTGCCGGAGGCGGTCAGCGAGCACTTTCGCCTGTGCCACACCCTTGGCAGATAGCGGCCGGTCGCGATCATCGCCTTCCCACGATTTCCGGTCTCCGGCGGCGGCATGGCGGGCCAGAAAGAGGGTCCCGGTGCCGAGCAGGTCACTTCCATTCACCGAGTTGACTATTTCGCGGTCGCGGTCATAGGTGAGGAGATCCGCGGCGGCGCCGGGAGGGAGCCAGGCGATCTCATCGACCTCGCCGTTGGGGACAAAGAGCTGAGGTGCGGTTGCCCTCATGGCAAACCAGTGAACAACCTTGTCGCCCGCCGTCGTTCGGTAGGCGGACTCACCCAGCGGCATTATTACACGAGTGGGCTGACCGGTTTCCTCGAGCACTTCGCGAACAGCTGCTTCCTCGGAGCCTTCACCCGGTTCGTCCTTGCCTTTAGGAAGGCTCCAATCGTCATAGCGTGGGCGATGAACGAGGAGAACCTCAAATCCATCGCGCTCGGATCCATCGCGACCAAGACCTTGGGCGGCGGGTCGCAGCACGACACCGCCCGAGGCGCGGATCGTTGAATCCAGTCGTGGTCCCAAGGCCGTCCAGCATATTGAGTTTGCGGCTATGTGGAAACTGGATTTATCTGAGCGGGTATCTCCTGCACGGATTCCACACAGGCGATAAGGCCCAAGTCCGCTCCCGCATGCGCGGCGAGAACCGTCGCCAGGGCCTTCCAACCCGCCCCGACTGCGATCGGCCCCAATGGGATCGACTGGCGGATTCGATTGGCGGAGCGAGCGGCGATGTACGCCTGGTTCCAGGCGATCACCAACTCGGCGGCTGTCCCGATGCTGCCGGGCAGGGCAACCCAGTGCTCACCAAGGTCGAGAAGCCTCTGGATGCGCTCGCCTAACGTCGCGGCCTGAATCTCCTTGCCGACGAAGCGGTTGGGTCCGGCGCGTTCGGGAAACAGCAAGGGAACCGTGACGCCAACGACAGCAGCACCCTCGCTTGCGGCCCCGGCTGAGACCGCTTCCATGGTGCCGCCGTACCCACCGGTGGCAACGCCCCAGCCGGTCCGGCCCAGCTCGGCTCCGAGCCAGCGGGCGGCTTCGTATTCGTCGTCGCCCTCCGAAGAGGTCGAGGAGCCAAAAACGGTCACGATCCTCATGCCGGGGCCAGGCGGTGCAACAGCGCCTCGTGAATTAGGTGGCGCTCGCGGTCGAGGAGGGCATTGTGGCGGGAGTCATTGAGCCAAAGAGTTTGGGTGGCGGGGCCAAGCAGGCGGGCGAGGAGCCGGCCACTCCCGGGATGGACGGTCTCGTCCCCCGCCGATTGAACGACGAGGGCCGGACGGCGCAGACGACGGGCCGTCTTTCTGGCATGACGAGCCACGACCATAAGGTCGGCAGCCCGTCGGGTTGGGAACCCGGGATACGTGATGAAGAGCGCTGCGGTTTCAGGTTCGGTTGGTGGGGCGGCAGGTGGCCAGGGGGTATAGGGGCGGAACCGGTGGAGGAAAGGGGCGAGGTAGATCGACCGTCTGCGGAAACGAAGTGGCGCGCTGATGGTGGTGACGGTGGCGGCGTTGGTTGGTCCTGCGCACAAGACCGCCAGAAGCCCACCCAGTGATAAACCGGCCAAATGGATGCGGCGGTGGTTGCCGACCGACACCGCCGCATCGACCACGGCCCGAATCCAGTCACCTGCTCCGTATCGGTCCATATCCTCGATCGATGTACCGTGCCCGGGGAGGCGCGGCGCCACGACTGTGTAGCCACGTTGGTTGAGCACCTCAGCTGCCAGCCGCCAATGACCGGGAATCCCGGTAAAGCCATGAATGACCACCACGGCTTCCCCGTTGTCGCCGGGGAGGTGGAAGGGCGCCGCCATGGGGTGAAAGAGGTCGGTCAATTTCGACTGAGAGGGTAGGAACCGCTGGGAAGCCGTCGACGTCTGATCGGCATGAAGCGACTTCTCCCCCTTCTCGTACTCTTTGCCGGTTTCCTGGCGTTCGCCGGCCCCGCCTATGGCTGTAGCTGCATGGCCGCCGACCCCCAGCAAATGCTCGAGTTTGGTCCCACCGCATTCGTGGGCACAATGACCGGGGCCAATTCCGCCGGCCAGGGCCCGGTAGGAGCCCAACACGTCCTGACCTTCGAGGTCGAGACCGTTCTGGCCGGAGAGGTCCCGGCCCAGGTCGAGATTCTCACCGCTGACAACAGTGCTGGGTGTGGAATCGACGCCAACATCGGCACCCGGATGGCCGTGTTCGCAACCGACGAAGGTGGTCAGCTCAGTTCAAGTCTTTGCTCGGTGACCGATGCCGATGCCGCCCTGAATGCCTTAGGTCCGGGTACCCCGCCCTCCCCGGGGGAATCCCCGACGTCGCCGGCGTCCTCCTTTGACTGGCAGGCGGTCGGACTCGGGGCGGGTGGCCTGGCGGTCCTTGTCGGTGCCTGGCTGCTTGGCCGGCGACGTCGCACCGTTTGACGTTGCCCTTTTCATACTTGTGACCGTCACAATCAAGAAGGTCTGGAGTCCCTCAACCCTTCATGACCTGGCTAATCGCCATCTCCACGCGGGCCGGATTGATAAGGGCGTGGCGTTCGATAGCAAACTGCGGCCACGGGGTGTCGTAGCCGCCCACCCTGACGATCGGCGCGGTCAATGCGTACATCGCCTTTTCCGCTACCACTGCCGCGATTTCGGCTGTCACCCCGCCAGTGGTGTGGGGTTCCTGGACGAGCAGTAGACGCCCGGTTTTCTCGACCGAGGAGAGCACCGTTTCCCGGTCCCAGGGGAAGAGGGTCCGCAAGTCGATGACTTCGACCTCGGCTCCCGAGCTCGCAGCCGCCTGAAGCGACACCGGCACCATCCCGCCGTAGGTGACCAGGGTCAGCTCGGTTCCGATGGTTCGCACCCGGGCTCGACCGATGGGAAGGGTGTAATGCTCGACCGGGACGTCCTCACGCCCCGCTCTATAAGGCACTTTGGGCTCGAGGAAGATCACAGGGTCGTCCCCCTCCATGGCTGCGGCCAACAGACCCTTGGCGTCGATGGCCGAAGAGGGGCATACCACCACCAGACCAGGCGCGTGGACGAAATAGGCCTCCGGTGAATCACAGTGATGCTCGTGGGCGCCGATCCCAGCGCCGTTGGGGAACCGAACTATCACTGGCATCGTTACCCCGCCGCGGGTGCGGTATCGGAATCGACCGAGATGACTGACGATCTGGTCGAAGGCGGGGTAGACGAAGCCGTCGAACTGGATCTCGGCCACCGGGCGGGCACCGGCCACCGCCATCCCAATGGCACAGCCCACAATTCCCGACTCGTTGAGGGGGGTGTCGATCACCCGGCTTTCGCCAAATTCCTCCAGGAGGCCCTCGGTGACCCTGAAGACGCCGCCGGATAATCCGACATCCTCGCCGAGAACGATGACCCTGGAGTCCCTCTCCATCCCTTGGCGAAGAGCAGCGGTGATGGCTTCGGCCATCGTCCAGAGTTCGGTCGGCCCTTCGGGCACTTCGTCGGTCCCGGTGACCCACAACTCCTCATCCGAAAAGACCGTCTCCGTTTCACCGTTGGCCCGTTGCATCTCGTGGAGTTGCTCGACCACCTGTAGGGGAAGGCGGGCGAACGCGTGCCGAACCGCGTCATCCCGGGTCGGCAGGGGACGCGCCTCGATGTCGGTAATGGCGGACTCGACCTGGTCGGCCACCTCCATCGCCACCTTCGCCTCGGCCTGTTCGTCCCACTCGCCTCGTTCTTCGAGAAGTCGACGCATTCGCAGGATGGGGTCGCGGGCCCTCCAGGAATCCTCCTCCTCGGCGCTTCGATAGCGGCGGGCATCGTCGGCCGTGGCGTGGGGCCCATAACGGTATGTGAGGGCTTCGATGAGGGTTGGCCCCAAACCTGCCCGGGCGCGTTCCACGGCTTCCCGGGTCACCTCATACATCGCGATTACGTCCATGCCGTCGACCCGTACGCCGGGAAAACCGTAGGCATCGGCCTTTTGGGCGATGGTCGGTGAGGCCGTCTGTTTCTCGTATGGCACCGAGATCGCGTATAGGTTGTTGGCGCAAATGAAGACCGTGGGCGTTTTCCACACTCCTGCGAAATTCATGCCCGAGTGGAAGTCATTCTCAGAGGTGGCGCCGTCGCCGAAGTAGACGGCCGTGACCGAGGTTTCGCCCCGCAACTGGGTCACATAGGAGTAACCGACGGCATGGGGCAGCTGGCTGGCAATCGGCACCGTGACGATTCCGGTGCGATAGCGGTGGAAGTCCCAATCTTTGTTGGGCAATCCCCGCCAGTAAGCCATCACCACCTCGATTGGCACCCCCCGAGCGAGTTGGACGCCATGCTCTCGATAGGAGGGGAACACGAAGTCATCGCTGGCAAGGGCGAGGGCCGAGCCGATCTGGACCGCCTCCTGTCCTTCGAGCATTGCATAAGTGCCGACCCGGCCTTGTCGCTGTAACGCCAACATTCGGCGATCGAACTCGCGGGAAAGAACCATGAGCCGGTACATCTCCCAGGCGAGATCAGCGGATAGGTCAGGGAGCGTCCCAGAAACGGTGCCGTCGGGGGCGAGGATCTGGCGAGTCGGGTACAACTCCACATTTCGAGTCTGCCACGGGCCGTTATCTCTTGCACCTACTGGTAAGCGACCTGCTCGGCGTTGAGCGCAAAGAGGTCGTGGCAGTTACGCTCGGAGAGTGCCCGTGATCCGAGCCGGCGTGAGTCAGATTCCGCCGTATGAGGCCGGTCAACCTATCGAGGATGTAGCCCGCAGCCTCGGAGCTGATCCCGACCAGATCATCAAGTTGGCGTCCAACGAAAGCCCGGTTGAGCCGTTCCCCGAGGTCATTGCGGCCATTGCGGCAGCTGCCCCCCTCATCAACCGGTACCCGGACAATGGTTGGCACGATCTGGCCGAGGCCCTTGCTCCCGGTCTGAGGGTGGAGACCGACCAGCTCATGTTCGGTGGTGGCAGCTCCGATCTTCTACGGCTGATAGCCCTGGCGGTGGGAGGCCCGGGCACCTCGGCGGTTTATGCGTGGCCCTCTTTCATCATCTACCGCCTGGCCTCGGTGATAGCCGGAACCGAGACAATCGAAGTTCCTCTGCGAGAGCACAGACACGATCCCGAGGCGCTGTTGAACGCTCTGAGAACGGATACGACAGTTGTGTATCTCTGCAATCCCAACAACCCGACCGGCACTCACCTGCCCGCCGGGATCGTCACCGACCTTGTTTCCCGAATCCCGGAAAAGGTGTTGGTAGTGATCGACGAGGCCTATCACGAGTATGTGACCGCCGCCGACTACCAGACCGCCATGTCTCTAGCCGTGGCTCGCCCCAACGTCGTGGTCACGAGGACGTTCTCCAAGGTCTACGGGCTGGCCGGCCTCCGGGTGGGATTCGCGGTCGGGCAAAGTCAAACGCTGCTCGACCTTCGTCGCGCCGAGGCACCGTTCACCGTCAATACTTTGGCTCAAGTGGCGGCGCGTACCGCCCTCGGGTTCCCCAACCGGGTGGAGCAAAGGGCCCGGCTGAATGCCGAGGAACGGATCCGGATGGAGAAGGAGCTGGCGGCCCGTGGAGTCGAATATGTGCCCTCACAGACCAATTTCGTGTTTGTCCGATCCGGTGCCTTTCAGCAATTGCTGGCCCGGGGCGTGATCGTCCGGCCGATGGGAGATGATTGGATGAGGGTGACGATCGGTACCGCGGATGAGAACGACCGGTTCCTCACGACCCTCGACGATCTTGGTTGAGAAACCTCCCTTCTTGCGTACATCCTTGGCGGTTTCCGGTCCAGTTTCTACGCAAGAAGGGAGGGGCATCTGTCAATTGGCTAGATAAGCGAGGATCAGAGCAATCATGCCAGGGAGGGCCTGGATTACAAGGATCGATTTGTCGACGGTGACGGCCCCGAACACACCGGCGATGATCACACAGCTCAGGAAGAAGAGTTGGATTGGCCAGCGGTTGCCTGTCGCAAAGAGGCTCCAGATGAGGCCGGCGGCCAGAAAGCCGTTGTAGAGGCCCTGATTGGCCGCCAACGTGGCCGTGATCCGGGCTCGTTCGGCATCGAGCCCGAAAGCGCGCATACCCACCGGTTTGGTCCATAGGAACATTTCGACGACCAGGAAAACGATGTGGAGGAGGGCGACCACAGCAACAGCGACATTGGCGAGGACTTCCATATAGTTGATCGTATCGCTCACGGGCGACCCCACCTGCCCTGCCCGGTTAGAAAGGACCCCGATGCCGACCCTCGAAGAGTTCTGCCAGATAACCGCCACCATGTCTGCGCGCATGCTCGGGAAGATGCCTCAAGGCACGCGGATCGATTTCCCGTTCGAGGGCACCGCCACCAGTCCTCATTGGGAAGGAGAATGGCCCGTGAAAGGTGTGGACTACGTGACGGTGCGCGGTGATGGCCACATGGATCTCGAAATCCGCGCAACCATCGGGGAAAAGAGAGAAACCGTTGCCTACCGGGGCACGGGTGTATCGATCGTAAAGAGTCCCACCGAGGCGAAGCCGCAAGAGCTGATCACTTTTCAAACCGGCAACGAAGGCCTTGCCTGGTTGAACACGGCGGTGGGCATCGGTTGGGGTGGTGGGCAAGCCGGAACGATTGCGGTCACCGTCTACGTCGTGAGGGAGTGATGCTCGAGACACTTGGACTGGTGGCGGGATCGGGCTGGGCGTCCGGTCTCAACGTCTACCTGGTCACTCTGATGCTTGGCCTGGGGGGACGGGCCGGGTGGACGGAGGTCCCGGAGGTGTTGCAGCGTCCAGATGTCCTCATCGTGGCCGGGGTGCTTTATCTCATCGAATTTGCTGCCGACAAGATCCCGTACCTCGACAATGTGTGGGATGCACTCCATACCTTCGTGCGGCCGTTGGGCGCCGCCGCCCTCGGGTTTGTAATCGCTGGCGAATCGAGTTCCGTCGGTGGCGCCCTCGGGGCCATCGTTTCGGGTTCGCTTGCTTTGAGCGCCCACTCCGCCAAAGCGACGACCCGGGCTGCGGTGAACACTTCGCCCGAGCCCTTTTCCAACATCTTCCTGTCATTGTTCGAGGACGGGCTGGTGGCCGGGCTGGTTGCGCTGGCGGTGGTGTATCCAGTGGCGGCCCTCGTTGTCGTGATCATCCTGGCTGTGCTAGCGGTGTGGCTGACCGTGCGCCTGTTGGGCGCGGTGCGGCGGATGTGGTCGCGGTGGGGCGCCCGTCTCGACCGCGCCTAAGAATCTGGGCCTAAGAATCTGGGCCTGAGAATCTGGGCCTGAGTATCAGAAATGGGTGCGGAAGTCGGCTGTCCGCTTCTCGAGAAAGGCTTTCATGCCTTCGATATGGGCGGCAGTCCGACCGAGCCTCCCCTGGACCTCTCGTTCGTCGGTCAAGGAGCTGGCTACGCCCTGTGCCGCGGCCCGCATGAGGATGTTGCGGTTGATGCCATAGGCCGCGGTTGGCCCCTCCACCAGCTCCGAAGCCCATGACAAGGCGTTGCCCACGACATCGACCGCGGGTGCCGTGCGGTGGACCAGGCCGATCTCGATCGCCTCCGTTGCCGCCATCCGCCGGTTGGTGACCGTGAACTCGATCGCTCGCGAGAGCCCGAGGTGATGGACCAATAACCACGTGGATCCGGTGTCGGGCACCAGGCCCAAACCGATGAATGCCGACAGGAAATAGGTCTCGGCCGCCATCACCCTCAGATCACAAGCCAGGGCCAGCCCCACTCCGGCGCCGGCTGCTACTCCGTTGATGGCGGCGATCGTGGGAAGGGGCGCCGCCACCAATGCCTCAACCATCGGATTGAATCTTTCTCCAATCACTCGATGAAGATCGGGACCCCCGCTCTCGTACTCGTCCATTAGGTCGGCTAGATCCGCTCCAGCACAAAACGCTTTGCCGCGCCCGGTCAGTACTGCTGCCCGCGCTTCACCACCTGCCCGTTTGAGCGAACTCACCAAACCATGGCTCAGATCAACAGAAACGGCGTTGAATCGATCAGGACGGTCGAGGGTGATGAGTGCCACCTCATCGCGAAGTTCGTATGCAACGCTCATGAGAGGCAGCCTAAGCCTGCTCCTTCCGATGAAGGCAGTAGCCTCGTAAACGAGATGTGGATCTTGAGACTTCTACACATTGGGGCCGGGGTCTTCTGGGCCGGTGGGGCCATGCTGATGGGCTGGTTTGTCGCTCCCGCGGCTCGCCGGCCCGGGCCGGCGGCGGGGCCCTTCATGCAAAACCTTCTGCGAGCGCGGGTGGCGGACTACATGTTTGGGTCCGCAGTAGTGACGGTTGCGGCCGGGATCTGGCTCCTTTTCGCCACTGGCGGTGTCCGATCAGGGTGGCGGGGATGGGCCCTCAACCTGGGGGCGTTGGCGGGGATCATTGCGATCATTATCGGCGGGTCGGTGCAGAGGCCGACCGGAGGCAAACTTCAGCGCCTGGGAGCGGCGGTGATGGCGACCGGGACGCCCACCCCAGAGCAGGCGGCCGAATTGGGCCAACTCCAATCGAGGCTTGCTCGCGCCGCCTCAACCACAGCGTTGTTGGTGGCAGCAGCTGTCGTGGGTATGGCTCTCGGCGGCTGACCCGATGCCCGTCGTCATCGATGGTGGCCCGCTGACCATCGACCAGGTGGTGGCCGTCGCCCACCGCAAGTCGGAGGTGGAGTTGGCAGCAGGGGTGGCGGCGCGGATGGCTCCCGCCCGGGCCGTGGTGGAGCGGGCGCTGGCGAGCGGTGCAGTGGTCTACGGCATCACCACGGGATTCGGTGCGCTGGCCAGCACCAGGGTGGACGCCGACCAGGCTGCCGAACTACAGGTAAACCTATTGCGAAGCCATGCCGCCGGTGTCGGGCCACCGCTCCATGACGAATTGGTGAGGGCGATGTTGTTGCTCCGGGCACGCACGCTTTCCCAGGGCCATTCCGGAGTACGGGTGGAAATCGTCGAGCGACTGGTGGAGATGCTCAGTCGCGACCTGCTCCCGGTGGTGCCGTCACAGGGTTCGGTGGGAGCATCGGGAGACCTGGCACCTTTTGCTCACCTCGCCCTCCCGGTGATCGGCGAAGGCCAGCTCAAGGTGGAGGGCCGGGTTCGAGATGCTGCCGCGGCTTTGAAAACCGCTGGCTTGGCGCCGATCAAGCTTGTGGCCAAAGAGGGCCTCTCCCTCCTCAACGGGACCGAGGGTATGTTGGCCATGGGTGTCCTTGGCGTCAGCCGGGCCCGACGTTTGGCGAGGGCGGCTGATGCCGCCTGTGCCCTGTCGGTGGAAGCGTTGCTGGGATCGGCCCGACCCTTCCTGCCCCAGGTCCATGTTTTGCGCCCCCACCCTGGCCAGGGTGTGTCGGCGGCCCGAATTCTGCGATTGCTCCGTGACTCCGAAATCGGAGCAAGTCACGCCGCCGACTTTGTTCATGCTGTGCAGGACGCCTACAGCCTGCGTTGTGCACCTCAGGTCCACGGTGCCGTCGGCGACACCCTTGATCACGCCCAGCAAGTCCTCGACAGGGAACTCGGATCCGTGGTCGACAACCCCCTGGTTTTTCCGGAAACAGGCGACGTCATCTCCGCGGGCAACTTCCATGGTCAGCCGCTGGCTTTCGTGCTCGACTTCATGGCGATCGCCATGACCGAGCTCGGGTCGATATCTGAGCGCCGGACCGACCGGATGCTCGATCCCCAACACTCCTCGGGTCTTCCGGCCTTTCTGGCAACTCAGCCCGGCCTCAGCTCCGGCTACATGATCTCCCAGTACACCGCCGCCGCTCTGGTGGCGGAGAACCGCGTGTTGTCACATCCTGCCTCGGTGGAATCGATCCCCACTTCCGGCTCGCAGGAGGACCACGTCTCGATGGGCTGGGGGGCTGGGAGAAAGCTCGACCAGGTCTTCGACAACACCGCGCGGGTCATAGCGGTCGAGTTGTTGTGTGGTGTGCAAGGAGTCGAACAGCGGCGTCCCCGTCGTCCCGGCCAGGGCACCCGTCGCATCTGCGACGCCATTCGTGGCGTTATTCCGCCCCTTGACTCAGACCGCTCCGTAGGGCCAGAAATCGAAACGGTTGCTGCAATGATCGAGAACGGTGACATCGACGAGGCCGCGGATTGGCTGCCAAACGGCTGAAGGTTTCCGGCAGCCGCTCCGATAGAGATAGGTACCACCCAACAGGGACTTGGTGGGGGAACAGTTCGCCATGCCGGAGGAGTGATGAGATTCAGTGGACGCTTGCAGATAGAAGCGGACCCGCACAACTGGCTAAAAGCCGACCTGATGGTCGCCAAGGGCCGGGTGGAGTTGGTCTCCGCGTCTGAGCTATTGGGAAGTTGGTCGACGGGACAGGTCGTTGCCGAAAGGGTGGAAGGTGACAGGTTTTCGCTGCAACTCGGCGAGGATCGGGCGCTCTTTATCGCCGACGACGCTCTCAGCTTCTCCTATGAGGCAATGCCCCAGCTCAACAAACGTCAGCTTCTACCGGTGGGCGTGATGGACAAGCTCAAGGCAGGGTTGCGAGGTGATGATTCCCGCGAGGCCGTTGTCGTCAACGAACCGACCGCCGCCAGTTCCTCGGAGTCACCGGCGGCCAGCACAGGCAAGAGGCTGCGAGAGTTGATTAAGGAAGCGTCGGGTTTGTCATCGGCTCCGACCGAGGCACCGGCCAGCGCTGGTGCCATTGTCGAGAAAAAGGCTGGGCACTCACTGGAAGGTCTTCTCCACGGACGTTCGGGAGCCAACGCCGAAGCCCCTGTGATCCACATGGATATAGAAGGACCTCCAGATGACGGCGACCTCGCTACTGAGGACTTACTCGAGAGACTCTTCGATGCGCCCGATGCGCCTGAACGTGAACTGGCCTCTTCCGACCAGCCGTCCCTGCCCGAATCCCTGTGGGCCGACCCGGTGATCGCCAAGCCGCCACCAGAGCAATTGGCCCCGGAGGTACCGGTCGTAGACACCTGGCACATGTCGGAACCACCGGTCGATCTCTCTCCCAACGAGAGGCCGAATTGGGGATCTTCATTGTCTTCGCGGCTGTCCGGCCATCCTGTCGAGAGGCCGTCGTGGGCCTCCCCGTTTGAGGCAACACAGTCTGAGTCGCCCGCGCAGCCGGCCGAAGTGGTCGACGCCCTCGACCGGATCGTCACCGACGTGAAATCAGGCGCGCTTTCGGCCGAGCAGGTGAACGCTATCACTGCTCTTGTGGAGGCCGTGCGGCAGGCGCTTCGCGCCAAGATCTGATCGGCCCACTCGTGACGGTCGGGGTTATGGTGCGACCCAATGGTGCGTGCCCAACGTGGCTCCGAGCTGACCTGTCAGGGATGGTTGCAGGAAGCTGCCCTCCGTTGCCTCCAGAACAACCTCGATCCCGAGGTGGCCGAGTATCCCGATGAGTTGATCGTGTACGGCGGCCGGGGAAAAGCTGCCCGCGACTGGCCTTCGTACCACG
Organism: Acidimicrobiia bacterium; assembly: GCA_040905905.1. GTDB lineage: Bacteria > Actinomycetota > Acidimicrobiia > Spongiisociales > ZC4RG35 > JAICND01. The sequence continues at coordinate 46,963 of JBBDQN010000053.1, forward strand.
CCATCGTCGACTGCCTAACCAACCTTGCCAACGACGAGACACTGTTGGTGCAGTCGGGCAAACCGGTAGGGATACTGCGAACCCACCCGCTTGCTCCCCGAGTGCTCATCGCCAACTCGCTGTTAGTCCCGGAGTGGGCCACGTGGGAGCACTTCTGGGAACTGGAGGCGGCCGGGCTGATGATGTACGGTCAGATGACGGCAGGTTCCTGGATCTACATCGGTACCCAGGGGATTCTCCAGGGGACTTATCAAACCTTCGTGGCGCTAGCCGAGCAGCGGTTCGGCGGATCGTTGAAAGGGACAGTGACACTCACGGCTGGTCTGGGGGGAATGGGCGGGGCCCAACCACTGGCCATAACAATGAATGGTGGGGTGGCCCTGGTGGTGGAAGTTGACCCAGCCCGCATGCAGAGGCGGCTAGATGTGGGCTACCTTGATGAGGCGGCCGCCGACCTCGACGATGGGCTCGCAAGGGCCGAGGTGGCGAGACGGGATGGTCGGGCGATCTCGATCGGGATTCCAGGCAACGCCGCCGACCTGTTTCCCGAGATCCTGCGGCGGGGCTTTCCTGTCGACATCGTCACCGACCAAACCTCTGCCCACGACCCGCTCAACGGCTACATACCGAATGGCTTTACCCCCGATTCGGCTGCCGAATTGCGCCGGGCCGAACCTGGCCGATACATCGCCGAAGCGCGCAGGGCAATGGCCGAACATTGTGCAGCGATGGTCGGCTTTCACCTCGCCGGCTCTGAGACATTCGACTACGGGAACAACCTCCGGGGAGAGGCGGCGAAGGCCGGTTTCGGGGATGCCTTCTCTTACCCCGGGTTTGTCCCTGCCTACATCAGGCCACTGTTCTGTGAAGGCCTCGGCCCCTTCCGTTGGGTTGCCCTTTCGGGTGATCCCGCCGACATCGCCGCCACCGACCGGGCGGTCGCCGCTCTGTTCCCCGACAACGACCCCCTCCAGCGATGGCTGACCCTGGCCCAAAAGCGCGTGCCCTTCCAGGGTCTCCCCGCCCGGATCTGCTGGCTGGGATACGGCGAACGACATCTTGCGGGTCTGGCCTTCAACCACCTGGTGGCAAGGGGAGAGGTGTCGGCTCCAATTGTCATTGGGCGGGACCATCTCGACTCCGGTTCGGTTGCCTCGCCCTTTCGGGAGACCGAGGCAATGTTGGACGGCTCCGACGCCGTAGCCGACTGGCCGATCTTGAACGCATTGGTCAACACCGCATCAGGCGCGGCCTGGGTGGCGGTTCATCACGGCGGGGGAGTGGGGATGGGCAAATCCATCCATGCAGGGGCACAGGTGGTGGCCGACGGAACCGCCGATGGAGAGATGCGGGTCGAGAGGGTCCTCACCAACGACCCGGCGATGGGGGTCTTGCGCCATGCCGACGCGGGATATCAACGGGCTCAGGCTGTTGCCAAGGAACGAGGCGTCAGAGTGCCGATGCCGGGTCCCGACCCCCGGTAGCCTCGCCGCGTGGCCCGTTTGCTCCATTGCTCCTTCTGCGGTCGCCCCGAAAACCAGGTGGGGCGACTGGTGGCGGGGCCGGGTCGGGTGGCGATATGCGACGAGTGTGTGGCGCTAGCACACGATGTCGCATTGCCGGCGGCGATTCCACCCACTGGCGACCTTTTGCTCTCGGAGATAGAGGAACTGGTCACCAACGACGCGCGCCGTGGGGGTCTGTTGGGAATCGTCAATGACGCTGCGGTGGCAATCCGTGAGGGCCGGGTCACCTGGGTAGGGCCCGAGGCGGAAATGCCGCGACGTTATCGTGACCTTCCGGAGCTCACTTGCCGGAATCGGGCGGTCATGCCCGGCTTTGTCGATGCCCACACCCATCTTGTTTTTGGCGGACACAGGGCAGGTGAGTTTTCGCGCCGTTTAGGTGGCGCTACCTATCTGGAGCTTCAGGCCGACGGTGGGGGAATCAACTCCACGGTGCAGGCCACCCGGGCTGCCAGCCCTGCCCAGTTGTTGGACGGAGCAGTGGAGCGGGCAGGATTTATGCTCGAGCACGGCACCACCACTGTGGAGATCAAGTCAGGGTATGGCCTGGAGACCCGCGCCGAAATCGCCTCCCTCGAAGTGGCTCGTCAGGTCGGACGCCAGCTCCCAATTGATGTTGTGCCAACGTTCCTTGGGGCGCATCTGATTCCTCCGGAGTTCGGCCGCGATCCCGAGGGCTACCTGCGGGTCTTGGAGGACGAGATGCTTCCCGTCGTCGCCCGGTTGGCCACCTACTGTGACGTGTTCTGTGACGAGGGGGCCTTTACCCCCTCCCAGGCTCGCCGGATACTTCGGGCCGCTGCCCGATATGGTCTCAAACCAAGGATCCACGCCAACCAGCTCGGTGCGACCGGTGGGGTGGAGGTAGCGGCGGAGCTGGGAGTTGTGTCCGCCGATCATCTCGAACATGTCGATGAGACCGGAGCCGACCGTCTCAAGGCGGCCGGGGTGGTGGCAGTGTTGTGCCCGACCGTCTCGTGGTCGATGCGTCTGACCCAGGCACCGGGGCCGATGTTGTGGGACAAGGGGCTCACCGTGGCGGTGGCCTCTGACTGCAATCCCGGTACGTCCTACATCGCCAGCATGCAGCTGGTAATTGCGGTCGCCTGTCTGGACATGGGTTTGTCTCTGGAACAGGCGGTCTGGTCGGCTACGCGGGGCGGAGCCCTGGCCCTTGAGGAGCCCGACAAAGGCCGGATTACACCGGGAGCGGTCGCCGACCTGATTGTCCTGGGAGCCGACTCCTACCGCCATCTGGCCTACCGCCCTGACCAGAACCTGGTGGAAACGGTCGTTAAAAGTGGAGGAGTGGTGGTGGGAAACCTGCAACTGCAAGGCTTTTCTGCCTAACCTAGGCTGGCGGCGCCATCGGGAGGCCGCTTCGCAAAACCCAAAGGAGGGGTAGTGAATAAGACGGAAATGGCACAGAAGCTCGCCAAACAAACTGGTTTGAGCCAGACCGTTGCAACCGACGTAATCGATGCAATCTTCTCCACGGATTCTGGCAAAGGAATCATCGCCGTCGAACTGGACGGCGGCGAGAAGGTGACAATTTCTGGTTTTGGCACGTTCTCGACCAAGAGCCGGGCCGCCCGGAAGGGGCGTAACCCCGCCACCGGTCAGGAAATCAGCATTCCCGCCCGCAAGTACACCCACTTCTCGCCGGCTAAAGGCTTGAAGGATCGCGTAGCGGTCTAACCGAATCAATGACCGCGTATGCGGACTCTGGTAGGGCCCCTGCGGGGGCCCTACTTTGGTTGCGGTGAGCAACCTCCTTTTCCGGACGGACCGACCGGTGGGAATCGCCCACCGGGGATCGCGGCTGTTGTGGCCGGAGAACACGATGACCGCATTTGGGAATGCGACAGATCTGGGATACCGGTTTCTCGAGACAGATCTCAGGGTGACTGGCGACGGGGTCCTGGTGGCCATTCACGACGCCAATTTGGACCGCACCACCGATGGCCGGGGGCCGATCACCGACCTCAGCTGGGAGAAGGTGGCCCGGTTCGACGCCGGTTTCAACCACCGGGTTGGTAGCTCGTTTCCATTCAGAGGACAAGGCGTCGGTGTCCCCCGTTTCGAAGACCTGGCACGAGCGTTTCCCCAACATGGTTGGATCCTGGACCTCAAATCCGACGGTTCGGTCGAGGTGCTGGCACGGATGCTCCAGGAGATGGACATGACCGATAGGGTGATCGTCGGCAGCTTTTCGGCAGACCGAGTGACACTTTTCCGCCGGCTGACCGGAGGGAAGGTCGCCACTTCCACCTCCCCCCAGGAAACGATCGAGGCGGTCGTGGAGGGATCTCTACGGGGCCTTTTGACGGGACCGGCTGAAGCGTTGCAGATACCGATCACCTGGTATGGCGTGCCGATCGTTACCTCTAATTTGGTAAAGGCCGCCCATGCCGCCGACCGCCTGATTCATGTCTGGACGATCAACCGGCTCGAGGACATGGGGATGCTGCTCGAACTGGGCGTTGATGGCCTCATCACCGACCGGCCGGACTTGCTGTCGCCATTGCTGGGCTGAGTCCTTCGGCCTCTTCAGATGACCCGCCAACTGGCCGATGCCACCTCATGGCGATCAAGCCGTTGCCACGCGCTGCCTGGGTGGTGCTTGCCTGGACCCTCTACCTGGCCTCCTGGCCGCTGGGTCACGGCAGCGTCGTCAATGACGTATACGCGGTTGCGGCCTTTGGCCCTCTGCTGATCGGAGCCTGGCACTACGGGCTCCGGGGGGCGGTGGTGTCGGTTTCACTCTTCTTTCCGATACAGATTGGGCTATATCTGGCCAGCGGCCACGACTGGGGCTGGGACATGCTGGCGGGGCAGGCGGGTGCCACCGGCCTAGGCGTGATGGCGATCGTCACCATTTGCGCCGGGGTCACTTCGGACTCATACAAGAACATGCTGCGGGCCTTGCGCTCCCAGGCCGACCTGGTGGCTGCGGTCTCACATGAGGTTCGAACTCCGTTGACCGCGGTAGTCGGGATTGCCCGCGAGCTCGAAGACAGCTGGCCGACCCTGCCCGACGAGGTGCGCCGCGAACTCGTAGGGCTGGTCGCCGAGCAAGCGGTTGACATGACGGCCATCGTCGAGGACCTCCTTACTGCGGCCAAGGCCGAACAGGGACAGTTGGCGATTGAGGCTTCGGTGGCAGACCTGACCGAGATCGCTTCTTCGGTGGTGGGACAGCTGCGATTGGGGTCGCCCGTGCAGGGGCGGGCTATTGCCTGGGCTGATCCAGGTCGGGCCCGGCAGGTAATCAGAAACCTCGTGGTGAATGCTGCTCGTTACGGCGGGCCCGAAGTCGAACTCACCGCGGGGACCAACGGCTCCATGGTGTGGATCGAAGTCTCTGATGACGGCAAGGGTGTCCCTCCCGAGCAGGTCAAGACATTGTTCAACGCTTTTGCCGCCAATAAGGACCGGGTCGACTCCCACGGCCTGGGTCTGGCGCTTTCCCGCCAGCTGGCGGTGCTGATGGAGGGTGACGTCACTTATACCCGCGCCAACGGCAGAACGGTGTTCCGCCTGAGTCTGCCCAAGGCGGTCGTGGCGGAGCCACTGGCCGGTCGCTTCAGCTGAGCGCGGGGCGATAGGTGGGGCGTGCGAGTTCGAAGGTCTCGATCTGGTTGGCGTGCCGCAACGTCAAGCCAATGTCATCGAGCCCATTCTGGAGCCGCCACTTCGTGTAGGTGTCGATTTCGAAACGTGCATCGAACCCCGGGGCTGAAACCGTCTGAGCCGCCAGATCGATGGTCACGCGAGCCGCAGGGTCTGCCTCGGCGAGTTCGATCAGCCATGCGATCTCCTTTTCCGACAACTCGACCGGCAGCAGTCCGATTTTTGTGCAGTTGTTGCGAAAGATGTCAGCAAAGGACGGCGCCACGATCGCCTGGAAGCCCCAGTCGGCCAATCCCCAGGGGGCGTGTTCGCGCGATGAACCGCACCCGAAATTCGGTCCTGTCACCAGGATTGAAGCTTCGCCATATTCAGGTCGGTTGGTCACGAAGTCAGGATCGGCCTTACGCCACTCCCAGAACAAAAACTCGCCATAGCCGGTGCGCTCGATCCTCTTGAGGAACTGTTTCGGCATGATCTGGTCGGTGTCCACGTTGGCCCGGGGAAGGGGAGCGAGGGTTCCCTCGATGACGTTGATCGGTTTCATGTCTCGAATCGAAACCGGGTGGGGGTGGAGGCGAACTCCTCCATCGACGACATGGAAAGGGCGATGATGACGGTCGGCGCGACCCGATAGAACATGTCGGTGGTTGGTTTGTACGGGTATTTGCCTACGTAGTTGTTGGCCAACGCCTTGAAGTCGGCTCCGGCTCCGGTGTATTCGACCACGCCGCGTCCGCTGATATGAAGGCCCTTGCTTTCAACCCCGAAACCTACCCGCAAGTCGCCTGCCAGGTTGCGGGCCCATTTGGTGGTGGGGCCGCCTTCGAAGTAAAGGTGACTACCCACCCACCCACCCCAGATTGGATGGAGATGGGGCGCACCATCAGGGCGTTTGGTAGCGATCCAATACACATTGGCTGCGGCCAGCGCCTCTCGCACCCGTACCCAGTCGAGCATTCCTTTTGGCTCTGTCGAATATCCGTACCCAGCAGGAGCCTGCGGTCTCTCTGCAACCGGATCGGTCACGACCACGTCCTTATGTCGACGAAGTGGCCGGCGATGGCGGCAGCTGCGGCCATTACCGGCGAGACCAGGTGGGTGCGGCCTCCCTGACCCTGGCGTCCCTCAAAATTGCGATTCGAGGTGGAGGCGCAACGTTCTCCCGGGGCGAGGATGTCAGGGTTCATACCTAGACACATCGAACACCCGGCGTCGCGCCATTCGAAGCCGGCGTCCTTGAAGATGAGGTCGATGCCTTCCGCTTCCGCCTGAAGTTTCACCAGACCCGAGCCCGGAACCACCATTGCATTGACGGTTGGGGCGACCTTGCGGCCCGCCACCACAGCGGCAGCGGCGCGCAAATCCTCGATGCGGGAGTTGGTGCACGAGCCGAGGAACACCCGATCGAGGGTGATGTCGGTGATGGCGGTGCCGGGCTGGAGATCCATGTACTTCAATGCCCGGGCGATCGAATCGCGTTCACCGGGGTCGTCCGCCGAATCGGGGGAGGGGACGTGCCCGGTTACCGCCACGGTCTGGCCCGGATTGGTACCCCACGACACATAGGGATCGAGCTCGGCCGCAGCGACGTGGAGTTCGTCGTCGAACACGGCACCGGGGTCCGTGGGAAGCCGACGCCAGGCATCGAGGGCAGCTTCCCAATCGGCTCCCCTGGGAGCAAAAGGCCTCCCTTCGACATATGAGAAGGTGGTTTCGTCAGGGGCGATCATGCCTGCCCGGGCTCCGGCTTCGATCGACATGTTGCAGATCGTCATCCTGCCTTCCATCGAGAGCGAGCTGATCGTGCTTCCCCGGTACTCGATCACCTTGCCGATGCCGCCACCAGTGCCGATCCTGGCGATGATCCCGAGGACCACGTCTTTGGCGGTTACCCCGACCGGTAACTCGCCCTCAACGGTGATGGCCATCGATTGAGGTCGTTGCTGGGGAAGGGTCTGGGTGGCCAGCACGTGTTCGACCTCGGAGGTCCCGATTCCGATCGCCAGGGCTCCGAAGGCACCATGAGTCGAAGTGTGGGAGTCGCCGCAGACGATCACCAGGCCCGGTTGGGTGAGGCCTTGCTCGGGCCCGATGATATGGACAATCCCACTCCGGGGGTCATCGAGACCGAAGAGGGTGACCCCGAAGTCGGCGCAGTTGCGGATCAAGGAGTCGATTTGAATCTTCGACATCGGGTCGGTGATGCCGAGATGACGGTCGGTGGTCGGGACCCCGTGGTCGATCGTGGCCAGGGTGAGATCGGGTCGGCGCACGGGTCGGTTGTGGATCCGCAGGGAGTCAAAGGCTTGGGGAGAGGTGACTTCGTGTACGAGGTGAAGATCGACGTACAACAGGTCGGGCTCACCGGGTACCGAACGCACCAGGTGGCCTTCCCAAACCTTGTCGAAGAGCGTGGCCGGCTTCATCTAGCCCTAGGTTACAGGGGGGTGAAAAAACCCCGACTTGGAGTAGCCTCATTACCGGGATGCGGCACAATCTTGCGCCCGCGTTGGTATGGGGGTCTCTGCTGACCGTCGCCGTAACGGTTGGGGGAGTTTTCGGAGACGCATCGGCTTCGGGTCGACAGAGAACGGCCGCCACGATCGAGGTCGATCTCAGGGTTGAGGTTGGTGATGCCGAAACGGTCGTAGCCCATGTCATTGAACCCGGCGCCGACCAAACCACAGTGCCCCTGGTCCACCTCGACGGGGACGTCTATGGGATCATCATCGAACTGCGGAAGGCCGACCATCTGGTTGTGTTCGAAGCTCTCATCGATGGAGTTTCCAGCCAATCGCAGCCGTTTCATCTGACCGACTTGGGGCTCGATCCGGCTCTAATTGGCGTGGTGAGCGTTACCCCAACCACTGCCCCTGAGATCTCATCGGAGACTCGACTTTGGGGCTGGGCCGGATTGGGCCTGACCGCCCTCGCTTTGGCTTTCTTGGCCTGGTGGGCACTTCCCGACCGCACCGCACCGGAAGCTACAGCCGAACCACCAGAGGAAGCACCCGAGGATGCTGGAGTTGACGAACCGTTGTAATGATGTAATTATGTAATCATGAAGAAGGAAGAAGTAGCGGCCTGGTTCAGTGGCCGTTTGCCCCAAGACTGGGCTTCGGGCCCGATTGAGGTAGTCGGTGATCGTGATGAGTTGATCGTGACCATCCCCTTGAGCGAACCGGTGGTCGGCGACGATGCCACCGAAGAAGCCAGGGCGACGGCCCGCGAGGCACGGATCAGTGGATTCCGGGAAGACACCCGTGAAAAGAGAATGAAGATCGCCAACGAGGCCCATCGCCGATTCGGACGCACGGTGAGTTGGGCAGCGAAAAGTGGAACCGACGAGGTCCTGTTCACCCATCTGGCCGCCCCCGCTATGACCCGGCTCCGCCTGACGGAACGCAAGGTCCTCGACACCCTGGTCGAATCCGGAGTCGCCCGCAGCCGGGCCGACGCCCTCGCCTGGTGTGTGCGCCTGGTCGGCAAACACGAAAGTGATTGGCTGACTGAACTGAGAGATGCTCTCGGCAAGGTCCGCGAAGTCCGCCAGGAGGGACCGGCGGCGTAACCCAATCGCGAACCCAGGGTTCACG
>JBBDQN010000053.1:55727-77881 GCA_040905905.1 Acidimicrobiia bacterium
GGACCCAAAAGTGGGCTCGTGAACCCTGGGTTCGCGGTCTCTTTACAATCGCAGGGTGGCCAACCCAGAACTTCCAACCCAGTTCGAGCCAGCGACGGTGGAGGGCCCGCTGTATCAGAAGTGGGTCGATGCCGGCTACTTCACCCCCGCTCCGGAGCCTCCGCCCGGTGCTGAACAGTTCGTGATCGTCCTCCCTCCTCCCAACGTCACCGGCTCCCTCCACATCGGTCACGCTCTCAACCACAGCGCCCAGGACGTGGTCGTGCGGCGGCGGCGGATGCAGCGCTACGACACCTTGTGGCTACCCGGGATGGATCACGCCGGCATTGCCACCCAGAACGTGGTCGAACGGGAACTGGCCAAAGAAGGATTGTCCCGTCACGACCTCGGCCGCGAGAAATTCGTCGAGAGGGTTTGGGAATGGAAGGCCGCATTTGGTGGCGAGATCCTGGGCCAGATGCGCCGCCTGGGCGACAGCGTCGATTGGACAAGGGAGCGATTCACCCTTGATCCGGGCCTGTCCCGGGCGGTCCACACCATGTTCCACCGCCTGTACCACGACAATCTGATCTATCGAGCCGAGCGGATCATCCACTGGTGCCCGCGGTGCATGACCGCCCTTTCCGATATCGAGGTGGAACACGAAGACGTTGACGGGGAGTTGATTTCCATCCGCTACGGCTCCGGCGACCACTCCATCGTCGTTGCCACCACCAGAGCCGAGACCATGTTGGGCGACACCGGGGTAGCGGTTCATCCCGATGACGAGCGCTACCGCCACCTGGTCGGTCAACAGGTCGAGCTACCGCTTACCGGTCGCCTGATTCCGATCGTGGCCGACGACTCAGTTGATCCTGACTTCGGGACCGGAGCCGTCAAGGTCACCCCGGGCCACGATCCCAACGACTTTGAGATAGGCCAGCGTCACGGTCTTCCCGCCCTGATCGTTCTCGATGAACGCGGGAACGTGACCGCACCGGGTCCTTTCCTCGGGCTCGACCGGTTCGAGGCCCGCCCCGCCGTCGTAGCGGCCCTCAAGGAAGAGGGCCGGATCGTGGCAGAGAAGAGGCCGTACACCCATTCGGTGGGTCATTGTTCCCGCTGCGGCACGGTGGTCGAGCCCCGGCTCTCCCTGCAGTGGTTTGTCAAGGTGGAGCCGCTGGCCCGGGAGGCCGGCCAGGCGGTTCGCGACGGTCGTACCAAGTTTGTGCCCGAAGACATGGCCCGGCGCTATTTCGATTGGGTCGACAACATGCACGACTGGTGTATCTCCCGACAACTCTGGTGGGGGCACCGGATCCCGATTTGGTACGGTCCCAACGGCGAACAGGCCTGCCCGGGTCCAGATGAAAAACCTCCGGATGGCTGGACACAGGACGTCGACGTTCTCGACACCTGGTTTTCCTCGGGTTTATGGCCGTTTTCCACCCTCGGCTGGCCCGAGGACACGGCCGACCTGGGGAGGTTCTATCCGAGCACGGTCCTCATAACTGGATACGACATCATCTTCTTTTGGGTGGCCCGGATGATGATGTTTGGCATCTATGCGCTCAAACGACCTCCATTCGCAACCGTATCCGTCACCGGCTTGGTTCGCGACCAGGGCGGCAAGAAGATGTCGAAGAGTGCGGGCAATGTCATCGATCCACTCGAGTGGATGGATCGATACGGGACCGATGCCACCCGTCTCACCCTTTTGCGGGGTGCCCACCCCGGCACAGATGTCTCGGTCAGTGAGGATTGGGCAGCCGGTTCCCGGGCCTTCTGCAACAAGCTCTGGAATGCAACCAGGTTTGCGCTGCTGAATGGGGCCGTTGTAGGTGAACTGCCCCCCTCCGAGGAACTCTCCACCCCGGACCGGTGGATCCTGTCCCGGCTCACAGCCACCGTGGCCGAAGTCGACCGCCGCTACGAACAGTTCGAGATCGCCCGGGCGTGTGAGGTGCTCTACCGGTTCACCTGGGACGAGCTGTGTGATTGGTACCTCGAGCTCGCCAAGGGACCGCTGGCCCGCGGCGGGGTCGAGGCCGCCAACACCCGCTTGGTACTGGGCCATGTCCTCGACGTGGTCCTGCGACTCCTACACCCCGTCATCCCCTACGTGACAGAGACTTTGTGGACGGCCTTGACAGGCGCAGAGTCTGTGGTGATTGCCCCCTGGCCCTCCCTAGACGAGGGCCGGCCCGACCCGGTGGCCGAGTCTGATGTCTTGACCCTCATGCGCTTGGTGACCGAGGTGCGGCGCTTCCGTAGCGAGCAGGGCGTCAAACCCGGCCGCAAGTTGGCGGCCCGCCTATCGGGGATCAAGGGGAGCGTCGCGGCACCGTACGAGGCCGAGATCAGGGCGCTGGCCCGCCTCGAGCTTCCGGGCCCGGGTTTTAGCTCGGGGGCCCAACTTCCCGTCGATGGAGTTGTGGTCGAGATCGATCTCGCCGGGGCAGTCGACTATGTGGCCGAACGCAAACGGCTCGAAAGAGACCTGGGACAGGTGGTCAAGGAACTCGCGCAAGTGACAGCCAAACTCGACAACGATCAATTCAAATCCCGAGCTCCGAGTGAGGTGGTCGATGAGATGCGGGCGCGGCAGGCCCGCGCCAATATCGAGATCAACCGGCTCCAATCCCAGCTCGACGGTCTTCCTTCCTGACGAGCGGCGTAGCCAGGGTCTAGAAAGCGATCAACAGCATCCCGACGGTCAGGGCCACGAGGGCCGAAATGATGAGTCGGACATAGGTCAACCCGGTAGGAAGCCGGCTCGCCAATACCGGATCGACCATGGCCGCCCCGGCGATGACCCCGCCACCCATTCCGGCCAACAACAGGACACCGGCCAGAAGTGGCTTGGCCAAGAACGCCATAGCAATCGCGACAAGAATGCCGCCGGCGGCGATCCTGGTTTTGGGATCGGACCTATCCAGGTTGGAAAGCCACGTTTTGAGCGGATTGGGGGCCGGGGGTCGCTTCGACTTTGCCCGGGGTTTCTCCTCAATCGCAATATCTGACTTGCGGGCGCGCCAGGTCCTGGACCTGGCACCCTTGCGGTCGGTTCCCATTCCGATGGCTCGGGCGAATTCAGCGCTTTGCGACGTGGCAAAGACGAACTCCTCACCGTCCACCCTCATCAGAAACCCGTCAAAGGCCACTTCGATGGTCACCTCGTCCAGGCGCCACTCACCGATTTCGTGATCGCTGACGATTAGGGCAAGGCAACCATCGGAGACTTCGATGTCGGCTTTGACGGCATCGAGCGGGTCCTCCATTAAGCGAATTTTCCCCGGGAATTCGGGCACTATTTCCCCCTGGTCCGATCTGATCAGGCTATCCCCTCATGCCGGCATTGCCAGGCCCAATTTCGCCGGGTTTCCATGCTGAGGATCGGGCACCACAGCTCCGGAACGGTCAGTCGCCGGCATTCGCTGTCGAACGGGCAGCCTCGATTTTGGCGGTGGTCAGCCGGGACGTGGCATAGATCAACAAGAGGAGTTGAAGTGCCGCCGCGGCGAAGAAGGGAGCGCGCAAGCCCATTTCGCGATTGCTCAAGCCCTCCACCATCTCGACCAGCAACCCACCGAGAAAGATCCCGATCGGCATCATTCCCCATCCGAAAAAGCGATAGACGCTGTTGACCCTGCCCAATAGCCGGTCGGGGATGATTGCCTGACGAAGCGAGACGGTGATCACGTTCCACAACACGGCGGTGAAGCTCCCGAGTGCGAACATCACCCAAACCAGGGGAGCCGAGGAGGTGTATCCGATGATTGCCGAGGAGAGCCCGCCGATGATGAAGGTGCTGGCCAGGGAAGGCCCGGACCCGAACGACTTGCTTATCCGTGCGGAGAGAAAGCTGCCGGCCACCCCACCTACCGCTCCCGCCGATGCCATCAGTCCGAACCCGGCGGCATCGAGTTGGAGGATCTCCTGGGCGTACAGGACGATGGTTGCGAAAGCGGCGCTGCTGGCTGCATTGAGGAGGCCGAGGACGATGGCGAGGGTGCGAAGCAGACGGTGATTCCACAACCAGCGGAATCCCTCCTTGAGGTCGGCGGTGAAGGATCGGGCCGGGGCGTTCTCGCCACCGGCTGGCCGGAAACTTCCGGTCAGAAGTGCCGCCATCGCCGCCGCTACCGCGAAGGTGCCGGCGTCTACGAAGAACGGAAGCGAGAACGCCACCGCCAACAGGAACCCGCCCAGGGGAGGTCCGACGAATGAGTTCATGAGCATCTCCGCTCCCCACAGGCGGCCGTTGGCCCTTTCGAGATTGTCCTTTGTTACAACGGCGGGCATCAGGGTCTGGGCAGAGTTGTCCCGGAGAACCTCGGCAATGCCGAACAGGGTGGCGGAGATGTAGAGCACTGCCAACAAGAGTCCGGCTCCGGAGGGTGGCTGGGCCTGCCCGGCTCCGATCAGTTCGGGGCTGGCCAAATCACCCTGATAGGCCAGCACGATCAATGCCACGGCGATAGTCACCACAGTTCGGAGCACATCCATGACAACGACCAGGCGGCGGCGATCGACCCGATCAGTGATGACCCCGGCCGGTAACGAGAAGATCAGCCACGGGAGCCGGGTCGCCACCCCGACCAGGGCGATATGGACGGGATTGCGGGTGACCGCCGAGGCAAGCCATGGATATGCCACGCCCGACATCCCGTCACCGAGGTTGGAGACCACGCTGGCGGTCCAGAGCCGCCAGTAGTTGGCACCGAGCGGCGAGGTTGGGGCCTTAGGAGTCACTCGGACAATATTCGGGATCCGCCGGACATATGTCAGGGATTGTGGTCTGGCACGATGGGGACATGAGCACGGTGCGAACCGCCACGATCTCCGATGCGGACGCAATCGCCGAAGTGCAAGTGCTGGGTTGGAGGCGCGCCTACGAGGAGATTCTCCCCGGGGACTTTCTGGCGGCCCTGTCAGTGCAACGACGAACGGAATGGTGGAGCCGTCAGGTTGAACTAGGGACCCTTGCGATCCTGGTGGTTGATGACGACGATGGCCAGGTCGCTGGATTCGTCTCGATGGGCCCTGCTAACTCCAGCCAGGAAGCCGAGTTGTACGCCATCTATCTTCACCCCGAACGATGGGGCCAGGGCCTGGGGAGGTCGCTGATCTTGGCTGCCGAAGAGCTGATGGCCGAGCAGGGTTACCGGGTCTGCGTCCTCTGGGTGTTTGCCGACAACACCCGCGCCCGACGGTTCTACGAGACGGCCGGATGGGAGTTGGACGGAGCTATCAGGGTTGAGGAGTTTGGAGGGGTCCAGCCCACTCAGGTGCGATACCGGCGACATCTCGGGTGATCATTTCCACCGTCCGGCCTGCCAGCGTGCAGCGAGGTCCTCGGCCAGGAAGAAGTCCTCGACGAAGGTCAACTTGATGTTGCGAGGATCACCGGCGATGCACCTGACCGCAATGGTGGAGAACTTCTCCATCGTCTCGGCAGTATCAAATCCGGCGAACTCAGCTGTCGCAGCAGAGCGATATGCGGCGAGCAATGGCAGCGCGGCGAACGCTTGCGGGGTCTGAACGCGGACCAGGGTCGCCGCCGACAGGGGTTCAGCCGTGTCATCGGCAGCCCGGTACAACCGCTCATCGACCGGGAGGGCGGGGATGGCTCCCCCGCTGACTCGGGCGGCCGCGACCACAGCCTCGATCAGGCTCAAGCTGGCGAAGGGTCGGGCTCCGTCGTGAATGGCAACGAGGTCGATTGCACCGGATTCGATCTCCCCGGCAATTTCCTGCAAACCCGCCATTTCCGACTCCTGACGGGTAACCCCCCCGTCGACGATGGCACTCACTTTGGAAAGGTGGGCATGTGTCACGACCTCTGTGGCCCGAGGCCGGTCGACCGGTCTGATCACAAGGATGATCCGGTCGACCACTGTGGAAGTCTGCATGGTTTCGAGCGAATGGCCGAGGATTGTGCGGTCGCCCAGGTTCAAGTACACCTTGTTCACTGCCGGGTTCACCCGGGAGCCCGAGCCAGCAGCCAACACGATCGCAACCGTTGCCATAACCCAAACCTAACTGTCGTGGCCTAACGGTCATGGATCCAATCGATCACCCCTAGGCTGACTCGTCGCGATGTCGAGTCCTCACCTCCTCCGTCCGTTTCCGGCGCGCCAGCTCGGGCTGGTCGAGGGAGGCGATCGCGTGATGGTATTTGGGGTGCTGGGTGGTAGGTACGCCGGGCCGAGCATTTTGGCGCACGCCCCCACCCTGAGGCGGCGCTGCAACGAGCTGCCCGCAGGAGTCGACATCGTCGCCTTTGTCGATCATGCCATCCCTGATGCCGCCATTGTCGCCCGGATCGACGACATGCTGGCCGTCTTCGACGGCGGGGATGCCCTTGTGTGTTTTCAGAAGACGACGGAGGCGATGAAGGAGGTTGCAGGCGAAGTCGTCGTCAGGGGAGTCGACCGCTCCCAACTCGTGGCGGTGCGTAGCCCGGAAGTCATCCGCCGGAGCGCGCTTGACCGGGCGATGACGATTCCTCCGGCAGAGTTGTGGGTCAACCCCACTGCCCTGGTTGCTGCATGCGGCGGAGTGATCAAACTGTTCTCGCCCATAGCGATGGTGGCTCCGCCTTCTCTCGGCTAAGCCTTAGCCGCGAGCGCGGCGCGATTTGAGCGCCCATACGGCTAGCGCGGCAGCAACTCCAGTCGCCACCGCTGCTCCCGAGATCATCGGGACCGGTTTGGGAATAGCCGCCAATCGCGCTCGAAGAGTCACCGGGCGGCGAAACTCGAGAATCTGCCAGTCGCGCTGGGCCGCCACCTCCCGCAGTTCTTTGTCGGGATTGACCACCACCGGGTGTCCCACCGCCTCCAGCATCGGCAAGTCCGTGGCCGAGTCCGAATACGCAAACGAAGCGGCGAGGGAGATCCCTTCCGCCTCCGCCAGTTCCTTCATTGCATCGACCTTGCCGGGCCCGTATGCGTAAAAGTCGATATTGCCGGTATAACGGCCTTCGTCGTCGAGCTCAGGGCGGGTACCGATGACGTTGTCGATGCCGAGGTAGTTGCACAGAGGCTTGACGATCTCGACGGGGGAGGAGGATATGACGACAACTTTCCGACCGGCCCGCTGGTGTTCGTCGATCAGCGCGAGGGCCTCTTCGTAGACAAGGGGGGTCACCACCTCGTCGACCGTCTCCGCCACGAGGCGTTCGATCTCCCTGCGGTCCCAGCCTTTGATCAGCCCCGACAACTCTTCTCGGACACGCTCGAGTTGGTCGTGGTCGGCACCGAACATCTGGTAGTAAGCCTGGGCGATTCCGGCCTTGGCAAGTGCCGATCGGTTCAACAAACCGGCGCGGAACAAGGGTCGGGAGAAGGCCAGCGTGGATGACTTGGCAATGATGGTTTTGTCGAGATCGAAAAAGGCGGCTGCCGACATTTCGCCCCGAATTGTACGGAACCCTCCATTAATGCCATGGGTCTACCGCCCTGGCAAGGGGTGTCAGTCGATCCGCTTGCCCCGTACCTTCGCCTGATGATTCTCGGAGTCCGAACCGAAATCGACTCGGTGCTCTCGGTGGTGGCGCCGTTGGGCCTGGCCGCCGCGGCCCCGGGACCGGTGCTGGTGGTCGACCTGGATCCGACCGGGCCCGCCTACCCAGGCCTCCGCAGCCTGGCCGAGTTCGTGGAGGACGGGCCCCGGCGCGCCGAGATGTCACCATCGGGCTCATCACTGTCTGGGGGGCGGGTGGCAATTCTCCGCAACGGCGGGGTTCAAGCGGAAGACGCCATCGAAGTCATCGAGGCTCTCGCTGCCGGGTGGCCGAATCTAGTTGTGCGTATCGTCGGAGAGTCGACAGCTCCCTGGCCAGTGATACCCGTTGTGCCGTTGTTCCCGGGCATCCTTGCCCCGGCAGCTGGCCGAGGAGCCGTCTGGCAGGCAACGGCGGTGATGGACAATCCCCCCGGACCCGGTCCGGTGCTGCCTCCTTTGACCCGTCCGGGCCTGACCAACCTCCTGCACATGCGCTTGTTCCCACCTAACCGTTGGGTGTCCGCCTGGCGACCGGTGTGGGGGGTGGCATGGGCGTGATCGATCGGATGACCCGCAGCCTGATCGAATCCGACGTACCCCTCGATCGGCATCAGCTTCTCGTGGCGGCCCGCCGCCTCGTCAAGGAGGAGGCGCCGTTGGCGCCCGAAGACCTCATCGAACAGGTGGTCGACAGCCTGGTGGGGTTGGGGCCGCTCGAGGTTCTCTTGCGTGATCCTCTGGTGAGCGACGTCCTCGTCAATGGACCCAAAGAAGTCTTTGTTGACCGCGAGGGCCTTTTGACCCGGACCCGGGTGACGTTTCCCGATGACGCCGCGGTCGTCGCCGCGGTGGAGCGGGTCATTGCCCCGCTCGGTCTTCGTCTCGATCGGGCTTCTCCCATGGTCGATGCCAGGCTGTCCGATGGCAGCCGTCTCCACGCCGTCATCCCGCCGGCGGCCGTTGATCGTCCTCTTGTAGCCGTCCGCCGGTTCGTACAGTCCGTTGCCTCCTTGGAGACCTTGGTCTCCATGGGCGTCATGACCACAGATCAGTCGGAGTTTCTCCAGGGTTCGGTGACAGATCGCCGCAACATCGTCGTCAGCGGCGGTACCGGTACCGGTAAGACCACCCTCCTCAACATTCTGGGGGCCCTTATCCCGACCGGGGAACGGGTGGTGACCATCGAGGACGCCGCCGAGCTGTCTTTTCCTGGCCATGTCGTGCGTCTCGAGGGTCGACCCGGTAACGCCGAGGGCAAAGGGGAGATCTCCTTGCGCACGTTATTGCGTTCGGCCCTCCGGCTACGACCGGACCGACTCGTCCTCGGGGAGGTGCGTGGGCCCGAGGCGCTGGACATGATCTCTGCTCTCAACACGGGTCATGGAGGCTCGATGTCGACCGTCCACGCCAACAGCCCCGAGGAGGCGTTATGGCGATTGGAGACGTTGGCGCTGTCAGGTGGGGAGCGTGTCGGCGAGGTTGCAGTTCGGCGACAACTCCGCGCCGCAGTCGATCTGATCGTCCAACTCGAGAAGCGCGACGGAGCCCGCCGCTTGGTTGAAGTAGCTGCGGTCGATGGCGAAGAGGTTCGAGCCGTATGTTGACGTCGTTGCTCCTGGCCCTGTCGATTGGCGGCGTACTGCCGATGCAGCAGGGGCTGCTACTGGCTTTGGTCTGGCAGAACCCCGCAGTGGCTTCTCTGCCGGTGTTGGGGGGTTGTGCCTACGCCCTTCGCCAAGAGCGCCGGGCCCATCGGGGAGGGTCGGTGGCGGCTTTTCACCGGACCGTTGCGGCCGAGTTGCAGGCCGGAAGGTCGTTGCGGTTGTCGCTAGCGGGCGCCTGTCGTTCCGTAACCGAGTTGGGCCTCGACAGAGTGGCGCGGCTGGCCGAGGCGGGCCGGCCCCTTGAGGAAGTGGCTGCGATCCTGTCGATGGATCAGCGGCTTTTGCCGGCCGCCACCGCGGTGCGGGTGGCAGGAATGACAGGCGGGTCCGTTGCCGTCGTGTTCGACGCACTGACTGCCGAAGCCGTTGATGACGAGGCTCTCCGGCTTGAACAGCGGGCCTTGACCGTCCAGGCGCGGTTGTCTGTGGCCATCGTCGGCGGGTTTCCTCTGGTTGTCTTGGCCGGTCAGTTGTTTGGCGGTGAACTTTCCCGCCTGGTCGCCCGGGGTCCGGTAGGTGCAGCCATGGTGGCGATCGGCGTGTCCCTCTTGTCGTCTGGGTTGCTGGTCGTCTTTTGGCTGATCAGGGCGGCAAAGCAGTGACAGGCGCCATGACCATCGCGTTGGCCGTCTCGGTCCTGATCAGGTACCCGTGGCTGCTGCTCGCTTACCTAGCGGTGCCCCTGGTCAAGTGGATACGGCGTGGTCGAGAGCGTCGGCGAATCGAAGGAGAAGCCCTGATCGGTGTCGTTACGTGTGCCCGTTCCCTGCTGGTCGGTATCACCGGCGGCTTGCCTCTGGCGGCCGCTCTCGAACTCTCCAACGTTCAGGTGGGCCCGGTGGTGGGCGCCGAGCTGACCCGGGTTTTGCGTGTCGCCCGCCGCCAGGGTGTGGCCAACGCCCTGGCCGGGTCGGAGGGCCGGCTGACGCGGCCACTTCTCTCGCGGTTGGCCCTTGCCCAGGCAAGTGGAGCACCGATGTCGGAGGCGGTAGCGGCGTTTCTCAACGAGACCCGGGCGATTCGACGGACCCAGGCTCTGGAACGAGTCCGTCGGCTTCCGGTCGCGTTGATGATCCCCCTGGGCCTGTTGATCCTTCCCGGTTTTGTCGTGTTGTTTGTCGGCCCGATTGTCTTGGGATCGTTGGTCGACCTTTTTGGTGCATTGCCGTGATCGCACTTCCCCCCGCGCCGGCCGGATGCCGGCCCGAAGGAAAGGAGCTGGTTATGCCGGCTTGGTGGATGCGACTAATCGCCCGGTGGCAACGAGACGATCGGGGACAGGGGACCGTGGAGTACTTCCTGGTCATCCTGGCCGCCACGGCCCTGGCGGTGATCCTCTTCAAGTGGGTCCAGAGCAGTGGTGGCACCGGGATCATCAGCACCATTTTGGGCAAGGTGGTGCAGTGGGTCTCGAAGCAGTTCTGACCCGGAGATCGGATCGCGGGGGGGTCGCTATGGAACTGGCTGTGACCATTCCCACCTTGATCCTGGTGTTGTTGGCGGCCCTTGAGGTGGTGGTGGTAGCCCGCACCCAACTGGAACTGGTGGCCGCCGCCCGTGAGGGAGCCAGAGTGGCGGCCACCGTAGCCGACCCCTCCCGTGCAGTGACCGCCGTTGAGAACGCCCTGGCACCGGTTCTCTCCGATCGCGTTCGCGTGACGGTCACCAGACCGGCAGTCGTGGGCCGGGCCGCCACGGTGGTCGTCTCTCTCCGTCACCGGATGGTGACTCCGCTGCTTCGGTGGCTTGAGGTCGATCTCCGAGGACGGGCGGTGATGAGGGTGGAGCGGTGATGATGTCCGGTGGCCATGACGAGGGCAGTGGAACGTTGCTGGCAGTGGCGACGATGGCGGTGGTGATCGTCGCTGCCCTGGCCCTGGTTGCGGCCACCCAGATTGTGAGCGGGCGGGCGCGGGCGGTGACTGCTGCCGACGCCGCGGCCCTGGCCGCCGCAGTTCACACATTTCCTCCAGCCGGAGGAGGGGTAAGTCCTGGCAAGGCGGCTGCGTCGATAGCTCAGGCGAATGCTGCTCGGCTGACGGTGTGCCGGTGCCCGGTCGACTCGACGCTCCGGGTCCGGTCGGTGGAGGTGTGGGTCGAGACCCGGGTCCAAGTTGTTTTGTTAGGAGAGGTGGCGGTAGCAGCGGCCAGCCGGGCCGAATACGTCCCCTGATTTGCGATCACCTAGAGGTCGAGGATGGTTCGCAGCAGTCTCACCGACCCGTTCTTGGAGAGGGGCTCGTTGAGGTTTCCGCACTTGGGTGATTGGACACAGGAGGGACAGCCCGCCCGACACGGACATCTTTCCACCGCCTCCATGGTCGCCTGCCAATGCCGCTTACCCGCCGCAAAGGCGATCGGGGAAATTCCCGCTCCACCGGGATAGGCCTCGTAGATAAAGATGGTTGAGGTGCCTGTCGCCTGGTGCCAGTTGGTGGAGAGCCCACCGATGTCCCAGCGGTCACAGACAGCCATGAGCGGCAGCAGAGCGATCCCGGCGTGTTCGGCGGCATGTAACGAGCCGAGTAACTCGGCTCCGACGTTGGCGGCCGATATGAGGGGGTCGGGAATGCTCATCCAGATCCCCTGCGTGCTTAGACGGGAAGGAGGAAGGTCGAGATAGACGTTGTCAATCACCTCGCGGGTTCCTAGCCGGCGTTTCTGATAGCCGGTCACTTGCGTTTCGACCTCAACCTGTCCCAGGTGAAGCTGGATCAGGCCCATCGTCGCCGCTGCTTCTAGTTCGATGACCTCGAGGTTTATCTCCTGGCGGGTCTGGGTGTAATAGCCCACGTCGGCCGGACGCACACGTACCTCCCGGCGGGCCGTGTCAAGCTCCTCGACCAGGTAGGAGTCACCCTGATGCAAGTAGATGGCGCCCAGATGGGCGTCACGGAAGACCCGTGACTCCTCCAGGGTTCCCAACATTGATCCGTTTGACACGATGGTGTAGGTCGGACCACCGCTTCCCCGGATGTCGATCGAGGGGGCGGGGCGGGTGCGGC
Source organism: Acidimicrobiia bacterium (assembly GCA_040905905.1). Classification (GTDB taxonomy): domain Bacteria; phylum Actinomycetota; class Acidimicrobiia; order Spongiisociales; family ZC4RG35; genus JAICND01. The sequence goes on from JBBDQN010000053.1 coordinate 67,888, forward strand.
GAGACCAGTACAACTTTTGTTCTTTGAGACGGAGGTGACCGCTCTGGACGAGTCGGTTGGCGGCTTCTTCGATTGACGGGCCGAGAATCTCGCGGTCCGACAAATCGAGAGGGAGCTCATGGGCAGCACAGGCCGCATGGGCTTGCGCGACCAGGGGATTGTCGGGGTTGATCACGACAGCCTCAGAGGGCCGGGAGAAGAGCTCCTGGGGATGGCTCATCAGGTACTGATCGAGAGCATCCTCCCCGGCCACCAGGATCGCCAGCGATTGCTGACGGCTCCGACCGGCCCTGCCCACCTGCTGGCGGAAGGCCGCCATGGTCCCTGGAAAGGTGGTGACGATGGCGGCGTCGAGCCCACCGACATCGATCCCAAGCTCAAGGGCGTTGGTGGCCACGACCCCGCGCAACTCGCCCGAGAAGAGCCGTCGCTCCACCTCGCGACGCTGAGAAGCCGTGTAACCGGCCCGATAGGGAGCCACCAGGTCGGCCAGATCGCGCTCGAGCCGCTCACCTGTCCATCGATAGATCAACTCGGTTGTCTTGCGTCCGCGGGCGAAGGCGATGGTGCGGTGCCCCGCCTTGATGAGGTCAGCCAGCAGTTCCGACGTTTCCGCCGCAGCCGACCGCCGCCTCCCATCTCCTCCCTCGAGCAGAGTCGGATTCCACAGAGCCACAAGCCGTTCGCCCCTTGGCGAGTCGTCGCCGTCCATCACCTCGACGTCAAGGCCGGTGAGCTGGCGGGCCAGGGCTCCGGCGTTGCCGATGGTCGCAGACGAGAGGATGAAGGTGGGCGCGGCGCGGTAGTGGGCGGCCAACCGTCGCAGACGACGGAGGATCATCGCGGCGTGGGTTCCGAAGATACCTCGCAGGGTGTGGGCTTCGTCTATCACCACGTAACGCAGCCTGTGCAGGAAATCGGCCCACTGTTCGTGGAAGGGGAGTATCCCCATGTGGAGCATGTCAGGGTTGGTCAACACGACATTCGCCTTGCGGCGCACGGCGGGTCGGTCCTCCCGGGCAGTATCGCCGTCGTAGATGGCCACCTTTGCCTCGGGGATCGCGAAACGACGCAGGGATCCGGCCTGGTCCTGAGCGAGGGCCTTGGTGGGATAGATCAAAAGCGACGTGGAGGTGGGATCGGTGAGTAGCGACTCGAGGATCGGAACCTGGAAACACAGGGACTTTCCAGAGGCGGTACCGGCTGCCAGGACGACATGCTGGCCAGAACGAATGCGCACGACGGCGTCGACCTGATGCCGGTAGAGGCGTTCTATGCCTCGTTCGCGCAATCTGAGCGCAACCAACGGGTTCAGGGCCAGATCGGCGTGTTGGGCAGCCCTGGCACCGATCCGTTCGACATGGACCAGTTCACCATCACGATCGGGGTCGTCCCGCCAGCCCGTCACAAGGTCCGCCAACTCCACCCGCGCACGTTAGGACTCTGGAATAAGCTCGCCCTAGGAGGTGGTCGATGTCCAACAATCGAGTCGTGGCCGAGATCGAGGTGCAGGCCGCGCCCGTCGAGGTGTTTCGCATGTTCACAAACTCGACGGCCCTGAGAGAGTGGCTATCCGATGCCGCCTTGGTCATGGCCCGACCCGGCGGACGGATTTTCCTCGGATGGAACGACGGCTATCAGACAGTCGGGCAATTCACGACGATGGATCCCACGAAAGGGATTGCCTTCACCTGGCAGGGAACCGGGGATCCGGGCGCAACGAAGGTCAAGGTCAGTCTGCTGCCGACCGACTCCGGGACCGCGGTGAAGGTACGACATTCCGGTTTTGGCGACGACAAGAAGTCAAGGGCCGCAGCTCGGGACATGAAGGCGGCCTGGCGCGGATCGCTGGAAAACCTGGCCTCTGTCCTTGAATCGGGCGAGGACCTCCGATTCACCCGTCGTCCCATGTTGGGAGTCTTTGTCGACGGGGAGGCCCGGGATGACGACGGGGCGCGGTTGGGCGTGAAGCTGGGAGGAACAGTCGACGGCATGGGGGCCGCGGCCGCCGGCCTGATGGGAGGGGACATCATCTCCTCGCTAGGCGGCAAGCAAGTGCGGACTTTTACCGATCTCGGGACGGCGGCATCCGCGCACCGAGCGGGCGACGTCGTTGAAGTTGGATACGTGCGCGACGGCAAGGCCGAAAGCGTGCAGATGACGCTGTCCGGTCGTGACATCGGTGAGGTTGAGATGACCGCGGTCGGTCTTGCAGTCAAGGTGGGCGCCATGTGTCAGCGCTTCTCCGACGACCTGGCAGCGACTCTGGAAGGTGTCACCGATGAAGAGGCCAACCGCAAGCCTGCCGAGGGCGAATGGTCCGTCAAAGAGATTCTCGCCCACCTGATCGAGGGGGAGGGCGACCTTCACAGCCAAATCGTCGAGACCTTCGAAGGGGTAGAGCGTTATTTCGACGGAGGACTCGGCAACTCCCACTGGCGAACGAAGGTGATTGCCGACTCGTATCCAGATATCTGGTCGATGGTCGACAGTTACCGCAATCTGATGGCTCAAACCGTTGGCCTGATTTCTTCGATCCCTCCGGACCTGGAGAAAAGGCGCGCGAGTTTCTGGCGAGTTTCCTTCCCCTACAACGAAGGCGACTCCCATTTCGACGAGCACATCGACCAGATCAAGGCGGCAGTTGCGGTCGCCCGGGGACAAAGCTGAGTCAGGCGTTTTCGTAGGCTGGCCAGCTCGTCACTCCAACTCGATATTCCTTGCAAGAAACCGGTCAGAGCCGTCGAATCAAGGCCGGGATGATCGTCGTAGCTTCATCGCCTCGATCAGTCATCCGTCACAAGAACGGTTCGGAGTAGGAGGACTTGTGCAGTACATGTTGTTGATCTACGAGGACGAAACCGCCGAGGCCCGGCTCAGTAGCGAAGAGCAGCAGGCTTCGATTGGTCGTCATATCGAGCTGGCCCGCCGCCTCCGTAACGAGAATCGATTGGTGGCCGCCGATCCGCTACAGCCCGCCGCCACTGCGACCTGTGTGCGGGTTGAGAATGGCAGGGTGGTTCTCACCGATGGGCCTTACGCCGAGACCAAAGAACAGTTGGCCGGTTTCTATCTGGTCGAGGCAACCGACCTCGATCAGGCCCTGGCCGATGCAGCCGCGATACCTTCAGCGGCTCGAGGGATCGTCGAGGTAAGGCCGATCCTCGATCTGCAAGCATGAGATGACTTGAGGCCCACCGAAGCACTGGACCGCATCTTCCGCGAACAGCACGGTTTGGTGCTCGCGTCCCTCGTCCGATTTTTCCATGACCTCGACCTTGCCGAAGACACGTTGCAAGAGGCCGTTACCGCCGCGTTACGTTCCTGGGCAGATGTCGGGGTACCGGATCATCCGGCCGGGTGGTTGCTGACTGTGGCGCGCCGCAAGGGGATCGACCAGCTTCGCCGTCGCCGCAACTTCGCCCGGGTCAGCGCCCTACTCGCCGAGCCTGGTTTTACGGAGGCCCCCGAACCTGGGGAGGAATATGCGGTGCCCGACGAACGGTTGCGGTTGATGTTCACCTGTTGTCACCCGGCGCTGCCGTTGGAGGCGCAGGTCGCGCTCACGTTGCGCACCCTGGGGGGGTTGACCACCTCCGAGATTGCCAGGGCCTTCCTTACCACCGAAGCCACCATGTACCAGCGGATCACGAGAGCCAAGAAAAAGATCGCCCTGGCAGGCATCCCCTACGCCGTGCCGGTCACAGAGCAACTCGGAGAACGCCTTGATGCGGTCCTGGCCGTTATCTATCTCATCTTCAATGAGGGCTACTCCGGCTCGGCGGGATCGGACCTGGTCAGACTCGACCTGTGCCTGGAGGCCATCAGGCTCTCCGAGATGGTGGCGGCGTTGATGCAGGCCGAACCCGAACCGGCCGGTCTGGCTGCTCTCCTCTGCTTGATCGAGTCGCGTCGACAGGCGCGGCTGGATGAGCAGGGTGAATTGGTGCTGCTCGAGGACCAGGATCGGTCAACGTGGGATCGGTCGCTGCTGGGCCAGGGTCGGGTCTGGTTGGAGCGAGCGCTGGAGGCTCCCGGGCCGATTGGTCCCTACGTATTGCAGGCGGAGATAGCTGCGACCCATGGCGCCGCCAGAAACGCCGCAGATACCGACTGGGCCCGAATCGTGTACCTGTACGGAGAGTTGGCGAGAGCCCACCCGACTCCGGTTGTGGCCCTCAACCATGCTGTCGCCGTTGCGATGTGGCAGGGTCCGCAGGTGGGTTTGGACTTGTTGGAGCCATTGGCCGATGGTCTGGCGCGGTACCAACCGTTCCATGCCGCCCGGGGAGAATTGGCAGCCCGGGCCGGCCGCCGAAACGTGGCTATCGAATCCTTTGCAAAGGCGATCGAGTTGTCGGCTAACGAGGTTGAGCGTCGGCATCTGGAACGGCGGCTCTCAGCAGTCCGCTCTCTCAATCCTTGAGGGGTCTTTCGATTCCGGCGACTGTGTACGCCTCCATCTCGTCAAGGGTTTCTTTGTCGAGCAGGGCCTGGGCCAACGCATCCAGTTGGCTGCGGTGGTTCTTGAGAGTCTCAACCGCCGAGCTGTAACAATCGTCGACGATCCGGCGCACCTCCGTGTCGATCAGCTCGTGGGTTTTCTCTGAGACCTCCGGTCGGACAAACGGGTCCCGGTTGTCGTCGATCACAGCCACTGGCCCGATGACGTCAGACATACCCCACCTGCCCACCATCGACCGGGCGATTTTGCTCACCTGCACCAGGTCGTTCTCGGCACCGGTGGTGATGGTTCCGAATACGACATCCTCAGCCGCCCGCCCCCCGAGTGCGCCGATGATGCGGCCCCGCAGATAATCGCGGTCGTAGGCGTAGCGGTCGGCGTCGGGGGATTGGAACGTCACCCCGAGCGCCCGACCACGGGGGATGATCGAGATTTTCCGCACCGGGTCCGCCCCCGGTAACAACATGCCGAGGAGGGCATGTCCGGCCTCGTGGAAGGCGGTACGTTCCTTTTCGTCCTGGCTCATCATGATCTGGCGCTCGGTCCCCAGGACGATCTTTTCCAGGGCATTGGTGAAATCGGCTTGCCTCACCTTTTCATGGTCAAGGCGGGCCGCCATCAGCGCCGCCTCGTTGACGAGATTGCGAAGATCGGCCCCGACCATGCCCGGTGTGGCCGAGGCGATGGCGGACAGCTCGACCTCGGGGTCCAGCGGCACCTTGCGGGTGTGGACCTCGAGGATCTTTAGACGGCCCCGCTGGTCGGGAGGGCTGACCGCCACCTGCCGATCAAAACGCCCTGGCCTCATAAGGGCCGGGTCGAGTACCTCCGGACGGTTGGTGGCGGCGATGACGATGACGCCCTCGGACCCGGTAAAGCCGTCCATCTCGGTCAGGATCTGATTGAGGGTCTGCTCCCGCTCGTCGTGGCCGCCCAGTGATACTGCCCCGCCCCGGGCGCGGCCGATGGCGTCCAGTTCGTCGATGAACACGATGGCAGGCGCTACCTTCTTGGCCTCGTTGAAGAGATCGCGGACCCGGCTGGCCCCGACTCCCACAACCATCTCGATGAATTCGGAGGCGGAGATCGAGAAGAAAGGGACGTTGGCTTCCCCTGCCACCGCTCGGGCCAGCAGCGTCTTGCCGGTTCCGGGCAGACCCGACAACAGCACCCCTTTGGGGATGGCCCCCCCGAGGCGGGTGTATTTACCCGGGTTCTTGAGGAAGTCGACGATCTCGGCCAGTTCGGCCTTGGCGTCTTCAATCCCCGCCACGTCTTCGAAAGTTGTTCTCTGGTCGGTGGCCTCGAACCTCTTGGCTCGTGACCGACCGAGGCCTCCTATCCCTCCCAGGGCCGATCCCGCCCGCTTCCACATCGAGTAGAAGATCCACAACAACAAAAGGGTTGGCCCGAACCCGAACAGGATTTGCTGCCAGAACGGGGTCTGTTGGGGATCAACCGCCGAGATCTCCACCCCGTTGGCCCGCAAGACGTCGACCAGGTTGTCATCGGCCCAGGTGGGCCGCTGGGTGACGAACAACTCCGACACAACTTCAGGATCTTCGGGATCAGGCTGCTGCTCGGAAAAGCGGCCCTGGATGGTGTCGCCCCGGGAGAACACCGTTTCGACTGATCCCGCTTCGACGACATCGAGGAACTGGGTGTAGGTCAGGTCGATCCGGGTTTCTTGAAACACCAAGGAGGTCAGGTACCAGTTGGCGGCGAACAGGAGACCGGCGATTATCAGGATCCGTCGGTTGGGAGGGCGGCCAAACAAACCCCGCGGTTGGTCGGGTTCCTTCTGTTGGGGCATCCCCTCCACCCGCCATTCGGGTGGGCGCTTTTTGTCCTCGGTGCCCTGTCGACTGGTCATGAAGGAAGCGTACCGACCGCAACCACGTATCCAGCTACCGCCTGGCAGGTTCCGTCTAAGTTCCACCTGTGATTTCCAACGCCCGCATCCTCGGCATGTTGGCCGAGCTCGCCCGCCTCACCGCCCTCGATGAAGAGTCGCTCCAGTCCTTCAAGGTGCGGGCGTACGAGAACGCCGTCCACGGGATCGAGGGGCATCCGGCCCCGGTGGCGGGTCTGAGCCAGTCGGAGCTAGTCGAGATCAAAGGTGTCGGTGCCTCGATCGCGGCCAAGATCCGCGAGTACGTCGATACGGGCCGGGTGGCCAAGTTGGAAGAACTGGTGGCCAGGTATCCGCCACGGTTCGTAGAGCTGCTCAAGGTTCCAGGGCTCGGGCCCAAAACGCTCAAAACCCTCAGAGCTGAAATCGGCGTGGAGGATCTCGAGAGCCTCAAGGCAGCGGTCGAACGACAGGCCCTCCGTGAGGTGCCCGGTCTGGGTCGGATCAGCGAGGAGAAGATCGCTCGCGCCATCGAACGGTTGGGTCTGCATGGCAAAGATCGACGCACCCCGATCGCCGATGCCCTGCCCGTAGCCGAAGGTCTTGCCCTCGAGCTGACCGGCCTGCCGGGCGTGGTCAGCGCTACTGCGGCCGGCAGCGTCAGAAGGCTGGCCGAGACCATCGGCGACATCGACATCGTGGTCGCATCGACCGATCCGCTTCCGGTCATGACAGCGGTGGCCAGCCATCCCGAGGCAACCGAGGTGATCGGTTCGGGCGATACCAAGACCTCGATCCTCATCAGGTCGGGTCTACAGGTCGACGTGCGGGTGGTGGCGCCCCGCCAGATCGGGGCCGCCTTGGTCTACTTCACCGGATCCAAGTCGCACAACGTCGCCCTCCGCCAGCGTGCCCTCGATCGGGGATGGCTTCTCTCCGAATACGGCCTCTTCGAAGGTGACGCTGTGATCGCCGCGGCTAGCGAGGCCGACGTCTACTCAGCGCTCGAGCTCGAATACATCCCACCTCCGTTGCGTGAGAACTCTGGGGAAATTGAGATGGCTGCTTCCGGCAGACTGCCGGCGTTGGGGCTCGACCAGATCCGGGGCGATCTGCACTATCACACCGACCAATCGGGAGATGGCAGGTCGTCATTGGACGAGATGGTGGCCGCGGCGGCCGCGCGGGGCTACGAATACGTGGCCATCACCGACCACGGCGAGGACCTGGCAATCAACGGGTCGAGCCGTGACGAGATGAGAGCCCATCACACCCGCATCCGAGCCCTTCAGGAGAAATATCCGGAGGTCCGGCTGTTGTTTGGTTGCGAGCTCAACATCGGAGCAGACGGTTCACTTGACTACGACCCCGAGTTCCGGCTTGAGTTCGATTGGTGCGTCGCCTCAGTGCACAGCCACTTCGATCTGCCTGCCAGCCAACAAACCACCCGGTTGTTGCGCGCCATGGCCGACCCGGCCGTTACCGCCATCGGGCATTTGACCGGTCGCTACATCGGCCGTCGCCCCGGAATCGAAATCGAGATCGGTGCGGTGCTGGAAGGGTTGGCCGTCAGCGGGGTGGCGCTGGAGGTGAATGGCGCCCTCGACCGGCTCGATGCTTCATCGGAGGTGATCCGCCAGGCTGTGGCGCAAGGAGTGAAGTTGGTCATCTCCACCGACTCACATCACACCTCCGACCTGAAGCGGATGTCCTACGGGGTAGCCAACGCCCAGCGGGGATGGGCAGGTGCCGAAGACGTCGTCAACACCTTGCCCTTAGATGAGTTCGTCGAATGGGCGGGCAGTCGACGATGAATTTGGCGGTGTCTTCTCTGCTGGCGGCCATCGCCATAGGATTGCTGGCGCTAGCAACGGCTTTCGGGTCTTTCCGGGTGGTGAGATCTGCCAGTCCCGGCAACATCCGCATGCAGGAACTGGCGTCGGTCATTCGCCAGGGGGCGATGACGTTTTTGCGCCGGCAATACGCTTGGGTTGCCGTGTTTGTGGGGGTGATGGCTGGTCTGATCGGCTTCCTCCTCCCCTGGGGCCGCTGGGGAGCCCCGGCCTATTTTTTCGGGGCGCTGATCTCGGCGGCCGCTGGGTATGCCGGCGTGCGCGTCTCGACCGCGGCGAACACCCGCACTGCCGAAGCCGCCCGCGTCGGCGGTGTCCAGTCGGCCCTGCCGCTGGCACTTCGATCGGGAACCGCGGTTGGTTTCACGATCGCCGGTCTCGGCCTGGTGGGGGTCGCGGTCGGTTATCTAATTCTCGACCCCTGGCTGGGGTTCCCTGATTGGCCACATGCGCTAGCCGCACTTTGTCTGGGCGCTGCGACCATCGCCCTCTTTGCCCGTTTAGGTGGAGGCATATATACGAAGGCTGCCGATGTCGGCGCCGACCTCGTCGGCAAAGTGGAGGAGGGCATACCCGAGGACGATCCTCGTAACCCGGCTGTGATTGCCGACAATGTCGGTGACAACATCGGCGCCGTGGCCGGGATGGGAGCCGACCTCATTGAGTCCTACATCGGAGCCCTGATCGCGCCGATCGTCTTAGCCGCCACGCTTTTCGCGGCGGAGCCATTCCTGGTGCCCGCACTGCTCTTCCCAGTGGGAGTGGCCACGGCGGGAATGCTGGCGTCCCTGTTAGCGACGTTCCTCGTGCGATTCAGAGGTGACAACTTCGGTCCCGCTTTGCGACGCGGCACGCTCTACGCCGCCGCCCTGGCTGCCGTCGGGATCTTCGGCATCACCCAGTGGTGGTTTGCAGGAGTGGAGGGAGTCGACCATCCGCTGGGGCTCTTCCTGGCAGTCCTGGCCGGACTCGTGATCGGTCTCGGAGTGGGTCAGATCTCGGCCTGGTTCACTTCTGACCATTACAAGACCGTCAAGGAGATTGCCCGGCAGTCCCAAACCGGAGCCGCCACGGTGATCATCGCCGGAGTGGCGGATGGCATGCGTTCGGCCGCGTACTCGGTATTGATGGTTGCCGGTGGCATCACTGCCGCCCTGGCAGCCGGCAACTGGGCCCTGGGCGTCGGGGGTGGGATCTACGGGATCTGTGTCGCTGCGATCGGCGCCCTGGCGACCCTAGGTATGGCCATCTCCTTCGATGCCTACGGTGCTGTCGCCGACAACGCCGCCGGGATAGTGGAGATGGCCGGATTGCCGGCCGAAGCTCGGACTGCGACAGAGACGCTCGGTGCCCTCGGCAACACGACCGGGGCAGTTGCCAAAGGTTTCGCCATCGTTACCGGCACCTTGACATCCCTTGCGCTCCTCGTGGCGTTCATTCACGTCGTCGGTCTTGATTCGATCGACCTCTCTAGACCGCTGACTGCCGGTGGCCTGATTCTGGGAGCCGTGGTGCCGTTCCTTTTCACCTCTCTCATCTTGAATGCGGTTGGCCGAGCCGCGTCTCGCATGATCGATGAGGTTCGTCGACAATTCCGCGAGATCCCCGGTCTCCGAGACGGACACCCGCACGCCCAGCCCGACTACGCCTCCTGTGTCGACATTGCGACTGTCGGGGCGTTACGGGAGATGGTGTTGCCGGGTGCGTTGGCGGTAGTGGCGCCGCTGGGGCTTGGCTTTCTCGACGTGGAGGCTTTGGCTGCCTTTCACATCGGTTCGTTGATCGGCAGTTTCCTCCTGGCCGCTTTCATGGCCAATGCCGGCG
>JBBDQN010000054.1:0-77720 GCA_040905905.1 Acidimicrobiia bacterium
TGCATGCATTAGGCACGCCGCCAGCGTTCGTCCTGAGCCAGGATCAAACTCTCCAACGTACATTCGTGATAGGGCTTATGGCCCCAACCTTCTTGTCATTTTTGAGTTCGCAATTGTGTGTCCGTTTGCTTTCACATTCGGTCACTGGGTCTGGGTATTTCTACCCAGGTGCTCTTTGCGATGCACGCCTCCATTGGGATGGAGACGTACGCTGTGCTGTTTTTTGGCACGCTATTTAGTTGTCAAGGAGCCCAAACTCCTCCCGGAGACACAACTCAAACCGCCTGCGGCCAATGGCCATCGTCGGATCGGGCTGTTTCCCCAAGGTGCCGTTGTCACCCCGATGCTTGCGCACTCGGTTGCTTCTTCGGCAGCAACACGCCACCGCGCGAAGCGGCAGCGGACAGGTGACTATAGCCGCAGCGTCCGCTTAGGTCAAAGAATCGACAAATCGGACAAAGCGCCGCTTCCCTATCTGAACCACTGCGTCAACCAGGACATTCCGGGCGACGCTCTCGTCCTGTGCCCGGGTCCCGTTGATGCTGATCGCCCCTTGTTGCAATAGACGCCGGGCCTCAGAACTGGAGCCGACCAAGCCGGCATTGCGGAGGACCGTCGGGAGATGGATGGAGTCGCCCGGCGGCAGACCGAGCTCGTCGACTTGCTCGGGAGCAAGGTGTCGGACAAATACCCGGTCGAAGCCGGCTTCGGCCTCGCGAGCGGCGTCAGCATCCCAATAGAGCTCGGTGATGGATCGGGCCAGCAACCGTTTGGCGTCGCGTGGATGGACGCTCCCGTCTTGGGAACCCTTGACCAGATCGTCGATTTCGGTTGGCGTCAGTTCGGTAGCGAGCCGGAACCAGTGCTCCATCAGAGAGTCAGGGATGCTCATCACCTTGCCGTACATTTCCGCCGGAGGCTCGTCAACGCCGATGTAGTTTCCAAGAGATTGCGACATCTTCGCGACCCCATCGGTGCCCAAGAGCAGGGGTGTGGTCATCGCTACCTGCGGCTCCTGTCCATAGCGCTCCTGAATGACTCTGCCCATCATCAGGTTCCAGAGTTGGTCGCTGCCACCCAATTCCACGTCGGCCTTCACAGCCACGGAGTCATAGCCCTGGAGAAAGGGGTACATGAACTCCATCACCGAAATGGGGTGGTTGGATTCGTACCGTTTGGCGAAGTCACCCCGCTCGAGCATCTGGGCGACAGTGGCGGTGGACGTCAAATCGAGGATCTCATTCATATTGAGCTTCGCCAGCCATTCCGAGTTGTAACGGATCTCGAGCGGTTCGGGTAACAAGACTTTCTCAAACTGGGTGAGAACTGCCTGCGCATAGCCCCGCACCTCTTCCGCCGAGAGCCGGGGGCGGGTGTCGCTCTTCTGGGAAGGGTCTCCTACCTGAGCGGTGAAATCGCCCACGATCAGTACTGCCGTATGGCCCTGTTCTTGAAAGTCGCGGAGCTTGCGCAGTACGACTGCCCATCCGAGGGTTACGGCCGGGGCGGTGGGGTCGAGTCCGAGTTTCACCCGCAGCGGCCGTCCAATCCGCGACTCCAGGTCGTGGCGGGGAACCACAGATTCGGTCCGTCGCAGGAGGCGAGTCAAATCAGTCGGGGACGGAGCCATGGATGTCATCGAGATTAGCGGGACCTCAGTCCCGCTCCCGGTGAGCCCCATCGACCAGGGTTCAGTCGAGCAGCACGTTCAGGCCTGCGGGACAAATCGCCACAGTCGATCGGTCGCCTTGCTGATCCCGACTCGAGGAGTCGCCAGGGGCGGCACCAACCTGTTGGCAGATTCGAGTCGCACTGGCGAGTGCGGATCAAACAGGTCGAGTCCATTGTGTTCGCCGGTGATCGCCATCGCCTGGGCGAGATTGCCCGGGCCCTGGGTGAGCCTGGCCACCCTCCCCCGTCTGCGCATCATGACTTCGTGTCCGGTCACTGCGGTTCCCCCGCGCATCAGCACCGCGGCTCCGTAGCCACCAGGACCACAGACCACGTTGGCGCACCAGTGGATCCCATAGGATCGGTACACGTAAAGAAAACCGGCGAGCCCAAACATGACCTCGTTCCCCGGTCGAGGCCCTCGGTAGCTGTGACTGGCGGGGTCGTCCTGGTTGTAGGCCTCAACCTCGTTGAGCTCAACTTCGGTCAACTCTCCCTCGACCTCCGAGACAATCCGCCAACCAAGCAGTCGGGGAGCAACGTCGAATACTTCGCCGCGGAAAAAGCCGGGAGCGCTCAACTCAGAGCGTGGAGCAAGATCGCCTTGAACGAGTGGAGCCGGTTCTCTGCCTGGTCGAATACCCGGCTTCGGGGATGCTCAAGCACCTCGTCGGTCACTTCTTCCCCACGGTGTGCGGGGAGACAGTGCAAGAAGATGGCATCAGGCTTGGCCCGCTCCAACAAGGCGAGATTCACCCGATACGGGACGAACTCCCGCCGGCGCTCGGCGGACTCGGCCTCCTGGCCCATCGAAGTCCATACGTCCGTGTAGACCACGTCGGCCCCCGCCACCGCCTGACCCGGGTCCTCAGTGACTGTTACCTCTCCGTGCCGGCGAGCCTTCTCGACGATGACCGGATCGGGTTCGTAACCCCGGGGGGTGGCCACCCGAACCGTGGATCCCGTCATGGTTGCCGCCTGAATCAGGGAATGGCATACGTTGTTGCCATCGCCCAAATAGGCGATGACGGCCCGCTCCAAAGGCACATGATTGGCCACAGTCTGCAGATCGGCGACCGCCTGGCATGGATGCTCTAGATCCGACAGCAGGTTGATGACCGGAACTGAGACGACGCCAGCGATGCGTTCGAGGTCGGAATGGTCGAAGACCCGCATCCCCAGCAAGTCGAGATAGCGTTCCAGCACTCTGCCTACATCCTCGGGAGTCTCCCGGGTCCCCAGCCCTGCCTGGTCGTTGCGGATCACAACTGGATGGACCCCGAGCTCGATGGCGGCCACATCGCAGGAGACCCAGGTCCGCACCGACTGCTTCATGAAGAAGAGACCGATAGATCGACCGGCCAGGGCGGTGCTGTAGGCCTCGCGGTTGGTCTTGACCTTGGCCGCTAGTTCCAGGAGAACGTCGAGTTCCGCCGGCTCGAGGTCGCTGATGGTCAGGAGATGTTTCATCGTCAGCTCTTTCGCAGGCCTGCACCGATCGCCTCGGCCGCCTTAATGATCGCCTGCCGATCTTGGTCGATCTCTCCACTTGAGAGCGTGTGGTCCCGGGCCCGCAACGTGAAACGAATGGCCAGGCCCTTGCGACCTGGCGCCATCCCCGGCCCCCGGTATTCATCGAACACGAATACCGCTTCGATCACGCCTGGGGCGGCAGCTGAGACCGTATTCAGCAGGTCAGCGGCCGGCAACGAGTCACTGGCGTCGAAGGCAAGGTCGAATACAACCGGCGGATAGACGCTCGGTTCCTCGAATTGCCAGCTAGGAGGCGGTGCTGTGAGGGGACCTAAATCCAATTCACCGGCGGCCACCCTGCCTTCCAGGTCGTAAGCGCGGGCAGTCAACGGGTGAATTTCGCCGACGAAGCCAATCGGGATGCCCTGCACGGTCACCCGGGCAGCGCGCCCCGGATGGAAGCCCGGAGGCCTGGCAGCCACCAGCAGGGACTCCCTGATGTTGAGAGCGTCTGCCAGCGTGCGCCATATGGCAGTGGCCGTGGACACATCCACGGAGCGAGCGTTGCCGGCCAGGTCCCTCGGACCCAATCTTCCGACTATCGCGAAGCCGAGCCTCGCCGGCTGAGCGGGCACCCGCGGGTCATCATCCCAGGGCCGATTGAAAAAGACCCGGCCGGTTTCAAAGATGGCGACATCGTCCATGCCCCGACTCAGGTTGTAACGGAGCGAGCGCAAGAGCCCCGGCAGAAGCGAGGTTCGGAGGGAGGCGAACTCGTCATTGAGCGGGTTTGTGACCGTGATAGTCGCCCGGCCTTCGTGGTCGGTCGGATAGGCGAAGCTGTCCAGATCTTCAGGACCCAGGAAAGAGAGGTTGAGGGCCTCGTAGAGACCGGCCCCGGTCAGAGTGGTGCGGAGAGTCCGAAGACGGCGCTGTTCGGTCGTCCAGCCACCGCCGGCCCCGGTAGGCACAGTCTCCTTGAACCTGTCATATCCGTGAAGACGAGCGACCTCCTCGACCAGGTCAACGGGTCTTTCGAGATCGCGCCGGAAGGTGGGCACGGTGACTTGCAGCGGATCTCCCCCCACGACATCCAGATGGAGCCGGCGGAGGAGGGATGCGACATCCTCCGCGGGGACATCGTCTCCGAGAATCCGGGTGATTTCGGAAAGGGGCAGCTCCAGTGTCACGGGTGAATGGGGGACGGCAACCTGGTCGATCCAGCCCTCGGGTGACTCTCCTCCCGCCAGATCGACGAGGAGGCGGGTGGCGCGGGCCGCCCCGATCGGAGGAAGATTGGGATCGACTCCCCGTTCGAACCGAGCAGATGCTTCCGAACGCAAACCAAGCCGCCGGCTCATGAACATGATGGTGGGCGGGTCCCAGGCAGCGGCCTCGAGCAACACCCGGGTGGTCGCCGGGGTTACTTCGGAATCCAGGCCACCCATAGTGCCCGCCAATCCCGACGCACGCTCGGCGTCGGCTACCACGAGATCGGACGCGAGCAAGGTTCGCTCCGCTCCGTCAAGGGTGATGAGCTTCTCTCCCGGGACAGCACGCCGGACCACGATGTGGCGCTCCGCGACCTTGTCGAGATCGAAAGCGTGAAGTGGCTGGCCGAGCTCGAACATCACGTAGTTGGTCACATCGACGACGTTGCTGATGGGCCGCACTCCGGCCGCCCGCAAACGCTGCCGAAGCCAGAACGGAGACGGTCGGATGGTTGCGCCTCGCACCTCCCGAGCGACGAATCGATAGCAGCCGCTGGGGTCGACGATGTCAACCCGAACATCGCTCCGGCCGGGGACCGTGACCGGCTCAGTGGGCGGCAAGTGAAACGGCACCTGGAAATAGGCTCCGAGCTCGCGGGCTACACCGATCATCGACATCACATCCGGCCGGTTGGGAGTGATAGAGATGTCGAAGACGACATCGGGGCGTGCGATCAATTCAGACAGTTCCACCCCCATCGGGGCGTCATCGTCGAGGACCAGGATCCCGGTGTGGTCATCGCCCAGCCCCAACTCCCGTTCCGAACAAATCATCCCGGCCGATTCCACCCCCCGAATGGTCCGACGGCCGATCTCGAACCCTCCCGCCAGCACCGCTCCGGGAGGGGCGAATGCCACTTTGGCCCTCTCCTCGAAATTCCAGGCGCCACACACCACTTCCACCATGTCATGACCTGTGTTGACCATGCACAACCGGATCTTGTCCGCGTCAGGATGGGGGCGGATGCGGTCGACCTGGGCGACGTAGACGCCCTTCCAGTCGACCTCGAGAGGCTCGATCCCTTCTACTTCGTGACCCAACGACTGAAAGGCGGTACGGATCTCCTCGACGTTGTTGGTGGGTAGGTCGATGTAATCGGCCAGCCACTTCAGCGAGACCTTCATGACTTGAACTGCTCCAAGACCCGCAGGTCGTTCTCGATGAAGTGTCGAATGTTGGTGATCCCGTGGCGCACCATCGCCAGGCGCTCAACCCCCATTCCGAAAGCGAAGCCGCTGAAACGTTTGGGGTCGTAGCCGACCGCCGTCAACACGTTCGGGTCGACCATCCCACAACCGAGGACCTCGAACCATCCGGACCCTCCACAAACCCTGCAATCGGGGTCGCTGCCGTCACAGTTGAAACAGGTGACCAGGAGTTGTGCTGAGGGCTCAGTGAACGGAAAGTAGTCGGGGCGTAGCTGCACTTTCGTGCGCGGACCCAAATATTCGCGGGCGAAGTGAGCAAGGGTGCCCTTGAGGTCGGAGAAGGTGATACCTTCGTCAACCGCCAACCCTTCTATTTGATAAAAGACCGGGAGGTGGGAGGCGTCGATTGCCTCGTTGCGGTAGACCTTGCCGGGCACCACCACATACACCGGGGGATCGTGGGCCTCCATGTAGCGTGCCTGCATCGGTGACGTTTGGGTCCGCAGCAGGAGTTCGTCGGCAGGGTCGCCGTAGTCGAGATAGAGAGTGTCCGACTCGGCTCGGGCGGGATGGGTCGGCGGGGTGTTGAGTGCATCGAAGTTGTACCACGCCAACTCCGCCTCAGGTCCCTCTGCGACCCGGTAGCCGAGGCCAACGAAGATGTCGCATATCTCCTGAATGGTCAGCCCGATGAGGTGCTCAGTTCCCTGATGGATCCGCCAGGACTCGAGGGTCACGTCAACCTGGTCGCCTGTGAGAAGCCGGTCGGCTTCGAGATGTTCGAGTTCGCTGCGCCTGGTTCTAAGGATCGTGGTGACACTCTCCACGACCTCGTTGAGGCGGGCGCCGAAGACGGGTCTGTCCTCCGCCGGCATATTGCCGAGCTGTCGCCTCGCTTCGGCTATGGCGCTCTGGCGGCCAAGCAGTTCGGATTCGACCGCGTCGAGGGTGGCGAGGTCCGGAGCTGCGGCTGATTTGCTCGCGGCTGTTTCGATGAGCTGTTGGAGATCCATGATCGGCGCACGAGGTTACCGGCGTACCTGGCACCTAGGGTCGGCATTACGTATGGGCGTCGCCCAGGCGTGCCGCGTTGTCGATCACGCGAGCCAAACCTGTGGTGGGCTCATCATCCTTTCACCCATCAGACCGAGGGCATCCCGTGTCCTCCCCCAGCGAACGGAGTGAGCGTTGGGGGAGGTGCCACGAAGTGGCGGAGGGGGCGGCGAAGCTGTCCGAAGCCAGTTCCACGGGTTCGCCACCCCCCTCCCGGCTTCGCCGTACTCCCCCCAACGTCGCTTCGCTCCTGGGGGGAGAAACCATCGCCATCCACCAACTCCCGGTACACCGAAGACGACTAATCGGTCAAGGGCGACCAACCACCGGCCCGCCTCAAGCAGGATGTTTGCCAGCCGGGGGCAGCGGCTGGCTTCCAGTTGTCCGCTTACCTCAACGAAACCTCGTAGGCAAGGATTGTTGCCGCCGCGGCGGCGTTGAGGCTTTCGGTTCTGCCCACCATCGGGATGGTGATCTTCAGGTCGGCGGTCTCTACGACGTCATCGGGTAGCCCATGGGCTTCGCTGCCGATCAATAGCGCCAGCCTCCCGGCCGGAAGGGAGCGGGGCGACCCGCCACCTTTCATCACTGTTGCGACCTTGAGGGCCTCAAGTGAGTTCAGATCATCGACTTCGACAACGGCTGTCTGAAAGTGGCCTCCGGTCCCAGCTCTCAGCACTTTCGGTGACCAGGGATCGGCCGAACCGGCCGTGACAGCCACGTCCAGCCCAAAGGCAGCCGCGGTCCGGATCATCGTGCCCAGGTTGCCGGGGTCAGAGATCTGCCAGGCCACCAAAACGCTTCGTGAGCTGTCGAGGCGACGATTGGGAATCGTCAACACGGCCACCGGGCTCTGTGGGGTTTGGGTCGACGACAACCTCCCCAGGCCCTCCTCCCCCACGATCACAAACTCGGCCCCTGCTCGCCCGGCCCACCCGAGCGCCTCTGAATCGTTGGCCAGCCCGTAGACCTCCACGACGTGCTCGCCAGCAATCACCGCCTCCTCGAGGAGGTGTGGGCCCTCCAACAGTGTCATTCCCCGGCTATTTCTCTCCTCGGCGCGGTGAAGCCGGGCTGTCTCCACAACCCGGGGGTTGCGGTGGGAAAGACCCGGCTCCATGACAATCAGGTCGGGGCTGGTTGTTTGGCCCTGGCTACCTCGAGGAGCTGTTTGAACGACTCGGGATCGCTGACGGCCATCTCGGCCAGCATCTTCCGGTCAAGGTCGATTTCGGCCGCTTTGAGACCGGCCATAAAGGTGCTGTAACTCATCCCGTTCTGTCGGGCGGCCGCGTTGATCCGGGCGATCCACAGACGGCGGAACTGACCCTTGCGATCGCGTCGACCGATGTAGGCGTCCCGCATCGCATGCATGACCTGTTCGTTGGCCGTGCGGAACCGTCGGCTCCGGGCACCCTTGTAGCCTTTCGCCCGGTCAAGAACTTTCTTGTGTGCCTTCCTGGCGTGTACTGCGCGTTTGACTCTTGCCACGAACGTCTCCCTTCACATTCCCAAGAGTTTCTTGGCAGCCTTGGCATCACCGGGGGCGAGCTCTACTTCACCCGTGCGACGGCGAAACGTGTCTTTGCCTTTCGCCAGTTTGTAGTGCCCGCGGCCAGACTGACGCCGCAACAGGCGTCCCGACCCGGTCACCTTGATTCTCTTCTTGGCGCCGCTATGAGTTTTCATCTTCGGCATTGTTCGGCTCCTCATTGGACGGCTGCTGCTCGTCGTGGTTGGCCTCCACTTTTCGACGTCGGCGGGAGGGTGCCAGCACCATGGTCATCATCCGGCCTTCCAGTTGCGGCGTCTGTTCGATCGTTCCCGCCTCCCCAATGCCTTCGGCCAATCGGTCAAGGAGGCGTTTGCCGAATTCGGGCCGCTCCTGCTCCCGTCCCCTGAACCTGACGGTGACCTTCACTTTGTCGCCCTCATCGAGAAACTCGAGAGCTCGTCGCAGCGTGATGTCGAAGTCGTGGGTTTCGATCCGGGGGGCCATCCGCAACTCTTTGATGACTGTTCGTTTCTGGTGTTTCCGGGCTTCGCGGTCACGAATGGACTGTTCATACTTGAACTTCCCGTAGTCCATCAAACGGCATACCGGGGGCTTGGCGTCGGGAGCTACTTCCACTAGGTCGAGACCCAACTGATCAGCAAGCCACAAGGCCTCGGCCAATTTCTTGACGCCGATCTGAGAGCCGTCTGGAGCAACCAGGCGTACTTCAGGAGCCCTGATGTAGCCGTTTATTCGCAATTCGGCGATGCCTATACCTCCTGTTAAAACAACGAAAAAGCAGCAAGCGGCTGCTTGCTGCTCGCCCAACCTGATGGCCTTGCGACCTTCAGACGGTTGATCAAGCGGCGTCCACCCGGGAGGTTGACGCCACTCTTTCTGGCGTACCCGAACGCACCGCAGGTGGTCGGGTGGGAAGCAGCGGGCTTCCGCTTTCTGGCTGATTGATGAGGGGGATTGTAGCCCAAGCCACGGTCACCCTTTCAATCCGTCGAGTTTGCGAGCCATTTCCACCGCCGCCCGTCCGGCCTCAGCTCCCTTGTTGCCAGGACCGGGCTCCGAGCGATCCAGGGCCTGGTCGTAGTCGTGGACGGCCAGGACGGCGTTTGTCACCGGGACCCCACTGTCGAGGGCAACCCTGGTTATGCCATGGGCGGATTCCCGGACGATCACGTCGTAATGGTCAGTCTCCCCTTTAATCACCGCCCCGATCGCAACGACGGCCCGACAGCCGCCTCTGGCCAGGTGACCAGCGGCGACCGTCAACTCCCACGCCCCGGGCACCCGCAGAATCCGAACTTGGCCTACGCCTTCGGCCTCTAGCGCTTTGAGACACCCATCCAGCAAGCGATCGGTGATCGCACGGTTGAATTCCGCCACCGCTACTCCGATCAAGAGACCCGCCGGCTCACCAACCGGCTCGATCTCTTCGATGATCACTCGGGGTCCTCGTCGTAGATGTGGCCGAGCTTCTCTTCCTTGGTGTTGAGGTAACGCTCGTTGTCCGGAGTGGGCGATGACAACAGGGGGATACGCTCGATGATGGAGAGGCCGTAGCCCTCGATTCCAGCTCGCTTGGCGGGGTTGTTGGTCAACAAACGCATCGAACGGACTCCCAGGTCGAACAGGATCTGGGCGCCCACTCCATAGTCGCGGGCATCGACCGGCAACCCGAGATCCAGGTTGGCCTCGACGGTGTCGCGACCCTGGTCTTGCAAGTTGTAGGCCTCCAGTTTGTGAAGGAGGCCGATACCCCGGCCCTCATGTCCCCGGATATAGAGGAAGACCCCACGAGCCGCCTGACCGATCCGGGCCAGGGCAAGGTCTCGCTGGGCGCCGCAGTCGCAGCGGCTGCTGCCGAAGACGTCACCCGTGAGACACTCGGAATGGACCCGGACCAGCACCTCTTCCCCATCGCCCATCTCGCCCATCACCAGCGCCAGATGCTGCCGGTCATCCACCAGCGAGGTAAATCCGATCGCCCGGAAGGGGCCATACGGCGTGGGAAGCCTTGCCTCGGCCGCCCGTGCGACCAGCTTCTCGTGGCGTCGGCGGTGAGCGATGATGTCGGCGATGCTGCCGATGAGAAGTTGGTGCTCTTTGGCGAACCGTTCGAGGTCGGGCAGTTTGGCGACTGTCCCGTCGTCGTTCATGATCTCAGCCAGCACCCCGGCCGGGTAGTGACCGGCCAACTGAGCCAGGTCGACGGCCGCTTCGGTGTGACCTGCCCGTTTGAGCACGCCGCCTGGTTCGTAGCGCAGCGGGTAGACGTGACCAGGGCGGGCGAGGTCGTCTGGATCGGAATGTGGATCTGTGAGCACCTGGATTGTCCTGGTTCGATCCGCCGCCGAGATTCCGGTGGTGGTGCCCTGACGGGCATCAACGCTGACTGTGAATGCTGTCCGCCTGGCATCGGTGTTGTGACGGACCATCATCGGCAGGTCGAGTTGATCGAGTCGTTCGCCCATCATGGGGACGGTGAGGATTCCACTCGAGTGCCGGATCATGAACCCGATCTTGTGCGGGGTTACCTGGTCGGCGGCGATGATGAGATCACCTTCGTTCTCCCGGTCGGTGTCATCGACGACGATGACCATGTCACCGCGGCCTACGGCTTCGATCAGATCTTCAACCCGGGCGAAGGTCATGAGCGCTGCTCCAGCATTCGTTCGACATACTTGCCGATCACGTCGAACTCCAGATTGACCTGATCTCCCGGGCGGCGCAAGCCCAGGTTGGTGGCAGCGAGAGTGTGGGGAATCACCGCCACCTCGAACCCACGATCGGTGACGGACGCCACGGTCATGCTGACTCCATCGACGGTTATCGAGCCCTTCTCCACCACATACCGGTGTAAGCGCGGGTTGAGATCGAAAGCGAGTCGCCGACCCGTTCCCTCCTCGGTTACCGCCGTCACTGCGGCGATGCCATCCACGTGGCCCTGGACGATGTGGCCATCGAAACGACCGGTGGCGGCCAGAGGCAGTTCCAGGTTCACCTGGTCGCCGGCCAGCATGGCCCCGAGACCGGTCCGGCGCAGGGTCTCCAGAACCACTTCGATGGCAACAGAGTTGGGACCCGTCTCGACGATCGTGAGGCAGACGCCGTTGACAGCGAGCGAGTCCCCGACTTCCAGCTCCGCGGCCATCGCACCCACCTCGAGCTCGATCCGACGCCCTTGCTCCGAGCCAGAGATCGCCTTCACCCTTCCCAGGCTTTCGATGATTCCGGTGAACACGATTAGACGTGAGACCTGAGACTTGAGGCGTGAGTCAAGAAGGTCACCTTGAGATCCGAGCCAAGTTGTTCGACAGCAATTATCTCCACGGGCGTTGCGGCTGCGAGGGTAGGCCAGGTGCTTGCGAATACGGGCCGGCCGAGACCGCCAGCCACGTTCCCGCCGAGGTAGAAGACCCCGCGATCGACCAGTCGTGCCTGCCACAAGGCTCCGGCCAGGGAGGGTCCCCCTTCGACGAGCACATCGAGCAGTCCCATTCGAGCCAGCGAGGAAAGTGTCATTTCCAGGTCTGGGAGTCCATCCGGACCGGGGGGGACCACCAGCGCCTCCCCAGGGCCCCCTTGGTCTTTGGTTGTCACGACGAGGGGGTCGCGTCCCCAGATCTGTGCGCCGCCTGGCAAAGGGCGGCTCCCGGCAACAATTATCGGTCGGGGCTGGGCACCCTCGTAGCCATCCAGGCGCACGTCGAGACGGGGGTCGTCGGCGATGAGAGTGCCGGCACCGATCATGATTGCGTCAGAGGCCGCCCGCAGCCGATGGCCGTCCTGGCGGGCCTCGGGACCTGTGATCCATTGTGAATCGCCGTCGGCTGCAGCGGTTTGGCCGTCGAGGGTGGCGGCTGCTTTGAGCGTCACCCGGGGTCGGCCCGTCCGGCGATGGTGAAAGTAGGCAGGGTCGGCCAACTCGATCTCGTCGGCCATCAAACCGATCTCGACGTCGATGCCAGCTTCCCGCAACCGTTTGGCACCTTGTCCGGAGACACGAGGATCGGGATCTAGCGCCCCGACCACCACCCGCCCCACCCCGGCAACGATGAGGGCAACGGTGCAGGGTGGAGTCTGGCCGTGGTGGTCGCAGGGCTCCAGCGTGACGACAACGGTCCCCCCGCGGGCGCGCTCGCCCGCCTCTGCCAGGGCCACCACCTCGGCGTGGTCAAGCCCGGCAGAGCGATGAGCACCCTCACCGACCACTCGGCCCTCTGGAGACAAAACCACAGCCCCAACTCGAGGGTTGGGATGCGGTCGATGTGCGGACGCCAACGCCAGCGCCTTGGTCATGTGATCGCGCTCGGAGGCTATCGGGCTCACTCAGGCGGTGCGACGGTCGATCTCAAAAGAAGACCCGGCACGCTTCTTGGCGAACTCTTTCATCTCGACGGCGATCGCCGATGCCTCCCACTGCGAACTGATCGGGCGCGTGATATTGGTGACCACCCCGAGCGATATCGAAACAACCGGGAAGGCGTAACGCTCCCCGCGGCGATCGATTACCTCTATATAACCGCGCAAGGCATCGGCTGTGTCGTAGTAGTCGAGGATGCCGTCATCGAAACGCTCGATGGCCCTTTTGCAATAGTCCTCGGCGCGGTCAGCCGACACCAGGGCAACAAAGTCGTCGCCGCCGATGTGGCCCACGAATGCTTCGGGCTCGGCGATCTCTTCCGTGGCGGTGTGGAGGCAACGGGCACAGAACCGGATGACCTCATCGCCCCGCATGAAGCCGTAGTGGTCATTGAAGGCCTTGAAGTTGTCGAGGTCGCAGTGGACCAGAGCGAAGTAACGGCCCGACGAGATGTGCTGCTCGATCTCCTGGCCTATGCGGAAGTTTCCGGGCAGACCGGTGAGCGGTGACAGGTCGCGTGCAGCCTGGGTCCTTCGCAGCACGGCCTTCACCCTGGCTACCAGCTCGCCGATGTCGAACGGTTTGGTTATGTAATCGTCTGCGCCTAGCTCGAGGCCACGCACCCGGTCCTCGGGCAAACCCCGGGCCGTGAGCAAAATCACGGACGTGTTGCCGGTGGCGCCATGGGAGCGGATTCGACGCAAGGCGGTGAGACCGTCCATGCGTGGCATCATGATGTCCAGCAAGATCAGCTCGGGGGGCTCGGCCATGGCCTTGTCGACAGCTTCCCGCCCGTCTTCGGCGGTGTCGACGTCGTACCCCTCCAGCTCCAGGTTGATCTTCACGACCTGGAGGATGTCGGGATCGTCGTCGACTACCAGGATCCGTTCGCTCACGTCTCTCCCTCGATGACCCTGCGCAGGTCGCGGATGGCTTCGGACGGGTTGGCGTTACCGAACACAGCGGTTCCGGCCACGAACACATTGGCTCCGGCGTCCCGGGCCACGCCGATCGTGGCTGGCGAGATGCCTCCGTCAATCTGAATATCGGCTTTGAGCTCATGAGACTCAATCCAATTCCGGGCATCTGTCACCTTGTCCAGCACCCGGGCATCGAATGTCTGGCCCCCTTTGCCCGGTTGCACCGACATGATCACCACCATGTCGCACAGCTCCATGAACGGCTCGACCGCGGCAAACGGCGTCGGCGGCGATAGGACCAGGCCAAATCGCACATCAAGGTCCTTGGCGATCGCGGCTGCCTCGGTTGGGTCCGGCACCGTTTCGATATGGACCGTCACCAGATCGCACCCCGCTTCGGCCAGTGTGGGCAGCAGCTGGTCGGGATTTGTGGTCATCACGTGACAGTCGAAAACCAGCGAGGTGAGGGGGCGCAACGATCTGATAACGGGCACCCCGAAGCTGATGTTGGGGACGAAGTGCCCATCCATGACATCGAGGTGGAGGAGGTCAGCGTCCTTCTCGATGGCAGCCACCTGCTCCCCCAAACGTGCGAAGTCGGCCGCGAGCAATGAGGGAGCAATCAGGTAGCCGACCATCAGGAGCGGAGTGTATCGGGGGCCGCCACGTCACCCTGCCCTGGTCGGTGGCTGCCGCAGCCCCCGCAGCCAAGCCGAGGTTTTTAGCGACTGTCCACCGGGCGCCTGGATTTCCAACACCCGCAGTCCCGTGCCTCCGGTCCCTACGACGATGCTGTCATCCTCCCAGACCAACGCTCCCTGCTTGAGGGGGAGTCCGCTGGGCTCGGCGGTCAGAACTCGATGGGGAATGCCGTCCAACAGCAGAGTCGCTCCTGGCCGGGGTGCGAGGGCGCGCACCTTGCGAACTACGGACTCGGGGGGCAGGCTCAGGTCAAGTCGGCGGTCGGCGGCCTTCAAGACGGGGGCATAGGAGGCGCTGGTGGAATCCTGGGGAACGGCTTTGATCCGCCCCTCCACCCAGGGATCCAGTGTTCGCGCCAGCAACTCTGCGCCCAGGAGAGCGAGACGGGAGGTGAGTCCGCCACCGGTTTCCTGGTCACCGATGACCGTTGAGCAAGCTGCGACAACCGGGCCGGTATCGAGGCCCTCGTCCATCAACATGATGGTCACTCCGGTTTCGCGATCGCCGGCGTTGATCGCCGCGAACACCGGTGAGGCTCCCCGCCAGCGTGGCAGTAGGGAGAAATGCACGTTGAGGAGCCCGCGGGCAGGCAATGCCAGGACCGGTGCAGGCAACAACATGCCGTAGGCGGCCACCACCCCCAGATCGAAGGGCCCCGTCTCGGCCAACACCTCTGCCAGCTCGAGACCGGTACCCGGCTGGGCGACAGCAATTCCGGCGTCGAGGGCGGCCAACTTCACTTCGGGAGGCAGCGCCTTGCCAGAGCGAGCCCGGGGGCGATCCGGCCTGGTCACCACCAAGCCAACTTCGGAGGCGGAAATGAGTGCTGTGAGGACGGGGACCGCGATTACAGGAGTCCCCATGAACACCGTTCGCGCCAAACCCGAAGATGTCTCCGGGCTCACTCTCGTTCGACGAGGCCAAGGGCTTCGTCGGCCAGCTCCCGCAGAGCTTGCTTGCGCGTCCGTCGATCCAACCGTTCCAGCAAGAGTATCCCCTTGAGGTGGTCGAGTTCGTGCTGGAGCACCCGGCCCAGGAGACCAGTGCCCGAATATTCGACCACACTGCCCGCCAGATCGGTGCCGCGGGCCCGGGCGAACTCGGGCCGGGTGAGGGGCCAAAAGTGTCCCGGGACCGACAGGCACCCTTCCTCAAACTCGAGCCCCCCACTCACTTCGACCAGTTCCGGATTGATCAGAACCCGGGCCCCTTCTCCGTCTTGTGCATCGAATACCACAACGGCCCTGGAGATCCCGATCTGGGGGGCTGCCAGCCCCACCCCGGGGGCTGCGTACATCGTCTCGATGAGGTCGTCGACCAGACGGTGGACGGAGTCGTCTACCTCTTTGACGACAGCAGCGGTCATCCGCAAGACCGGATCACCAAAAGTGCGAATGGGATAGACAGGCATAAGAGTGGTGAGTTATGGGTGGTGAGTATTGGGTCGGAAGCGGGAGAACGGTAACTGATCAGGTGGGACGGCCGGATGGTCCGACGCACCACTCACCACTCACCACTCACAACTCACAACTCCAGGGGGTCGCTGTCGATGCGGACTGTCGCCCCTGTGTCCCGCCATCTCTGGACTAGTGGCCGCAGATTGTGACGAAAACCGGTCAGGTCGTTGCCCTGGATCAGCCACCGCTGGGCTCCCTCACGTCGCGCGGCCGGTCCCAAGACGACCGCACGATCGGCTGCCTCGTGCAGGCCGGTATCGACCCCGGGCGGTATCGGGCCCCGCAACTCGACGACCACCAGATCCCCGTTGGGGGGAAAGCCAAGCGTCCTTCGCTCCTCCAACTCCAACTGGAGAAAGGGGATGGGGTCACCACGGCGCAAGGCATCGATGACGGGGTGGTCGGGGAGGCTCGTCTGGATCATGGCGCGGTGACCGCCTCCGGTTGCTACCCGTCCAGCCAGCCGGGCCAGGATGCGCAGGGCTTCTTCGGCCGCCCGGAAGTGGCTGCCCAGGATCAGACCATCCGCGTCGACCGCTACCGCCAGATCGACCGGATCGAGGCCCGCCAGATCCGCCTCGGAACCGACCATGACCGGCGCCGGGTCCGGGGCCGCCGACACCTGGAGACCGCCGGCTCTTTTCAGCTCCTCGAGAACTCGACCCACCCCTGCCCCGAGCGGTACAAAACGATCGTGGCCGCAACTGGAGCAAGGACCTAGTTGATAACTGCAGCGAGGACACAATGGCGCGGCTTCCGGTCGCGACCCACAGTTCGGGCATTGACGGACGGTGCGACAACGTTCGCACCTGACCGCGGGGGCGTAACCGCGCCGATGGGCAAACACGAAGGCGGATCCTCCCCCACCAGTGATGGCACGGATGGCGGCCAGGACCGGATGGCTGACAAGCCCGGGTAGCGGCGGTTGGGCGTTGCGGTCCACCACCTCGACGGGAGGCCAGGCGCGGCGGGTCCGCCGCACCGGGGTAGCGCCGGCTGCGAGAGTCTCCAACGAAGGAGTGGGGCCGACGAAGGCCAGGGTGTGCCTGCCCAGCTGCGCCCTGGTCCGCATCAGGTCCCGGGCGTGGATTGTCGGAGTCTGGCGATCCTTCATGGCCCGGCGTCCTTCCTCCACCACCACTGCTAGACCGAGATCTCCCACCCGCCAAGCGGCCAGCCGAGGGGTCCCGACAAGAACGTTCCCACCGTTTTGCGCTGACGCCCAGGCGGCGGTGTTCTCGGCGTCGGACCGGTCGGGACTGACCACCAGGCTTCTCTCCTCCCCCACCGCATCGATCGCTGAATCATGGAGAGCGGCCACCTCCTCGGATGTGGCTGCGACGATCAACAATGTCCGCCCTGCCGCGGTCACGGGGGCTGCGATCGCCTCGACCCACTCCAGGTTGGTCCATCTTTCGATTAGGGCAACCGGCGGCCTGCGGTTGCCCGCAGCTACGACCCGGGCCACGTCGGCCAATGGATGGTTGGTCTTGGCCTCAGGTCGGACCTCCGATCCGGGCGCCGCTGGCAAGACCCTGACAAGGTTCGGTGGCGCAGCCCGCTCGAGAAGAACCGAAAGCGGTGCCACGTAGCGGTGGGCGGCCCAATGTAAGGCTGCCATGAGGGGAGCGTCGAAGATCGGTGCCGCCATCGACACCGCGGCCAGGGATTTAAGGCCCTCGCCGGGGCGGTCTGTCACCTCTACTACAAATCCCCTGACCCGGCGTCCACCCAACGGCACCCGGACCAGCGAACCAACCACTGCCAGCGGGAGTTGCGCCTCGGGGATCGAGTACCAGAATCCTGAGTCGAGTTGAAAGCTGGGGACTGCTGGGACGACCCGGGCGGCTCGAGTCAGAAGGATTCCGCCTGCTTGCGCAGGTCGGCCGCAACGTCGGTGGACTCCCACGGGAATTCGGGCCTTCCAAAATGCCCATACGCGGCGGTGGGTCGGTAAATGGGGCGGCGCAGATCGAGCCGTTCCAAAATCGCCGCGGGCCGGAAGTCGAAGAACTCGGTGACGAGTTTTTCCAGGCGATCGGGGTCGATGACCGAGGTTTCGGCAGTGTCGACCATGATCGAGAACGGGGCGGCGCGGCCTATTGCATATGCGAGCTGCACTTCACAGCGGCTGGCTAGTCCCGCGGCTACGACGTTTTTGGCAGCGTGGCGGGCGGCATAAGTTGCCGACCGGTCGACCTTTGTCGGGTCTTTGCCGGAGAAGGCGCCGCCTCCGTGCCGGGCGTATCCGCCATAGGTGTCGACGATGATCTTGCGACCGGTGAGGCCGGTGTCGGCATGGGGGCCCCCGACCTCGAAGTTGCCTGAGGGATTTACATAGAAGGGAACGTCCGTTGGAAGTAACTCGGGCGGGATGGCTGGCAACACAACGTGTTCCATCAGGTCGGCCCGCATCTGCTTTTCGATGTCGACCCCGGGACCATGATGGGCCGAGATCAGCAAACTCGTCACCCTCACCGGCACCCGCCCTTCGTATTCGACCATGACCTGGGTTTTCCCGTCTGGGCGCAGATAGCCGAGGACTCCTTGGCGCCGCACCAGGGCCAGCCGGGCGGCCAGCCGGTGGGCTAACTGGATCGGCATCGGCATCAGATCGGGAGTTTCATCCACCGCATAACCGAACATGATCCCTTGATCACCGGCGCCGAGTTGGTCGTAGGCATCGATCGATCCCCCTCGCGCCTCTTGGGCGGTAGACACACCAGCGGCGATGTCGGGTGACTGCTGATGGATCAGGACAGTGACGTCGATGTGGTCGGCCGAAAATTCGGTGGAGCCGACATACCCGATGTCGGCGATCGCCTGGCGGGTGACCGAGTCGACATCCACCACGGCCATTGTGCTCAGCTCGCCAGCCACTATGGCCATCCCTGTGGTCACCATCGTTTCACACGCCACCCGGCCAGAGGGGTCCTGGGTCAGAACGGCGTCAAGTACCGCGTCGGACACGGCATCTGCCACCTTGTCGGGATGTCCCTCGGTCACCGACTCTGATGCAAAGAACCAACGGCGCATTGGTGTGCGAGCTTACCCGGGCGGGTTCCGCCGCTCGATGATCAGATCCCAGATCCTCCTGGCGACATCCGTCTTGGACATCATCGGCCAGGGTTCGGTGCGCCCATCCGGAGTGACGATCGTGACCCGGTTGGTATCGACGGCAAAGCCGGCGCCGTCCTCGGTCACATCGTTGGCAACCAGCAGGTCGACTTTCTTTTTCTGGGCCTTGTCGACCACCCGGGTGAGGTCACCGGTCTCAGCAGCGAACCCCACCAGGAAGGGCCGGTTGGTGCGGGCCGCCACCGAAGCCAACACATCGGGGGTGGGTTCGAGGCTCAAATCGGGCGGACCGTCACCCCGTGACAGTTTCCCGGGGGCCGCCGCGGTAGGGCGGAAGTCGGCCACTGCGGCTGCCATCACTGCCACATCGGCCGCGACTCCCGCCACCGCATCTGCCATCTCTTGGGCCGACTCGACTTGCACCACCTTGACGGCGGAGTGCGCGGTCAGACCGGAGGTGGTGACCAGAGTTACCTCAGCTCCCCGGCGGGCGGCCTCGTCGGCGACAGCATGCCCCATTTTTCCCGACGAACGATTGCCGATGTAACGCACTGGGTCGATGGGTTCGCGAGTGCCACCCGCGGTCACCAGGACCCGGACTCCCCGCAACGGTGAAGGAAACATGGCCGCGGCCGCCGCCAGAATCTCTTCCGGTTCGGCCATCCTCCCGGCTCCAACGTCACCTCCGGCCAATGCTCCGGACTCTGGCCCAACGATGGTGATGCCGTCGCGTTGGAGCACACCCACATTCCGCTGAGTGGCGGGGTGCTCCCACATCTCGGTGTGCATGGCCGGGGCCACCAGCACCGATGCCCGGGTGGCGAGCAGGGTGGCGGAGACTGCCTCTTCCGACAGGCCGGTGGCCAGCCGGGCGAGGGTGGCGGCGGTGGCCGGAGCCACGATGACCAGATTGGCCCAACGACCGAGATCGGTATGGGGACTGACCAGATCGGATTCAAACAAGCTGCGAACCACGGGATGTCCGGTGATGGCGGCGAAGGTGGTGGGCCCGATGAAATTGGTGGCGTCTTCGGTCATCACCACCCGCACCTCGGCGCCCTCTTCGAGCAGGAGCCTGCACAGAAAGGCTGATTTGTAGGCCGCCACTCCCCCGGTGACGGCCAGGACCACCCGCCGGCCGGCGAGGAGGCTCACAAGGCCTGGCTCAGTCCTCGGCTCGCTCCACTGCGACCTTGCCCTGAGCGATCTCTTCCATGGCAATGGTCAGCGGTTTGCGGGAGAGGGTGTTGACCTGGGGCGGGACATATTCACCGATGCCGCCGCCAAGCTGGGAGTAATAGGCGTTGATCTGGCGGGCCCGGCGGGCGGCGATCACGACGGTGGCGAAACGATTGCCGATATTGTCGATGACTTCTTCAGTCTTCACGAGTTATTGGTTTCCAGTGGTGAGTGGTGAGTTTCAAGGAACATTGTACCCACGGATCGACCCACCACCCATTACCCACCACTCATTACCCCAAAAGGGCGTCCACTTCCTCGATGCACCGGTCCAGGTCGTCGTTGACGACAATGTGGTCGAACAGCTCGGGGGCCTGTTCCATCTCGTCGGCGGCAATCCGAAGCCGGCGAGTGATGTCCGCCTCATTGGTATCCCCCCGTCTGCGCAGACGTGCCGCCAGTTCGTCCAAGGACGGTGGAATGATGAAGAACATGAGTGCACGAAGGCCGATCTCACGGATCTGTCGAGCGCCCTGGACCTCTATCTCCAGAAGGACGTCTTCATCTCCTTCCAGCCGACTAACGACGGGGCGCAGCGGGGTGCCGTAGAGGCGGCCGCTGTATTCGGCCCATTCGAGGAATTCTCCGTTAGCGATCATCCGGGCGAACTCCTCTGGCGAAATAAAGTAGTAGTGGGACCCTTCGATCTCACCGGGCCTCTGATCGCGGGTGGTCACCGAAACCGAGAAGTAGAGCGGACGGCGGCGTTGCAAACCGGCAACAACCGATGACTTGCCGGCCCCGGAGGGGCCCGAAACCACGATTAATCGACCAGGCAATCGACCCGGCAAGAGTGAAGCCTCATCCAAGCTCGGTGAGGAGGGCCTGGCGCTGTCGATCTCCCAAACCTCGAAGCCTCCGACTTCCGTCGATGCCGAGGGACTCAAGCAGGCGTTTGGTCTTGATCTTGCCAAGACCGGGGAGTGAAGCCAGCACCGATTCCACCTTGAGGCCTCCGATCATCGCCTCGGTGTCCGCCCTCGTGAGTACTTCATTGAAGGTGAGAGTGCCGGTCCTCAGCAACTCCTTGATCTCAGCGCGGACCCGCCGCGCCTCGGCCGCCATGGCCAGTGCGGCCGCCCTCTGCTCGGGGGTCTGTTCAGGTAGAGGCAGCGGTGGTCATCTCCGTGAGCAAACCGTACTAGCCGGAAAGCTCAACCCCTGGCAACTCCCTGAGAATCCGTTGGGCGGCTGCCAGCGGGTCGGACGCCCTGGTGATGGGTCTCCCGATGACGAGATAGTCAGCCCCCCGACGGATTGCCTCCTGGGGACTTGCAGTGCGCAACTGGTCGTCGTTGCTGTCGCCGGCCGGGCGGATCCCGGGCGTTACCCGCAGCAGACCTGGCGCGACCTGGGCAACGTCTCCGAGTTCGAGTGGCGAGCACACCACGCCCTCAGCGAATCCGGCCGCGGCCAGGCGGGCAAGACGCGCGACCTGGCGGCCGGGGGTACCGATGACGCCAGTGGCAGCGAGTTGGGCGGCATCCAGACTGGTGAGGACCGTCACCGCCAGAATGCCGGCGGGGTTCCCGCGGGCGCCCGCGACGAGACCCTCCATGGCCGCTTCGATCATGGCCCGGCCCCCACTGGCGTGGACCGTGACCCAACGTGCGCCCCAGGTACCCAATTGGCGGGCGGCCGCCCTGACCGTGTTCGGAATGTCATGCAGCTTGGCGTCGACGAACACGGGCAGATCCAGCCGGCGAAGGGCTGAGATGACTCCGGGCCCGGGTCCATTGAGGAGCTCGAGCCCAACCTTAAAACCGCCGGCCGCAGGTTTGAGCTTTGTGGCTAGTCGGACCGCCTCCTCTGCAGTCGAGACGTCGAGAGCGACCAGCAACGGATTGGCCGTCACGGCAATTTCAGCTGCCCGACAAGCTCGGAGGTGGACGTGGCTCCGATCCGCCCTAACAGCTTGTTGAGCTCCCGGTAGATACGACGACCGGCCTTGGGTTCGGCGAAGTGGACAGTGCCCAGGGCTACTGCACTGGCCCCGGCCAGCAAGTAGTCGACAACATCGGACCCGTTCGACACACCGCCACATCCGACGATCGCTGCCTCGGGAAACCGTTGATGCACCTCGATGACGCATCGCATGGAGATCGGCTTCAGCGGGGGTCCCGAATATCCACCGATGCCGGAGCCGAGCAATGAACGCCGGGTCCACAGGTCCACTCCGGCGCCCCAGATCGTGTTCGTCAGAACCAGAAAGTCCGCCCCTGCCTCGAGACAGGATCCGGCAACTCCAGCGATATCGACGGCGTTGGGCGAGAGTTTGGCCCCCACCGGCAGGTTGGTGGCAGTCCTGACGGCCGCGATCACCTCGGAGGAGGCGGCGGGGACCAGGGAGAACATTTCCCCATCCAGGTTGGGACACGAGAGATTGACCTCGATCGCCGCCACCCCGGCCCTCTCCAAACCTGCGGCAACCTGGGCAAACTCGGCCGGGTCGTGGCCAACCGCCGAACCCCATACCGGCACCTCCAGTTGCGCCAAGTGCGGGGAGACCTCCTCGATCCAATGGTCGATTCCGGGGTTCTGGATACCGATGGCGTTGAGCATGCCCGGCCCGGCCGGGGCCAGCCTGGGTGGCGGGCGACCGGCCCACGGTTGGCGACTGACACTTTTGGCGACCGCAGCGCCATAGACACTCAGATCCGCCACTCCGGCAAAATCGACGACCGACCCCACCGTCCCCGATGCCGCCACCAACGGCGATCGCATCGTCAACGGCCCGACATGAGAGGTCAGGTCGATCTGAGTCTTCCTACCCACCACTCACCACCCACCACTCATGACTCATCCCGCATGCCATTCCTGCAAGCTGCGGGGTCGTCGCAACGCTCCCGGTCCGGACCGGAGACTGCGCGCCACTGCCAGCGCTCCGGCGATGGTGGTGACACAGGGGACGTCGAAGCGGCGGGCGGTATGACGGATCAGTCGCCCGTCCCACCGGGCCCGTCCTCCCCGGGGGGTGTTGATGACGAGATTGACCTCGCCGGCTTCGATGCGGTTTCGAGTGTCATCGGGTCCCTCTCCCACTTTGTTGACCACTTCGGCCTCGATAGCGTGGTGGGCGAGGAAGCGGGCGGTCCCCCGGGTGGCCAGCAGCCGGAACCCAAGCATCGTGAACGCCTGGGCTGTCGCCAGACCCATGGGCTTGTCGCGGTCGGCCAACGACAAGAACACCGTGCCCCGGTTGGGGAGGACATGACCTGCGGCCAGCAAGGCCTTTGCGTAGGCGACTCCGACATCGGGCCCGATGCCCATGACCTCGCCGGTCGATCTCATCTCCGGCCCGAGGACGATGTCCTCTTCCGGAAAACGATCCCAAGGCAGCACTGCCTCCTTGACTGCGACGAAGTCGAGCTGGCGGCCTTCCACCTGGAGCCCTTCGCGGCGGAGGTCTTCGAGGGTGGCGCCCAGCATCACCCTGGCTGCCAGCTTCGCCAGCGGGATTCCCGACGCCTTTGAGATGAAGGGCACAGTGCGAGAAGCCCGAGGGTTGGCCTCGAGCACAAACACCTCGTTCCCCTTCACGGCAAACTGAATGTTGATGAGGCCCCGGACTTCGAGGGCCCTTGCCAGCTCCTCAGTGGCGAGGAGAATCTGTTTCGACGCCTCCTCGCTGAGCGTTGGGGGGGGAGTCACACAGGCGGAGTCACCGGAGTGCACCCCGGCCTCCTCGACGTGCTCCATGATCCCGCCGATGAGCAGTTCGTGGCCGTCGAAGATGGCGTCAACGTCCACCTCCGTGGCCGACTCCAAAAACCGGTCGATGAGCAGCGGCGCCCCGGTCAGATCGGCATGCGTCACGTCGTCGTAGAGATCGGCGAGATAGGCGGATAGTTCGTCGTAGCTGTAGATAACCCGCATCTGCCTGCCCCCCAGCACGAACGACGGACGGATCACCACCGGCAGCCCCACCCGGTCAACCACCTCACCGGCCTCGAGCGGGGAGGTGGCAATGCCCTGCGGTGGCAGTTTCACCCCGAGCCGGCGGCACAAGGCCGAGAACTGCTCCCGGTCCTCGGCCATGGCGATCGCGGCCGGTGAAGTCCCGGCGATACGCACCCCCGCCGCCTCGAGGTCGGCGGCCAGGTTGAGAGGGGTCTGGCCTCCGAGCTGGACGATCACCGCCTCGGGTTGCTCAGCGGCAACCACCGCCAGTACATCCTCGACCGTGAGCGGTTCGAAGTAAAGGCGGTCGGAAGTGTCGTAGTCGGTCGAAACCGTTTCGGGGTTGCAGTTGACCATGACAGTCTCGTAACCGGCATCTCCGAGGGCAAAGGCCGCGTGAACGCAGCAGTAGTCGAACTCGATTCCCTGGCCGATCCGGTTGGGACCGGAGCCGAGCACCACTACCCGGGGTCGATCGGCCGGTGGCACCTCGTCTTCGTCTTCGAAGGTGCTGTACATGTATGGCGTCTTGGCCTCGAACTCGGCAGCACAAGTGTCGACAGTCTTGAAGGTGGTCCGGACTCCTAGTTGCAGCCGGCGATGACGGACGGCGGTTTCTGTTGTCGACCAGAGACAGGCGAGCTGGCGGTCGGAAAAACCGGAGCGTTTGGCCAGGCGAAGGTCGGCTTTCTGCTCGCCCTGTCTCTCCAGGTCCGTGCGGATCACCGTGAGATCGTGAATCTGGTTGACGAACCAAGGATCGATCGAGCTGGCTGCCGCCACCCGATCGGGGGGAAAGCCCCGCCGGACGGCTTCGGCCACCTGGAAAATCCGGGAGGGAGTAGGCACCGCCAGCTCTTCCCACAACTGTTCGTCGGTCAGGGTCCGTTGGGCCCATTCGCTGGCGTCGGCACCCAGACCCGCCCGGCCGTTCTCGAGGCTGCGGAGGGCCTTCTGCAGCGCCTCCGGGAAGGTACGGCCGATCGCCATGGCCTCGCCAACGCTCCGCATCGAAGTGCTGAGCCTGGTGGGGGCGTTGGGAAATTTGGCGAAATCGAACCGCGGGACCTTGACCACCACGTAGTCGAGGGCAGGCTCGAAGGAGGCGGGAGTCGCCCCGGTGATGTCATTGGGGATCTCGTCGAGTGTGTACCCAACGGCGAGCAACGCCGCAATCTTGGCGATGGGAAAGCCGGTCGCCTTCGAGGCGAGCGCCGAGGATCGCGACACGCGCGGGTTCATCTCGATCACCAGGCGACGGCCGGTGGCGGGATCTACCGCAAACTGGACGTTGGACCCTCCAGTCTCCACTCCGATGGCTCGAAGCACCTTGATGCCGTCGTTGCGCATCTCCTGATACTCGCGATCGGACAGTGTCTGGACCGGGGCCACGGTGATCGAGTCGCCTGTGTGGACTCCCATCGGGTCGAGGTTCTCGATCGAGCAGACAACTACCGCGTTGTCATTGCGATCGCGCATGACCTCAAGTTCGAACTCTTTCCAGCCATATAGCGACTCTTCCACCAGGATTTCACCAACCGGGGAGACGTCGAGGCCTTTGCGGGCCGCCTCGATAAAGGTTTCCCGGGAGTCAGCGATGGCGGTGCCGCCCCCGCCGAGGATGAACGAAGGACGCACCATGATCGGAAAGCCGATCTCCTCGGCCATCCTGAGCGCTTCGGGCACCGAGCGGGCATAGCCGGCGCGGGGAACGGCCACCCCGGCCGCCTCCATCGTCTCCTTGAACCGGCCCCGGTCCTCGGCCCGCTCGATCGCTTCCACGCCGGCTCCGATCAACTCGACCCCGTATCGGTCGAGGACCCCGGACCGCGCTAGCTGCATGGTCAAGTTGAGAGCGGTCTGGCCTCCCAACGTTGGCAGCAAGGCATCGGGTCTCTCCCGGGCGATGATCTCTTCGACCACCTCAAGAGTGATCGGTTCTATGTAGGTGGCATCGGCGAACTCCGGATCGGTCATGATCGTGGCCGGATTGGAATTGACCAGCACCACCCGGAATCCATCACGGCGTAGAACCTTGGCTGCCTGGGTGCCTGAGTAGTCGAATTCACAAGCCTGTCCGATCACGATTGGGCCCGAACCGATAAGGAGGATCGAACGGAGGTCGGACCGGCGCGGCATTAGGCCTCCATCAGGGAGACGAAGTCGTCGAACAACCCCACTGCGTCCTGGGGGCCTGGCGCCGCCTCGGGGTGGTACTGCACTCCGAAAGCCGGAACGTCGAGGCAGGCGAGGCCTTCGAGGGTGCCGTCGTTGAGGTTCTGATGCGACGAGACCACGGTTCCGAAGTCGGTGACCACCGAGGCGGGAAGCAAGCCTGGATGGGCGAGCCCATCACGGACCGGTGCGGTGTCGGTGGTCAACGACCATAGATCAACCGCAAAGCCGTGATTCTGGCTGGTGATGGCGACGCGCCCGTCGGAGAGCCGCTTGACGGGGTGGTTGCCACCGTGGTGTCCGAACGGGAGCTTGAAAGTCGAGGCGCCCAACGCCAGCCCCAGCACTTGATGGCCAAGGCAGATCCCGAACAATGGCACCCGTCCCAAAAGTTCGCGGAGGGCGCCAATTGTCGCAGTAAGGGGCTCGGGGTCGCCGGGGCCATTGGACACGAATACCCCGTTGGGACTGTAGCCCAACACCTCTGCCGCGGATGTTGAGGCAGGTACCACCTCGACCTCGAAACCCCGGCCGGCAAGTTGGCGAAGGATGTCACGCTTGATCCCGAGGTCGATGGCGACGATAAGGCCACGGGCATCACCATCCGGTGCCAGGTTGTAGGGCCGGCTGGTGGAAACGGTCGAGGCAAGGTCTTGTCCCTCCATGCGCGGGGTTGCGGCGGCCGCCTCGATCAGCGTCTTCTGGTCGAAACCGGCTCCCATCGCTATGGGCATGGCCCCGTTCTGGCGGATGTGTCGGGTGAGGCGGCGGGTGTCTAGATCTGAGAGCGCAACCACTCCATGTCGCTCGAGGAAACTCGAAAAACTGCCTTCGGCACGCCAGTTCGACTCCTGCAACGACAAGGACCTGACCACCAGCCCGGCCGCGGCCGGGCGCGCCGCCTGCTCATCAGCAGCGTTGACTCCGTAGTTGCCAATATGGGGAGACGTCATCACCACAACCTGTCCCGCATAGGAAGGGTCGGTCAGCACTTCCTGATATCCGGACATGGCGGTGTTGAATACGAGTTCACCCGTTGCCATTCCGCCGGCACCGACCGACCGCCCTTCGAACACGGCGCCATCTGCCGTCGCCAGCAAGGCCAAGTCGGAAGTGGTCATGAGGACACCTGGTGGGTGATCCGACCCGCAAAGATGGTGGCCATCACCTTCCCTCTCAGCTTGATACCCCGAAAGGGTGAGTTCTGAGATTTGGACGCAAACCTCTCCGGAACCCACACGGCCTCGGGGTCAAAAACCATCAGGTTGGCGGGTGCTCCTTCTTCGATCCATTGACCCTGGGACGCCAGCCCGGCGATGCTGGCCGGGATGACCGACATCTTCTGGAAGAAACCGATCGCGCTCAGTTCGATCGCTGTGAGAACGGCAGCAGCTGCGGTCTCGAGACCGATCACGCCGCGGGGAGCTTCTTCAAAGGGGACCTCGCACTCGTGGTCGGCGTGGGGTGCATGATCGGTGGCCACCACATCGATGATGCCGGCAGCCAATGCCGCTCCCACCGCAGCCACATCTTCGGCTGTGCGCAGGGGTGGATACATCTTGAAGCAGGGCTCCATACCCTCGACCCGGCTGTGATCGAAATTGAGATGATGGGGAGTGACCTCGGCTGTCACCGAGAGACCGGCCTGCTTGGCTGCGTCGATCAACTCGACACTGCCGGCGCTGGACACGTGCTGCGCGTGGTAACGCACGCCGGTCAGTCGGACCAGTGCCAGGTCACGGGCGATCATGGTTTCCTCGGCTAGAGATGGCAGACCACGGATGCCGAGTCGGGAGGAGACCAGACCCTCGTGCATGTGGCCCTCCCTCCCAAGACCGGGGTCTTCGGCGTGCTGGGCCACCACTCCTCCCCGCTCAGCCAGATACTCCATCGCATGGCGGAGCAGCCCGGCGTCGGCAACACCGACGCCATCGTCGGTGAACATCCGAACCCCGGCGGCAAAGAGTTCATCGAGATGGGCCAGTGCCTGGTTCCCTCGGCCCATGGTGATGGCGCCCGCAGGCATGACCTCGAGCAGACCCGCTTCCCGGCCGCGATCGGTGACGAACCGGGCGAGATGACCGGCGTCGATGGCCGGGTTGGTGTTGGGCATTGCCACCAGCGCGGTGTAGCCCCCCACGGATCCCGCCCGTGAGCCCGAGCGGATGTCCTCTTTCCATTCGAACCCTGGTTCGCGGAGGTGGGTGTGGAGGTCGACAAGTCCAGGTCCCACCCAGCCACCCCGGGCATCTATGTGGGTGTCGGCGTTGCTCGTAGCCAAAGCAGCGATCCGGCCACCGTCTACGGTCAGGTCACCAGGCACCGGGCCGTCGGGGGTGAGGATGAGGGCGTTGTGGATCGTGATCACAGTTGACCCTGGCCCTTCAGGAGTCGGAAGAGGACTGCCATACGGGTTGCCACCCCGTTGCTCACTTGATCAGCGACCAGGGAACGGGGATCGTCGGCCACATCTGGCGCGATCTCGATGCCACGATTCATCGGCCCTGGGTGCATGACCACCGCCTCCTTGCCAAGGTGTAGAAAACGACGACGGTCGAGACCGAACCGGGAGACATATTCGGGTAGGGAAGGCAACACCGGGCCGCTACCCCGCTCTAGTTGGACTCGCAACATGTACACGACGTCGAGGTCGCCCAGGATGGAGTCGAGGTCGGCAGTCGTCGCCACCGGATAACTCTCGACGTGGTACGGAAGCAGGGTGGGCGGCGCCACAAGGGTTACCGAGGCGCCGAGCGTGGTGAAGACATCGATGTTGGACCTGGCCACTCGTGAATTGCGGATGTCCCCGACAATGGCAATCCGAAGGCCATCGAGCTTGCCGAAACGCCGGCGAATGGTCAAAGCGTCGAGCAACGCCTGGGTGGGGTGCTGGTGGGCTCCATCTCCGGCGTTGACGACGGAACAATCGACCCAGGAGGCGACCCGGGCCGGTGCACCCACCGCTCCGTGCCGGACCACCATGAGATCGACTCCCATGGCCTGCACGGTCAGGACCGTGTCCTTGAGACTCTCCCCCTTTGACAGCGAGGATGTCGATGGCGTGAAGTTGAGTACATCGGCGCTGAGGGCCTTGGCGGCCTTCTCAAACGAGAGCCGGGTCCGGGTTGAAGTCTCGAAAAAGAGGGTGGCGACGGTGGCACCCCGCATCGCGGGCACCTTCGGGATGTCGCGGTCGAGAACCTCGGCAAAGTGGTCAGCGAGGTCGAGCAACTCCTCGATCGCCGCCCTATCGAGGTCAGAGATCGAGAGCAGATGCTTCATGACCGCGGTCTCTCGATCCAGACGCCCTGTTCCTTGTCGACGTTTTCGACCCTGACTGTCACTCGTTCTTCGATAGAGGTGGGCAGGTTCTTGCCCACGAAGTCGGCCCGAATAGGCAATTGGCGGTGTCCCCGGTCGATCAAAACCGCCAACTCGACGGTGGCCGGACGGCCCAGGTCGGAGATGGCGTCGAGAGCGGCGCGGATCGTGCGACCCGTGTAGAGGACATCGTCGACCAGGATCACGGTCTCCTCGGTCACGTCGACAGGGAGCAGGGTTCTGCCCAACCGCGTGGTGGGGCGATGATCGAGGTCGTCGCGGTAGAAGCCGACGTCAAGCTCACCTACCGGGACGTGGGTGTCCTCGAACTCAGAGATAGCGTGGGCGATCTCTTCGGCGATAGGTACCCCACGAGTGTGGATGCCGACCAAGACCAGGTGTTCGGCGCCATGGTGGCGCTCACAGATCTCATGAGCGATACGTCGGATCGCTCGCCGCACATCGGCGCCGTCCATTACCTGGACAGGCGTGGTTTGAATCACCAGCAGACTCCTTCCCGGCCTCACGGGACCGGACTTAAAGGTGGGGCGAGAGTAGCAGGGGTGCGCCGGGCACCGACTCAGCCTCGCTTCTGGTCGGCCAGGGCCGCGAGGACGCCGTTGACGAAGGCGCCGCTCTTCTCGGTGCTGAAGGTCTTCGCAAGCCGCACTGCCTCCGATACAACCACGGCCACGGGAGTCTCGGGTTCGTAGCGAAGCTCGTACAAACCCAGCCGGAGAATGGCGCGGTCCACCACTGGCATCCTCGCCACCCGCCAGTGTTCTGAGGCGGCATCAATCTCAGCGTCAAGTTCTTCGAGATGGGCCAGGACGCCTGCGACCAGCCGGGCGGCCTTGTGAGGTAGGTCGGCGGTCGTCTCCGAGAGTTCGCGCTGGTCGGCTTCATAGAGGGCCTCCAACGCCAGATCGCGGGGCTCGGTCACACCCGCGTGAGATAGCTGCCGCTGCGGGTATCCACCTTGATGTGGTCGCCGATATTCACAAACAGCGGCACCTGGACCACCAGACCGGTTTGGGTCGTCGCAGGTTTGGTCGCGGCCGAGACCCGATCACCTTTGACCCCCGGTTCCGTGTACGTGACCTCCAGCTCAACCGAGGAGGGAAGGTCGACCGAGATGGGGTTTCCTTTGTAGAGGGCGAGGGATACGGTCATCCCGTCGGTCATGTAGTCGGCCCCCTCGCCGACATCCTGGCTGGTCATGGCGAATTGGCCGTAGTCGTCGAGGCTCATGAAGTGAAAGCCGAGATCGTCGCGGTAGAGAAAGGTGTGATCGCGGCGCTCGATGATGGCCTGAGCCACGGCTTCGCCGGCCCGGAAGGTGCGATCGAGCACCTGACCGGTTTCGAGATTGCGCAGCTTCATGCGGACAAAAGCCCGACCTTTGCCGGGTTTGACGTGCTGATACTCGATGATCGTGAAGATTCCGTCGTCGAGGTCGAGGGCCTGACCGGGGCGGACGTCGTTGGTGGAAGCCATGCTTGTGTTGGTTGAGGCTAACCGCTTCAGGTAACGCCGATCGCGGCCAGACCCAGCGCAACCTCGTCATAATCGACCAGGTCGATCACGGGCTCGCCGACTCCCTTCAACAGCACCATTCGCAATCCCGCCGCAGTCCGCTTCTTGTCTTGGCCGATCCGACCCATGACTTCATCGAGGGACAGGTCGGGTGCCGACACCGGAAGACCCACCGATTGGATGAGATCAGTTAGCCACAGGTTGGAGAACTCATACCGGTTGGCGGAGATGGCACCGGCTGCCACCATCCCCACCCCCACGGACATCCCGTGTGGCATTCCCGAGGTGACTTCGATGGCGTGGCCGATCGTGTGTCCAAAGTTGAGGATTGACCGGCGATCTCTCTCTCGAAAGTCCTCGCTGACCACCGCCGCCTTGAATTGAACCGCCCGGGCCACGATCTCAAAGAGCGGCGGGTTGGCGCCATGGCGGACGAACAACCCGATCAGGTCCGGGTCACCGATCAGCCCGACCTTGAGAATCTCGGCGACGCCCGCCAGCCACAACTCGCGCGGTAGTTCGGAAAGTTGGTCGATGTCGATCACAATCCGGGTCGGGTGATGAAAGGCTCCGACCATGTTCTTTCCACCGATGTTGATCCCGGTCTTGCCTCCCACTGCGGCATCGACGGCTCCCAACAGCGTGGTCGGGACCTGGACCACCTCCACGCCCCGCAGCCAGGTGGCGGCCACGAACCCGGCTACGTCGGTGACAGTCCCACCACCCACTCCCACGACGGTGTCGTGTCGTCCCAGGGCCTGTTTGGAGAGCCATTCGTAGACCTTGCCAACGGTCTCCCAGGTTTTGGCCTCCTCGCCGTCCGGCAACTCGTAAATTGGCGCTCCCAGCACCAAAGCCACCCGGGCTGCAACTTCTGACGCGCCGGGTTGGGTGAGGATGACCGCCTTCTCCCGGCCGGCCCGGCGCGGAAGCAGTGGATCGGGATGACCAAACCCGATCAGGACCTCGGAGTCCTCGCCGATGGTTATGCGTTCCAAAAGACTTCCACCTCGTGAACAACCTCGGCGAGGGAGCGATCGTCGGTCACAACCCGATGATGGCAAGCCGCGGCATAATCGGGGCCGCGGTCCGCAGCCAGCTCGGCCAGCCGTTCCACCCGATTGGCGGAGTCCAGCAATGGCCTACCACGACCGAATCCGATCCGGGCAGCCAGGGTGACTGGCTCGGCGTCGAGCCACACCACAACGCCACTGGAGCGCATCATCTCGACGCTCGGTTCATGCAGCACCACTCCCCCGCCGGTGGCCACTATTGCCAAATCGCGCAGGGCGATCTCAGCTACCGCCGCTGCCTCTCGAAGGCGGAAGCTTTCCTCTCCCTCTTCCTCCCAAATTTCGGGGATGGTGCGGCCGGTCTGCTCCTCGACCATCAAATCGGTGTCGACAAACTCCACTCCCAGTCGGCTCGACAACAGCTTTCCCACCGTCGATTTGCCGGATCCCATCATCCCGATCAGCCAGAGGGGCACGATCAAAACCGGTCCAGCCGCTCCCGGTAACGCTCCACCGCCGCGATCAGGTCGTCGACGGTGTCTCCCCCGAACTGCCGCTGGATCTCCTGGGCGAGTACTACCGCCACCATTTGCTCTGCGACCACACCGGCAGCGGGGACCGCGCAGGTGTCGGACCGCTCGTAAAAGGCGGGGACAGCCTCTTTCGACTCGACGTCGACGGTCTGGAGACCTTTGAGGACCGTGGAGATCGGTTTCATCGCGGCCCGTACCCGCAAGGGCCCTCCGATCGTCATGCCGCCTTCCGTTCCACCCGCTCGATTGGTATTCCGGTAGAAGGCGTCGTCGTAGAAGATCTCGTCATGGGCTACCGATCCCGGCCGCCCCGCGGAAGTAAACCCGTCTCCCACTTCCACGCCCTTGATGGCATGGATCGACATCAGGGCCGCGGCCAGGCGGGCATCGAGACGGCGGTCCCAGTGGACGTGGCTTCCGACACCGGCCGGCAACCCGTACGCGAGAACCTCTACGACCCCGCCGATCGTGTCACGCGCTCCCTTGGCGCCCTCGATTGCTTTCACCATCGACGTCGCGGCCACTGGATCAAAACAACGAACGGGTGAAGCGTCGACCATCTCGAGATCACCCGGCGTGGGAGGGGTTAAGGACTCGGACCAGACATCGCCGATGGCGACCACATGGGAAATGACCGAAACTCCCACGACTTCGAGAAGCTGTTTAGCGAGATATCCGACGACGGTGCGAGCGGCGGTTTCACGAGCCGACGCCCGTTCGAGGATGTCACGGGCGTCTTTGGTGTTGTACTT
Source organism: Acidimicrobiia bacterium (assembly GCA_040905905.1). Classification (GTDB taxonomy): domain Bacteria; phylum Actinomycetota; class Acidimicrobiia; order Spongiisociales; family ZC4RG35; genus JAICND01. The sequence continues at coordinate 33,117 of JBBDQN010000054.1, forward strand.
GAGCATTCCCGCCAGGTCGGCGTGGCCTGGCCGGGGTTTGGTCAAGGGGCTGCGCGCGGCCGAATCCACTGGTTCGGGGCTCATTTCTTGTTGCCATCGGGGCCATTCCGTGTTTCGCACGATCACGGCCACGGGCGACCCCAGGGTGAAGCCATGACGGACGCCTGCCAGGATCTCCAGTTCGTCCAGCTCGATCCGCATCCGTGCTCCTCGCCCTAACCCGAGTCGGCGACGGGCAAGTTCGTGGGCGATGCCCTTCGCCTCGACCTGGAGCCCCGAAGGAAGCCCTTCGACAATGGCCACCAACCCAGGGCCATGGGACTCGCCGGCGGTGAGGAATCGCAGCATGGGCTCGGAATGGTAGGCAGCGGCCTGTGGAGGTCTGCCTACAAACGGCCGACCAGGGCCAGCGCCACCCAGGTCCCAACGATGAGTGGCGGGCCGTATGGCAAAAGAGTTGTCCGGCTCTTACCCCGCATCAAGAGAACGATCGCGGGGACCCCGCCCGCGAGAGCGGTAACGAAAAGTCCCCACACCAGCACCCGCCAGGAATGGAACCCGAGGAACAGCCCGAGGAGGGCCGCCAAACGGACGTCGCCAAATCCGAACCCCTTCCCCCGGGCAGCCAGCCAGACCAGTAGAAATAGCCCCCAATACGCCACACCGGCCACAAGTCCCCTGATGAGATCACTCCATCGCCCGCTGGCGAGAGCCCCGGCGGTCAGCAGCACCAGGCAGGCAAACCCCCCCGGGTAGAGGATTCGATTGGGTATTCGCAGGTGGTCGAGATCGCTGACGATGAGAATCGTGGTAACCGCCACCAGAGCCATGTGGGCGGCAAGGACCGGAGTCCAGCCAATGGCAGCAGCGACAAATCCGGCCCCGAAGGCGGCGGTCAGACCGGTGGCCAACTCGCGCCACCGGCTCCGTCCGCAGCTACATCTGATGGTCCAGCCGGTGCCAGGGCAGCGGGGACACGGAGACTCGAAAGGGCGTAGAGGAAGGTCGGTGCCCGATTGCACACCAAGGGCATGAAGGAGAGGACCGGCCAGCAAACCGGCCAGGGCCATGGTCAGGGCCGTCACGCGGCGACGTTAGAAGGTTGCCGGCCCAGTATCAGACGTCGTCGAGACCGACCGAGCTCATCCGCCGTCGTTTTAGGAACCCATGGCCCAGCGGGCTGGGCTCATCCTTTGGCTCCGTTGGTTCGGCGCTCTGGCCTTCGGGGTCCTCCCCGAGTTGGGAGAACACCCGGTCAAGGAACGACTCCGAGAGGCCGGTCGGTTGGTCGGGCTCGTTGGTCTCTGGCTCCGTCGCCTCGGGCTCGGCTTGGGCCGAAGCGGCAACCGGCTCTTCCCACCAGCTGCGGTCATGGGCGGGGATCGTTGAGCTGGGCTCCAGCTCCACCGTCGGGGCATCAGGGCTCCAGCTGGACTGGACGCTCCCGACGGCGGCTTCGTATTGGGCGGGTCCTGCGATGGATACGGGGGCAAGGTCGACTGGTTCGCCTGTCTGGGCCGGTCCGGGTGGTGAAGGGGGTTCGGGTGCTTCGGCTACCTCGGCTCTGAGCGGTTCGACCAGGCCTGCCCGCATCAGGCCGGCCAGATCCTTGGCGACACGGAAGCGAGAGATTCCCAGACGCTCTGACAAACCCCGAACGGTCGAGGTGCCACCGAAACCGGCAATGAGCCGCCAGGTGTTGGGTGCCAGCGTGACCGGCTCCCCGTTGGGGGCTTCCGTGTTGATGCAAAGCTCGACATCGATGTGAGGTATCACTATCTCGATGTCGGCCCAATCGGCGGAGCGGCGGTCAGCCTCGGCGACACACAACTCGACATCGAAACTCTGCTCCATGCGATAGCGCGGGTTGACGTCGAGGTTGAAGACGAACTGTCCCCGTCCGGGTTTGCGAATCCGGAAAAGGCTCTCGACCACCTCTTCTCGGACAAGGTCGGTGAAGTGGTGAGTGCCGGTGCCCGGGGTCAATACTTCTGTCAGGGAGCGGCCAGAAACCTCGGTGGCGCGCAGCCCGTCGTCCGTGACCAGACCGGACGCCGCCAACTGGCGTCGGAAGTCATCGTCAGTGGAAATGGTCGCAAACGTCAGCGATCCACTCTCCAGATAAACCCGCCCGTGTTGATCAGGGGTGTCGATTCGCAAGCAGCCTGACTTGTACGAGCGAGAGAGGAGGCGAAGAACCTCCTCTAGGGGGAAAACATCGAGATGCCCGGTCAACGACATTAGGAGTCCTCTATAGCGTGCAATCGTGGATTCGGCGTTATACGAGCTTTGCTTTAGGGGTTTTCCAGCACCTTACGCATCGCCGCCATGGGTGCGGTCTGTCCCGTCCAAGCCGAAAACGAGCGGGCGGCCTGCGCTAGCAACAAATCGACCCCCCTGACAGCCGGAAAACCTCGCTTTTCCAGTTCCTGGACTGCCGGTGTCGGGTCCGGGCCGTAGGCCATATCGAGGATCCCGCGGCTCAGGGCTAATACCCGGTTAGGCAACATTTCACCTTGTCTTCCCAGCGGGGTGCAGTTGACAACCACCCCACCGGCCAGGGGCACCTCCCAGTGGATCTCGCCGAGGTCGAGACCCAGGCGCCGGCCCAGAGCGACCCCTCTCCCGGGGCGCCTCGCGGTCAAGTAAAGGGGATGATTGGCCAGGGCGACACAGGCGGCAGCAGCAGCACCCCCGGCCCCCAGTATCAGCACCGGTCCGGTTGTCGGCAATGCGGCCCAAACATCGCGGATTCCCCCGATGTCGGTTGAGATCCCCAACACTCCGCCCTCGGTTTTGAGGACCGTGTTCACCGATCCGGCCCGTTCTGCTTCGGGATCGAGACGGTCACACAGTGCCGTGGCCAGCGCCTTGTGGGGCATCGTCACGTTGAAGCCGGAGAGCTTGCCCGCCCGAAGTTCGGCGAACGCATCACGCACTCCGTCCTCGTCGACGCGGCGGGCGACATACGTGCCCGCCAATCCGGTGGCCTCCAGCGCGGCGGTGTGGAGCGCGGGCGAAAGCGAGTGGTCAACCGGGTCTCCCAAGAGCGCAAGTCGGAGGAACGAACCGGTCAGGGAAGGACTCCGAGGCTTCTCGCCTGCTCAATGTTGGCCTGGTGCTCTTCAAACGTCTCGGCGAAGGCATGGCTGCCGTCCTCGCTTATCAGAACGTAGAAGAAAAAGGGCGTAGTGGATGGTGCCGCGGCCGCTTCCAGAGAAGCTCGACCAGGTGCCCCGATGGGCGTCGGGGGGAGGCCGGGGACGAGGTACAGGTTGTAAGGCGAGTCCGACTCGTTGTTGAACAAGCTCGGGTCACGGGTGCCAAGCCCGTAGAGGACCGACGCGTCGATTTGGAGCAACATCCCCTCGAGCAGGCGGTTGCGAATCACACTCGACACCACCGGACGTTCCTCGGGGACTCTCACCTCGGCCTCGATCAGAGAGGCGATGATGATCCCCTGATAAGAGCTGTAACCGGCCTCCTGGAGCGCCGTCCAATCCACCGAGCCGACCCGTTCCTCCATCGTGTCAGCCAGAACCTGCAGAATCTCGGTGGCCGGTGAGTCTCGCAAGAACTCATAGGTGTCGGGAAACAACAAGCCTTCCCAGTCACTGAGGGTGATGGTTCCCTCGGGCATGACCCGCAGCTCTGTGTTCACCTCACGCCCGACCAGGGCCCTCTCGAATTCCGTCCGCTCCCGCCCTGACGCCTCCACCAGCACGTCGATTATCTCGGTGACTCGCAGACCCTCGGGAATGGTGACTCTGTATGAATCCGCCACCGGGCCCAGGAGAAGCAAAGGCAGTACCTGGTCGATGGTCATGCCGGTTTCGAGTTCGTAAGTTCCGGCTCGAAGCTGGTTGGCGACACCGTCATCTCGCACCCGCAACTCGAACTGATTGACCGAGGCGATGACTCCCGCCTCGGCAAGGATATTGCCAATTTGTCGGGCGCTAGCCCCGGGGGGAACTGTCACCGTCACCGGGATCCCGGGCGCTACCGAAACCGCCGATCCGTTGTCCGGCTCGTTGCTAACCGCACCGCCCACCAATCGGGCAAATGTGGTAGCGGCCAGGACGACCAGCAGTGCCGTCGCTCCTAGGCCCAGGAGGACGCGCAGCCAGCGAGAGGAGAGGACTGGAGAAAAGTTCATCGGAGACGATCGAGGAACGCTTGGAGGATAACGGCCGCAGCAACCTTATCGACAGTTTCACGCCGCCTGGAACGGCGAACGTTGGCCGCCAGCATGGCCCGTTCGGCCGTGGAGGTAGTGAATCGTTCGTCCGCAAAAGTCACCGCCAGCCCGGTGGCCCTGGCGACTTCATCGCCCAAAAGCCGGGCCTCGAATGCGGCCGGTCCCTCCTTGCCAGAGAGCCCAAGCGGCAAACCCATCACGATCTCGGCCACGTTCATTTCGACGACAATGGTGGCGATTCGGTTGACAGCATCCGCTCGGGCTACGACCTCGAGAGGCTGGGCGGTGATGCGGAGCTCGTCGGAAAGGGCGAGTCCCACCCGGTGGGTGCCGTAATCGATTCCCAGAACCCTGCCCTCAGTAGGGGCCAGGTCTGTCACAGTGCCGCCAGCCTCCGACCGGCTTCCGACCTGACTGCATCGAGGGCTGCCTGCAATTGGTCGCCATGGGGTCCGCCCGCTTGCGCCAGCTCGGGATCGCGGCTGCCCCCTCCGCCCAGCAAACGGGCACCGGCCGCAACTAGATCGGCAGCCGAAACCCCTGCCGCGACCAGATCCTTCGAAACGGTTGCAACCAGGGACCCTTTCCCGTCCCTCGCGGAACCGAGCACTACCACTCCGCTAGCCATGCGGTCGCGGGCTGCCAGGGCAAGCTGGCGCAGCTGCTCGAGGTTGAGTTGGGGCCAGGGCGCTATGAGCATTCGCGCCGTTCCCACGTTCTCGGCTTGCTCCCCGACCAGTGTCTCCGCAATCTGGCCTCGTTCCCGCTGACGGTAAGCCTCCACCTGGTCCTCGAGCTCGTCCACCCTGGTAAGTAAGGACCTGATCCGGTGGGGAAGTTCTGCCGCAGGTGAACGTAACAACTGGCTGGCCTGAGCCAGCCCGGCCCGGACCTCAGCTACTTGGTGATAGGCGACGTCCCCGGTGAGGGCCTCGACCCGGCGAATGTTGGAACCGATTGACGATTCGGTCGTGACCAACAAGGGTCCCACCTGGCCGGAGGTGTGGGTGTGGGTTCCCCCGCATAACTCGACGCTGAACCCGCCAACCTGTACAACCCGCACCGTGTCGCCATATTTGTCGCCAAAGAAGGCCAGGGCGCCCATGCGTTCAGCTTCCCTCATCGACGTCACCGTTGTGCTGACCTCGCCGTTTTCGATCAGCCGGTGGTTGGCGAGACGCTCTATCTCGGCTAGCTCCTCCGTCGACAGGGCTGAATGATGGGAGAAGTCAAAACGGAGCCGACCCGCCTCCACCAGCGATCCCGCCTGGTGGGCATGGCTCCCCAGCACGTCCCGGAGCGCCCAGTGGAGGACATGGGTCCCCGTGTGGGATTTGCGTATTCGTTCCCGGCGAGGGCTGTCGATCGACATCTCGGCTTCCTGGCCGACGGTGAGGTACCCCGAAAGGACCTTGCCTCGGTGTCCATGAAGACCGGGAATGGCATTGCGGGTGTCGATCACCTCCACCACCCCGGTAGGTGTTGCGATGTTGCCGGTGTCACCAACCTGGCCCCCCGACTCGGCATAAAAGGGTGTCCGATCGAGAAAGACTTCCACCTCCTGGCCCGAGTCCGCCCGTTCGACCTGTTCACCCTCGCGCACGATCGCCAGTACCTGGCCGGTTCCGGCTTCGAACTCGTAACCAGTGAACTCGGTGGGACCGCTTTCCTCGACGACCTCGCGGTACAAGTCGGCCACCCCCGCCTGATCTCCCCCCTTCCAGGCCTTGCGGGCACGGGCCCGTTGTGCGGTCATCTCTTCCTTAAAGCCGACCTCGTCAACTTCGACCCCGCGCTCGGCGGCGATTTCCCGGGTGAGCTCGATCGGGAAACCAAAGGTGTCGTGAAGACGAAACGCCACTGGTCCGGGCAAATGGGGGCTGGCGAGGTCGGCAATCTCGGTATCAAGGAGTTGATGACCCGACTCCAGAGTACGGCGGAACCGCACCTCCTCGCGTTCCACTACCGAGAGGATGAGGTCACGTTTGTTCCCCAGCTCGGGGTAGGCCGGCTGCAACGTGTTGATAGCCGCCTCAACCAGAGATGGAGTGACCAGACCTTCGGACTGGAATTGCCAAGCGTGACGCACCGCCCGCCGCAGCAGGCGACGAAGAACATATCCCCGGCCCTCGTTCGATGGAACCACTCCGTCACCGATCAGCACGCTCACAGTGCGGGCATGGTCGGCCAGTATGCGCAGCGAGACATCGCCGATCTCGCTGGCGCCGTAGACGACCCTGGTGGCGGCTGCTGCCGCAGCGATGATCGGTTGGATCGTGTCGATCGCAAACGCAGAGTCCACCCCTTGCAGGACCGCCGCGGTGCGCTCCAACCCCATGCCGGTGTCAATGTTCCGGGCGGGAAGGTCGCCGATCACGTGGTACGGCTCATCCTGGATGTTCTGCATGAACACCAGGTTCCAGATCTCGACGTATCGCTCCTCTCCCCCGCCGATGGGTCCCCCGGGCGGACCGTATTCGGCACCCTTGTCCCAGAACAACTCAGAGCAGGGTCCACACGGACCGGGAACCCCCATCTGCCAGAAGTTGTCCTTGCCACCGCTCTGCACGCGTTCCGGTGGGACTCCCACCTCGTCGATCCAGATCTGGCGCGCATCATCGTCAGCCTCGTAGACGGTGTACCAGAGGCGATCCGGGTCGAGGGCGAGTTTGGTGGTCACGAGCTCGTACGCCCAGGCAATGGCTTCCTTCTTGAAGTAGTCGCCGAAGGAGAAGTTCCCCAGCATCTCGAAGAACGAGAGATGCCGCCGTGTGGTGCCGATGATGTCGATGTCGACGGTCCTGACACATTTCTGAACTGACACCGCCCGCTTGAAAGGTGGCGACTCTTCTCCCAGGAAATATGGCTTGAACGGCACCATCCCGGCATTGGTGAGCAGCAAAGTGGGGTCATTGGGGATGACTGAGGCCGAGGGCCGGAACACATGCTCGCGCTCCACAAAGAAGTCGAAGAAGGTGCGACGAAGCTGTTCGGTGTCCATGGGATCGGCTCAGGTTACCGGTGGGTCAACGAGGTACCCGGTCTGACTTCGGCCGCACCAGCCGCGAAAGCAGTCCGAGTGCATCGGCGGCTGTAGCCGTAGCCGAGACCCGCAGATCGACCGCGGTGGGGCGCCGCCGCAGGGCTCGCACCGTCACCAGACCCCCAGCGAACAGTCCAGCCAGAAACCACCACAACCGATCGAACATGGCCCCGAGACTAGAGCCGCTCCTTGCCGAGGATCCGGTCTGCTTCGGTTTGCCGCCGTGCGATGTCGATCTCGGAACCGCGATCACCGGGTCGGTAGAGGATTTGGGGGTCACTCCCCTCTGGCCAATATCGCTGCTCCACCACTCCGGAGGGGTCATCGTGGGGATACCGATAGCCTTTGGCACCCGAGGACCGCAGGCCCAGCGGCACCCCCGGCGCATCCGCCCCTGCCACCGCCTCGCGGGCGGCCCCAATGGCTCGCGCCACCGAGTTCGACTTCGACGCGGTGGACAGGTAGATGGCCGCTTGGGTCAGGTTGTAGCTGGCTTCGGGAAGGCCCACCAGGGCCAACCCGTGCGCCGCTGCCACTGCCACCACCAGCGCCTGCGGGTCGGCAAGCCCGATGTCTTCGGAAGCAAAGACCACCATCCGCCTGGCAATGAACTCGGGATCTTCGCCTGCTTCGATCATCAGGTGCAGCCAGAACAGAGCGGCATCGGGATCCGATCCCCGCATGCTTTTGATGAAAGCCGAGATGACGTCGTAATGGGCATCACCCACGCGGTCATAGCGGATGATCCGCCTCTGCAGTGCTTCTTCAACGTCACTGCTGTCAATGACCGAGCGCTCCTTGGCTGCTGCGAGAGAAGCTGCCACATCGAGGGCGTTCAACGCGAGACGAGCATCGCCGCCCGTGCGGCTCGCCAGGTCGGTGCGAGCATCGGCGGATATGGTCAGCTCAAGGCTGCCCAAACCGCGCTCCCCATCGGACAGCGCCCGGTCGATCAACAAACCGATATCGTCCGGTTCGAGGGGCTCCAAGCGGATCAGGCTCGAGCGGGAGATGAGCGGCGAATTCACCTCATAGAACGGGTTCTCGGTTGTTGCCCCGATGAGGATAAGGGTGCCGTCCTCCACCCCGGGGAGGAGGGCGTCTTGCTGATTCTTGGCGAAACGATGGATCTCGTCGAGAAAGAGGACGGTGCGTCGCTCGTCGGTCTCGAGCCGATGCCGCGCCCGGGCGAGAACCTCTCTGATGTCCTTGACCCCTGCCGAGGTCGCGGACAGCGTCTCAAAGGCAGCAGCGGTGTAGTCGGCAACCAAACGCGCCAAGGTGGTTTTGCCAGTCCCCGGAGGCCCGAACAGGATCATCGAAACCGGGCGACCCTTTTCGATCGTCTTTCGAAAGGCTGTCTCGGGTCCAACCAGTTTCGACTGTCCTACGACCTCGTCAAGATTGCGGGGCCGCATCCGCGTGGCCAGGGGCGCTACCGCGGCCAACGCTTGCTCTGCCCGCGATGCAAACAGATCAGTCACATCTCAACTCTCACGTCTCGTTTTAGTCCCAGTTCCTTGAGCTGCGCCGGCGCCACCTCGGTCGGGGTCCCGGTGAGGGGATCGATGCCGCTCTGAGTCTTGGGAAACGGGATCACCTCCCGGATGTTGACCTCGTCCTGTAACACCATCATCAGCCGATCGATCCCAAATGCGAACCCACCATGGGGCGGAGTGCCATAGCGGAGGGCCCGCAAAAACCAGCCAAACCGGATCTCCTGATCGTCAGCGGAGATCCCCAGAATCTCGAAGACCTTGCTCTGGACAGCGGGATCATGAATTCTGATCGATCCCGATCCAAGTTCGACTCCGTTCACAACAACGTCGTAAGCACGAGAAAGTGCTGCCAGCGGATGGGTCGCCATCATGTCCACATCCTGAGGCGACGTGAACGGATGATGGAGGAAGGTCAGGCCACCATCGCCCTCTTCGAACATGGGGAAGTCGGTCACCCAAAGGAACGCAAGATCATCGTGGCCGGAGGGGCGTCCGAGCTGAATGCGCAGCGAGCCCAAGACAGTGACCGCGATTCGCCACTGGTCGGCGATCAGAAGCAGGACATCGCCCGATCGGGCCTGCAGGCGTTGGTTGATCCCGGCCAGTTCATCGCTCGAAAGGAACTTGGCTACCGGGGAACGCAGCGAGCCATCCTCCTCGACCACCATCCAGACCAGGCCTTTGGCTCCCAGTCGCTTGGCCTCTTCGACCAGGGCATCAGCGGCCGACCGCGGTAGCTCCCGGGAGCCGGTGTTGATGGCCCTCACCACCCCACCTTCGCCGATTGCTCCGGCGAACCCGCGGAACCCGCTACCGGAAAATAGGCCGGTCAGGTCGATGATCTCCATCTCGAAGCGGATGTCTGGCTTGTCGACCCCGTATCGGTCCATCGACTCTTGCCACGTGAGCCGCCGGAACGGAAGGGGAAGGTCTACTCCTCGTACCTCCTTTACCGCCGCGGCAATAGTGGCTTCGATCGCGTCCTGGACCCCGGTCTCCTCCCAGAAGGATCCCTCCAGGTCGAGCTGGGTGAACTCGAGCTGGCGGTCCGCTCTGAAGTCCTCATCGCGGTAGCAACGAGCGATCTGGAAGTACCGTTCGACCCCGGAGATCATGAGGAGCTGTTTGAAGAGCTGGGGCGATTGGGGCAGGGCGTAAAAGCTGCCGGGGTGAAGCCGGCTGGGAACCAGCATGTCCCGCGCACCTTCGGGGGTGGAGGGGATGAGCGTGGGGGTCTCAATTTCGAGGAAGTCCATTTTGTCCAGCGTGCGTCTGATGGCGGTGATGGCTTTGGAGCGGGCCCGCAGGTTGGCGGCCATGCGGGGGCGGCGGAGGTCGAGATAGCGATACTCGAGCCGGGTTCGCTCGTCGACGTCGACACGATCGTCGATCATGAAGGGAATGGGATCGGCCGGTCCCAGCACCTCGATCGTGTGGGCCGCCACCTCCACGGCTCCGGTGGCTAGTTCGTCATTGACCGTTCCTACGGGGCGAGGCCGTACCAATCCCTCGACGGCGATGCAGGATTCCATTCTCAGGTCCGAGACGATCGGAAGCTGCTCGGGATCGGCCACCACCTGTACCACGCCGCTGGCGTCACGGAGATCGATGAAAGTCACACCTCCGTGGTCGCGGCGGCGTAGGACCCATCCAGCCAAACGGACCCTTTGTCCGTCCAGATCGATCGTCTCCATGGCCCGGTGGGTCCGAACGGGTGTCACAGCAGACCGCTGACCGTCGCCGTCACCTCGGAGGCTGCGACTTCCTGCTGGACCCGCGTGACGAGGTTGCGCACTTGCACGGTTCCGCGCTGACGTTCATCGGCACCGGCAATGACCACTACTGGGATCTGGGCCCGGTCGGCGTATTTGAGCTGCTGCGAGAGCCTGCCGGCTCTCATGCTCACCTCAGTATTGACTCCGGCCGTTCTCAGCTCGGTGGCCAAACGTAGAGCAGTTTCGAAGCCTTCCTCGTCTATCAAGGTGACCAGCACCGCCACCGTGTTGGCTGTCGCACCTGCCATACCCAGTTCCCGAAGCTGCCAGAACAGGCGAGTGAGACCGATGGAGATACCGACGCCCGGCAGGCGTGATTTCGTGTAGAGACTTGCCAGATCCTCGTAACGGCCACCCGAGCAGATGCTGCCAACCTCCGGATGATTATCGAGGGTGGTCTCGTACACCGTGCCCGTGTAGTAGTCGAGACCGCGGGCGATGGAGAGATCGAGGGCAACCTGATCCGGGTTGACCCCCTGGACCCCGACCAAAGAGAACACGCTCGCCAGCTCCTCCTTGCCCTTAACCAACAGCTCGTTGCCATCTGGCAGGGCTGCCAGCATCTCGGTGGCAGCCGCTCCCTTGAGCGGACCCTGGCCGGCAACCTTCAACAACCGATCTGCTGTGTCGGTCGCGATCCCTTGCTTGCTGAGAGCGCCGGCAACGTCCGCTGCACCAATGCGCTCCAACTTGTCAAGCTCGCGGAGAGCCAGAGCCTGCAGGCCGGAATCGTCCACGCCGAGGTCGATCAAGAGACCCCGCAACAAGCGCCGGTTGTTGAGCCGGATCGTGAAGTCACCGATGGCAAGCCGGCTGAAGATGCTGGCGATCACTGCTGGCATTTCGGCGTCGTGTCGAATGGAGAGCTCATCGCGGTCGACCACGTCGATGTCGCACTGGATGAACTCGCGAAAGCGGCCCCGCTGGGGGGTCTCGCCACGCCAGACGGGCTGCATTTGATACCGCCGAAAGGGGAAGATCAACTGGGCCTCGTGCTCAGCGACATAACGCGCCAGCGGGACGGTGAGATCAAAGCGGAGAGCCGCGTCCGGCTCGTAACCCTGGGCTCTGGCTCCGGTCGACTGGGCGAGGTAGACCTGACGCTCTGTCTCACCCCCGGACTTGGTGAGCAATACCGCGGTCTGTTCCATCGCCGGGGTGCTTATGGGGAGAAAGCCGAAGCTCTCGAACCCCTCCCTGATCGTGTCGAACATCGACTGGAGGGCAAGCTGATCGCGCGGCAGGAGCTCGAGGACTCCAGGAATGGTTCGGGGGGTGACGATGGGCACAGGGGCGCGGAGGCTAATGGGGTCAGAGCCCGACCAGGAATGGATTGCGGCGCCGTTCCCGACCCACGGTGGTTTCGGGCCCGTGACCCGGCAGCACCCTGGTTTGGTCGTCGAGCGTCAGCACCTCCTTGACCATCGAGTCGACCAGCTGCTCCCAGTTCCCGCCAGGGAGATCAACCCGGCCCACCGAGCCGGCGAAGAGCTGGTCTCCCGAGAGGAGAATCCCCTCTCCGGGCAGGTAGAAGCAACAATGGCCCGGAGTATGGCCCGGTGTGTGCCGCACCTCGATCTCGAGCCCACCGAGTTCGAGCCGCATCAGATGTTGCAAAGACTCGAGCTTCTCGGGCGGTTCGTAGTCACCCTCGGGTGCGAGGCCAAACAGGGCCTGCATCTGCCGACGAGGATCGAGGGTGAGAAAGTCGTCGTCGCGATGGACGTATACCGCCGCCCCGGTCGAACGATGCAACGGACCCGCCCCTCCCATGTGATCGATGTGGCCGTGGGTGAGAAGCAAGGCGGCCGGCACCACACCGGTGGCCAGGGCCAGCTCGGCGATCGCCTCAGGGTCGGGTGGGGCATCGACTACCACCGCTGGTCCTCCCTTTTCAATGGCCAGTAGGTAACAGTTGGTCTGGGCGAGCCACAGGGGCCGGGAGACGATGATCATCCGTTCAAGTGTCGGAGGGTTCGGTTACCAGGCGATAGGCAGCGAACGCCCCATCGACCCCGCGGAGATCGGCCAGAAGCCTGGGGAGTTGACCGGGATCGGAAAGCTCCACCTCGTACCTCAGCACCGCCACCCGGTCCCTCCCGGTGACCGACGATGACGCGGTGATGTTGCCACCCAGATCGGAGATGGCCGCGGTGACGTCGCGCAGCAGCCGGGTGCGATCGAGCGCCTCCACTTGCACCCAGACGGTAAAGATGCCCACGCGGTCGGGAGGCCATGACACCTCGACCATCCTTTCCCGCCGTTCGGCTAGTGCTGCAATGTTGGTGCAGTCGGCCCGGTGAACCGACACCCCCCGGCCGATAGTGATGAAACCGACAATCGGATCGCCGGGAACCGGTGCACAACAACGTGCGATTCGCACGAGCATGTCATCCATACCCTCGACGATGATGCCGGGGCCTGGTTGCCCTGGCCGGCGGGGGCGGGGAGGAGCGAGCAGGTCTTCTTCTTCGTCCTCTTCGGGACGAACCAGTCGGACCAGTCGTTGCACCACAGTTGAGGCCGTTACCCCACCTTCGCCGACTGACACCAACAGGCTGTCCACGTCGGACTTGCCCATGTCGATGGCGATCTCGGTGAGAAGGCGGTCACGTTCGGCGGCGCCGAGCCCCAAACCTTCACGGCGGAGATAGGAATTGACCTGCTCGCGGCCCTCAGCCAGTGCGTGCTCTCGTCGCTCCTTGAGGAAATACGCCTTGATCTTGGCTTTGGCGCGCGAGGTCTGAACAAAGTTGAGCCAATCCCGGCTCGGTCCGGCGTCCATGGCCCGGGAGGTGATCACCTCGACGATGTCGCCAGATTCGAGCCTCGTGGAGAGTGGCAGCAAGCGGCCGTTGATCCTGGCCCCCACACACCTGTTGCCCACTTCGGTGTGGACGGCGTAGGCAAAGTCGACGGCAGTGGCGCCGCGAGGCAGGGTCTTGACGTCACCTGCGGGAGTGATCACAAATACCTCGTCTTGATAGAGGTCCAGTTTGAGGTTGGCCAGAAACTCCTCGGGATCTTCGGTCTCGAGCAAAGAGTGGACGTTGCCCACCCAGGGGATGTGGGCAGCCCCGGGCCCCTCCTTGTAACGCCAATGGGCGGCGATTCCCGACTCGGCGAGCCGGTGCATCTCCTCGGTTCGAATCTGAACCTCCAGGGGTTTGCCGCCGGGCCCGATGACGGTCGTGTGAAGGCTCTGGTAGAGGTTGAACTTGGGCATGGCGATGAAGTCTTTGAAGCGTCCGCTGATCGGCATCCATTTCGAGTGCACCAGCCCGAGGGCTGCATAACAGCTCCGGGTATCGCTGGTGATGATCCGCACCCCGATCAAGTCGAAGATCTCCTCGAAGGGTCGGCCAGACTCGACCATCTTGCGGTAGATGGAGAAATGGTGTTTGGGGCGGCCGCTGATGTCAGCCTCGATGCCGGCCTCGGTCAGGGCATCCCCAAGCTCCGCGACGACCTTTTCGATGAATACCTCGCGCTCCGGAGAACGCTCTGTCAATCTCAATTCGATCTCGGCGTAGATCCCGGGCTCGAGAATGGCGAAGCAACGGTCTTCCAGCTCGTGTTTGATCTCCTGGACACCCAATCGATGAGCAAGGGGGACGTAGACGTCGATGGTCTCGCGGGCCACCCGTTGCTGTTTCTCGGGACGCAGGGCGGCGACCGTTCGAATGTTGTGAAGGCGGTCGGCGAGCTTCATCAGGAGCACCCGCACGTCCTGGGCCATAGCGACCACCATCTTGCGGATCGTGGCGGCCTGCGCCTCTTGGGGTGATGAATATTGGATCCTGTCGAGCTTGGTGACTCCGTCAATCAACCGGGCGACTTCACCACCGAACTCGTTCTCGATCTGATGAAGGGTGACGTCGGTGTCTTCCACCGTGTCGTGTAGCAGCGAGGCCGCCAGGGCCGGGGCATCGAGGCCATAACCCGCCAGGATGGTGGTGACGGCCACTGGATGGGTTATGTAGGGATCGCCGGTCTTCCGCAATTGTCCGCGGTGGGCGGTCTCGGCGGTGACAAATGCCCGCTTGATGATCCCGTCATCGGCATCGGGGAAATGACGCCGGTGGGCGTCGAGGATGGAGGCGAATGCCTCCTCAGTCGTACCGGATGAGGGCATGGAAGGGGACCCCTTCAAGGGCTGCCCTGCCGTTGAGGAAGCCCAGCTCGATAAAGACCGCCACCCCCACCACCTCTGCCTGAGCACGACGCAACAACTCGACAGCTGCGCATGCCGTGCCACCGGTGGCGATCACGTCGTCAACGATGAGAACCCGCTCCTGGGGATCGACCGCATCAATATGCATCTCCAGGGCATCGGTGCCGTACTCCAGGTTGTAGCTGTGGCTGATGGTTTTCCAGGGGAGTTTTCCGGGTTTGCGAAGTGGGACAAATCCGGCTTCGAGGGCGCGCGCTACGGGTGCTGCCAGGGTAAAACCCCGGGCTTCGATCCCGGCCACCTTGCTCACCCTGGCATCTTCGAACTTCTCGGTGATGGCGGCGATCAGGGCATTGAAGGCGACCGGATCCGCCAGCACCGGGGTGATGTCCTTAAAGACGATTCCGGGCTCCGGAAAGTCGGGTATGTCACGAACAAGGGCGGCCAGATCCACCGGAAAAGTCTACCTGTCCAACCGGGGCTGGCTCAGCGTCGGCGTTTCTTGGGAGGACGGGGAGTAGCGCCCGTCCCGCGGACCTGGGCTGGAGACACCACGATCGCCGTCGGGGAGGGTGTGGTGGAAACGGTTTGCCCCTTTGCCTCCAGGCGCCGACGACGGCTGATCCAATCTTCCTCCCGCTCCTTCCAGGTAGCCAGGAAAGGTGTCGCAACGCAGACCGACGAATAGGTGCCAACCGCGATGCCGACGAAGAGAGCAAGGGCGAAATCGCGCAGGCTGGTAGCTCCGAAAATGAAGGCGCCGACGAACAGAATCGAACCAACCGGGAGCAGCGACGTGAGAGCCGTGATGACTGAGCGCGGCATGATCTGATTGGTGGCGCGGTTGGCTATGGCGGAATACGTCATTCGATCTGCGTAGTCGCCCACGTGTTCTTCGATCTTGTCGAAGACCACCACCGTGTCGTAGAGCGAGTACCCGAGAATGGTCAGTACGGCGACGACGGTGGCTGGAGTCACTTCGAATCCAGTGACGGCATACACCCCCATCGTGATGACGAGATCGTGGAGAAGCGAAACGATCCCGGCGGCCGCCATCTTCCACTCCAGCCGCCAGGTCATGAACAACATGACGGCTCCCAGGAAAACCGCTAGGGCGATCAGGGATTGGCGAAATATGAGGGCGCCAAAGGTGGGGCCGACAGCGTCGACCGAGATCTCGGCTCTCGGCGCTCCGGTAACTGAGGCAATCACGTCAAGCAGGCCGCCCTGCGACTCCGCATCGAGGGCGGGAGTCTGCAGCCGCACAGTGGCCCCGTCGTCGACCAGTTGAATGACGGCGTCAGAGATGCCCACCCGTTGAGAAGCCCCCCTGAGATCCTCCACAGTTGCAGCACTCGGGTTGGTGGCAATGATCGAAAGCCCGCCCCGGAACTCAATGCCGAGGTTGAGGTCGCGGACGACCAGGGCGAGCAGCGAGATCATCAATGCGACCGCCGAGATCCTGAGCCACAGCCCGCGGCGACCGACGAAATCGAAGTTGGTCTCGCCGCGAAGAAAGTCACGGAGCCTGGTCATATCGACGCTGACCTGATCGAGAACCAGCCGCGGTCACCCAGCTCAGTGTGGGCGAGGACCCAGGTCGCCCGGCGGGTGAAGGCCCGGGCGATCACCACATCGAGAACCGTGGCGATCCCGAGGGAGAAGGCAAAGCCCTTGACCGCTCCGACCGATAGGAACCACAACAAGGTGGCTCCGATCAAGGACACGGCATCGGCCGTGAGGATGGTGCGAAAAGACTTGCGGAACCCCTCCTCCACGGCAGAACGGACCGAGCGACCCTTCCGAATTTCTTCCTTCACCCTTTCGAAATAGACGATGTACGAGTCGGCGGTGATTCCCACCGAGATGATCACCCCGGTCACCCCCGCCAGAGTGAGGGTGAGGCCCTGAAACCGGCCCAACATGGAGAATACGACGACCAATAACGATGCAAAGACCGTCAAACCAAGTACGGCCACAACGCCCATTGCCCGGTAGTAGCTGATCAAAAGCGCACATACCAGCGCCAGCCCGATCAAGCCGGCTATCACACCAGCTCGGAGGGAGTCGGCACCGAGAGTCGCTGACACCTTCTGCACCTGGGAACGTTCGAAGCTGACCGGAAGCGAACCGTAGCGCAAGAGCGCGGCGGTATCCCGGGCCTGTAGTTCGTCGGCCGGGGTGTTGCCAAACGTTATCTGGGCGCTGCCCCCGGTGATCCCCTCAGGACCGACGTCGGCAGCCACCGCAGGCGCCGTCACTACCTCGCCGTCGAGGACGATGGCGATACAACGTTGCGGACTTCCCAGCGAGCCTTGGGCCGCAGCCCCGGTGACTTCGGCGAACTTGACACCCCCGGCCGAGGTGAGATCGAGCCCGATCACCCATTGCGCCTGGTTGGGATCGAACCCCGGGACGGCATCAGCCACATCCTCGCCCAAAAGAGCGGCGGGGCCTACATGTAGCACCTCGGGGATCACGACTCCCAAACCGGAGCTGGCGCACCCAGCGGTGGATGGGAGGTAAGCCTCCTGAGTGGGATCGTCGAGGATCGTGAGCCCTGTTACGGGATCGACGTTCGGTGGCAGGGTGGTCGGGGTGACCGAAGTTGTGGTCGTGGTCGCCGCGGTAGTGGAGGTCGTGCTGGTGGAAGTTGTCGCCGAAGTTGTGGGCGAGCTCGCGCTGGTGGTCGTAGTCGGAGAAGTCGACGTGGTTGTCGTGGTCACTAGCGGGCCTTGTTCACCCAGGGTCGCGCCGAGGACCGGCCGAAAAGAAAGCTGGCCGGTCTGACCGATTGCATCGAGGGCCCTCTCCTCGTCTTCCACACCCGGGAGTTGCACCAGCACCGTGTTGGCACCCGAGATCGTGATTTCCGGCTCCTGCACGCCCCCTACGTCCTCGATCCGGCGTCGCATAATTTCAACTGCTTGTTCCAGGACCTCCTGATCGGTGCCGTCCGGGGCGGTCAGCACCACCGATGTCCCTCCGGCAAGGTCGAGGCCCAACCGGGGAAGGATGTTTTGGGACAGGACCAGCGCCAGCCCTCCCCAGGACAGCGTCAAGCCAATCAAAAGACCGATCAGACGCCGCCGCAAGGTTCAGGCCTTGTCGACGATTCGGCTGGCTATTGCCTTTCGCACGATCCGCAGCCTGCCCTGCTCAACCTCGATGACTACAGCGTCGTCGTCGAGAGCACGGATCACCCCCTGGATTCCGCCAATGGTTTGCACCTTGTCACCCAACGACAAGGCCGCCGTCAGCTCTTGTTGGGCGCGCATCCGTTTGCGCTGCGGACGCAGAATCAGAACGTAAAACACCGCGACCATGACACCAAGGAATATCAACGATGAATAGCCCGATGACGCGGGCGGGGTGGTTGTCAGCAAAAGAGGGCTCAAAGAACAAACCTCACAGGCCGGTTAACGAGGCGCGACCTTAGTCGTTCCCAGGCGACACTGGCAGTCGTCGGGCCCGCACATTGGCGAGGTGGGTGGCGAGGTCGCCGATGTCGATCGCCGTGCGGATCCCGGCCAGAAGCCGCATGGTGTAGGTGAGGTTGTGCACCGAAAGAAGCCGGAATGCGGCCAATTCGTTATTGGCGAGGAGGTGGCGGAGGTAGGCGCGGTGATGACGGGTGCAGGTGTGGCAGTCACAGCCGGCCTCCAACGGACGCGGGTCTGCGGCGTACTCCGCCCGGCGCAGGTTGAAGTCCCCGTCGGCGGTAAACACCCGGCCGTGGCGGGCAAGCCGGGTCGGCCAGACACAGTCGAAGAGGTCGGCGCCCAGTTCAACGGCGGCCATCACCCCTTCGGGGTCGCCCAGACCCATCACATACCGGACCCGATCCGAAGGCAGCTCGTCGATCGCGACTTTTAGTGCGACCTCGCGTTGAGCTGGCGACTCCCCCACCGACAGCCCGCCGATGCCAAACCCCGCGAACCCGAGCGAGGCAGTCTTGGCGGCGCTCATTGCCCTTAGGTCAGGGTCGACACCACCTTGCACGATCCCGAACAGAACCTGATCGGAACGGCGGTGAACCTCGAGCGAGCGTTCGGCCCAACGCAGGGTCCGTTCCATCGCCTCGCTCACCACCTCACGCTGAGAGGGGAGACCGACGCACACGTCGAGCACCATGGCGATGTCGGCTCCCAGGTCCTCCTGGATAGTCACTGCCTCCTCCGGCCGCAGGTGGACAGCCCGACCGTCGTAGACGCTCTTGAAGCGGACCCCCTCTTCATCGATTTGCGGCTGGAGGGAAAAGATCTGGTATCCGCCCGAGTCGGTCAGGATCGGCCGTTGCCACCCCCAGAAGTTGTGAAGTCCTCCGAGGTCGGCCACCACCTGAGGGCCCGGCCGCAACATCAGGTGATAGGTATTGGCCAGGGCAATCTCGGTCCCGGTGGCTTCGAGGTCATCCACGTCGACCGCTCTAACGGCGGCGCGGGTGCCCACCGGCATGAAGGCGGGGGTGGCGACGACACCGTTCGGTGTGTGCAAGTGGCCGGTCCTGGCCTTGCCGTCCCGGGCAGAGAGGGTCCAATGAACGGGGTGACTCACACCGACCGCTCCGTGTACATGGCATCTCCAAACGAGGCGAAGCGATAGCCGCGTTCGAGGGCGGCCTGGTAGACGTCTCGCCAATTCGTTCCCATAAAAGCCGTGAGCAGGACCAGAAGGGTTGTCCGGGGAAGGTGAAAGTTTGTGACGAGCCCATCTACCACCGTGAATTCGTAACCGGGGGTGATGAAGAGCCCGGTGGTTCCGCTCTCGGCTCGCACCAGTCCATCACCGGTCGCGACAGTTTCGAGGGTTCTGGTCACCGTGGTTCCGATGGCGATGACCCGTCCCTGCCGCTGACGGCATTCTTTGATCGCACGGGCGGCGGCCTCGGGCACCTCAAACCCTTCAGTGTGGATCTGATGGTCTGCGATGTGGTCGGAACTGATGGGCCGGAAGGTGTCGAGACCGATGTGAAGCACCACCTCGGCGATGTCGATCTGACGCTGGTTGAGCCGGGCCGTGACTTCTGAGGTGAAATGAAGGGCGGCGGTAGATGCGGCCGCCGAACCGGCTTCATGGGCGAAGATGGTCTGGTACCTGTTCTGGTCAGTGAGGGCGGTGTGGACGTAGGGAGGCAGCGGTACCTCCCCTGCCGTGGCCATGGCCGCTTTGGCGTCAATCCGGAGGGTGGCGATCCCTTGGACCGGTCCCTCTTCGATGACAGCCGGCGTGCTGCCGAAGTCGAGGAGTGTCCCGCTTCGTAATCGTCGGGATGGACGGACCGCTGCTTGCCAGAGGTCGTCGGAGATTCGGCGAAGGAGAAGTGCTTCGACCTGGCCACCGGTGTCGGTCTTGCGGCCCTTGAGACGGGCCGCCCTAACCCGGGTGCGGTTGACGACAACGAGATCGCCTGGTTCGAGTAGCTCGGGCAGATCGACGAAGGTGTGGTCCGTCAGGTCGCGGGTGTCGAGCAGACGAGCGGCGTGACGCGGCTCGATCGGCACCTGGGCGATCCGCTCCGAGGAAAGCTCATAGTCGAAGTCCGAGGTCAACAAGAAGCTGAAGGATATTGCCGGGCAATGAGCTCGATGATCGGGTTCGCTACATACAGCCGGGCGGATCACCTCGGGGGAAGCCGGCGTCACCAGTAGCGGGCTCCGGGTGGGACCCGCCACTTTGGCTGAGATCCTCTGTGAGGGCCGGATCCGGGTCGTCTACACCGACGGGGATAAGGGTCCGATCGCTGTCACCCATCAGACCGAAGCCATCCAGTTTCCTCCCCCAGCGAACGGAGTGAGCGTTGGGGGAGGTGCCACGAAGTGGCGGAGGGGGCGGCGAAGCTGTCCGAAGCCAGTTCCACGGGTTCGCCACCCCCCTCCCGGCTTCGCCGTACTCCCCCCAACGTCGCTTCGCTCCTGGGGGGAGAAACCATCGCCATCCACCAACTCCCCCGTACACCGAAGACGACTAATCGGTCAAGGTTCTCTACTCGGACGAGCCCCCCCAAACACATAGCCACCTTGATATGGAGACCAACCACCGGACCACCCCGACCGCAGCCAACAACCCTCAGAGCAGCGATCCCTGCGCCCGATTTGGGGGCGGCACCCCGAGATATTGGTACGCCAGTGCGGTGGCGACCCGGCCACGGGGGGTTCGCTGCAACAGCCCCTCCTGGAGGAGAAACGGTTCGTAGGCGTCTTCGACCGTTTCCGGATCTTCACCGACAGCGATCGCCAACGTCGACAAACCGACTGGCCCGCCCGCGAATTTGTGAATCACCGCTTCCAGGATGGCCCGGTCGAGCTTGTCGAGACCGAGCTCGTCGATTTCGAACATCGCCAAACCGTCGAGTGCGGTGGTGAGGTCGATGCGACCGTCGGCACGGGCGATCGCATAGTCACGCACTCGCGACAACACACGGTTCGCAATGCGCGGAGTCCCCCGGCTGCGAGCCGCAATCAGAAGGGCCGAGTCATCGTCGATCTTCGCCTCGAGGATCCGGGCCGAACGGAGGACGATCTGCAACAACTCTTCTTCGTCGTAGTAATCAAGCCGGTCTTCGATACCGAAACGGTCCCGCAATGGCGCCGTCACCTTTCCTTTGCGGGTCGTGGCACCCACCAGGGTGAAGTGGGGGAGATCAAGGCGGATCGATTGCGCAGCCGGGCCCTTGCCGAGGACTATGTCGAGTTGGTAGTCCTCCATGGCCGGATAGAGCACTTCTTCGACTGCCCGCGGTAGCCGGTGAATCTCGTCGATGAAGAACACCGTCCCATGCTCGAGATTGGAGAGGATCGAGGCCAGGTCGCCGGGGCGCTCCAGGGCCGGACCTGAAGTGATCCGGAACTCGACTCCCATCTCCTGGGCGATGATCCCGGCCAGGGTCGTCTTGCCAAGTCCCGGCGGGCCCGACAGCATTACGTGGTCGAGCGGGCGGCCCTGGGTGCGGGCAGCCTCGATCGAGATCCGAAGTCTCTCCTTGACGTTATGTTGACCGATGAACTCATCGAGGCGCCGGGGTCGCAGCGTGACATCGTCATCCTGATCGGCCGGGTCGATAAGCGAGTCTTCTCTCATCGCCGGCCCAACAATCGCAAGGCTTCCCTGATCTGGATGGCCACCGGCGCCTCGAAGTCGAGAGACGGGGCGACATCGCGAATCTCGGCTGGCGTGTAACCGAGGGTCTCCAGTGCCTGCCGAACCTGGGATGCGGCGGCGGTGCCTTCCAAGACGGTGGCTTCGACGTTTTCCATCTTGGGTTTCAGCTCGAGCACGAGCTTCTGGGCGGAGCGTTTCCCGACCCCGGGGACAATCGTCAGGGCATCGACATCTTCGGCCGCTACCGCCCGCCTGATCTCGGTCACGGTGAGAGAACCCAACATGCCCTGGGCCAGCTTGGGTCCGACACCGCTGGCGGTGAGCAGGATCCTGAAAAGATCACGTTCGGATTCATGGCCGAAACCGAAAAGTGTGATCCCGTCCTCGCGGCCATGGAGATGGGTGTGGACGACAACCTCCTCCCCGATACCGGGCAACTCCACCTGGGTGCGAGGCGTGACCATGACTTCGTAGCCGACCCCGGACACATCGATAACGATGGATCCTGGGCCCCGGGCCACCATGGTGCCGCGCAGGCGACCGATCATCTCGTCGCTCCCGTCGGGATGTGGAGCGACTGCAGGTGGCAAATGGCCACGGCCAGGGCATCGGCGGCGTCAGGTTGGGGCGAAGCCTTGAGATGGAGACGGCGGGCGACCATCGTCTGGACCGCCTGTTTCCCCGCAGCACCATCGCCGGTGACGGCCGACTTCACGGTGGTAGGCGTGTATTCGAACACCTCGATGCCCGATTGAGCGGCGGCCAGAATCGCCACACCCGCGGCCCGACCCACGGCCACGGCCGTCTGCCGGTTGAGATTGGTGAAAACCTGTTCGATCGCCATCACGTGCGGTCGGTACTCCTGAATGAGGCTCAAGAGGGTTTCATACAGGTCGCGAAGACGCACTGCAACAGGGTCCTCCGGGCGGGTCCGGATGACCCCGGCCGCCACGGTCGTCAGCGACGGGTTCTTACCGACCACGCCGTACCCGGTGGTGGTCAATCCGGGGTCTATGCCGAGGACGAACATGTGTACGGCACGATACCCCAAGAGGTACCGCGGTCCGCGGCAAGGGTCAGTCGCCCGCCAGTTCCGTCAACAACTCGTCGGAAATCTCGTAGTTGGCGTATACGGTCTGCACATCGTCGAGGTCCTCCAGAGCATCTACCAGTCGGAGAACCTTGCCGGCGGACGATGCATCCACGGGCACCGTGGACTTGGGAAGTTTGGTCAATTCGGCGTTCTGGACGGCAAGACCCGCGCTCTCCAGCGCACGCTGCACCTTGATCAAATCGGTCGGAGCCGTGATTACTTCGAAGGTCTCGTCTCCCGGACGCACGTCCTCCGCGCCGGCGTCGAGTGCGGCCGCCAGCACCTCGTCCTCATCACCGGCGACTTCGATGAAGCCCTTGGTCTCGAATAGATACCCGACCGATCCTGGCTCGCCCAGGTTGCCGTGATTGCGGGTGAAGGCAGAGCGCACCTCGGAGGCAGCCCGGTTGCGATTGTCGGTGAGCACCTGGACGAACGTCGCCACTCCCCCGGCCGCATAGCCCTCGTACCAGATCTCGTCGTAGCTGGCGGTGTCGGCACCCCCGACCGCCCGGTTGATCGCCCGCTCGATGTTGTCCATCGGCACCGCGTTGGCCCGGGCTTTGGCAACCGCCGCGGCAAGGGTTGCATTGGCGGTACGGTCGCCGCCGCCGGCACGGGCCGCCACTTCGATCGCGCGAATCAGCTTGGCGAACAACTTGCCGCGTTTGGCGTCGTTGGCCCCCTTCTTGCGTTTGATCGTCGCCCACTTGGAATGTCCGGACATCTCAAGACCTCAGATCGACCCGATGAACATGTTGTGAATTCGGTCGTCGCCGGTCAGCTCACGATGGAACGATGAGGCCATATCGGTGCCTCGTTCCACCTGCGCTCCTTGGTCAGTGCAGCAATGCTACCCGGGGCGCTGTTGGCCGCCGGCGACGGCCTGATAACACTCCAGGTATTGGGGCAAGACCACCGACCAGTCGAAACGGGTTACACGAGCGAGCGCAGCCGCAGCCAGTGCGGCTCGTTCGGAGGAGCTACCAAGCAGCCTGGTGACAGCGGATGCCAGCACGGCCGGGTCACCGGGCGCAACATAAAGCGCTGCTTCACCGGCCACCTCCCGAAACGGCTCCAGCTCGGAAACTACCAGGGCGCATCCGGCCGCCATCGCTTCGACCAGGGTTATCCCAAAACTCTCGCCGCCCAGGTTGGGAGCCACGTAGATGGCTGCTCGGGCGAGTTCGAGTCGTTTGTCCTCCTCAGAGACCCGACCACGGAAGACGATGCCGTTGTCATCGGGGCCATCGGGGCCATCGGAGCCGAGCACAACGAGCTCGGCGTTCCCCGATTCTCGTCGAATCCGATCCCAGGCGTGGAGCAATACCTCCAGACCCTTGCGTCGATCGCTTCTTCCGAGAAAGACCACCCTGTTCTCCCTCTTTTCCTCGGGCAAGCGGAACGCCCCCACCTCGAGGCCGTTGGGGATCACCCGCGCGGGCCGACCGAGCGGGGCGGCAGCAGCAGCGGAAACAGCGGTGACCACCCGACCGGTCCACCACCGTCGTGGTGTCATCCGATAGATCGGTTTCACCCACGACGGCGGGGCGGCGTGAGCCGTCGCCACGAGGGGCAGGCTGGTAGAGAGCAAGGCAGGACCCACAATCGGCATCAATGGTTCATGGAGGTGGACCACGTCGGCTGAAGCCACCGCGGCGCGGGTCCGCGAGATGGCGGACGGAGCGAGGCAGATCGGAACCCGGGAGCCATTGGCAGGAATCACCACCGAACGGCCGATGTCCACCCCGAGGTGGGCCGGAGCTCCAGGTCCCACCACCCAGGCGTCGTGCCCGACCAGCTTCAGTTGTTTCGCCAGCTCGAGAACCTGATTCTGCACACCTCCCGGCCTCACCAGGTCATAGGGCGATACCACCGCGACCCGGGTCACTCCTCCACCCGGTCCGAGGGCCAGTTCGGTTGAAGCAAATGCCACTGTTCGGGTGCGCGCCGGATGTCGGACTCGAGTTGGGCCGTCACCATGCGCGTACCCCGTTCGAGTCGATCCGGACCGGTGGGAAGCGCCATCGGTGGACCAAAGACCACGTGGTGACCTTTGGGTGTGAAGAAGACGACGGCTGGCAACAACGGGGCTCCGGTCCGGGAGGCAAGGGCAACCGGCCCAGCCGGCAGGGTGGTCACTTCTCCGAAGAATTCGGTCTTGACCCCTCGTCCTTTGAGGTCACGGTCGGCGAGGAGGCACACTGCTCCCCCCGCTCGCACCGCCTCCTCCACCTGGCGCATGACCCCTTTGACGTTGAGGATCACCTTGATGCCGAAAGCCTCCCGCAGAGTGGTGAACCATGCGGTGATGAGCGGATTGCCCAATCTCTCCGCAACCGCCACGATCTGGATGCCCGCCCTGAACCCGGAAAGAGCGCCGGCCTCCCAGTTCCCGAGATGGGGGAGAGCAATCACCGCACCGGTGCCCGCCCGCCCCGCTGCTGCCAGGTTCTCGAGTCCGTCGACAGTGAGGCCGCGGTCAATTTCGGGGATCCGTCGGGGGCGCACCCAGAAGGTCTCCGCCCAGTAGCGGCCGTATGACGTGAACACCTCCCGCACGGCCCGCTCGAGGTCGGCGTCAGCGCCCAACACCCGCCGCATGTGACGGCGGACCATCCGCTTGCGTTCCCCTCCGACCAGGTGCCAGATTCTTCCGCCGAACTCGCCCACCCGACGAGCGCCGCCGACCGGGAGCAGTCCAAACAGACCGACCAGTCCTCTCACGAGGAGATAGACCAGCCGGTCCTTCACGGGGTCAGTTGGCGATAAGTCTCGAAAAAACGCCAGCCGACTGTCGACCAGGTCGCCACCACCATCACCCACAACATCGGCTCGACCAACCCGATCAACAAACCAATCGTGAACAAAAGGACCCGCTCGGCTCGGCCCATCAGTCCACCACGGCCATCGAGCCCTTCTGCCTCGGCCTTGGCTCGAAGATACGGAACCAGCATTGATCCACCGAGTGCGAGCACGATCAGGAGCAGAACCCGGGTATTACCCGTCATCGCCACTGCCAGACCGGCGAAACATGCGACCTCTCCGACTCGATCGGAAACTGCATCGAGGAGAGCGCCCCGTGGCGAGTCTTTACCGGCGGCACGCGCCACTGAACCATCAAGGCCGTCGAGGACCGACCCGACCAAGGCCACGGCGGCGCCAGTGCGCAGCCAGCCGAAACCGAGCAGCACCCCTCCCCCGACCGTCACCAGGAGACCGATGAAAGTGAGCAACTGGGGGGTGACGCCCATGCCTGCTAGACCGCGCCCGATCGGTTGAATGACCCATTGCAGGCGGGGTCGCACCCGGAGGTCGATCATCGTGCAGACAATCGTTGCAAGGACGCCAATGTAGCCGACCGAACCGGCCCAAACCTCTCTCACTATGATCGCTCGTTCCCGCCCGAGGAGGTTTTGTGGTTCCCGAGAACATCCGCAACATGGCCCTGGTCGGTCATGGCGGAAGCGGAAAGACCTCGTTGGCAGAAGCGCTGCTTTTTGTGGCAGGTGTCACCACTCGCCAGGGTTCGGTGGACCTCGGCACCACGATCCTCGATTTCGACCCCGAAGAGCAAGACCGCAAGATTTCTTTGGGCCTGTCGGTTGCCTCGGTGGAATGGAAGGGCCACCGCATCAACATCATCGACACACCGGGGTATGCCGATTTCTCGGGGGATGCCCGGGTCGCCCTGCGAGCGGCCGATCTTGCCCTATTTGTGGTTTCGGCGGTTGACGGGGTAGAGGTCCAAACCGAGATCCTCTGGAAAGTCGCCGAAGACGAGGGCATCCCCCGAGCCATCTTTATTACCAAACTCGACCGGGAACGTGCTTCTTTTGGCCGGGTCCTCGCCCAGTTGCGCGAGACCTTCGGCAAACGAGTCGCTCCGGTCCAGGTCCCCATAGGAGAAGAAGCCGGTCTCACCGGAGTGGTGAGGGTCGTTTCGGGCAAGTCCTTCACCTACGGTCCCAACGATCGCACCGGCACGGTGTCAAACACCACCCCGGCCGAAGCGCAGAACCTCGTCGACGAAACCCACACCTCCCTGGTGGAGTCGGTGGTAGAAACCGACGACACCCTGATGGAGAAGTACTTCGAGGGCGAAGAACCGTCACCTGAAGTGATCGTCTCGACGGTACACAAGGGCATGCTGGCAGGGGAGATCTTCCCGGTCCTCGTTGGTGCCTCTCCCCGTCGTATCGGCGTTGACACCCTCTGCGAGTTTCTGATCGACTTTGCCCCCAACCCCCTCGAGCGAACTTTCCCTCCCCTGGACGGCGGGGAGCCGATCGCCATCCAGGAAAGTGGCCCGGCGCTCGCCTACGTTTTCAAGACTGTCAGCGATCCCTTCGTCGGGAGAATTTCCCTCTTCCGGGTTGTGTCTGGCTCCATCTCCCCCGATGCCGACCTCGAGATCTCCCGGGGAGGGCACGCCCGCATGCACAACCTCTTCTATCTGATGGGTAAAGAGCACATCGACGCCAAAAAGCTGACGGTCGGTGACATCGCCGCGGTGGCCAAAGCCGACAACATTCATGCCGGCGATACCCTCCGCAGCGCTGGCCTCAAGCTGACCCTGTCCCCGGTCGGGTTCCCCAGTCCCGTGACCCAATTGGCGATCTTCCCGAAGAGCCAGCACGACGAGGAGAAGCTCTCAACTGCTCTGCAGAGAATGCTCGAAGAAGATCCCACTCTCCGGGTCGATCGCAATGCCGAGACCGGCCAAACGGTCCTCTCCGGACTTGGTGACACCCACCTCGATGTCACCATTGCCCGTATCCACCGCAAGTTCGGGGTGGATGTGGAAACGGCTCTCCCCAAGATCCCCTATCGCGAAACCATCACCGCTTCCGGAGAAGCCGAAGGCAAACACAAGAAACAGTCGGGGGGGCGCGGCCAGTTCGGGGTGGCCAACGTCAAGTTCTCTCCACTTCCACGTGGCTCCGGGTACGAGTTCATCGACGCGGTCAAAGGTGGATCCATCCCCCGGTCGTTTATCCCTGCAGTCGACAAGGGCATCCAGGAGGCACTGCAAAGAGGAATGTTGGCCGGTTACCCCGTCATCGACATTGCGGCCGAGGTCTTCGACGGTAAGTTCCACGCTGTCGACTCCGACGAGTTGTCGTTCCGGATGGCGGGGATCCAGGCGGTCCGAGCGGCGGCTCCTGCGCTGCGGGGCGTGTTGTTGGAGCCAATCATGAAGCTCACTATCCGCGTGCCTGAGGAGCACACCGGGGACGTGATGGGAGACATCAACTCCAAGCGCGGCCGCGTGTTGGGGATGGATTCGGATGGTTCGGCGCGGGTGATCGACGCCGAGATACCGATGGCCGAGGTGCAGAGGTACGCCGCCGATCTTCGGTCGATGACTTCGGGGCGCGGCAACTTCGAGGTGGCCTTCGACCACTATGCGGAAATGCCCAATCAGGAGGCTTCCAAGGTGATAGCCGCCACCCACAAGGAGACGGAGTAAGCAGCCGCGATGGATGAAGCCACGCTCCGGTATCAGGACCGGGAGATGCAACTACCGGTCATCAAAGGTTCGGAGACCGAAGTCGGTGTCGATATCTCCAAGCTCGCGGTGGAAACTGGTTTGTTCACCGTCGACCGCGGTTTTGGCAACACTGCCGAGAGCGAAAGCAAAATCAGCTTTATCGACGGCGAGGCCGGGGTTTTGCGTTACCGGGGGTATCCGATCGAACAGCTCGCCGAGCAGTCATCTTTCCTTGAAGTGGCTTACCTGCTCCTGTACGGCGAGCTCCCCGCTCGGGAGCCCCTCGAAGAATTCGCCGACTCCATCACCCGCCACACCCTTCTGCGGGAGGATATGAAACACCTCTTCGAAGCCTTCCCTCACAGCGCCCACCCGATGCAGATCCTGGCTTCTGCCACCTCGGCCCTCGCGACCTATGACCCGGATGCCCTCAACCCCCGCGATCCTGCCTCGGTTGACATCTCCGGTCGAAGGCTGCTCGCCAAGATGCCGACGATGATCGCCTGGCTCTACAAGTACCGGGTCCATCAGCCCTATGTCTATCCCCGTAACGACCTCGACTACCCGACCAACTTCCTGCACATGGTGCACTCGCTTCCATCCGAGTTGTACGAGCCCGACCCGGTAGTGGCAGCTGCCATCAACGTCCTGCTGATCCTCCATGCGGACCATGGCCAGAATTGTTCCGCCACCGCCGTCAAGCTGGTGGGGTCGGGCGAAGCGGACATTTTCAGCTCAGTTGCGGCCGGTGTCCTCGCCCTCTCCGGCCCTCGCCACGGCGGCGCCAACCAGGAAGTGCTGGAGATGCTGGAGGCCATGGCGGCAACGGGAGGCGATGTGTCCGACTTCGTCGAACGGGCCAAGGACCGAACCGACCCTTTCCGTTTGATGGGGTTCGGTCACCGCATCTACAAGAACTTCGATCCCCGGGCCCGCATCATCAAACAAGCGGCCGAAGACGTCCTCGCCAAACTCGGCATAGACGACCCGCTGCTCACCATCGCTCAGGAACTCGAACAGGCTGCGCTCTCCGACGACTATTTCATAGAGCGACGCCTCTACCCGAACGTCGACTTCTACTCCGGCATCATCTACCGGGCCTTGGGTTTCCCAACGGACATGTTCACGGTGTTGTTTGCGCTTGGTCGACTCCCCGGATGGCTGGCCCAATGGAAAGAAGGTGCTGAAGACCCGAACACGCGGATCTTCCGCCCCCAACAGATTTATGTCGGCCCAACCGAGCGCGATTACATTCCTATCTCCCAACGGACCGGGGGCTAGGCCTCCAAAGAGAGTTCTTCGACATAGGGCTCGCCCACCATCTCGCCGGTGACCGCGTCGATCACCATCAACGCTCTCTGGGCCGGTGGATTGGCCGCGTCATAAAGGATCACGTGCCAGCGGGGCCGGGCCCGTATCCCATGAAACGTGACAGCGGCCGACGAATGCCCGATAGGAAACGGAGCCACCGTGGCAGCGCCGCCCAAAGCCTGTTCGGGGGTCACGAGCAGGGGCCAGGAGGCCCGCCAATGCCACAACGCCAGCATGAGGACAACCGCCACGAAGCCGAAACGGCCGGGTCCGGGGATAACCAGCAAACCGACCAGCGCCAGGCCGGCGTAGATGTATGCACCGATCCGTCGACGGCCCGGGTCGGGAAAGTGGTAGGGACCAAGACTGGCAGAGTCGAGGTCTTCTGGAACCCGGGCCGCATCGGCTACTTCGCGGGGGATCTCCATCAGTCGGAAGACGGAAGCCGGAATTCGGAAGTCGGAGGCGAGGCATTTGCGACGAGTTCGGACAAGGCGTTGTCGAGGGGAAGGCCGCGGCGCTCCTTTTCTTCTCCGTAACGGCGGAGACCAACCGTCCCGGACTCGACGTCTTTGTCGCCCACCACCACCAGGTAGGGATGTTTGGCGGTGAGGGCCCTTCTGATCTTCTCGCCCACGGTGTCGTCTCCAGTGTCTACTTCAACCCGCAGATCAGCTGCTCGCAAGGTATCTGCGACCGTCCCGGCATATTCGCCGTGGCGGTCGGCAACTGGGATCACCGACACCTGCACCGGTGCGAGCCAGAGGGGGAACGCTCCGGCATAGTGTTCGACCAGCACTCCGAAAAACCGCTCGATGGACCCGGCTTTGGCGCAGTGGATCATATGCGGTCGGGCCGGCTGGTTCTCGCGGCTTGTGTATTCGAGGCCAAAGCGGGCCGGCAGGTTGAAATCCATCTGGATGGTCGAGATCTGCCAGCGACGTCCGATGGCATCTCTGACATGGACATCGATCTTCGGGCCATAAAACGCACCTTCCCCCGAAGCGATCTGGAAGGGGACGCTTGCGGAAATCAGGGCTCGCTCGAGCGACGCCTCGGCGACTCTCCAGAGCTCCGGGTCCCCTACGGCCTTGTCCGGCATGGTGGAGAGGTCCGCCTCAAATTCGGTGAATCCGAAGTCTTTGAGCCAGGTGAGAACGAAGTCGAGGTGGAGAGCCAGCTCGTCGTCGAGCTGCTCGGGGCTACAGAAGGTGTGGGAGTCGTCCTGGGTAAAGCCCCGGGCGCGCAGGATGCCGTGTACGACCCCGGAACGCTCCCTCCGGTAAACACCTCCCAGCTCCGAGAACCGCAGCGGCAGCTCGCGATAGGAGCGAGCACGGCTCTTGTAGACGAGTATGTGGAAGGGGCAATTCATCGGCTTGACCCGGTAGCTCTCTCCTTCGTCAACTTCCATTCCGGGGTACATGTTTTCGGCGTAGTAATCGAGATGGCCCGATGTCTCCCACAACATCTCGCGAGCCAGGTGCGGGGAAACAACGAACTCGAACCCATAGCGGAGGTGAAGTCTCCGGGAGTGGTCTTCGATGAGTTTGCGCATCAGACCTCCCTTGGGATGCCAGACCGCAAGTCCGATCCCCAGCTCGCGGGGAAAAGAGAAGAGGTCGAGCTCGGGACCCAAGCGGCGATGATCGCGACGCTCAGCCTCGGCCACGCGGGTGAGGTAGTCGTCGAGCGCAGTCTGGCTTTCCCATGCCGTCCCGTAGATTCGTTGCAATTGCGGCTGCTTCTCGTCTCCCCGCCAATAGGCACCGGCAATGCGCAGCAGTTTCACCGCCCGCAGGCGTCCGGTCGTAGGAAGGTGGGGACCTCGGCAAAGGTCGACGAAGTCGACGTTTCGATATATGGTCACCTCTGGCCCCGCCTCGACCTCGCCGCTCTCGACAGCCCTGATGATTTCGGTTTTGAAGGGCTGATCGACGAAGAGCCCAAGAGCCTCGTCCCTGGTCATCTCCAGTCGCTCGAACGGCTGATCTGCGGCGATGATCTCACCCATGCGCGCTTCTATGGCCTCGAGGTCCTCGGGCGTGAATGGGCGGCCGACCTCAAAGTCGTAGTAAAAGCCATCCTGGATCGGCGGGCCGATGGCGAAACGAGATCCCGGGAAAAGTCCCAGCACCGCCTGGGCGAGGACGTGGGCAGCCGAGTGGCGCATGATGTGACGGCCCTCCTCGGTGGTCTCGGTGATGACCGCAAACTTGCCGTCTCCGGGCAGGGGCCGGTCAAGATCGAGCTGGACCCCGTCAAGAGAGACCGCTACGGCTGCCTTGGCTAACCGCGGCCCGATCGACTCGGCCACGGCCCGGCCGGTCACCCCCGGAGGGTGTTCAGCGATGGTCCCATCCGGATAGATAAGCTTTAAGTTCGCGCTCATTCCTCGGCTAGCCTCTAAGTCCTCGTCAGGCTAACTAGCCCTGGTTTGGCTCCCGACGGAATTACAGCGAATCACGACGACCCCTATTTGAAAGTGAAGGCCGGACCCCTGCATGGAATTTGAAGAACTCGTCCGCACTATTGCGCCGGATGCCACGTTCAAGGACATCTCTTCTGGGAGCAACAGGGTCTTTCGATTGCTGCAGGAAACGGGCGACACCTCCATTCTCAAGGTGTACACAGGTACATCTCGCGAACGCCGTGAGCGACACGCTCTCGACGCCCTGGCCGGAGTCTTGGGAGTGCCGTCGATCCTCGACCGTGGCACCCTTGACGGCAGACACTGGATCCGCATGACCGATGGCGGAACCTGGGACCTCGCCAGCCTTCCCCGCAACCTTGACATAGTTCGCAGCGCTGGCCGGGTTTTGCGCGGGGTTCACGAGTCAACCGGCAAGCTCAGCAACCTCGCCAACTCGATCGACGACGCCAACATCGACGCCCACTACATGTCGACCCTGGACCGGCTGGAGCGTTATCGCCGAAGACTTACCTTTGCCCCGGAAATGCTCGATGCTGCCCGCGCGGCCGGGGCTCCGCACGCCAGCAGCCCCCGTCCTGCTCATACCCGCCCCACCCCTGAACAGTTCGTCGTCACCGAGGGTGGCCAGGTCACACTGATCGACTGGGAGTGGGCGACGATGGCTCCTCCCGAGTGGGACGTCAGCCTCGCCTCATGGCAGTTGGCCAACCTGCTGGGCGACCAAGCTGCTGCGGCTTTCGTGGAAGGTTATGGAGCGGCGGTGTCGGCAGCACGGCTTCGTCCCTGGATTGCCTATCACGCGGCCATGATCATGCTCGATGCCGCAGAGAAACGCGACGGTCGTCTCCACGACCTCGCCCCCATGGTTCGGGCAATGGCCGACGCTGTCGGCTTCGGCTGAAATCCACCAATATCCGGCTAGTCGCTCATAGCCTCGTCGTCGTCCGACGAGGAGGATCGATTGTTGGAGGCATTGTTGGCGGCCACGGCCACATCGGGCCTTTTGGTCCTGGCTCGGGGCCAGCGTCAGTCCCTTGATGAGCTCGAGCCGACCATGGTCTTGATTGACGATGGCGCCGATGACCTTCCCTGCCCTTGGTGTTACAGCCCAACCGCCGTTATCGACGAGCGCTGCCCGAGCTGTGGTTGCCGTTTCGGTTGACGAGGTCGACCACGAACGAACGGTCGACATGATCGAGTCGGAACCCGACCGAGTCGTATAACTGCAGCGCCCGATGATTGCTTGAGTCCACATAGAGGACCACCGATTGGGCCCCCTTTTCGGCGAGGTGCGCCATCCCCACCATCAGCAAGGCCTTTCCCAATCCCTGACCCTGATGCGGCGGAGCAACTGCGATCACGTAAATTTCTCCTACTTCGGGGCTTTCTCGCTTGGTCCAACAGAATCCAATCATGCGCCCGGAGCGACGGGCCACGATGATGTCGTCGGGGTCAAACCATGGTTGTTGCATCCGGTGACCAAGGGCTTTCATTGTCCAATTGCCGTTCTCGGGATGGCCGACGAACGCGGAGTTGTTGACCTCGAGCCATTCGGCTTCGTCCTGACCCGGTCGGAAACGATCCGTCCAACTAACCTCCGCTGCTTCGGTCAGGGGCAGTTGTTTCCGTAAGGATCGCAGCTCCCTCTCGGGCCGAAAGCCCTTATGAAGGGCAACGTCCACAAGATGTGGGAGGAAGGCCCAGAGCCGGAGGAAAGCGCCTCCCAGTTTGGTGGCCTCCGTGATCGCCGCCTCCAATAACGTGCCGAACACCTCCGGAGTGCGCCAGGCCGGGTCCACTGCCAGCTCGAGGGTCCACCACGACGGCTCGAAGGCCTGGGTCAGTCCTGCGTATGCAACCGGGCCAGCTTCTGCCTCTATCAACAGACCGATCACTTCGCCACCGGACCCGGCGACCAACTCCAGATACTGATGCTCACCGATCGGATGGTGCCCATCGGCCATTTCGACGATTCCGAGCAGCCTGGCGACCCCATCCAGATCCTCTGGCAAAACCGCCCGACGTGGCCCAGTCATGAGTCCGAGAGTATGCCTGGAATCAAGGGCCAGGCCCTAAGCTCATCGGTCGGATGAGTGCGGTCGGAATAGTCCTTGGTGGTGGAGGGATCACGGGGGCGGGCTTTGAGATGGCCACTTTGATGGCGATTGAGCTCGCCACTGGATGGCATGCCAATGACGCCGATGTGGTAGTCGGAACGTCGTCCGGTGCATTTGTCGCCGCGCTGGTGCGCAGCGGCCGCCTCGATCTCGACTCGATGGTCCTCCCAACCGATGATCGCCAGGCGGTGGCACGGCGAATCAGGGAGCGAATCTTCTCGCGCCGCCCGGGAGTCAAAGTGGGTACCTGGGTTCGACACGGAATCCTCCCCGGGGTTCGCAGCCCGGGTCTCACTCTTTTGCTCGGATCACCAGCTCCCTACAACACCGCGGGTCTGGCGGAATGGGTCACCGAGGAATTGCGAGAAAGGGCCGAACAATGGCCCGATGCCCCCACCGTGATCGTCGCCTACGACGTCGCTGCCCGCCGACGGGTTGCCTTCGGGACTCTCGAGGCCCCCGAAACGGATTTAGCCAACGCCGTCGCCGCCTCCACCGCCATTCCCGTGCTGTTCCGGCCGTGGACCATAAACGGCCGGCATTACGTGGACGGCGGCGTCGTCTCCGGAACCCATGCGGATCTCGTGCTCGGCAATTCCCGTCCGCTCGATTTAGTCCTCGTCATCGCTCCCATGGCGGCTGAGGAGGACCGGCAGGGAGCATGGATGCACGAGCGCCTGTTCGATCGGGTGGGTCGGCGGAGCCTCGACGAAGAAACCCGGATCATCAAGGCAACCTGGCCGGAGTGCGACATCCTGGTCGTGCGACCCAATCCTCACGTGCTGGCCGCAATGCGTCCCAACCCCATGGACCCCGACCTGGCGGTGCCCTCTTTCGTCCGGACTCTGATCTCGATGAAGAGGACTCTGGCCGAACCGGAGGCATGGTCCGTCCTGCGGCGTCACCTCTCCCCCACCCGGGCTTCCACCAAGTCTTAACGGTCGATGACGCGGGCCACCAGCGGGCCTGCGGTCGCCATGACCAACACATAGCCGGTAGCGAGAGCAATCATGTTGGTGGGCGCCCCGGCTGCCAGGGCCAAGCCGGCGATAACTATCGAGAACTCTCCTCGTGCTAGGAGAGCGGCACCGGCTCTCCAGCGACCCCTGGATCCGATCCCGCGCAGTCGGCCCATCCAATGAGCGGTGCCAAGTTTGGTGGCTCCGGTGACCAGGCTCAGAGCGATCACCGCTAGGGCCACGTCCGGCAGGGAACCCGGGTCGGTACGAAGTCCGAAGAAGATAAAGAAGACGGCGGCGAACAGATCGCGTAGCGGGCTCAGCAAAACTCTGGCTCGATGGGCCGCCTCCCCCGATACGCCGATCCCGACGAGGAAAGCGCCAACCGCCGCTGAAACGTGAAGCCGTTCGGTCACACCCGCCACCACCAGGGTGATCCCCAGCACGGTTAGAAGGTTCACCTCGTCAGATGACGAGAAGGCAAGCCGGCTGAGAGTGTCACCATGTCGGGAGGACACAGCCACGATCACCGCCACCACGGCCAGTGCTCCTAGCGCCGAGACCAGGGCCCCTCCTACGGTAGCCCCGACGGCGATAGCGCCCAGGATGGGAAGAATGACCGCCATAGCCAGGTCCTCGAACACGAGTGCCGAAAGCACGAATGGGGTCTCGCGGTTTCCCACCCATCCCAGGTCCTCGATCAGCTTGGCGGCAACACCGGAGGACGATATGTAGGTGATCCCGCCCAGGAAAAGCGAAGGCATCAGCCCGAAGCCCAAGATGAGCCCGGCGAAGAGGCCTGGTAGGTAATTGAGAAGAAAGTCCACACCTCCAATGCTGCTGGTCGTCCGCAGACTCGAGACCAGTTCGCTGGCTGAGTACTCCAGACCCAGCATGAGGAGAAGAAGGATCAAGCCGAGGTCGGCGCCGATCGAGATGAAGGACTCGGAGGTCACTATCGGAACGACGCCTCCCTCCCCCAATGCCAGCCCGGCCAGTAGATACAACGGAATCGGGGACAACTTCCAACCCACGGCGATACGAGCCATGACGCCCAAGACAACGATGATTCCGCCTAGCTCAAGAAAGAGCAGGGCGGTCTCGGACATGTCAGCCGCTGCGGAGGATGGTCGACACGTTGACAATGCCCCGGGGGGTGCCAACCACTACGAGCACGTCGTTGGGCTCGATCAAGAAGGTTGGCTCGGGGGCCGGGAACGCCTGGGCGCCCCGCAGCACCGCTACCACCGAAACTCCGGTTCGGGTCCGCAACCTTACCTCCCCGATCGTCTTGCGGGCCGCGTCGTGGTGGGGCTCGACCTGCAGCCAGTCGATGGCCAGTCCTTCTATGTGCTGCTGGAGATGGGAGAGATCCTCCACCACCTGCGAACCACCCAGCACGTCGACCAAGTTGTGAGCTTCCTCCTCCGTGAGGGTGACTGTGGTCGCCACCGAGTCGGGATCGTCGGGCGCACTGACGAACAACTCGCGCCATCCGGTGCGATGGTGAACGACCCCGACCCGGCTCCCCTCGGCGGTAACGAAGTCGTACCGAACCCCGAATCCAGGCAACGTGGTCTTTTGGATGGACGACACAACAAAACCTCTGTTGGCGGCAGAGCCCATCTTGGCAGGGGATCCCCGAGGGTGAGATATATGGTGCCGTGCATGCAGGCCCTGGCGCAGATCCACGACTGGGCCGGCGGGTCGGGGGCTATCGTCGTCGGATCAGAAGGTGTGCTCGGGGAGCGAGGTGTTCTCGACCGAGCGGCGCGTTGGGCTTCGGTAACAAAACTTGCCACCGCCTATGCGACCTTGATAGCGGTCGAGAGTGGTTTGCTCGACCTGGAGGAACCGGCGGGTCCGCCAGGGGCCACCCTCCGGCATCTGCTGGCTCATGCCTCCGGGCTTCCCTTTGAGGGGTCTGAACCGATCGCCCCACCCGGGCGTCGCCGGATCTATTCCAACGCAGGGTTCGACCTGATCGGAGCAGTGATCGACCACCGCACACCGCACGGGTTTGCGACCTATATGCAAGAGCAGGTCCTGGGCCCACTCGGAATCGTCGCCGAACTCCAGGGACGACCATCTGAGGGATTGTTCGGCAACGTGCGGGGCATCGCCCTCCTGGGCATGGAACTACTGGCACCGTCTCTGTTGGCCCCCCGAACCCTGGCAGCGGCGCGAACCGTTGCTTTTCGCGGGCTCAAGGGCACCCTCCCCGGCGTTGGAAGATACGACAACCTGGACTGGGGACTCGGCCCGGAGATCCGCGCCGACAAGTCACCCCATTGGATGGGGACGACCAACTCGCCAACCACATTTGGTCACTTCGGGGGCTCGGGAGCTTTCCTCTGGGTCGATCCCGTCCCGGGACGCGCCCTGGCAGTCGTCTCGGGAAAGGAGTTCGGCCCGTGGGCACTTTCAGCCTGGCCGATACTTTCCGACTCAGTTCTCGCCTCGGCCTAATCAGTCGCCTCCGGCTAGGAGGTCGCCTCTGGGGCGGTGGGCAAGGTGAGTTCGAAAATGCTCCAGTCGCCCTCTCTCCGATAGGTCAGGTCACCGTCGATGAGTCGACAGAGTTTGCGGGCTACCGCCAGCCCCAGGCCCATCGAAGCGGGCAGGGCCGGTCCCGTTTTGCTCCGTACGTAGGGTTCGAGGAACGGCGAAGGGAGGTAACAGCCATCCGGATCAAGATCGGCAGAACCGTGACGGAACCTGATTCAATAGCCGCCCGATCAAATAGAGGGAGTCAGATTCCCGGGAGAAACACGAACTCGAAGGTCTCCTTACGCCCGAATTCGTCAATCACTTTCACCAGGAACCCCTCGTCCGGTGGTGCCTCCGAGAAAAAGACTTGGATCTCCCAGTGACCTTCGCCATTGACCGCGGTGGTCCCCGAACCAAATTCCGACTGTACGGAGATCATCGATCCCGGTTCCCCCACCCCGTAGTAGATGTCGAAAGGCGGTTCTTCGCTGCACGATCCAAATGTGGCGTCGGCATCAAACGGCGCCAACTCCTGTTTGGTGGTAGTCGTCGTGGCCGGGACCGTGGTGGTGACCGGAGGTGAATACACCACGGTAATGGTGGCGGCGGCTTCGTTGCCCGCCGGGTCGCGTGCAACAAAACGGGCCCGATTGGGACCTGCCGAGAGCACCAAAGTGATCCTCCAATTGCCCTCCTGGTCGACCGCGGCCTCATAGGGACCGGCCAGCACTACGGCGCCCGGCTCGGTAGTGCCAACAAACTCAACGGTTTTCTCTTCGAGCACCGCACCATCTTGGGGAGAGGTGATAACGATTGGAGGTGGGATCAGATCTTGTCCGGGATCAACGACCGGGCTATTGGTGGTTGCGGTTGTAGTCGACGCGGTGAGGTCCGTGGTAGCCGTGGTGGTGGTCTCGGCGATGGCGGTTGTGGACGTAGTCGACTCGATCACCGTCGGCTCAACCACCAGGGCGAAACCGACCGCCGATCCCAGGATGAGCACGGAGGCTATCCAAACCGGCCTAAACACGGCCACCACCCGCCTCCGGTCTGAACCATTGAGGGTCCTCGAACCAAGCTGTAGCGGCGCCTGCTCCACTGAAGCCTTGAGATTGTCGGCCGCACGGCGGGCCCGATCGTCGAGGCCGAGGCTCATTGCGAGACCTCCAGGTTGAGTTTGGCGGCGAGGGTTTGTCGCCCCCTGAAGAGGTGAACCTTGGCGGTTGCCGGACTGCAGTCGATTATGCGGGCGATATCAGCTACGGAACGGTCTTCGAGATAGAAGAGGGCGATGGCCTGTGCTTGCTTGGCCGGCAGGCCTCGTACCAGGTTCCAGAATTCTTCGTCCTCAGGTTCAAGCTCCGGCAGAGCCTCCTGGCGGTGTATGGCGATGCGGGCGAGGGCCCGGGCCTCGGCCGCACGCTTCCTGAAGGCAGATATCGCCATGTTCGCAACCACTCTTCTCACCCATGCCGCCGGTTTGTCGTATGCGGCGATCTTGTCCCAGCGTTGGTGCGCCGCCATGAAGGCCTCCTGGGCAAGGTCTTCGGCGCCCATCCGGCTCCCCGACAGCGCATAGGCGAGACCGACCACTCCCCGGAACTCCCGGCGATAGAAGGTCTCGAACGCCTCTTCACCGACGACAACCGCCTCGTCGGCGGGGGCCGGTTGACTCCGAATCCGTGACGTCAAAGTTCACACGCATCGGCATGGCAGCGGGTTTACCTGAGTAGGTCGTAAACCTCAGATGCATCTGCTGCGTGTATGTGGTGTGGGTTGGGAGGGGAAGCAAGAGCACTAGCCAGGGAGTAGCAGCATGCGCAGATGGTTCACATTTATCGCCGGCCTCACGGTGGTAGTGGTTGGCGGGGTGGCCCTTGGACTACCAGGCAGCGACCTGTGGGCTGACAAGGATGAGCTTGTCGAGTTTCCCGTCGAGGTCGGCGAGCCCAGCACCACCAAAGTGGTCGAAGAGGCGGACGAGCCCAAATACGAGGAAGGGCCGAAGTACGACGAAGACGCCGGATACGAACACGAAGAGGAGGCAAAAGAGGAGGACGAAGTCACTGAGGTGACCGAACCTGACGACACGACCCCTCCCGACTTCCAGATTCTCCACCCCGTAAACGGCCAGGCCTTCGAGACCAAGGGAGTGGTCTTCGAAGGGAACACCGAACCCGGGGCGCGGGTCTTCGCCGGCCAGTACGAGGCCGATGTCGATGGCGACGGCGGATGGCGGATCGTTCTGATCCTGGCACCCGGCTCCAACCACGCCACCCTCAAAGCCAAAGATGCAGCCGGCAACATCACCGAAGCCTCGGTTGTGGTCACCTATGTGGTCCCCAAGAAGGAAGAGCCCAAGGAAGAGGAGAAAGAGGAACCACAGGAGTGGGAGTTCTCCGCCAACCAGGTCTATGGCGAGTGCTCCGAGAACCCGCCTTACGACGTCTTCCACGGGACTGGCAAGCCCGGCTCCAGGATCCTCGTTCTCTCCGAATATGGCGATGATGAGACCGAAGTCAACGAGCACGGTGAGTGGGAGATCAAGGTGTTCTTCCCCGAATCACCGATCGGACATGGAATCCTGGTCAAAGTGAAGGACGAGTTCGGACACCAAAAGGCCTTCGAGTTCACACATACCGACTGACAATCGACTGACACCGGCTGGACGTTGTTGGATGCGGGTCACCGCATCCCACAGCCGTTGGTGGTAATTGAGGCGTTATGGCTCATCCACCTAGGCAGTGACCTCTACCCGGGCGACCATCCCGCGCTCGTAGTGATCGACGAGCTCACCTGTATCCATCTGACTGACGATCCGGCACGTGAACATGTAACTGCCAGCGGTCAATGTCACAGCCAGCCTGGCCGTTTCTCCCGCATCGATGAGCTCGGTCCCGGCAACCACGGTTCCGTCCGCTCGGCTGACGACCAGGGTGTGCGGGAACTCCCCGGAGTTGTGGGCGGTCAGCTCAACCTGTCCGGCCGCCAATCTGTTCGTGGCCGGCATGACTGAAAACTCGTCGAGGTCGACGCTCGTGGCCGAAACCGACGGGGTGCCACACCCCGCTACCAGCAGTGCGCATAGAAACAAGGATCGCCGGCGATTCATGACGCCACCCTGAGCTGGCGGGTCGCTCGAGGCACCCCCACCGCCATAGTGGTTCCCTCCCCACAAGTGAACACCGAGATCGAGCCATCGATCCCTTGCACCATGAGCTTGGCCAGGTACAAACCAAGGCCCGTCCCAGAGGCCCGACCCCGTTTCTCGAATTTCTCAAAGATGTGAGGTAGGAACTCTGCCTCGATTCCGGGTCCGTTGTCCCTGATCAGAAAATACACAGCCTGGACCGGACGTACGCCGACTTCGACTAGAGGCTCAAACGAAAGACCCTCCGAAACCTCGATGTCGACCTCTGATGCTCCATGGGTGCGGGCGTTGTCTGCCAGCGACACCAGCAGATGGGCCAGAGTCTCGACGTCGGTTAGGAGAGGCGGAACTTGCTGGCCGGCCGGCCAAAGACCCGTGCGTGGTGACAGCGCCGCTAGGCGCGCGAGGAGGGTGTCGCTCGGCACCCGCCGCAGCTCGTATTGAAGGCTGCGGTTCTCTATGCGGGCCACCACCAGCATCTGGGTGATCAGGTCTTTCAGCCGACGGCCGTCGGCCACGACATCCTCCAGCAGACTGGTGCGCGTGGTCACCTCGAGTTGATCCCAATCGGTCGCCAGAAGCTCGGAGCCGGTGACGATGCTCGTCAAGGGGGTCCGTAGCTCGTGGTTGATCATGAGGACGAACTCTGAGCGAACCCGGTTGGTTTCCTCGGCGAGTTCCAGGGCGCGTTCGGCCTTGCTCCGGGCCTCGTCGAGTTGTCGGTTGTGCTCCTCGAGCTCGGTAGACCGCTGCTCGAGATAACGGCGTTCGATGGCAGTCTGGGCGGCATGACGCTGGGCACCCTGACGGGCCATCAACAGCAAGCCTGACCCGGTCAAGAGGGCGACCGCTGCCACTCCCGCAGCGAGGTTGATGGGTTGCACCGCCGCCAGCCGCGCCCGACGCGTGAGAAGGGCACTGACGTCGTATTCGACCACCATCCCCCCGCCGCCCTCAAAAGGCGTCACCACCCGGTAGAGAACATCTCCTACCTCCCATGCCGGAACACCGTCGATCAAGATTTCCTCGTCAATGGGTTCGGCTATGGCGGCAAAGCTACCTCTACTGAGTGCACCCGCCAGGTACCCGGCTAAGGGGTCGCCGACCGCATTGGGCGAGGTCGAAGCTTGATAAAACCCGTCCCCATCGACCACGCTCACCGACTCCACTTCGAGGTAGTTGCGGATTCGCCGGACCTCGACGTTGGGGTTCAACCCGCTAGCGACCCGTGTCACGTAATCGGTTCCCGCAGTCGTGATCTCCTCGGCAAAGAGTTCACCCTCGCCCACTGGCTGTGACGCCATGTAGTGGTCAAGGATCGCCCAGGTACCTATCACCACCGCCACCCCCGCGCTAAACAGGGCCGTTGCCGCCCAAAGTGGGTGAACACGGCTAGGAGGCTGCGCGGGCGATTGAGCCGGGGACGGCACGAGGTCTGTATCGGCCGCTGGGCGGCACTGCTTCACCTGGTTTGTCTGACCCAGGTTCGCCGCACGAGGAGGTGGCAGCTCAACCATCTAGTACTTATCCGGATCGATCGGGGAAGGTCCTGTCGGCCATCCTGGCGGCCGCGACGGGGTCGTCTTGATTCCTAACGGTGTCAAACGGGTTGTTCGAGTTCTACCTCACGGCAGCTATCCCCGGAGGCGGTCATAATCATGACGTGAGCGGACGGCCAGCGAGTCTTCCTCTGCGGACCTACGCCGCCAGCCTGGGGATGGTGGCGGCGGGACTCATCGCCGGGCCGGTCACCCAGGACGGCAACCAGGCTCTACTGATCGAGGTCGACGGTGCCATCACGCCGGTCGTGGCCGACTACGTGGCAGATGCCGTCGTCGAAGCCGAGTCCGGCCTCTACCAGTTATTGGTCATCACCCTCGATACTCCTGGCGGGTTGGATCTCTCGATGAGAGACATTGTTCAGTCCTTGCTCAACTCGACCACTCCAACGGTGGTGTATGTCAGCCCGGAAGGCGCCCGGGCAGCCTCGGCAGGCACATTCATCACGATGGCCGCGCACGTGGCGGTCATGGCACCGGCCACATCCATAGGCGCGGCTACTCCAGTCGACCTCCAAGGCGGCGAGATAACAGACAAGATCATCAACGATGCGGTTGCATTCGCCGTGTCGGTAGCCGAACGGCTCGATCGGAACGTCGAGTTCGCCGAGGACTCGGTGCGGGACGGGCGTTCCGTTACTTCACGGGAGGCAGTCGAGCTGGGCGTGGTCGACCTGGTTGCCGACGACCTTGATGATCTCTTGGCGCAGGTCGACGGGCGGGAGATCCAGTCGCTGGGTGTGACCCTCTCTACCGCTGACGCCACGGTGGTCCGCATGGAGATGGGCACGCTTAGGCAGGTTCTGGGTTGGTTGGCCGATCCCAACATCGCCTTTCTTCTTCTCTCAATCGGCACTCTGGCGATCATCTACGAGGCGGCCAATCCCGGGCTTGGGTTCTCTGGCATTGCCGGCGTGATCATGCTGGTACTTGCCTTCTTCGCCCTGAGCATCCTTCCGGTCCAGGCCGCCGGCATCGCGCTGTTCCTGTTGGCCATCACGTTGCTCATCGCCGAATTGTTCGTGCCAGGGGTGGGAGTCCTGGCAGGAGGTGGGACTTTGGCGCTGATCCTGAGCGCCTTGTTCCTCTTCGAAGGCTCGGTGAACGTGAGCCCTGTGGTGGTGTGGCCCAGTGCTGCCGTGCTCGGTGTGGCGAGCTTGGTGGCGGGACGGTCGGCCTTGCTGGCCCGCCGTCAACCAGCCACGATGGGCCCACAGACACTGTTGGGGCGCAGAGTGAGAGTGAAGTCGACCGGCGGCCGCGAGACCGCGTTCCTCGACGGGACCTGGTGGGACATCAGGTCGGTGGTGGCGCTCGAGGACGGTTCTGAGGCGAAAGTAATAGGCACCGAAGGCGTGCGCCTTTTAGTGGAGGAGGTCCAAAGTGACGTTTGACGGATTGGTGGGCTTGGCCGCGGCGCTTGGTGTCGTGTTGGTGATCCTCAGATCGGCCATCCGGATCCTTCCCGAGTATGAACGGGGAGTGGTCTTTCGGCTTGGTCGGGTTACCGGGCCCCCCCGGGGACCCGGATTGATATTCCTGATCCCCATCGTCGATCGGCTTTTGCGCGTGAGCCTTCGAACAGTGACGATGGACATACCTCCACAGGACATCATCACCCGCGACAACGTGACCGTCCGGGTCAATGCCGTCACCTACTTCCGGGTAATGGATCCGAACCGGGCGATTCTGGAGATCGAGAACTACCACTTCGCAACCTCACAGATCGCCCAGACCACTTTGCGATCCATC
Organism: Acidimicrobiia bacterium; assembly: GCA_040905905.1. Classification (GTDB taxonomy): domain Bacteria; phylum Actinomycetota; class Acidimicrobiia; order Spongiisociales; family ZC4RG35; genus JAICND01. Next base: position 77,267 of record JBBDQN010000054.1, read on the forward strand.
ATTGGTCAGGCCAATCTCGATGAGCTCTTGACCAACCGCGATCAGATCAACCAGGAGCTCCAACAGATCATCGACGGACTTACCGACCCGTGGGGCGTCAAGGTGTCACTGGTCGAAGTGAAAGATGTCGAACTCCCCGATTCCATGCGGCGAGCCATGGCCCGTCAGGCCGAAGCCGAGCGTGAGCGAAGGGCCAAAGTCATCCACGCCCTGGGCGAGAAAGAAGCAGCGGAGACCCTCGCCGACGCTGCCGGTCTGCTCGAAGCCCATCCGGCCGGAATTCAACTCAGGATGCTCCAGACCATGACCGAAGTGGCCGCGGAACAGAACTCGACGTTGATCTTCCCGCTTCCGATGGAGTTCGTTCGCGCAATGGATCGGCTGGGTCGACCCGAGAAGGATCGTTAAATCTTCTTGATGGGCTTGACAGATCGTTAGTGGTCTGTCATACTCG
>JBBDQN010000055.1:0-16474 GCA_040905905.1 Acidimicrobiia bacterium
CGCCACCACCATCCGTTTCGGTGATACCCCTCCCGCATTGGCCGCGAACGGATTGATGCCGCTGGCGCGGAGATCGAATCCGAACCTGGTTCGGTTGACAAGAACGTGATACCCCACTCCCACCAGGATGGCAACCAGCAGCACACCGGTCAGAGTCTTGCCCTGTCGCAATTCGCGGGTGAGAGTCTCGACGATCACATTCAGGTCCGGCAGGAGACCCGACCTCGGGATCGGGGTGGTCCCGACTCGCTGAGCTGATCCTGGATCGATGGCGCCTCCCGCCTGCCAGAGCCTTACCAGAAAGGCAACCAGGCCGGATATGGCGATGGCATTCAGCATGATCGTGGAAATGACCTCATTCACTCCACGCGTCACTTTGAGAACCCCGGCAAAGCCGGAGTAGGCGGCTCCCACTGTTACTGCGACCAGCATGATGAATGCCACATGCAACACAGGTGGCAGCGTCACCATCGCCCCGAAGTGGGCGGCGACGATGGCGGCCAGCAGGTATTGGCCCTCGACCCCGATGTTGAAAAGGTTCATACGGAAGGCGATAGCGGCCGCTACCCCGGCGATGTAGAGAGGGGTCGCCCGGTTGAGAATGTCGATCATTGTCTCGAGGCGGCTCGCATGTTGAAACATGTCGGCGAACGCCCGCACCGGGCTGCTTCCCGAGATGACGAGCACGATCGATGACATGAGGACGGCGAAGGTCAAGGCCGCGATAGGGGCGGTCAGGACCAGAGCCGCTCGTTTCCAGAACGGGATGCCCTTCACGCGGCCCCTGCCGACTTGGCACCGGTCATAAAGGCGCCGAGGTCGCGAGGGGTCACGGTGGCCGGGTCCAGGGTCGCCACGATTCGACCCCGCAGCATCACGACGATGGTGTCGGAGAGACCGATCAACTCGTCAAGGTCGGCTGAGATGAGCACGGTGGCGAGGCCCGCCCGGCGAGCGGCCTTGATGTCCTCCCACACCGCCGCCTGGGCACCGACGTCGATTCCCCGGGTCGGATGGGCGGCCAGCAACACCGAAGGCTCCGCCATCATCTCGCGCCCGACGATCAGTTTCTGTTGGTTTCCGCCCGAGAGCGCATGGGCGGGAACCTCGACATCGGGCGCCCGAACATCGAACTCCTCCTTGATGTTGTTGGTTCGAAGCCGGGCGCCCTCCCGGTCGATCCAAACCCCGCGGGAGAAGGGTCGCTGGGTCTGATGTCCCAGAGCGGCGTTCTCCCACAAAGGGGCCGGCAGGAGCAATCCCTCCCGCTGGCGGTCTTGGGGGATGTAGCCGATCCCTTGCTCCCGGCGGTGCCGGACCGTCGCACGGGTGATGTCGGCTCCGTTCAAGGAGATCGTGCCGCGGGCAGCGGCCGAGGTCCCGACTATGGCCTCGATCAGCTCGGACTGCCCGTTGCCCTCCACGCCGGCAACCCCCAACACCTCGCCGCGCCGGACCTGGAACGACACATCATCGACGAGAACCCTTTCGTCCTCGTCGATGACGGTCAGGCCAGACACGTCCAGCGCCACCTCGTCGCGCACCGTCGACTCGGTGGTTTCGGGTGTTGGTAACTCGGAGCCGACCATCAATTCGGCCAGGTCATGGGCAGTCACCTGATCGGGCTTGACCGTGGAGACCGTGCGGCCCTGTCGCAGCACCGTGATGGTGTCGGCGATGGCAAGCACCTCATCGAGTTTGTGATCGATGAATAGAATCGTGGCGCCATCCTTCTTGAGATCCCGCATGTTGCGGAACAGCTCTTCCACCTCCTGGGGAACGAGCACAGCCGTGGGCTCATCGAGGATCAGGATTTTGGCTCCCCGGTAAAGCACCTTGATGATCTCCACCCGCTGGCGCTCGCCGACCTCGAGATCCTCGACCAGGTCGTCGGGGTCGATGTAGAGGCCGTAGGCCTCCGCCACCTTCTTGAGGTGGGCCTTGGCCTCGTCGAAGTCGATCAACCCCAGCACCTGCACAGGCTCGGCCCCGAGGATGACGTTCTCCAGCACGGTGAGCTGGTCAGCCAGCATGAAGTGTTGGTGAACCATGCCGATTCCGGCGCGGATGGCATCTGTCGGTGACGTGAAGCGAACCTCCCGCCCAAAGACCTTCATGGTCCCATCGTCGGCCTGAAGCATCCCGTAAAGGATCTTCATCAGGGTCGACTTGCCAGCGCCGTTCTCGCCGCAGACGGCGTGAATCTCACCCTCTTCGACCGAGAGTTCCACGTCGTCATTAGCGACAACACCGGGGAACCGCTTCGTTATACCGGTCAGCTCAATTGCTAGCGCCAACTCCTCCTCCGACTCGCAACCAAGAAGCGGGACCGGACATTAGGGCCGGTCCCGCTCGCTTGACGTAGATCTCTGCTGACTCTGAACCGGATCAGCCACCCATGGCAATAGCCGGATCGGTAGGCACCTCGATCGCACCGCTAACGATCTGAGCCTTGAACTCCTCCAGATCGGCCGTTATGTCGCCGATGAAGCCGCCGGTGGTCGAGTAACCCACCCCGTCAACCGACAAGTCGTAGGTAGTGGGCCCGGCCGTGAAGGTGTCGTTGAGGTGGGCCGCGATGATCTCGTACACGGCCACGTCGACCCGCTTCAACATCGATGTGAGGATGTAATCCCGCACTCCTTCGTCGGACGTGTTGTATTGATCGGAGTCAACGCCAATCGCCCACACCTTGGTGCCGGTAGCGTCGCTGTGATCGCGGGCGGCTTCGAAGAGCCCCGCTCCGGAACCACCGGCAGCGTGGTAGACGATGTCGGCGCCGTTGTCCTGATACATGGCCAGGGCAATGTCCTTGGCCCGATCGGGTGCGTTGAAGCCGTCGAAGTCAGGTGCTGACGTGATGTACTGGGAGACGATCTCAATGTCGGGACTGACAGCATGGGCGCCAGCGATGAAGCCTGCCTCAAAACGCTCAATCAGTCCACCAACGCCGCTAACTCCGCCGATGAACCCGATGACTCCAGTCTCTGACTTGAGTGCGGCGGCTGCGCCAACCAGGAACGATCCCTGATGCTCGGCGAAGACCAACCCCGCGATGTTCTCTTGGTACGGAACCGGAGGAACCTGAACGAAGTCGAGCATGGCCGAGTCGACCACCCCGAAGTTCGTCTCGGGGTTCTCTCTACCTGCAGTCACAGCGTCGGGTTCGAAAAGGAAACCAACCGCAATGACGATGTCGTTCGTCGTGGCCGCCAGGTTCAGCAGCTCCAAACGATTGGAGCCATCGTCGTTTGGCGACGCCTCGGTCGCGGCGACGTTCAGCTCAGTTACAGCGCGGTCAAGCCCGGCCGCGGCCGAGTCGTTGAAGGACTGGTCGCCTCGTCCGCCGATGTCAAATACAAGGCCGACCCGCGCTGCCGCTTCGCCGTCGCCGCCGTCGCCCGCATCCCCAGCACAAGCGGCGAATGTCAAGGCAAGAACGGCCACGAAGATCGGCAGAAACGATCTGCGTCTCTCAAACACGTTTGATTCCTCTCTCGCTGTTTACAAGGAAGGGCCTTTAAAACCCCACAAGGGCCAATGTGCCCCGGCGGGAGTGTAACGACTGCGCCGGGACCCAGCCCCGCCAGGAGAGTTCGATCCCTGGCGGGGCCGTTCATAATGATCATCGTGTCTTTGATCCGATCGTCACCCCCACCGCCAAGCTGGGGAGTGTCGATCAATGCCTCCGCAGTTACCAATCTGGCTAAGAACTGGAGCAGTCGGGACTTTCCAGCCCCGGCTTTCGACTATCCGGGGCTGCCGCCCTGGGAGGGCGAAAGATGGTACGACTTCTGCGTCCTGGGCTGCTCGGTGATCGCCTGCTTGTGGCCCCCCGATGGCCAGCAGGTTTGGGAGACCGAGTTCGAGGGCTCTTGGCTCGACGATGCGCCCGGGCTGTTTGCGTGTTTCGCCCGTCAACCCATGCTGCGGTTCGAGGAGTTCATCGATCTGAGTCCTGCCTCAGCTCGACAGTTCTTTGCCGGGCGCGGGACCCTGCAACAACTCGATGAGCGCGCCACGACTCTTGCCGGGGTCGCCGAAGCCCTTGTCAGCAAATGGGGTGGCCACGCCTCCAACTTGATCGAAGCGGCCGATTGGGACGGCCCCCGAATCGTCGATCTCCTGGTGGAGTCGGTCCCCGGCTACCGGGACGAGGCCATCACTGAACTAGGCAGGCTCTCGTTCAACAAGCTCGCCCATCTGTGTGCGGCCATGATCAACTCGCGCTCGGACAAGCCCATCACCCGGCTCGACACGTTTCCCGTGTACCCGGACTACATGCTTCCCCTCATCCTTCGCCATAACTGCATTCTCCGCTACGAGGATGAGTTAAGCGACGCCATCGACCGGCGCCAATTGATACTGCATGGGTCCAAATGGGAGTTGGCTATACGGTGGTCAACCGTATTTGCGGCCGACCGCCTGAGAGCTGAACTCAACCGGCTTGGAAACCCGGTAGAGACCCCAGCGCTCGATTACGCCCTGTGGTGCAACGCCGTATTGGGACCGGAGGCCGACGCAATGGGTGAGCACCACCGCACCCTGACGATGGCGTATTAGGCCTACTCCTGGCCCGCCATGGCCACCGGGGTGTCGGCGGCCGCGGGGGCTTCGACCGCCTCGAAGGTCAAGTCGTCGGCGCCTTCCTCGACCGTGACGAGGATCGTCGAGCCGGCTTTGAAGTTGCCCAGCAGAACCCGCTCGGAGAGGGGATCTTCGAGAAGACGCTGAATCGCCCGTCGCAAGGGTCTGGCTCCCATCTCCCGGTCATACCCTTTGTTGCCGAGGAAGGCGGTGGCGTCGTCCGTGAGCACCAGGTCGAGACTCTGGGAAGCGAGCTGGGTACGAACCCGCACGAGCATCAGGTCGACAATCTGTTTGATCTCGTCGAGGGTCAGCTCGTGGAAGACGATGATCTCGTCAATACGGTTGATGAACTCGGGTCGGAAGTGTTTCTTCAACTCCTCGGTGACCTTGTCCTTCATCGCCTCGTAGGTGACATCGTCGCCGTCGGAATGGAAACCGACCGACTTCTTGCGGAGGTCGCGGGTGCCGAGGTTGGAGGTCATGATGATGACTGTGTTCTTGAAATCCACGGTCCGCCCCTGGGCATCGGTGAGGCGCCCGTCCTCGAGGATCTGGAGCAAGGTGTTGAAGACATCGGGGTGAGCCTTCTCGATCTCGTCGAACAACACCACCGAGAAGGGCTTGCGTCGCACAGCCTCGGTGAGCTGGCCGCCTTCGTCATATCCGACGTAACCGGGGGGAGAACCCACCAGTCGGCTGACCGTATGCTTCTCCATGTATTCGGACATATCGAGCTGGATAAGGGCATCCTCGTTCCCAAACAAGAACGCTGCCAGCGCCTTGGCGGTCTCGGTCTTCCCGACCCCGGAGGGACCCAGGAAGATGAAAGAACCCGATGGCCTCTTGGGGTCTTTGAGGCCGGCCCGGGTGCGGCGAATGGCCTTGGAGACGGCCACGATGGCGTCGTGCTGGCCAACGATCCGCAAGTGGAGCTCGGCCTCCATGTGCACCAGGCGAGCGGTTTCCTCCTCGGTGAGACGGTGAACGGGGATGCCGGTCCATTGGGCAAGGACCTCGGCGATCTCTTCCTCATCGATCACCCATCCAGCATCGCCACCCAAGGCCTTGATGGCCTGTTCCCGTTCCATCCGATCGGTGAGCAGACCACGCTCCTGATCGCGGAGCTGGGCCGCCCGCTCGAACTGCTGGGCCGAGACAGCCTCGCCCTTCTGGCGGCGTACATCGGACATTCGTTTGTCCAGATCAGCCAGGTCAGGGTCGCGCGAGGATCGGTATATGCGCATACGGGAGCCCGCCTCGTCTATGAGGTCGATGGCTTTATCGGGGAGGTGGCGATCGGAGATGTATCGATCGGCCAGGTTGGCCGCGGACACAATGGCCTGATCGGTGAACCGCACCGAGTGGTGAACTTCGTAGCGGTCCTTCAAACCCATCAGGATGTGGATGGTGTCCGTGACCGATGGTTCGTCGACCTGGACCGGCTGGAAACGCCGCTCGAGCGCGGAGTCCTTCTCGAGGTATTTGCGGTACTCCTCAAGGGTGGTGGCGCCGATGGTCTGCAGCTCCCCGCGAGCCAACATCGGCTTGAGGATGGAGGCGGCGTCGATGGCTCCCTCGGCCGCGCCGGCTCCAACCAAAGTATGGATTTCGTCGATGAAGAGAATGATGTCGCCCCGGGTGCGGATCTCCTTCAGCACCTTCTTGAGACGCTCCTCGAAGTCTCCCCGGTAGCGGGATCCGGCCACGAGGGCCCCCAAGTCGAGCGTGTAGAGCTGGCGGTTGGTGAGGGTTTCGGGCACCTCATTGGCGACGATCCGCTGGGCGAGACCTTCGACGATGGCCGTTTTGCCCACCCCGGGCTCGCCAATCAGCACCGGGTTGTTCTTGGTGCGCCGTGACAGGATTTGCATGACTCGTTCGATCTCACGGGTGCGGCCGATCACCGGGTCGAGTTTGCGCTCCCGGGCCATCTGGGTGAGGTTTCGTCCGAATTGGTCCAGCACGGTTGAACCGGACGGGGCCGACTCCCTTGAGGAAGGTCCACCCGAAGAAGACTGCTCCTCTCCCCCGCCAGGGCCGGTCAACAACTGGTTTACCGAGTTGCGGACCTTGACCAATTCGGCACCAAGCTTCTGCAGGACCTGAGCGGCGACGCCCTCGCCCTCCCGGATTAGGCCGAGAAGGATGTGTTCGGTTCCGATGTAGTTGTGTCCGAGTTGCAGGGCCTCGCGCAGCGACAACTCGAGGACCTTCTTGGCGCGGGGGGTGAAAGGAATGTGCCCCTGAGGCGCCTGGGCTCCTTGACCAATGATCTCGACCACCTGGTCGCGAACGTTCTGGAGGTTGATGCCCATACCTTCGAGAGCGCGGGCGGCGATGCCTTCACCCTCGTTGAGGAGACCGAGGAGGATGTGTTCGGTGCCTATGTAACTGTGATTGAGACCGCGAGCTTCTTCCTGGGCGAGAACCACCACCCGCCGCGCTCTGTCGGTAAATCGCTCAAACACCTAACCGTCTCCTTGTAACCCTGGCTGGGCAAGCACGAGTATACCGCCGGGTCGGACAACCTACGGGCTGTCGACCCGTCCCGTCGCCCTATTCGTATCGGTACGATTCGTTATTCCCTGATGAACGATTTACACGAACTGGTCCCTTTGCCCCACATTTGGGATCGACTGGAACTGGTCGAAGGGCGGTTGCTGGAGGCCGCCGCTTCCGACGATCCGTACCTGACCAAGATCGCCCAGCACCTGCTGGTGGCAGGGGGGAAGCGGTTTCGTCCCTTACTCGCGCTGTTGGCCGCCGAGTTCGGCGACGCCGACCAAACAGACCGCCGGCCGGTGGAGGCTGCGGTTTCGGTCGAGCTAATCCACGTGGGCAGCCTTTATCACGACGATGTCATCGACGAGGCCGACACCCGCCGGGGCGCAGCCTCGGTCAATGCCAACTGGTCGAACACGGTCGCGATCCTCGCCGGAGACTTCCTGATGGCGCGGGCATCGGAGGTGGCAGCCACCTACTTGTCACAGGAGTCCGTCCGGCTCCTGGCTGTCACCTATGCCGAACTGGTTGAGGGTCAGACCCGCGAATTGCAGCTGGTCGACTCCCTCGACCACTCGATCAGCGGTTACGAGAACGTGATCGCCGGAAAGACCGCCTCTCTGATCCGCACCTCGGCCCGTCTGGGGGCGATGGCCGCCGGTGCCGACAGCGACGTGGTGCAAGCCCTCACCGATTGGGCGTTTGAGCTCGGCATGGTCTTTCAGATGGCCGATGACGCCCTGGATCTGGTGGGGACCGAGGACAGCCTTGGCAAACCCGCCGGCTCCGACATAAGAGAAGGGAAGTTCACACTTGCCACTCTGGCGGCGCTGCAGGAATCCGAACGTCTCCGTCGGTTGCTTTCCCGGCCTCGTCCGTACCCAGAGGAAACGGTAGAAGAGGCCATCCTTCTTCTCCGCAACGAGGGTTGGGTCGACCGCGCTTTGGACGCAGCCTTGAAGCGAGCCGAGGTCGCTCAGGAACGACTGCGAACCCTTCCCCGCCGTCAGGCATTGCCGGTTCTCGAGGGATTGGGCCGTTATCTTGTCGAGAGGGTCGAGGCAGAACGAGGGGTTTGAGAGCCGGGTCAACGGACTCTCGGAACTCAAGTGCGTCAAGGCCGACGAGAAAGCGCATGGCTAAGGCAGAAGTGGACCCGAGCGAGATCGACAGCTATCGCCGGCAGTTGGCAGAACGCGACGAAGAAATCCGTCGCCTCAAGGCCGTGGTCGATTCATTTCTATCCATTGATGTCGACAGCGGTCTTCTCAATCGCAACGGCTTGCTTGAAGCGATCAAACGAGCATCACTGTGGTGGGACCGGCGGCGAGAGCCATTTGGGGTGATGGCCATCCGCATGCCTCGTCTGGCCGATCTCGATCCGGCCGCAGTCCCCGACGTGATGGCCCGGGTCGCCAACGCCCTCTCCGACACCGGGAGGGCAGTAGATGACATCGGCAAAATGGATGAGTCCACGTTCGTGCTAGTCCTCAGGGAGTTCCATCGTCACGGTGCTACTGCCGTCGTATCACGCATGAGAATCGCCCTTCGCCAGTCGATAGCCAACCCCGGGCTAACCGACGACATCCGTTTTGGCCTCGTCGTCGCTGTGGAGACCGGCAGCCACCAACCCACCGACTATCTCCAGGACGCCCTCAATGCGTCACTTGAGGCCACGCCGGACCTGCACCGGTTTGCTGAGTAACCCTTCCCCCCTTCTTGCGTAGAAAACGCACCGTTTCCGGTGCGTTTTCTACGCAGGAAGGTCAGGCGGGTCTCATCGTCGGGAACAGGATCACATCCCTGATGTGATGAGTGTCGGTCAACAACATCACCAGACGATCCACGCCGATGCCGAGACCGCCGGTTGGGGGCATCCCGTATTCGAGGGCCCTGATGAAGTCTTCGTCGATGGGGTGGGCCTCATCGTCGCCCAGCGCCCGGGCCCGCGCCTGTTCCTCGAACCGCAAGCGTTGATCGACGGGGTCGATCAACTCCGAGAAGGCGTTGGCGTACTCGGAGCCCGCGATCACGAGTTCGAACCGTTCGGTCAAGTTGGGGTCCTGACGGTGCTCTCTCGCCAGCGGGGAAATCTCCTTGGGGTGGTCGAGCACAAATGTCGGCTCCCAGATCGAGGCTTCGACCAACTCCTCGTATAACTCGGCGGCGATCCGACCGTGGCCCCACGAGGGTTTGGGGTCGATTCCATGGCGGACGGCTATCGCTCGCACCTCATCAATTTCTCGTTCGAACCCGAGCGGCTCCCCCACCGCCTTCTCGACCAGATCCATGAACTTTTCTCGTCGGAAGGGTGGAGTCAGGTCGAGTTCTCTGTTTTTGTATGTCAGCCGGCTGAGGCCGCATACAGCCACAGCGCAGCCGGAAAACACCTCCTCGACCAGCCTCAAGATGTCGTGGTAGTCGGCCAGCGCTTCGTACGACTCGAGCATGGTGAACTCGGGGTTGTGGGTGGCGTCGACCCCTTCGTTGCGGAAGATGCGGCCGATCTCGAACACACGCTCCAACCCCCCCACAATCAGCCGTTTCAAGTAGAGCTCGGTGGCGATGCGGAGCTGCATATCTACATCGAGAGCGTTGTGATGGGTGACAAAGGGCCGGGCAATGGCCCCCGTCGCCTGGGTCAGCAACACCGGAGTTTCCACCTCGATATAGCCCCGCGCCCAGAATTGTCGCCGCAACTCCGCCACGACCTCCGCTCGTGCCCGTGCCACCAGTTGTGACTCCTCGTTCACGATCAGGTCCAGATATCGCTGTCGTGATCGTCCTTCGATGTCGGAGATCCCATGCCATTTGTCTGGGAGCGGGCGAACCGACTTCGCCAGGAGTTGGAATGAGCCCAGCCGGACCGTGAGTTCGCCCTTCTTGGTTGTGACCACCTCCCCTGATCCACCGATCCAGTCACCAAGATCGAGACTTTCGAAAGAGCCGAAAGCTTCCTCCCCCATTTCCTTGAGCTCAGCCATGACCTGGATGCGCCCCGAGTTGTCGCGAATGGTGGCAAAGGCCAGCTTGCCGAAGGAACGCATCAACAACACACGGCCCGCCACCGCCACGTGCTCACCCGTTTGGGCAGCCGGGCCCAGCGAACCATGACGTTCGTGAATTTGGGCCGCCAGGGCCGTGCGGTCGAAGCGGTAGGGATAAGAGTCGGCAGACACTGGCCGCAGGTTAGGAACCAGTTCCGGGGCGTTCCGGTTGATTCCTCTCGTAGACCACCGCCAGCCCCAAAAGGGTGAGGTCGAGTTCGAGGTGGGTAATGGTGTGAGTGTGTTCCCTAAGCACCTCGGCCAATCCACCGGTGGCCACTACCGGGCAGGGGGAGTCGAGAGTTGCCAGGATCCGGCTCACGAGGCCGTCGACCAGCCCCGCATAGCCGTAAATCAGCCCACTCTGGATGGCCTCGACGGTGGAACGGCCCACCGGGCTACGAGGTGCGATCAGTTCGACCCTGCGCAGGGCGGCCGTGTGAGTGACGAGCGCATCGGCCGACACCTCGAGACCTGGGGCAATCGCACCTCCCCTGTACGAGCCGTCGTCACCGACCAGGTCGACCGTTGTGGCTGTTCCAAAGTCGACCACCACCACCGGCGCACCCAGGACTGAGACCGCCCCGATGGCGTTGACCACCCGGTCAGCTCCCACCTCCCTTGGGTTGTCGACCTGGAGAGCGATCCCGGTCCTTACACCGGGGCCGACGACGATCACCGGGCCGTCGACCACAGCTGACATCGCCTCCTTCCAGGCAACGGTCCGGGGTGGGACCACCGAAGAGAGGGCTCCCCCATCGACAGTGCCGTGTTGTTCGGCCAACATCGCCCGGAGCAGCAGCCGACTCTCGTCGGCGGTCCGTTCCCGGTCGGTTGAGACCCGCCACCGTCTCAACACGGTGTTGTCCTCCATCAGACCTACCACCGTGGTGGTGTTGCCGACGTCACATAGCAACAACATCAGTGGTACAGAAGACTGGACTGTTCGAGGCGGATACCCCGGTCCGTCACTATTTCACCGGCGACGACATCGAAGGCGACATTGTCGATAAGCCGAACCGACCCGATGGTCGCCGCCACCGCCAGGAAGGCGGGACGGTCGATTTCGACCAGCCGCTCGACCCTCTCCTGGCTGGCGAGTTCCACGTATTCGGGAGTCGCCCGCCGCATGCCAGCCCTCACCACCCCTTCAAGATTCTCTGCGCGCCGTTCACCGGCTTCGGCGGCAGCCGCCGCCGCGAAAAGCCCCTGGGAAAGCTCACGAGCAGCCAACCGTTGGTCGGGCGACAACAGTGTGTTGCGACTTGAGAGCGCAAGTCCATCGCTCTCCCTGACAGTGGGATGGGCGATGACGCGGACCTGAAAAGAGAGGTCGGTGGCCAGACGTCGGATGATGGACAACTGTTGAGCGTCCTTCCGCCCGAAGTAGGCGAGGTGAGGTTGGAGGCCGGCAAACAGTTTCGTGACAATCGTTGCTACTCCGGCGAAATGACCGGGACGAAAGCGCCCTTCCATCGGCTCGCTCAGATGCTCAACCTCGACCTTCGTCAGCAGGGGCAAGGGGAAGACCTCGGCCGTGCTCGGAGCAAAAAGGATGTCGACATTGACCTCGGCAGCAATCGAGATGTCCCGTTCCAGGTCGCGGGGATAGCGATCGAGGTCGGCCGGGTTGTTGAACTGGAGAGGGTTCACAAAGTGAGAGACCACGACGGTATCCGCGGCCTGCCGGGCGGCGGCCATGAGAGCCAGATGTCCTTCGTGAAAGAAGCCCATGGTCGGCACGAGCGCGACCGTGCCCTGATATCGGGCGCGGGCGTCAGCGAAAGTTCGGACCAGGTTCATTCGGAAGTCGAAAGTCGGAAGACGGAAGCCGGAATTTCGGTGGCTGCCAACTGTGCTGTGGCTTGGGCCATGGCGATGTAGGCCTCCCCCAATCCCAGGGCGCGGGCGGCCGCAATCTGACCCGCCACCGTTGGCCAGTCGCCACGGGCAATCGGCCCCGTCAGGGCCGCGCCCGAGCCCAAGGCATAGGAGTTCGCCACCACCCGCTCCGTGAGCGGGCGGGCGGCGGCAAAAGAAACTCCGGCTCCGGCGAAGAGCTCCTCGGCCAGTCCCAGGGCGGCTACGACGAAGTTGGAGGCGGCCGCGGCTGCCGCGTGATAAGTCGGCTTGAGCTCATCGGCCAGGAGAAACGGCTCCATCCCCAGGCTGGTTGCCAATTCCCACAAAGCGGCACGCAGGGCACCATCGGCCGTGACTCCTACCCAGGATCCGGGAAGGGCAGCCGCCCCCGTCTCGGGAGCAGGAAGTGTCTGCAATGGATGAAACGACCCGACTTCGATTCCTCGGTCCGCAAACGACACGAGCAAGCTCACCGACGAAAAGCCCGAAAGGTGGACAGCCCCTCGAAGACGGGAGGTGTAAGGGGCCAGGCGATCCGCCACCTCCTTGATGGAGGCGTCACGCGTCGCCACCACCAGCAGATCCGCATCAGGGAGAGGACTGTCGAAGGCTATCTGCGAAAACCGATCTGCCAGGGCCTGGGACCGAGACACCACCCCCACGATCTCGTGTCCCGCCTCGCGAGCGGCCAGAGCCAGGGCTCCACCCGCCCTACCTGGGCTGGCGACGATGATGTGCACTTGGTCAGGCTCCAGTCCTCACTCGGGTACCGGTCCGTGGTTCAGGCTAACCCGGAACGGGCTCGCCGGGAATGGCGGTCCAATCCCGGGAAATCAACGTCACCTCGGGATCAGCCAGACCTGCCGCCAGTTCGCCAACGGCTCCACGCCCCAAGTGGGCCTCCGGCCAGACCTCGAGGAGGGGTATGAGGACAAACGCTCGCTCGTGAGCCCGAGGGTGGGGAATGGTAAGCAACTCTGTGTGCAGCCTTTGGGCGTCGTAAACGATTAGGTCGAGGTCGAGGGTGCGTGGACCCCAGCGCACGTGGCGAGTCCGTCCCGCCTCGTTCTCGATCTGATGAAGCAATTGCAGCAACGGCCACGGATCAAGTCCGGTGTTCAGTATCACAACGGCGTTGAGAAAGGGACCCTGTTCGGGCCCACCCACCGGAGAAGTCTCATACAGAGAGGACGTTCGGACCACCTCCCCCGCCGACCCCAACCGAGCCACAGCCTCACGCAGGTGTGCCACCCGATCTCCCAGGTTGGAGCCAAGACCGATGGCCGCCGGGACGGTCACCGCTGTCGACGGATGGTTACCGCCACGTCTGCAAAGGGGACCGGGATCGGAGCATCCGGTTTGTGGACTGTCACGGCTACTGCCATGACCATGGGTTGGCCCAACGCCGCCTCGGCAACCCTTTGCGCGACCCGTTCCAACAGGTCCCAGCGCTCTCCCGCCACCACGTCGTGCACGGCGTTGGCCAAGGCTCCGTAATCAACGGTGTCCTCCAACCGATCGGAGTCCCCGGCCCTCCCAAGATCCAGGGTGATCTCAAGATCGACCAGGAAGAGCTGTCCGTTCTCCTTTTCGGAAGCCAGCACCCCGTGATGAGCGAACACCTCGATGCCGGTCAACCGGATTTGATCGTTCCCCCGAGGTTGGGCCCCAGGGTTGAGGTCGCTCACACCGGGTCTGGCACCAGGGCCCGGCCTTCGGGCCCCAGCGGTCGCCCCAGGATCTCTTGCACCAACGCCACCGCCAGCACCGGCTGATCGACCATGCCAGACCAAACCAGGTAACCGGCCAAAATTCCCCCCAAACAGTCGTCGATGATCTCGCGATGTACCAGGACTCGGGCATCGGCCTCAGACAGGGCCCGGTGGAGTGCCTTGAAAACCCGTTCGGCGTCAGCCGGACCCGGTTCCGCCGGGACCGCGACTTGATGGACCGCCAGACCGGCTTCCCGGTAGGCCTGCAGGTTCTGATTGCCTGGCAGCAGGGTGATAACCGAAGAAATGGAGGCCTGGCGGGTCAACCAGCCGATCTCTTCTTCCCGGCGGATCTTGCGATGCTGGAAGCCATAGCCCCCGATTCGCTCGGACACGGCCAATCGATCGGCAATTACCCAAATGAACCCCCGTGGCTTAAGACCCGTGACGACCCTCATCCTCCAGACTCTCGCACGATAGCTATGGCCACTGCCACGGCCTCCCGGCAAGCCGCCACATTGTGAACACGGAGGATGTCGGCGCCACGCTCGACCCCTAATGCCGCGATAACAGCGCTGGCCAGATCGCGTTGAGCGGGGTCATCGACCCCCGTGATCAGGCCGAGGAACTTCTTGCGAGATGCACCCAGGACCACAGGGAAGCCCAGAGCCTGAAGGGCACTGAGGTTTCGGATCAGAGTCAGATTGTGTTCGAGGGTTTTCCCGAAACCGATCCCGGGGTCGAGGGCGATCCGGTCTGCTGTAACGCCTTGGTTCTGGGCGGCGGCGGCCCTTTCCGCCAGGAAGGTCTTGATCTCGGCGACCACGTCGACATAACGAGGTTCTGTCTGCATGTCGCGAGGGTTCCCCTGCATGTGCATGAGGACGAGTCCCGCCCCGGTGTCGGCAACCATCGGGAACATCTCGGGGTGGCTGCCCGAGGTCACGTCGTTGATTGCTTCGGCGCCCGCGGCCAGCGCAACCCGGGCAACCTCGGGTTTCGAGGTGTCGATCGACAGGGGCGTTCCGTCGGCGACCAGGGCTGCCAGCACCGGCATGACCCGTTCGATCTCCACCTCGGCGGAAACGGCCTCGGCCCCCGGCCGGGTTGACTCCCCTCCTAGATCGAGGAGGTCCGCACCTTCTTCGATCAGACGACGGGCATGCGCCAAGCCCTCTTGAGGAGAGGTGATCCTTCCACGGTCGCTGAAAGAGTCAGGAGTGAGGTTCACGACTCCCATGATGAGGGGTCGCTCCAGGGACAAAGATCTCGTGCGAAGCCGCCAACGGCGACCGGGGGTCATCTCCCGCCGTTGATCAAAGCCATCGCCTCGGCACGCGTTGCGGGGTTGGTCTCCATGATCCCCCGAACGGCCGAGGTCACCGTGATTGCGCCGGGTTTACGTATCCCTCTCATTGCCATACAAAGATGCTCGGCTTCGACGACAACGATCACTCCCATCGGGGCCAAACGTTTCATCAGGGCATCCGCGACCTGGGCGGTGAGCCGCTCCTGCATCTGCGGTCGGTGGGCAAATCCCTCCACGACCCGGGCGAGTTTGGACAGCCCCGTGACCTTGCCATCGGGGATATAGGCAACGTGAGCCTTGCCATGGAAGGGCAGGAAGTGGTGTTCACACAACGAGTCGAAAGGGATCTCCCGCACCATGACCATCTCGTGGTAATGCTCCTCGCCGAAAAACGCATCGAGATCGTCTGCGGGATCGCGATGGAGTCCTTCAAAAGCTTCGGCGTAGAACCGGGCCACACGCTCAGGTGTGTCGCGCAGTCCTTCTCGGGAGGGGTCCTCTCCGATGGCCACCAAGATCGCCCGCATCGCTTCCGCGATTGCCGTCTGATCTATCGATGTCGAGTCGGCGCCAGACTCCTCGTTGGGAGCCAACTCAGGATCCCGGAGCGTCCGCCGGCTTCATGCGGGGCAAAAGAGTGCGGGACTTCCGCCCGGTAGCGGGACGGTCGGGCGGCGCACCTTCATCGGCCACGACTGCTGCGGCCTCGGGTTCCTCGACGTCCACCGGCGGTTTGGTGGGGGGCTGAATCCGCAATCCACCATCGGGAGCATGTTCCCACTTGGACACATCGGCGAAGATCTCTGCAAGCTGCTCGGGCCCAACCGTTTCCTGATCGAGCAGGATGGCGACCATTCTCTCCAGTGCCTCGCCGTGAGCTTCGAGAATGGTCCGCGCCTCGTCATGGGCGGCACTAATCAACCTTCGTACCTCGTTGTCGATGAATGCAGCCACCTCGTCGGAGTAGTCCTGCTGACGGGCGTAGTCGCGACCGAGGAACACCTCCCCGGCTGGCCGGCCGTACTGCATCGGGCCCAACCGGTCACTCATTCCGTATTCCATGACCATGCGCCGGGCGATCACCGTGGCCTTTTCGATGTCGTTGGAGGAGCCCGTGGTCGGATCGGCGTAGATCAACTCCTCAGCGGTCCGACCTCCGAGAAGCATTGCGAGCTGATCAACCAGCTCGGATTTTCGCACGAGGTATTTGTCATGGGTGGGAAGGGCGAGCGTGTGCCCCAGCGATCTTCCGCGGGCGGCGATGGTGATCTTGTGGACGGGGTCGGCCATCGGCAGACACCAACCGACCAGGGCGTGACCGGTTTCGTGATAAGCGATCAGACGGCGCTCGTCGTCCGTCATAACCTTGGTTTTCCGCTCAGGTCCGGCGGTAACCCGATCGATGGCTTCCTCCAACTCGGACATTCCCACCTGGTGCTTACGACGCCGGG
>JBBDQN010000056.1:0-47853 GCA_040905905.1 Acidimicrobiia bacterium
CATGTCCCACTGCTCAAAGAGAAGCCCGCCTTCGGCGGCCGCCAGGTGAGAAATGAAGATGGGTGCCATCGCATCCACCTTCGAGGAAAGCTCCCGCGCCCGGTCGATCGCCCCCAGGGCATCCGCCGGCCGTCCCACCCCGAAGAGAGCCCGTGCCCAGTACGCCTCCTTGTCGGCCTGGGATGCCTCTCCTTCTGTGGTCATGGCTTCGTCCCGCAGCCGGGCAAATCCGATCTCCGCGTTGCGCATCTGACCCTGGTCCAGATCGATCCAGGCCTGGTTCAGTCGCCCGTAGAAACGCTGGGTTTCGGAGCCGTGAATGTTTAGCAGAGCCTGGCCTTTGCCGGCCGTGGCGGTGGCCTCTGCCGCAAACCCCAGGCGGGACAGTTCCCGACCGTGGAAGGTCAGCAACGAACCGAGTTTGGCGGCCGAATTGATGCGGGCTGCCGCTAGTTCCGCCAGGGCGACCCACCGTTCTGCCTCCTGCGGATGTTGCAGGTCGTCCTCGACCGAGGCGGCGAAACCCAGGCCATCGACCAGGTCCTCGCCGGTGAGCCGAGGTATGGCCGACTCAAGCGAGCTGGCGGCCGCTGCGGTCTGGCCCCGTCCCCGATAGAGACGAGCCAATCGCAGCCGGATCCGTCCCTCGGTTTCGCCCCCTTCGAGTTTCGCCTCCCCCAGGGCCTTAACGGCCATTTCGAGAAGTGACACCTGCTCGGAATCGGTGAGTCGGGCCGACTCGTCGAGGGCGGCTCCGGACAAGGCCCGCCAGGCCCCGGCGAAACGTCCTGCCGCCATGAGCAGCCGTCCGATCTGGCGGGGATCGGCGTGACTCCCTTCTAGCGCATCGGCCAGATGACCGGCCAGATAGGCACCCACTGCCGGGCCGACCTCGACCGTGAACCCCACCGGGAGGATGTAGCCGGCCTGAGACTCGTGCAACTTGCCTTCGGTCACTAAACGCGCGGCGGTCGCCATGACCTGCTCAGGGGTAACGCTCAAAGCAGCAGCGGCCGCGTCGACGGACACGGCCATCCCGGCTATTGCTACTAACGAAAGAAGGTCAGGCTCCCCGGATTGCTCCACCGGCGCAGGGTAATCAGGGTGGTCGGTCGATAGCTGCCCGGGCGCTGTGGTCTTCTAGGTCTTCCAGGTCATTCCGACTGTTAACGCCAACAAGATCCGGGCGATCTGCGCCCAGGGGGATGGGGGCGGGATCTCGATGCCGAGTTCTTCGAGGGCGACCGCCAGACCGGGACCCGCCTTGTGCCAGCCACCTCTGACTCCGTTTGCCGGATCTGGCTCAATGTATGTAACCGGACCACCTTGGGCGTTCATATGGAGGAATTGGACGATGTCGCTGTATCCCATGTCCCAGGTCACCGTGAGCGGTTCGCCGAGGTCACCGGCCGGGCGCGATGCCGACGGCCTGCCATCCATAAACGCGAGGGCGATGACCGCGGATTCGTCCTGGAAATCCCAAAATGGATCCTCGTCGAGGTATCGATAGACCCCGCCAGCAACCGTGACGGTTCCTCCGGGACCCTGGATGGTGGCGCTACCAGGACCTTTGGCAAGTGATGGCGTGGCCGTGACAATGACAATGACAAGGGCCAGGTACAACCAGGCGGAGCGGCGTGATCTCATGTCCATCTCTACACCGCTCACCCTCCTGAGGTTCCCTATCAATTGATAACGATCCCTTGGGAGACGAGCATCTTTTCGTAGGTCTGAAGGAAGCCATCGGGGCCCTTGATGTCGATCCAATGTACCCCGGCTGGTTCTATCCGGTGCTGGCGAATGACGTCAGGCGTGAATCGACGCCGGCTCTCCAGGTACGCCTCGACGATGGCGGCGATTTGGTCGTCCCAGCGGAGACGGACAGCAACGCCATTGTCGATCCGGTGAGCAGCATCGATGTGGTCAGTGACGATGTCGCCGAGCTTCTCGGCGGCGATTAGCTCGGAGTCATCGTGCCCGCCGACCTGTTCGCGGAAGGGGAAGTCCTCCGGTCTGACCTCGAGCCGGGCGATCGGCCGCAGCTCGACAGTGCTGGCCCATTCGTTGGAGGGCGGCCCGCCAGGGTAGAAGGGGATTGGCTCGAACGTCTCGGGAGAAAGCAGGTAGAGCGTGCCGGTGCGTAAGAGCGACTGTCCGAGCAACTCGTGGTGAACCGAGAAGTGATAGACGTCGAGAGTCTCCGAGGTGGTCGCGAAGTTGAGGACACCGTTGCGGATCGAGCCATTTAGCTTGGAGCGGTCGATGACCGCAAACCACATCGACCAGAGACCATAGGGGGTGCCATAGACCGCTCCCCGGTTGCCCTTCCCTCCATGATCGAAAAGTTCGATCGAGCCGCGTCGGGGCACGAAGAGATCGAGGTCGGCGAGGGGCGATCCATGGAATATCACGTGGCGCCGCCGAGTGAGCCACTCCACGAACCGATACCGGGGCCAGGGCAGATCCCACCTGATCCACCCGCCATCGGAGCGTTCGCTGACCTCGGTCCACAATTCCTGATAGGCGGTGTCTTCTTCGTCCGCAGGATCCGGCTCGTCCAGAGTCAAGCCCTTGCCGGTCGGCCAGGGAGGTGGAACCGGCTGGCTGATCCGTTCAATGAGGATAACGCCGCCGATGAGACCACCCGACTCGTTGAAAGAGACCTCAGCGCCGGAAAGCGTGCTGGTCTCGACGACAAAGGTGGCGTCGCCGGCAGATCTGAGGGTCGGTGCGAAGTGATCTGGAACGCCGTCAAATCTGATGACGAGACGACCGCCAACCTCGACCACCTCGACGACGTCGCCGGCCATGTCGTAGAAGCCTTCGAAACCGGTCATGAACGCCAGGGAGCCTTGCCATCGATGTCACCGACAAAGTCAGGGAGGCGTACATGCCCGAGTTGTTGCCTCACCGCCAGGCCCTCACCCAGGTGGTACCAGTAGTGGTAGGTGGTGCGGAGCATGAAAGTGCCGACGCCGGAGTAGCCCTCAGCCAGAGGCGCGGCCATGCGTTCATCATCGAGCGAGTCGAGCCAGGGATCGGCGGCTTTGGTGACCTCGTCCCAGGCCGCCCACATCTCGGCAATTGATGGTGTCGAGGCCGGTTTTCCGTAGGCGAGTTCTTTGTCGAGACGGGGGATGAGGATTACACCCTGGGCTCGCCGGAGCCAGTAACGCTCCTCCTGCCAGGCGAGGTGACCGACCATCCAGGAGATCGAGTTCATCGGGTCGATCCGTTTCGACCCTTCTTGTTCGCTGACCTTGCGGAGACCGCGCTTGAACTCGGACCGGGTGAAGCGGAGCTGGTCGACGAGGGGATTGGTCATGGGGGTCTAGCTTTGCAGGTGGGAGCCATAGGGTTCCCTCCCTCACGCATTTCCACCAGTTCGACCGAGGTAGCCTGCTTTCCCACTGACCCGGTCCAGGGTTTCGCCACTCTCGGAGGTGTTCGATGGAAGATCGGCCGTCCATTTGGTATCGAGGTCTGATCGCAGCCGGAGCTGCGGTTGCTCTCAACGTGGTGCTTTTCTTTGCCTATGAAGCCCTTGGGGTGACATTGAGGGTTCCGGCCGAAATGGGTTCCACCGAGTTGGCCGACATGACCCTTGTTCCATTGTTGGTGTTCACCGCCGTGCCATCAGTACTCGCTGTCGTCTTAGCGGTAGTCCTCAATAGGTCTAACGCCAAGGCCAGAACTGTCTTCAGCAGCGTGGTGGTCCTGGTGGCCTTCCTGAGCCTGTTCGCAGTCCTTATGCTGGACAGCCCGGCGATCGATCGGGTGTGGCAGGGTCTGATGCATCTCGTTCCCGCCGCTTGTTTGGTGGCGTTAGTCAGCCCGGTGCTTCGTACGGAATAGGGCTAACGCACAGGAAACTGTGACCGATCGTGACAGAATCTGTACCTGAGCCCCGATACGTTCGGAAGGCAATGATCGCTACCCCGAAGCCCTCAACGAAGACCGAGCCACTCCTCGGGCGGGGCATTTACGACGTCGTCGAGGTCGCACGGCTCGTCAGCAGGGATCCAGAAACCGTCTCTCGGTGGACCAGCGGCCGGTCCCCTCTCCATTCTGTTGAGTCGAAGCCCTTCTATTCCTTTTTGGACTTGATCAGCCTCTGGGTTGTGTCCGAGTTCATCGATCGGGGAGTACCGAAGGTCGAGATCAGGAACGGTGCGAGCTACCTTGCGAAGGAGTTGGGGACTACGTATCCCCTTGCTCACAAGGCTCTGGCCACGGTCGGTGGCGCTGTTTTTGGAAGGTTCGGGGATTGGGTCGATGTTGGGAAGTCAGGGCAACTCGCCTTCCACGACATTATTGAGGCCTACCTTCGACCGGTTGAGTACGGCCGCGATGGACTAGCCATGATATGGAGGCCGGCAGAAGGAGTATCGATCAACCCGAGGGTGCAGGCCGGTTCCCCTTGTGTGGAAGGCACTCGAATTCCTACTGCAGTTCTGGCATCCCTTGTGGCGGAGAACGAGGACCAGGACGACATCGCCGCCGACTACGAACTCTCTATCGCACAGGTCAAAGCGGCACTGACGTTTGAGGCCGCTTGAGGTCTTGCCACGGCACGGCGTCAGCGTCCAAAGGTCCGATTGTTGTTCGACGAGCTTCTTTCGCCGAAGGTGGCGAGGGCTCTGAGAGAACTCGGTTTCAATACGAGCCATGTTGGCCATATAGATGACGCGTCGCCTGCACGCGGGTCACTCGATGAGCAGGTTCTAGCGCACGCCAAGCGGCACCGCCAGGTTGTCGTTACCTCGAATCACGACATGATTCTGTTGTGTCATGAACAAGCAGAGTCCGTTGTGTGGATCGATCCGAGAGGTCGGCAGTTCACGCTCGACGACCTCGCTCTCGTTGCCTTCAAAGGCATCCGCGACTGGCAACGGCTCCTACAGACGGCAACTGGGCCAGTGTGTGTACGCGTGCTCCGCACGAAGGTTGAACGCTTGAGCCTTGAACGGGCAGCCGCTCTAGCTCGTCAGCGCATAAGACGCTTACACGCTAGGAAAGCCAAAAAAAAGCCTCGGCCCCGGGGCCCAATGTTTCCGGATGATTGAAATTTTGTCACACCCCCCTTGTACCTTGAACTTCACTTCCCCATTCCGTCGAGCAAGGTGTCGGAATGGCCCTGACAATCGAGAAAGAAGCTGCGCCGACGCCAGCCGGTCTCACTGATGAGATGGATGCCTGGCAGGCTGCCAGTAACACCAGCCTTGCCAATCTGCTCGGCCTAGTCGTCGAATACGACCAGCAGGAGCTTTGGGCGGAGGATGGGGCTACTTCGATGGCAGCCTGGCTGACCTTCCAATATGGCCTAGCTCCACGATCTGCCAAAGACTGGATGGAGGTTGCCCACGGACTGGTCGACCTGCCGGCGGTGCAAGCCGAGTTCGCCGAAGGTCGGTTGTCGTTCGACCAGGTGAAGTTTGTCTGCCGTCTGGCCGACCGAGAGACCGATGAACATTGGGCCAACGAAGCCAGCAAACACTCAGCCTCCCGTCTCGAGGTGATGGCTCGTCGTAAGCGGGAGATCACCGCCGCGGAGAGCAACGAGGCCCATCGGCAACGATTCCTACGGATGCGTTGGGACACCGACAATCGGCTGCTGCGATACCGGGGGTGTCTGCCCGAGGAGCAAGGAGCGCTCTTCGAGGCGGCGATCAACCGGCTGGTCGATCAGATGGGTAAGGATCCGCTTACCGGCGTTTACAACGACTTTGACACCCGGGCCGCCGATGCTCTTGTCCAACTGGCATCACAAAGCCTCGGGTCAGACTCCGATCCCGATCGGGCCACCGTCGTGGTCCATGTCTCCTCGGAAGCGTTGGCCAGGGGCGTGGGCTCGGGTGAGGTCGAAAACGGTCCGGGTCTTTCCATCGAGACCGTGAGGCGTCTCTGCTGTGACGGACGGATAGAGGTCGTGGCCGAGAACAACATCGGTGTGGTCGTCGGGATCGGCCGGGCCAGTCGGATCATCCCCGCCTGGATGGCTCGCAGCCTGAGGAGGCGAGATCAGGGATGCCGGTTCCCCGGCTGTCGTCGTCGACGATGGGTTCATGGCCACCACATGAACTACTGGTCGAATGGGGGACGTACCGACCTCGACAATCTGGTCAGCCTCTGCCAATTCCACCATCGGATGGTGCACGAGGAAGGCTGGAAAATCGAGGGCAACCCCAACGGACCGGTCGTTTGGATCAAACCCGATGGGCGTCAGTTTCACCATGTGCTACAATGACGCACATGGCCGAAAAGGTAGGAATAAGGGCCCTTCAGCAAAACGCATCGGCCGTCATTGCGCGGGCGGCTGCTGGCGAAACGGTCGATGTGACCGATCGAGGGCGCGCGGTTGCCCAGATCGTCCCTTTGGCGAAAGGGAGATTGGCGGCGCTCATCCAATCCGGCCTTGCTCGACCGGCCCGACGCCGGGTAGCAGACCTGGGTCCACCGATTCCGACCGGGGTTCCGACCCTGGGGGATCTGTTAAGTGAGGCTCGCGCTCAGGAGCGGTGAGACGTGGCCATCTATGTCGACACTTCGGCATTCCTGAAAATGGTCGCTCGGGAAACTCATTCGGCCGCGATGCGTCGGTTCGCGGAACAAAACGACGGCAACCTGGTTTCATCCGACCTGATGCGGACCGAAGCGATCCGAACCGCCCGTCGCCACTCGAAGGCCGCCCTTGCCGAGACCCGTTCCCGTCTGGAGGTATTGACGATTCTCTCGTTGACTCCTGAGGTATTCGACAGGGCCGCCGAACTGGATCCCGACATCCTGCGCACGCTTGACGCCCTTCATGTCTCCAGCGCTTTGAGCCTCGGTGACGAGCTGGAGGGATTTGTCACCTACGACATCCGCATGGCCGAGGCAGCCGCGATCCACGGAGTAAGTGTCAAATCGCCGGGGGCGGCTCGCAAGTGAGCCATACGGCCACGGCTCAGCATTCCCGCCGCCTCACCATCGTCCTGGTGATGCTGGTCGCGTTCATTGGGGTCGAACTGGTGACCGGGCTGCTTACCGGGTCATTGGCGCTCATCTCTGATGCTGCTCACATGGGGACCGACGCCCTTGGGGTGGGGATGGCCCTGGCCGCCGTCGTGGCCGCACGGGGGAGTGTCCACGGCGCCCGCACCTATGGCCTCTATCGGTTGGAGATTCTGGCCGCACTCGCCAACACCGTCCTCCTCTTCGCCGTCGCCGGATACGTGGTTTGGGAGGCGATCGGGCGTTGGGCCGACCCGCCACCGATTTCCACCGGCCCGATGTTCGTTGTCGCCGCGATCGGCCTGGGGATCAATCTGATCGGGTTTCGCCTGCTGAAGGTAGAAAACGATTCCCTCAACCTGGCGGGAGCCCGCCTCGAGCTGGTTGCCGACTTGCTCGGGTCGATCGGAGTCATCGCCGCCGCCGTCATCGTCCTCAGCACCGGTTGGCTCCTCGCCGACCCAGTGATCGCAACGGCCCTCGGAATCTTCGTATTGCCCCGTGCGTTCAAATTGGGGCGGGAGGCAGTGCGTATCCTGGTTCAGGAAGCGCCGCCACACCTTGATGTTGGTCGCATCAAGGAGAGCCTCGCTTCCCTCCCGCGTGTGGTTGACATCCACGACCTCCATGTGTGGACGTTGACCTCGGGGATGGATGTGTTCTCGGCCCACCTGATGATCGAGGATGACGCCGATCCCCACTCGACCCTCGACTCGGCCCAACAAATGCTTCAAGAGGAATTCAAAATCGAACACGCCACTCTGCAAGTAGAGCCCCAAGCCCACACGGGTTGCATTGAGTTGACTTGGTGAAGGCCGCTCCGTTATCGCGGTACGTGGATCGTTGGCGCGGCCACACCTTTCCATCCCGACGGTGGGTGGTAGGCGTCGGTGCCCGCGCTTATGCCCTGGCGGGTCTTGCGCAGGATCGTCAGGTTCTGGCCGTGGTGCCTTCCGAGCACGACGCCGAACAACTGGTGGACGACCTCAGTCTCTTCACCGAAGCTCATCTCATCCCAGCCTGGGAGACCCTTCCGTTCGAACACATCTCGCCCAATCTGGCAACGATGGCTCGGCGCGCCCAGGGTCGTCACATGTTGAGCGATGCCCAGCTTGGGCGAGTGTTGGTAGTTCCAGCGCGGGCGGCGATCCAGAGGCTCAGCCCCTCTTTTCCGTACCCGGTGGTGGTGCGGAGGGGTGACGAGCTCTCACTTTCGGACTTGGCGATCACTCTCGCCGACCTCGGATACGAGCGCACCGATCGAGTGGAAGCCCGGGGCGAATTTGCGGTTCGAGGTGGAATCCTCGATCTCTTTCCCGCCCAGGCCGACGAGGCAGTCCGCATCGATCTCTTCGGCGACACCGTCGAGGACCTCCGGTCATTTTCGGTGTCGAGCCAAAGATCCCTCGTCGAAATCGAGGCGGCCACCGCCTTCCCGGCTCGGGAGTTCCGTCCCGATCGTCAGGTCAGAGAGCGCGCCCGCCAGCTCCTTATCACCGACTCGTGGGCAGCCTCGACCTGGGATCGACTGGCTGAAGGCCAGCTTTTCGCCGGGATGGAGTCGTGGTTGCCGTGGCTGGCTCCTCCTATCAGTCTTCTCGACGAAGCCGCCTCGTCTCTGGTAGTCCTGGTCGAGCCAGCCCGCAGTCATGACCGCGCCCGCGAACTGCTCAAGGAAGAACAAGAGTTGGCGGCCGCCCTTGCCACCACCTGGGGGAGCGGTGCTCCCGATGCCGGACAACATCCTGGCCTCCACCTCGAGCTCGACACGAGGCTCGGCTCCCACCTGGAGATGCCGTCGATGGCTGCCTCGCCCG
This sequence comes from Acidimicrobiia bacterium, assembly GCA_040905905.1. GTDB lineage: Bacteria > Actinomycetota > Acidimicrobiia > Spongiisociales > ZC4RG35 > JAICND01. The sequence goes on from JBBDQN010000056.1 coordinate 8,811, forward strand.
ACGACCCGATCCTCGACCTGTCAGGTTTCGACGCCACCCCGGGCGACCCCGGCTCGGTGGCAGGCGCCATCTCCCGGCTGCAAGCGCGGAAAGTGGAGGTGGTCGTGGCGATGGATGGTGAACATGCGGCCGCCCGGGTCGGGCGGTTGCTCGGTGAGGAGGGTGTGTCGCCCACCGTGATCAGCGTCGGGATTCACCGTGGCTTTGTCGCCCCCGGACTCGGACTGGCGGTGCTCGGTGAGCAGGAGGTGGCCGGCCGGCGCCGGGCTCATCGCAGCCCCAGTCGTCGCCGGGGCGAATCCGGGCTCAACTATGCCGATCTGTCTTTCGGTGACTACGTAGTGCATCACCGTCACGGAATCGGGCGTTTCGAGGGCCTGGTATCGAAAACCATGGCGGGGGTGGAGCGCGACTATCTGGTTATCGGGTACGCGTCCGAAGATCGGCTCTACGTGCCCACCGACCAGCTCGCGTCGGTCCGGAAGTACACCGGTGGGGAAGCACCGCGGGTTTCACGGATGGGCGGCAAGGATTGGGGTGAAACCAAGGAGCGGGTCCGCAAGGCGGTGGCGGCCGTGGCCGAGCAGGTGGTTCGTCTCCACCGGGCCCGGGTCCGCGCCCGGGGCTTCGCCTTCCCCCCCGACACCCCGTGGCAGGGTGAGGTCGAGGCTTCGTTCCCCTACGAGGAGACTCCCGACCAGCTTGTGGCCATCGCCGATGTGAAAGAGGACATGGAGGCTTCCATCCCGATGGACCGTCTCATCTTCGGCGACGTGGGATACGGGAAAACCGAGGTGGCGCTACGTGCAGCGTTCAAGGCCGCCAACGCCGGCAAACAGGTGGCGGTGCTGGTCCCCACAACATTGCTGGCCCAACAGCACCACCAGACCTTTACCGATCGGCTTGAGCAATACCCGCTCCGGGTGGAGGTCCTGTCAAGGTTTCTTACATCCAAGCAACAACTTTCGGTCATCGAGGGCATCACCACCGGAGCCGTAGACATCGTCATCGGCACCCATCGACTCCTCTCCGAGGATGTCCGGTGGAAGAACCTCGGTCTGGTGGTGGTCGACGAGGAGCAGCGTTTCGGGGTGAGCGCCAAAGATCAGCTCAAACAATTGAAGGTCGGGGTCGACGTACTCACCCTCACGGCCACTCCGATTCCCCGCACCCTGGAGATGGCCCTCACCGGAATCCGGCAGGTGAGCCACATCCGTACCGCCCCCGAGGACCGGCATCCGATCCTGACCTATGTCGGCCCCTTTGATTCGCAGTCGGTATCTGCGGCGATACGACGCGAGTTGCTCCGCGACGGCCAGGTCTTCTACGTCCACAACCGGGTGGCGTCCATCGATGAGGCCGTGGGTAGGCTCCGCAACCTCGTTCCGGATGCCCGTATTGCCGTCGCTCATGGTCAGATGTCGGAGGGCCAACTCGAACAAGTCATGCTCGACTTCTGGAGTCGTGAATACGACGTGATGGTGGCTACCACCATCATCGAGTCGGGGCTGGATCTGCCCCAGGTCAACACCCTGATTGTCGAACGGGCCGATCTGCTTGGTCTTGCCCAGCTCTATCAGCTTCGTGGCCGGGTAGGCCGGTCAAGTCAGCGGGCTTATGCCTATCTCTTCCACCCGTCGGACCGGATCCTGAGCGAGGAGGCATATCGCCGGTTGGAGGCCATCGGCGAGGCCACCGACCTCGGTTCCGGCTTTCATCTCGCCCTGCGGGATTTGGAGATTCGGGGTGCAGGGTCGATTCTCGGGGAGGTGCAGTCCGGCCACATCGCCGCGGTCGGATTCGACCTCTATGCAGAGCTGGTGGCGGAAGCCGTTTCGCGCCTGGAAGGCACCGAGCTCGTGTCTAAGGAGGTGAGGGAGGTCCGGATCGAGTTGCCAATGGACGCCCATCTCCCCGACGACTACGTGCCCGAGCAGAGCCTCCGTCTCGAGGCCTACCGGCGGTTGGCGACCGCTGCCGACCAGGTGGCGGTTGACGATGTTGCCTCCGAGTGGACCGACCGTTTTGGCCCCCTACCACCCGCCGCCACGGCTTTGATCGACATTGCTCGCCTGCGGGTGGAGGCACTTCGGGTCGGACTCAACGAACTCGTCAACCTCAGGTCGGAGGTGCGGATGTCGCCGGTCGACCTCAGCGCCAGCCAGGAGGTGCGTCTTCAGCGCCTGGTCAAGAAGGCCGTTTTGCGAAACGATGTGCTCTTTATCCCTGCTCCTAAGGACTTGGTAAACGGCTTGCGCGCATTCCTTTTAGAAATGTGGCCCAATTAATATGTCCACCTTGCGCAAGCACCTCCTTCCGCTGGCCGCTGTCTCTTTCACCCTCGTCGCCTGTGCAGGCGGCGCCGGTGGCGTGGTCGCCGCCACCGTCAACGGAACCGACATAACAGTTGCCGATGTGCAAGCAACGCGAATCCAGCCAGCAGACGACGATGGCACCATCGACAAGGTGGTCTTCGCAACCCACCTCACCGGAGCGATCGTCGACCAGGTGGTTATCGAGGCCGTCAGTGACGAATTTGCCATCGAACCCACCCCTGAGGAGATCGACGCCAAGATCCTGCAGCTAGGCGAACTGATCACCGTCGCTCAGGGCATCTCGCTTGCCGACTTCTTACAGAACGAGGGGCTCACAGAGAGCCAGTTCCGCGTCATTGCCAATCAGCAGGTGATCCGCGACAAGCTCATCGAACGCTTCCGACCAGACGTTCTGCCAGGTTCCGATGCAGATGCGGAGTTGTTGCGAACCGCTGAGGGCCTCCGCCTCGTCAGCGTTTGTGCAAGCCACATCCTCGTGCCCACTGAAGAGGAGGCGTTCGCGGCCAAGGTCCGGATCGACGGTGGCGAGGCCTTTGCCACGGTCGCTACCGAGCTGGGCACCGACGGGACCGCTGCTAGTGGAGGCGACCTCGGCTGCGCCGCCCTGAGCCGTTATGTGCCAGAGTTCGCCGAGGCGGCGTCCAATGCCCGCCTGGGGGTTGTCACAAGCCCGGTCGCATCCGAGTCTGGATGGCATCTAATCCTCGTGCGGGAACGTGATGAGCCAACTCTGGCCGAGCTCAAAGAGCGAATCACGGGCGATCGCATCAATCAACTTGTCGACGCCTGGCTGCTCGGTGCATTCGCGGATGCAGTGGTTGAGGTCAATGCCGAATATGGCACCTGGGTGATCGAGCCGGTCCCCCAGGTTGTCCCTCCGACAGGTTGACCAACAGTCTCGTGGTAGCCGGGCTCGGTCCCGGTGGCTGGAGCCGGGTCGACCCGGCGACACGGAACCTCCTCCTTGATCCGGTGAACGCCGTGATCGTCCGCACCCTGGACCATCCTGCCGCCACCGAACTTGCTCAGCTTCGTGCGGTGACGAGTTGTGACGACCTTTATCAAAGCAACGAGAGTTTCGAAGATGTTTACGCAGCGATCACCGAGCGAGTGATAAAAAGCACCCGTCAATACCCGACCGTGTACGCGGTCCCTGGTAGCCCGCTATTGGGAGAGTTGGCCGTAGGACGGATTCGAGAGGCCGCCGCTGCCGCCGGTTTCGATTGCAGGGTCGTCGGTGCCGAGTCGTTCCTCGACGCGGTCCTATCGGCGGTGGGGTACGACCCGCTCGATCGGGGACTGCGCCTCCTCAACGGTCACCATCTGCCGTCACCACTGGTTATCGACTCGCCAACAATTGTCACCCACCTCGATCAACCGGTCGTCCTGGCAGATGTCATTGCCGGGCTGGAAAGAGTCGTCGCCGAAGAATCCGTCGCTGTCCTCATCGTGGATGCCGGCGGCGATCACCAAAAGCTGGTGGAGGGCAGGCTTGCCGACCTCGACCCCAGCCTGGCGGGACCACGCACTTCGCTCTTCGTGGATCCCGAACCCGGTGGGCTGGTAGGGGTGATTAGGACCATGTGGCGTCTCCGACACGAATGCCCCTGGGACCGCCGCCAAACCCACGAAAGCCTGGTCAAGAACCTGGTCGAGGAATGTTACGAGTTGATCGAGGCCATCGCCGCCAACTCCGACGGCACCGCCTGTGGGGCGGTCGAGGACGAGCTGGGTGATGTCTTGCTACAGGTCTTGTTTCACGCGGCTATCGCTCGCCAGGAAGGTGCCTTCGACATCGAGGATGTCGCCGAGAATCTTCGCCAGAAACTGGTCCGGCGCCATCCGCACGTGTTCGGGTCAGTTGAGGTCGCTTCGGCTGAGGACGTCAAGGCCAACTGGGATCGGATCAAAGAGGAGGAACGGGGCGAGGCGCACTCCTCGTTGCTGGACGGGGTGCCGGTGGGGATGCCGGCGCTGGAACGCGCCGCCAAGCTGCAAAGACGGGCAGCCGCAGTTGGCTTTGATTGGCCGGACCCGGCGGGTGTCATCGAAAAACTACGGGAGGAGATCGGTGAGGTGGGCCAGGCCCTGGCCAGCTCAGAGCACATCGAGGAGGAGGTGGGCGATGTCCTTTTCACCGTCGTCAATCTCAGCCGTCACCTTGGGGTCGATCCCGAGCTCGTGCTGCGTGGCGCCAACGACCGTTTCACCACCCGATTTCGGGCGATGGAGGCGATGGGGCCCATGGAATCGCTGAGCCCTGACGAGCTCGATCGACGCTGGGCAAAGGTCAAGTCAGATGAGTGATGCCCGCTAGGTTGGATAACCCGTGACAACTGTCATTACCCGTATCCACGCCCGTGAAGTCCTCGACTCGCGTGGCAATCCGACGGTCGAAGCCGAGGTTCACCTCGCCGGCGGCGGGTTTGGCCGGGCAGCGGTGCCTTCGGGTGCCTCGACCGGAGCCGGGGAAGCGGTCGAACTGAGGGACGGGCGGGATCGTTACGGCGGCAAAGGGGTGATGACCGCGGTCAATAACGTCAACAAGGCCATTGCTGAGGTTCTGGGGGGCATGGATGCCGTGGGTCAGGACACCATCGACCAGACGATGATCGATCTCGATGCCACCATCGACAAGTCGCGGCTTGGTGCCAACGCCATCCTGGCGGTTTCTCTTGCGGTCGCCAGGGCCGCTGCCGCCGCGACCGGTTTGCCCCTCTACCGCTATCTGGGGGGCCCCTGGTCACGGGTGCTGCCTGTGCCATGTCTCAACGTTCTCAACGGAGGCGCCCATGCCTCCAACTCGATCGACGTCCAGGAGTTCATGTTGGTCCCGGGCGGTTTCGACACCTTCGGGGAAGCGTTACGGGCGGGAGTGGAGTGTTACCAGTCCCTCAAGAAAGTGCTGGCGGGGCGAGGACTGGCGACCAACGTCGGTGACGAGGGAGGCTTTGCCCCCAACCTCCCCACCAACCGTGCCGCCCTGGCACTGGTGGCAGAAGCTGTTGAGGTAGCCGGGTACAAACTGGGTGAGGAGATCGCCCTCGCTCTTGATGTCGCCGCCACCGAGTTGTTCACGGGCGGCCGATACCACCTGGAGGGTGGCGAGCTCACCTCCGCCGAGATGGTCGACTTCCTGGCGGGGTTAGTCGACGAGTTTCCGTTAGTTTCGGTCGAAGACGGAATGGCCGAAGCCGACTGGGACGGTTGGCAGTTACTAACCAAACAGTTGGGGGGACGGGTGCAACTGGTCGGCGACGACATCTTCGTCACCAACGATGACTTGCTCCGCCAGGGCATTGCCAATGGGGCAGCCAACGCCATCCTCATCAAGGTCAACCAGATCGGCACTCTCTCGGAGACCATCCGAACAATGGACACCGCCGCCCGGGCCGGTTACGGCCGGATGATCAGCCACCGTTCGGGAGAAACCGAAGATTCCTTCATCTCCGATTTGGCGGTCGCTACCAATGCGGGTCAAATCAAGTCCGGTGCTCCGGCGCGGGGGGAACGCACCGCCAAATACAACCAGTTGCTCCGGATCGAAGAGTCCCTTGCTGGCGAGGCTCGTTATGGAGGGTGGGAGACCTTCAGGAGGTTTCGGTGAAGCGCCTCAGTAAGCCGGCGATGTGGACTGCCACCCTGGCCCTATTGGTCGTCGGGCTCGCACTTGTCACCGCGGTCATCCCATTTCGGCAGATCATCGATCAGCAACGGCGGGTGGAGACGGCGGCGGCAGAGCTCGAGGCCATCACCACCGAGAACCGATTGTTAGAGAGTGAGGTAGCAGCCCTCAGCACTCCCGAAGAGATCGAGCGTCTCGCCCGCGAGCAGTTGGGGTACGTCATGCCAGGAGACATCGCTTATGTCGTGCTCGAGCCGGGAGGCGATACCACCAGCACCATCCCCATGCCGGTGACCGAATCTGTGCCCCCGGAAGTGCCCTGGTACAAGGCGATCTGGAACTTCTTCACCGGCGCTGATCTAGTTGGCGGTTGATTCCGAGGTTATCGCTGCCCAGATCGGGCGCCCGCTCCGGGCCCTCTCCGAGGTGGTGGGACGGTGCCCACTGGGTCTTCCGGTGGTCGTAACGGTTCCACCAGTGCTCGATGACGGGACACCTTTCCCCACCAGGTTCTGGCTCACCTGTCCCCTCGCGGTGAGAAGAGTGGCTCGTTTGGAGTCGGTGGGCGGAGTCCAGGAGATGGATGCCCGGGTCGACACCGATCCGGCATTCGCCGCCGCTCTCGAGGAAGCTCACGATCGCTATCGCCAAGACCGCGACCTGCTGCTTCCGGCCGAGGTTGGCCATCGGCCAACCGGGGGAGTGGCCGGGGCGGTCCGCGGCGTGAAATGCCTCCATGCCCACTACGCCGACCACGCCGCCGGAAACAGCAATCCGGTCGGATCATTGGTGGCTCCCCTGATCGAGCCCCTCGACTGCACCATCCCCTGTGTTGTCGAAGGAGCACGCAATCCGGATTGGCGTGAGCCAAGGTGAAACTGGCCGCGGTCGACATTGGAACCAACTCCATGAGGCTGTTGATCGTCCACCATATTGGTGGTGGGTTGGTCGAACTGGGTCGCTGGCAGCGGGTGACGGCATTGGGTAGCGGTGTGGACTCCACCGGGATGCTCGCCGAGGAGGCGGTGGACCGAACCCTGCTCGCGTTGGCAGAGTTCGGCGGCCGGATGGAGCAGCTGGAGGTGACCCGGCGGAGAGCGGTGGCCACTTCGGCTTCGCGCGATGCCGCCAATCGAGGTGCCTTCTTTGATCGAGCCGAAATCGCCCTCGGGGTAAGGCCCGACCTGATCACTGGCGACGAGGAGGCGAGGTTGGCGTTTGCCGGCGCCACTTACGGTCTGGCATCGCCCCCACCAATAGTGGTTATCGACATCGGGGGCGGGTCGACCGAATTCGTTACCGTGGACGGAGGCCGCTCAGTTGACATCGGATCGGTGCGATTGACTGAGAGAGTGCTCGTCCACCGTCCGTCCCTGCCGGAGGAACTGGCGGCCGCCCGCGAGATGGTTGAGCAGCATCTGACCGGCATCACCTCTATGGAGGGAACGGTGATCGGAGTGGCGGGAACCTGGACCAGCTTGGCTGGAATCCACCTGGAGAGCGAAGAGGTTCACCTGACCGAGCTCACTGCTGGCGACGTTGCCGGCTTGGTCGGGAAGCTTGCGGCGCTGACCATAGAAGAGACTGCCGATCTGCCCGGATTTGACTCGGCCCGGGCGCCGGTGATCCTGGCCGGGGCAATAATCGCCGAAGGCGCTATGGCGGCCTTAGCCGCCGAGAGAATTCTGACGTCCAACCATGACCTGCTTGACGGGGTTGTGCAGCAGCTAGTCGACTCTCCGTAGGTAGCCTTCCAGCTTGCCCGGGTGGTGGAACGGCAGACACGAGGCACTTAAAATGCTTTGCCCGAAAGGGCGTGTGGGTTCAAGTCCCGCCCCGGGCACACGATGACCGCTCCGATCCTTTCCGACTCGCGGTTGGCCAGTCTGGGTGCCCAGACGATCGCCGACTCCTACGCCTCCTTCGATGGTCATTTCCGGATCGTTACCAGAAGAGCCCGAATTCGGTTTGGGGAACGCGATTGGCGGGGGATCGCGGCCGATGCCCGCCAACGCCTCGACCTCTATGGCGCGGCCTCGCTCGAGACCGCCGATGCTATCTCCCGGCTGCTGGGGGATCGGGTGGGCGACAAAACGGTCTGGGCCGCCATGAAGGCGGTCTATTCCAGCTTGATCCAGGATCGCCATTACTTCGAGCTGGCCGAGACGTTCTTCAACTCGGTGACCCGCAAGATCTTCACCACGGTCGGCGTGGATTCGACGATGGAGTTCGTCGATACGGACTTCGATTCGCCTCCCACCGAGGCTGACCAACCTGTCTACCGACCGTACGAGGACCCGGTCGATACCGCCGACCTGGTTCGTCTGGTCCTGCTGGACACCGGATTTGAGCTTCACTTCCGATCACTCGATGAGGATGTTTCATTGGCCGCGGCCAAGATCGGTGAACACCTCCGACGGATCGGGGCGCTGCGGGTGGTGGATCGGGTTGAAATGGTCAACTCGGTTTTCTATCGGGGCAAAGCCGCCTACGTCGTGGGGAGGATCTACAGCGGATCACATGTAGTGCCGCTCGTTCTCGCCATCCTCCATCACCCCGACGGCATGTTCCTCGATGCCGTGCTTCTTACCGAAAACGAGGTTTCGATCCTGTTCTCGTTTGCGAGGTCCTACTTCCATGTAGATGTCGACCGGCCCTACGACCTGGTCAGGTTTCTACGTAGCTTGATGCCCCGCAAAAGGGCGTCCGAGCTCTACATCGCCATCGGTCAACACAAACACGGAAAGACAGTGTTGTATCGGGAGTTGCGCCAACACCTGGCCTCGTCCGGTGAGAGGTTCGACTTCGCCCGCGGCACCAGGGGCTTGGTTATGTCAGTTTTCACATTGCCTGGCTTCGACATCGTTGCCAAGGTGATCAAAGATCGCTTTCCGGCACCGAAACGGGCCACCCCCGACGATGTCCGCGATCGCTACCGGATGGTTTTCCGAGCCGACCGGGCCGGTCGGCTTATCGATGCCCAGGAGTTCGAGCATCTCCAATTCGAACGGGACCGTTTTGCCTCCGGCCTTCTAGCGCTCTTGGAAGGGGAGTGTGGGCGGACGGTGGAGACGCGTGAAGCCGAGGTGGTGATTGGCCACGCCTATTTGGAACGACGGGTTATTCCTCTCGACATCTACTTGCGTGACGCCGATCCGGACCTCGCCAACGCGGCGATCATAGATTACGGCTCCGCCATCAAGGAGCTGGCGGCTTCAGGGATCTTCCCCGGCGATCTCTTGCTCAAGAACTTTGGGGTCACGCGGCACGGCCGGGTTGTGTTCTACGACTACGACGAGTTGACGACGATCGATCGATGTGTGTTCCGGGATCTGCCGCAGGCGGAAAACCTTGAGGACGAGATGGCCGCCGAGCCCTGGTTCGCCCTCGGCCCTGATGACGTCTTTCCCGAGGAGTTCGCACGGTTTCTCGGAGTCGAGGGCGAGTTGAGGGAGACGTTCCTGGCCCATCACGGCGATCTGTTTACAGCCGCTTGGTGGCGACAGGTCCAGGAGCGGGTAGCGGCTGGCGAGATGATCGACATCTTTCCGTATCAGCCGGAACAGCGGCTGGGTCTATCGTTGGGAAATGCCCAAGCTTGAAGCCAGCAAGCGGGCGCGACTCCCTGACTCCGCCTTTGCCTACGTCGATTCGAAGGGGAACCGGCGGCTTCCGATCAACGACGCCGCTCATGTCAAGAACGCCCTGTCCCGTTTCAAGCAGGTGGCTTTCGAGAGCGAGGTTGCTCGCGAAAAGGCTCGTAAGAGGTTGCTCAATGCGGCCAAGAAGTACGGAATCGTGCCGGTGGGTTTCATCACCGGACAGCTCCAGTCTGAGCGGGAGTTTGGTGCCGACCATGCCCGTAAAGCTGAGGAAGAGGCCCTCCCGACCGGGACTGTCACTCTGATGATGACCGACATCGAGGGGTCTACCAATCTCGTCCATGATCTCGGCGATGCCTACGGCGAACTCCTTGACGACATCCGCGGGTTGGTTCGGGGAACGCTGTCGAGCCGTCGGGGTCACGAAGTCGACGTTCGGGCCGATGAGGTCTTCGCCGTCTTCGAGGATGCCGTCGGTGCCGTCGAAGCCGCCATGAGTGTCCAGCGTGCCCTAAAGGTGAAGGCGTGGCCCCAAGGGGTGGAGGTCCGAATCCGAATCGGAGTCCACCACGGTCGCCCTACCCGGCGAGGGAATGGCTACATCGGAATTGCAGTACACACCACTGCCCGGTTGTGTGCATTCGCCCGCGGGGGCCAGATCGTGACCTCTGCCGAGGTCAGAGATGCGGTCAGGGGCAGCGGGATCAAGTTCAGGAGCCTGGGCGTGGTCACTTTGCCAGGTTTGGGGGACCCGCAGCCGCTCTACCAGGTCCAGATCAACCTGGCATAGTCTCGGCAATGTCCACCGTGCGCCAGGCCGCCGAGGCGGTGATCGCCAACGTCGAAAACGTGATTCTTGGCAAACGGGGCCAGATCGAATTGTTGGTGGTGGCGGCACTGTGCAGGGGTCATGTGCTCATCGACGATGTCCCCGGTACCGGTAAGACCATGCTGGCCCGGAGCTTCGCGGCGTCGTTGGGCGTGCCCTTTCGTCGGCTGCAGTGCACTCCGGACCTGCTGCCCAACGATGTCACCGGGGTCCGGGTGTACGACCCTCGCACCTCCGAGTTCCGGTTCGAGCCGGGACCCGTGTTCACCAGTGTTTTGTTGGCAGATGAGATCAACCGGGCCACCCCCCGCACTCAGGCTGCGCTGTTGGAGGCGATGGCCGAGCGTCAGGTCACCGTCGACGGCGACACTCGCCCGTTGCCCGAGGTCTTCGTTGTGCTCGCCACCCAGAACCCGGTCGAGTTCGAAGGGACGTTTCCACTCCCAGAAGCCCAACTCGATCGGTTTCTCCTGTCGGTGGCCATGGGGTATCCCACCGCCGCCGAGGAGCAGACCCTGGTGGAACAACGCGGCCTCGACCATCCGGTCGACTCCCTTCGGTCGGTGGCAGATGCCCTGGCCTGGCCCGAACTGGCTCGCTCCGCTGCGGCCACCCTGCTCAGTCCGGACGTAAGCCGATATCTGGTTTCCTTGGTCTCCGCTACCCGTAGTCACCCGGCGGTTGAACTGGGGGCGAGTCCCCGGGCGAGCCTGGCCCTGGCGGCGGCGGGTAGGGCGCTGGCAGCCGTCAGGGGAAGGGACTTCGTGCTCCCCGACGATGTCAAGGCCATGGCCGGCCCGGTCCTGTCGCATCGGCTGGTGCTCTCCGCCCAGAGCCGGTTACGGGGTCTTGGAGCCAAAGATGTTGTCGATGAGCTACTCGGATCCCTCCCCGTGGGTGCCGAGCCGTGAGACCGGTTCGCATAGCCATCGTTATTGCCCTCACTGCCGTGGTGTATGCGGTCGGCGCTCTGGCTGGGGTCGCTCTCCTCTTGATACTCCTGGCGTTCTACGCGACCCGGGTTCCGGTCTCGGCCCTTGATCGGGTGGCGTTAGAGAGAAAAGCACCGTCCCGGCTCTTTCTCGGTGAAGCGGGCCAGGTCGAGGTGATAGCGAAAAACGAAGGGCGTCTGCCAATCACGTGGATGGCAATAACCGATCTGGTCCCGTTCGACCTCTCGACCAGGCCGCTGCGATGGGCCACCAGCCTTGCCAGCGGAGAGACCCGTCGCGTTACCTATGGCATCATCGGGCACAAGCGAGGAGCGTTTCGCCTGGGACCATCGACTGCGGTAAGCGGCGACTTGTTCGGGTGGCAACCGGCCCAGCGGAGTTTCCCGTCCGGGCCCACAGTGATCGTCTACCCGAGGATCGTCCCCCTCCAACAATTGGGCCTGCCGGCGGTGGCTCCCTTTCCCGAGTTGCGAAACCCGCTGCCGCTGCATGAAGACCCCCTGCGAATCGTGGGGGTCCGTCCCTATCAGACGAGCGACTCGGCGCGTCGCATTCACTGGACGGCCAGCGCCCATCACGGTTCGCTGCTGGTTACGCGCCTCCAGCATGGATTCAGCCGCGAGACCATGGTCCTCCTCGACCTCTCGAGGGAGGGGATGGGGACCCGATCCCGGCCGATCGAACTAGCTGTCACCACTGCCGCCTCGGTCCTATATCACATCGTTACGAGGGAGCGGTTGGCCGCCGGGCTCCGACTCGGCGAGGTTCATCTTGACGCCGCCACCGACGACATCCATCTGATGGCGATGCTGGAAGTGTTGGCAGTGGCGGGTGCCCACGACTTTCCCCCCACCGGCCTCTTGCAGCCGGTCGGCCTTCCCTACGGAGCCACCTTGATTCTGATTACCCGACGGCTGGGGTCCGACATGAAGGAACGGCTGCATGTTCTTCGCACCCGCGGCTGGCGACCGGTGGTGATCGTCATTGACGGCGAAGCTGTCGGCGACCTTCCAGGAATCAAGGTCCGGGCCGTCTCCGACGACCATTCGCTGGCAGAGGTCGGGGGATGAGTCCGGCGACGCTTCTCACGTTGGCCTCGATGGCTGCAGCGGTGGGATGGACCTTGGCGCTGGCGCTGCCGGGGCCCCCGGCCTACCTGGCCGGGGTGATGGCGGCCGAGTTGATCGTCGTCGAGGTGTTCAGGCGTCTCGATCGCCGCCGGGGCAGGCTGATGGCCGCAGGTGAGGGTCTGGCGGTGATTCTGGTTCCGGTCGCCGGCGTGGCTCTGTATGCGGCCGCGGACCCCGCCACGCTCTTTGTGGGGTTCATCGCGGCGCTGATCAGTTGGCTGCTGACCCAGATCACGGTCTCCGACCTCGACGCGGTAGCTGATCCTGCCGATGCTCTGGAGGGGGTCTCGACCGCGCCCGAAAGGCTCCGGGGCCGGTTCCTCTGGATTGGTGCCGGGCAGGCAGTGGCGGTGGTAGCAAGCTATGGCGGTCTGGCGCCGCCGCTGGAGCCACGGCCAGTAACCGGGGAGTTTGTTGTCTCGTATGGTGTCTACTGGCTGGTGGGGGTTGCCGCCCTCTCCTCGGTGGAGCGACGTCGCCGCGTCGCCCGCTGGCAACGCGAGGGGACCATCGTCGACGCCGACCTGGAGAGTCGTTGGCGCAGGGGTGGAGCAATCTTGTTGTTAGGGGCCGGGCTCTTGTCGATCGCCGGGATCATTCTGGGTCGGGGGCTTCTGGCCTCGGGCCATATGGCGACCACGTGGCTGAGTGCGCGTGTTGCTTCCACCATCGCCTGGCTGATGGGTAACACCGAACGGGAGCTTCCCCCCAACCAGGTCCTGCCTTCGGCGGAAGAGTTCCAACCTCCGGTAACGCAACCGATCGAAGAAGTCATCGCGCCGCAGGGAGATTGGATCGACTTGGTCTTGTTGGTGGTGTTTGCCCTGATCTTTTTAGGGGTGTATCTCCTATTCCTCCGCCGCCGCGGGGCCGTTGAGGTTGTTAGATCGGCGTCGGCCTGGCGAACGGCATGGAAGATTCTTCGGGATCTGTCCTCCTGGCTGGCGGGGCTGCCAAGAGCCCTGGTCGGGTGGTGGCGCCGACGCCACAAAAGCCCGCGGGGCGAACCGTCCAAGCGATTCGATCGACAACGACCGAAGCCATGGAGGCCGGCCGACCCGTTCCGTCGCCGCATCGGGGCCGAGTTCCGCTCGTACCTGAACGCGGCGGAAGGCCGAGCGGTGGCGCTGTTACCGAGCGAAACACCATCCGAGTTTGGGGCCCGCGGATCGGATGCCGTCCGCTCCTTGACCGATCTTTATGCAGTCGCCCGTTACAGCGAACACGTCCTGGGTCAGCCCGAAGTGGAGGCCGCTGGGGCTGCCCGGCGACAGGCCGTGGCCGATCTCGAGGCAGACGCCGGGTGAGCCTTTATCCCTCCGAGTACGAATTGGATGCCGTGTTGCGCGACGGCGACGTTGTGCAGATTCGACCGATCCGAGCCGACGACGCCGAAGGTCTGATCCGTTTCTTCCGGCGGCTCGGTCCGCAGAGCCGTTATTTCCGATTCTTCAGGGTCAAAGACACGCTGGACGCAGAAGAGGCAGCATATTTCTCCAATGTCGACTACGGGCGGCGGATGGCACTGGTGGCGATCGACGATGGTGAGATCGTGGCCGTGGGCCGTTATGACAGCCTCCCCGACGAGCCTCACATCGCCGAGGTGGCCTTCGCCGTGGTGGATAGCCACCAGGGACGCGGCATCGGATCGGAGTTGTTGTCGCTGTTGACCGTGCACGCCCGCCGCCGGGGCATCACCGGATTCCGGGCGTTTGTGATGGCGGAGAACGTGCAGATGATGAGGGTCTTCCGCAACTCCGGTTACACCTTGTCACGCACCCTCGAGGACAACATCTACACGGTCGACTTCCCGGTCGAACACTCACCTGGAGCCCGGGAGTCGGAGGAGGCGCGAGAGCGGAGGGCGGTGGCTGCCTCGCTCCTGCCCATCTTCTTCCCACGTTCAATCGCGGTGATTGGCGCCTCGACCACGGCCGGGTCGATCGGAGCCCGGTTGTTCTCCAACCTGCTGGCGGGCGGGTTCAGCGGCCCCCTCTATCCGGTCAACACCAAGGCTGCGGTCGTCCATTCAGTGCGCGCTTATGCCAGCGTCCTTGACATCCCTGACGTGGTCGATCTGGCGTTCGTCGTCGTGCCGGCCCAGGCGGTGCTGGGGGTAGCGGCCGAGTGTGCCCAAAAGGAGGTCCGGGGACTGTGTGTGATCTCCGCCGGGTTCTCGGAGACAGGCGATGAAGGAAAAGCCCGAGAAGAGGATCTGCTCGATCTGGTCCGCGGTTCGGGGATGAGAATGGTCGGACCCAACTGTATGGGCCTCATCAACACCTCCTCGGCTGTCAACCTGATCGGTACCTTCGCAGGGGTCCGACCCCCGGCCGGGAACGTTGCCATGTCAAGCCAATCCGGCGCCCTGGGCATCGCCATTCTGGAATACGCCCAGCAGACCGGCACCGGTATCAGCCAGTTTGTCTCGGTCGGCAACAAGGCCGACGTATCCGGCAACGACTTGCTCCTCGCCTGGGAGGACGACCCGGCCACCGACGTCATCCTCCTCTATCTGGAGTCATTCGGGAATCCCCGCAAGTTCAGCCGAATTGCTCGCCGGATCGGGATGAGCAAACCGATCGTCGCCGTCAAGTCGGGGCGAAGTGTCGCCGGGAGCAAAGCCGCTACCAGCCACACGGGGGCCCTGGCCTCCTCGGACGTGGCGGTTGATGCACTGTTCACCCAGGCTGGTGTCATCCGCACCGACACCATCGAGGAGCAGTTCGCCGTGGCCTCGCTCCTCGCCAGCCAACCGTTGCCCCGGGGCAGCCGGGTGGGAATCCTCACCAATGCCGGGGGACCTGGAATCCTGGCCGCCGACGCCCTTGAGGCCGCGTTGCTGACGATCCCCGAGTTGAGCGTTGCGACCCAGGACCGGTTGCGGGCCGTGTTGCCTGTCGAGGCTTCAACCCGGAACCCGGTCGACACCATCGCGTCTGCTGGACCTGAGGAGTACAGGGTTTGCCTGGAGTCTCTCTTGGGGTCCGAAGAGGTCGACGCGGTGATGGTCATCTATGTCCCCACCACTCTTGAGGGTGGCCCTTTGGTCGCCGCCGCAGTCAGAGATGTCGTCGACAACTATTCGGGGCCGGTACCCGTGGTGGCGGTATTCATGCAGGAGGCGGTGCCACTGCTGCGATCCGGAGAAAAGACGATTCCGACATACCGGTTCCCGGAGGCCGCAGCGCTGGCTCTGTCGCGGGCAGTTCGCTATTCGGAGTGGCGCGCCCGGGATCCGGGGGAGGAGAGGGCCTTCGCCGACCTCGATGGACACGCCGCCGAGGCGGTGACAGAGGCGGCCCTCGAGCGGATGGGAGACGAGGGTGGCTGGCTCGAGCCCGGGGAGGTTGAGTCGGTGCTAATCGCCGCCGGCCTCCGATTGCCACAGAGCATCCGCGTCACCACCGTCGAACAGGCGCTGGAGGCGGCCCGGACCATCGGCGGACCACTCGCCATCAAGGTCATCGCTCCGTCGGCGCTTCACAAATCGGATGTGGGTGGCGTTGTGCTCGGTGTCAATGGCGAGGACTCAGTGACCGAGGCTTTCCATCGGGTCTGGAACGCGGTCCCTGACCCGGAAGGTGTGCTGATCCAGGAGATGGTGTTGGGTGGTCATGAGGTGTTGATCGGGATGACCGAAGACCCCACGTTCGGGCCGCTGATCGTCTTCGGAATGGGAGGTGTTCTAGTCGAGTTGCTGGGTGACATCGCCCTGAGGCTGCACCCACTCACCGATCAGGACGCCCGCAGCATGATCCTGTCCCTACGCACCTCGCGGCTGTTGCTTGGTTATCGGAACCTCCCGGAAGGCGACGTGGGGGCCGTGGAAGAGGCGGTGTTGCGGGTGTCGACCCTGGTCGGTGCCGTGCCTGCGATTGTGGAGATGGATCTGAACCCGGTGAAAGTGCTGACCCCTGGGGACGGGGTGAAGGTGGTCGATGCCCGGATCCGGGTGCGACGCCCTCCTTTGACACGACAACCGGAGCTAGCCGACCTTCCCGCCGTGCGGCATCGCACCCTCGGGTAGTGTCGGTTCATGGCTGATCTCGTCGAGTACTCGGTGGACGGAGCGGTAGCGCTGGTCCGCCTCAACCGCCCGCCTGTGAACGCACTCTCCGAGGAGTTGTCGCAGGATCTGGCTTCCGCTTTTGCCCGGGCCGCCGCCCCCAGTGTGCGAGCGGTGGTCATCACCGGCCAACCACACTTCGCTGCCGGGGCGGACATCAAAGGATTTCAGGTGGCTTATGCGTCCGGCAGCGAAGAACGCCTGGCATCTTCGCTTGCGGAGGCGATCATCGCGCTAGAAGAGCTCGCCAAACCCGTGATCGCCGCCATCCACGGTTATGCCCTCGGCGGGGGCCTGGAGCTATCGATGGGAGCCGATTTCCGCTATCTGGCAGAGGATGCCCAGGTGGGCCAGCCCGAGATCAAACTCGGTCTCATTCCCGGGGCGGGAGGGACCCAACGGCTGCAACGCCTGGTTGGCCATCAGAAGGCGAGAGACATCGTCTACACAGGGCGCTTTGTCGGCGCCGAGGAGGCATTGGCGATCGGTCTGGCGGACAAAGTCGCGCCGACCGGTGATGTGTTGGACCTGGCTCTGGCGGACGCCGCCATCTGGGCCGAAGGCCCCACCCCTGCACTGACTGCTGCCAAACGAGCGCTCAACCGGGGATGGGGCCTGCCCATAACCGACGCCCTTGCCATCGAGGCCGACGAGTTCAACCAAGCCTTCTGGACCGACGACGCCAAAGAAGGCGTGGCGGCTTTCATCGAAAAGCGCCAAGCCCGCTTTACCGGCCGCTAGCTAGGCAGCGATCACCCGCCCGAGGTAAGCCTGGGCGAAATAGATGAGGAAGGCGAGCGCAACCACCCACATCAGCGGGTGAACCTCACCCATCTTGCCTCTGATGATTTTGATGATGGTGTACATCACAAAGCCGGCGCCGATGCCGACTGTGATGCTGAATGTCAGCGGCATGAGGACGATCGTCAGCAAAGCCGGGAACCCCTCTTCGAAATCGTCGAAGTTGATACCCTTGATCAGCCCTGCCATCAAGAACCCGACCACGATGAGTACCGGGGCCGTTGCCTGCGGCGGGATCAGCCCGGCCAGTGGCGACAGGAAGATCGCCAACAAGAACAGGACTCCGGTCACCACCGAGGTGAGGCCAGTTCTGCCCCCTTCGGCCACCCCTGCCGCGCTCTCGATGTAGCTGGTGTTGGAGCTGACCCCGGCGATACCACCCAGGGCGGCTCCTGCCGAGTCGACCAGAAGCAGGTTCCTGACGCCGGGAATCTCCCCATTCTCATCGGTGAGCTCAGCCTGTTCGAGAACTGCGGTGGCCGTGCCGATTGTGTCGAAGAAGTCGGTCAGCATGAAGCTGAAGATTGTCAAGGCAGCGGTGATGAGACCGAGTTGGGCAAACACGTTCCCCAGATCGAACTCGCCAAGGGTGGAGAAGCTAGGCGTGGCCGTGAACGTATCCGGGAATGTCGTAATGCCCATGATCAGGCCCAACACCGCCGTCGCCAGGATGCTGATGATCAACGCACCCCGGACCTTGAGGACGTAGAGAGTCACTGTGATCAACAACCCGAGCAGGGTGAGAACCGCTCCGGAAGTATTGGGGAAGATGAAGGTGACGATCACCCCGTCGCCCTGAGCAATCAGTCCACCGGATTCGAACCCGATGAACAGGATGAAGAGGCCAATGCCTACCCCGATCGCTCGTTTCAGGGCCATTGGCACCGCCCTCATGATGGCCTCGCGCAAACCCACGAGCACCAAGGCCAAAACGATCAGGCCCTCAAGCACAATGACACCCATGGCGCCAGCCGGGGTAAGACCCTGGCCCAGCACGAGACCGAAGGCAACGGCGGCGTTGATGCCAAGGCCCGCGGCCATTGCTATCGGGTAATTGGCGGCAACCCCCATGAGAATGCACAACAAACCGGCCACCAGGGCGGTGCCGGCGGCGACGGCGGGGCCATCGAACCCTGCTGCCGACAGTATCGAAGGGTTGACGAAGATGATGTATCCCATCACGAGGAACGTGGTGAGTCCGGCCCGCACCTCCGTGCCCACCGAGGTGCCTCTCTCAGTGAGCTTGAAGAATGAGTCGAGACCCGATGCCTGCGGCTGCCCTCTGTCCGTCGTTGTATCGGTCATGGTCGAAAAGTTAACGACGCACAAAACCTGATGCCGTCTAAACCCGGGTTAGTCGTTCCCGCAGCCGGGTGAGGTTTCGACGCCAGATCCATCGGAAGAGGGGCTGGGTCAATGACACGCCCACCGGGCCGCCAAGGTGCCAGGGGAAATGGAGGGTCTCGCTCCAGGTGAATACGACTCCTCCCGCTACCGGGTCGAGGCGGAACTCACCTTCGCCGGTAACCAAACCCTGATGTCTAACCGTGATCTGATGGGGTGGATCCCACCCGGTTACCTCCATCTCGTCTGTGATCGTGAACGGGCCAATTCGGGTCAAGACCTCCATTCGGGTCCCCACTCCCGCCCGCTGCGGCGTTTGAAACACGATCCGTTCGGCATCTGCCATCCACTCGACATGGGTGGCAAGGTCGGCGGCCGCTTGCCAGACCTTTTCAAGGGGGGCATCGATGAGAACGGCAACGGTCACGCCCATGCGACAATTGTGCCGTGCTTTATCTCGATCACGCCGCTACGACCCCGGTCCGGCCCGCCGTGGCTGAGGCAATGGCGCCTTTCCTTGGCGACCGGTTCGGCAATTCCTCAGGCTCCCACCAGGTATCCCGCCGGGCCAAGAATGCTCTGGAAGAGGCCAGGGAGCGGGCGGCCTTCCTGATTGGAGCCAGGCCCCAGGAGATCGTGTTCACCGGTGGCGGCACCGAATCCGACAACCTGGCTCTCAAGGGCGCCGCCCTGGCCGGGGGTCGGAGAAGTGGGGTGGTAACGGCGGCCACCGAACATGAAGCCGTCCTCGAGACTGTGGACTTCCTGAGCCGTTTTGGGTGTCCAACGCGGATCGTCGGTGTGGATCGCCATGGATTGGTCGACTCGGATGATTTGGCCGCGGCCGTAACCAACGAGACCGCGGTGGTGTCAGTCATGGCAGCCAACAACGAGACAGGCACCGTGCAGCCCCTGGGCCCGTTGGTGGCCGCTGTCAAGGCCGCCAATCCGCACACCTATTTCCATACCGACGCGGTCCAGGCATTCGCCGCCCTCGACATCGATGTCGACGAGATAGGTATTGATCTGCTCTCCTTGGCGGCCCACAAGTTTGGCGGCCCCCAAGGGGTGGGACTGCTTTACGTGAGAAGTGGGGTCGTACTCGAACCCGTCCTGCATGGGGGCGGACAGGAGTTGGGCCGTCGCAGCGGCACCCACAACGTGGCAGGAGCCGTGGGGATGGGGACTGCGATGGAGTTGGCAGCCGCCGATCGCGATCGCTTCAGGCGCGACACCGCCGAGGCGCGTCGACGTTTCGAAGCCAAGCTCTCCGACCGGGCCGAGCGGACCGTGCCCGAAGAGCTCACCCTTCCCCAACACTCCCACCTGCGTTTCGGTCAGATCAACAACGAGACCCTGCTCGTCCTCCTCGATCGTGTGGGGGTGGCTGCCTCGGCCGGTTCGGCCTGCGCCTCGGGGGCAGCGACGGTGTCACATGTGCTCGAAGCTATGGGACTCACCCCCGAAGAGGCGCGAAGGTCCCTGCGCTTTTCCTTCGGTTGGACCTCCAGCATCGAAGAGTCCGAACAAGCGGCCGAACTGGTGCTCGAGGCATTGAAAGGCCACACGTGAGGGTGCTGGTGGCGATGTCGGGCGGGGTCGACTCTTCGGTCGCCGCGGCCCTGATGAAAGAGGACGGCCATGACGTAATCGGAGTCACTCTCAAACTGTGGCAAGGCCCCGATGGGGAGGCGCCCACCGCCGGATGCTGCACCGTCGGTGACGCCGAAGACGCCCGGCGGGTGGCTGCCCAACTCGACATCCCCTACTACGTGTTCGACTACACCTCTCATTTCCACTCCGGGGTCGTTGACCACTTTGTAGACGACTACTTGAGTGGTAGGACCCCCAACCCCTGCGTGGAGTGCAACCGCACAGTCAAATTCGCCCGTCTCCTCGAGCAGACCGGTGAACTCGGTTGTGACGTTCTTTGCACCGGCCATTACGCCCGGGTGATCGAAGAGAGCGGTCGTTTCCAACTACGACGTGGAAAAGATCGGCGCAAGGACCAGTCATATGTCCTCTCGATGCTCACCCAAAAGGAACTGGCGCGAGTGAATCTGCCGGTGGGCGAGTTGACCAAGGGGGAGACCCGGGCGATCGCCGCCGGCCTCGGTCTCCGTACCGCCGCCAAACCCGATAGCCAGGACATTTGCTTCGTCGGTCGGGACGGATACAAGAGCTTCCTCCGCCGCCAAAATCCGGATGCCCACAGGTCCGGTCACCTTGTCGACACCGATGGCAACGTGCTTGGCGAACACAGCGGTGTCGCCGGGTTCACGATTGGCCAGCGCCGGGGGGTAGGCGTGGCGCTTGGTGAACGCCGCTACGTCGTCGACGTGCAGCCGGCCACGGCCACCGTCGTCATCGGCCAGCGGCACCACCTCGCGGTCAAGATCATCGATCTCGAACAGATCACCTGGGTCGACGAACCTCTGGGTCCCGGCGAACAGGTCGAGGTCCAGTACCGCGCCCATGGTCAGGCTGTCCCTGCCATCTGGACTGATCCTTCGCTGGTCTTCGACCAGCCGCAGGAAGCCATCGCCCCGGGCCAAACGGCCGGTTTCTACCGAGGCGATCATGTGCTGGGTAGCGGCGTCATAGCCAGCGCTCGTTGATCGCCAGGGATCTACAGAACCATTCGCCGCCTCGGCGACGACAATCTCCGTGATGGACGATCGTGACCTTATTGCCCGGGTTGCCGATGGGGATGTGGTGGCGCTACGGCGGCTCTACGAGCTGCATGCACCCTGGCTGCGTTTGCGGCTGAGCAGACGATCCTTCGACCCGGACCTGGTCGATCAGGCCATCCAGGACACCTTTGTTGCGATTTGGAAAACAGCCGGTCGCTATCAAGGTTCCGGGGAGGTGGGCGCCTGGATCTGGGGCATTGCCATCCGCCGTCTTGTCGATCTGATCCGACGTCGCCGCCGGTGGCAGGTTTCGTTTGGCCGCGACGAGCCCTCGGCCGAGGAGGAAGTGCTGCTCGGAGTTGCGTATGGGGACGTGGGCCAGGCGATGGAGCGGCTCTCACCGGAGTTGATGGCGGTGGTTCAAGCGACGGTTCTTGATGGCCTCACTGCCCGGGAGGCGGCTCGGCTCTTGGGCATACCGGTCGGGACGGTGAAGACCCGGCTGATGCGAGCCAAGGCAATCATGAGAGAGCAGCTGACATGACCTGGCATATCGACGCAAACCTAATCGATGGCTACAGGATCGGGGCCCTCAACCGGTCGGCGGCAGCCTCCATCGAGACCCACGTGTCGGGTTGTGAGGGGTGTCGCCGGCTTGTGATGCCGGATGTCTCGTGGCTTAACGAGGGTTGGGTGGTCGTTGCCGACCGGGTAGAGGCACCGCAACCGAACGCAGTCGAGCGTGTCCTTGTCTTCATGGGAGTTTCCTCCCATCTGGCCCGCCTGGTGGCGGTGACTCCGGGCCTGCGGCCATCGTGGCTCGGTGCCACGACCTTCGTCCTGCTCTTTGCCGCCTTTGCTGCGCAGGTGGCCGTAGGCAGATCGGGGATGGATCTATTCCTGGCGGTGGCACCTTTGATTCCGGTAGCCGGCGTGGCCTTCGCCTATGGGCAAATGGTGGATCCGGCCCACGAGATAACCATCGCGGCTCCCCTTGACGGGTTTCGACTGCTGCTCATCAGATCAGCCGCTGTTACCGCCGCCTCGACAGTCATCTCTCTTGGCGTCGACGTCTTGGTGCCCAGCCCCGGGATAACCGCTGTGTGGCTGCTTCCGGCCCTGGCTCTCACACTCTCCTCTCTTGCGGTGGGAACCCGGTTACCGATGTGGATGGCGGCTTCCGGGGTGGCGGGAGGCTGGGTACTGCTTCTGATAATTACTGGTGCCCGGTCGATGCCGACCGCGGCCTTCCAACCGGCGGCCCGTGTCTATTTCGTGGCAGTCATGGCCGTGGCGGGGATCGTGTTGGCTCGACGCCACGATCTCTATCGACGAGGAGAGACTCGATGAGCACGATTTCCATGTCCGAGATTCACAAGCGGTACGGCTCGGTCAAGGCCCTGGATGGCCTCACCGCCGAGCTCGACTACGGCATCACCGGATTGTTAGGACCCAACGGGGCTGGCAAAACGACGCTTCTGAGATGCCTGGCGACTG
Organism: Acidimicrobiia bacterium; assembly: GCA_040905905.1. Lineage (GTDB taxonomy): Bacteria > Actinomycetota > Acidimicrobiia > Spongiisociales > ZC4RG35 > JAICND01. The sequence goes on from JBBDQN010000056.1 coordinate 31,630, forward strand.
TGCTGGCTCCGGACAGAGGCACGATGAGTGTTTTTGGCTTCGACCCCGATCGGCCGACCGAGCGAACCGAGATCAGACGCAGACTCGGCTACATGCCGCAGGAACCCGGCTTCTACCGATCGTTCTCTTGCTTCGACTTCCTCGACTACATCGCCATCCTCAAAGAGCAGGTGGATCGGCCAACCCGTCACGAGGAAGTTCGGCGGGTTCTCAGTCAGATGGGTTTGGAGGATCGATCGAAGACCAAGATCCGCAAACTCTCGGGGGGTATGCGTCGGCGTCTCGCGCTCGCCCAAGCTCTCCTGGGGTCACCTTCGTTGCTCGTGCTCGACGAACCGACCGCCGGACTCGACCCCGAGCAGAGGTTTCGGTTCCGTGAACTGATCTCAGCCATGGCTGAAAACCGCGTGGTGCTTCTCTCCACTCACCAGACAGAAGACGTAGCCGCCATCTGTGACCGGGTACTCGTGATGGACGCGGGGACAATACGCTTCGTTGGCACGCCCAGGGAACTGTCAGCCGTGGCGGCGGGCCGGGTGTGGCTTAGCGAAGAGCGGCCCACCGGCGCCCGGATCTTCTGGCGAACAGCCGAGGGGATCTACCGGGGTGTCGGAGAGCAACCCCCAGGGTCGACACCTATCGAGCCAACCATCGAGGACGGCTACTTGCTGCTGGTCGGCGCCGCTGGTTTGGAGGACGCGGCGGCGTGACGGTCATTGCCGTTCTGGCGCGGTGGGAAGCGAAACGAAGTCTCCGGTCGCCTCTCTTGTGGATCGCAACTGCGGCCACTTTGGCGATCGGCCATGTCGAAGGTCGAAATCGGGCTGTCTCTCTGCCAATGCGTTCGGTTGTGATCGCAGGTGCCTGCCTGGGGATCGCTTCCGTTGCACTGCTGAGGGCCCATGCCATGGCAATTCGCGGCACCAAGCCGGATATGGAAGAGACCCTCTCCGTGGTTCCTACCGACGCGGGGCGTCGCCGAAGTGGCGAGATTGCCGCCTCGTTAGCACCGGCTTTGCTGGCTGTGGCAGTAGTGGCTGCTGGACTGAGCTGGAGCATCGCTAACAACCCGGCCGGTTCGATCAACTGGCTGGAGGTTGCGGTGGGGCCGCTGGTAGTGGTTCTTTTTCATGCCATTGGCGTAGCCCTGGGACGGTTTAACCGTCCACTTGTCGGTCCGTTGTTCCTGGTTGTCATGGCAGGTCTGTTTCTCGCCGAGGATTTGTGGCCAGGGGAGCGACCTGAGTCGGCACTGTCGGCTGCGTCTCCCTTTCTTCCCTGGCGCGCGCCCTACACCAACTGGGTGCAAGGTGAACCGCGGTTGCCATTGATGCACCTTGTTTTTCTAGGAGGGCTCATCTCTTTGGTCGGCGCTCTAACGATCAAGGCCTGGCGGTGGGTCTCGGGAGCGGCCGTCGCTCTGGGAGCAACGGTCCTGGTCCTCGCTGGGATTCCCAGCAGGGGAGAAGGAGTCATTGCTTCCGTCAGCGCGTGGGCTCATCAACAGGTTGTTGTGTGTATGGAACAAGATCGCATGCGCTATTGCGCGTTCGAGGGGTACGAACCCTGGATCGAGTATTGGTCCGACGTAGTGGAGCGGACACGCGCTGTCGTCCCGGTCGATCTGTCCGTCACTGAGATTCGCCAATCGGTCGATTACCGAGCTGACGATGTCGACGCATTGGTGGCTTACGTGGGGGGGAGCTGGTATCTCCGTCCTCAAGCGAGTCACAGACGTGATCTGGCAGCTGAACTGCTGGCTCCAACCTTGGGTCTTCCCGCCACTAGGGGAGAAAGCGCGCAGACTCGGACAGACCTTCCCGAATGTATGCGGTCGGCGTTTCCGGTAAGTGTGTTTGGTCAGGCCCGTGGTGTGGGTTATCTCGTTCTCTTGGAAACAGCCGTACCGGAGATCCTTCCCCTGGGCGACACCAGTCGCTTTGGCGGAGTTGGACAGGTAGAGGTCTCACCAGGAGAGCTGGACCTGGCTCGACAAATACTGACCCGAACCATGAACGAGAGGGTTGCCACCCTCCACGAACATTGGAATGAGCTAGCCGATCCAAGTACAACCAGCGCCACCCTGGCCGGATGGTTCGGGCTTGAGCCCCCGCCGCACCCGGAAAACACGCCAATGGAAGACATGAATCAAAACATGAACTGTGTCTGCACAGGCAATGGCGGAGTCTCGTGCACGTCTAGGGGTACACCATGACGGCTGTGCTTCAGCGGTCGGGGATGGTGTCTCCTCGCCGGGTGATAACTCAACTGGCCCGCTTCGAAGCGCGTCGTCTGTGGCGAAACCCGGCTTTGATCGGAGGGGTCCTGATCACTGTGGGTGCGCTGTACCAGAATTCGGATTTGAGCCGGGCACCAGTTTTGAACCGGCTTAGTTTTCTGCTCGCCTGGCCGATGTTGTTGATGGCGGGCGGGGTCTACCTGACGTTGGGAACAGCCGCGTCCCGGCGCCATGGGGTCGACAACCTCGAGGGACTCGATGCCCTCCCGACCGATTCAGCCACCAACAACCTCGGGATAGGTCTGGCCTTTATCAGCCCGGTGCTGGTCGGGATCGCTCTCCAACTCTCATTCGTGGTCCCGCGGCTCTTCGACTCACCGGTGGCATCCATTGTGTGGTCCGAACTGCTCGCTGGACCTGCCACAGTGGCGTTGGGCGCTACCGCGGGGCTAGCGGTCGGCTGGGGATTCCGGTGGCAATGGACATTGCCGATCGTCGGGTTGATTGCAGTAGCAGCGGTGACGACGGCGTGGTGGGCAGAGTCGGGCTATCTGCTCGGTCGCTACACACCCTGGCTTTCGCCGGTCGCCGATTCGTCCTCCAATCAGTACGCGTTCGAGCAGATGTACCGGCCCTCGGTTTCTCACCTCACATATGTCGTGCTGTTAGCTGGCGGGCTTGGTGCTCTGGCTGCGATCCGAGGCAGAAGTCTGCGTGGAAAGGTGATTGCGTCGACCTTGGCGGGAGGGTTGCTTGTTCTGTCCGCCCTGGCCGGGAGTGCCCAATTGCAGGAACCGACTCCTGCCGAAGAAGCCACTCGCCGAGCTGCCTACATTCCCACAAGTGGCGACTACGTTTGCCAGAAGCGAGGCCTCGTCACCTATTGCGCTTACCGGACCTATGTGCCCTGGATCGAGGAGTGGGCCGCGCAGATCGAGCCAGTGCTGGCGCTCGTCCCGTCCGAGGCGAGTGACCGTCCTCTGGAGGTTCGCCAGCAGGTCAGCTACTTCGTGGACGAAGACGTGCTGCCACAGGAGGGTGACATTCGTACTGGCCTCTGGTGGAGCCGCGAGCCGCTCGATCAAATGGACATCGCCCATCCGCTCAACCTGTCCCTGGCAGCGGCCGGGTGGGCAGTCGGCTTGCCCACCCATGAGCAGCTTGTAGTCACGTCTATGGACGGAGAGGAGTTGGTTGTCGAAAAAGTCGATGATCCGTCTTCAGTCAGTCCCGACGGAAATGTGCGGTATCAAGGCTGTTCCTCCCATGGCCAGGCGAGAGCGGTAGCGGCGCTGTGGTACGCAAGCCAAGCGTCAGTGGAGTCGATTCAAGGGCTGCGGTTCCAGGTCAGCCCTGAGCGGTATCAAGGAGTCTCGCCCAATGAAAATCTCGGGATCGATATCGGATATCTGCAGCCCTCCTCTTCGGTGGCCTATTTTCGGCGCGAGACGCATGTGGCACTGGCAATGGCGGAGCTTCCGCCATCTCAGGTGGCCGGCACCTTGGCCCGGCGATGGTCCGAGGTGACCAACCGTGCAACCACCACCGAGGAGATCGCGGATTGGTTTGGAGTGCGGATTCCCGCGATGACGACTCCGGACGACAGCTGGATGTTGCCTTGTCATTGACCTCACTGTGCGGTTGATCCAGCTCACCTTTCGCTCTACTCCGCTCCTGGGCTTGCTTCCCGCCGGAGCCGTGGCATTGGGTCTGGCAATCGTCGCCTCCGGGCAGCCAACTGATGCCGCGGCCCGATTTGTGCCTACCCGGCTGGCGTTGCTCGTCGTGGTGGTCGGGATCAGCTTCGCCTTCGACGATGCCGCGTCTCGACTCACCGACTCGGCTCCGAGGACACTCCGTCTGCGACGGGCGATCCGGGCCGGGTTGGCGGTGCTGGGTGGGATCGCGGTAATCGTGCCAGTGCTTCTTCTCGCATCCTCGGGAATGGATCTGGTCTGGGTGATGCCAGTATCGGAGCCATTGTTGGCCGAGAGCCCTCTGCCGTTCCCCTGGGGACGGCTGGCTCTTGAGATCCTGACGATGGGCACCGTCGCCTTGGCAGCCGCGGCCGTTCTCGCCCGACGGGGGGAGGAGGAACCAGGCCGTATTGTGACCGGAGTCGTGTTGGCGACCTACGCGGTCACCTTCATGATCCCCCAGCCGTATCGACCATGGGCTTATCCGTCTGAGCTTGGATGGCTGACCAAAGCACCCTGGTGGTGGGTAGTTACGATCGTGCTGTTAGTGGTCACGGCCGCCCTCAGCTGGGATGCCCGTGGTGGGAGGATCCTTCCCCGACCCGGACCTCAGTGATGGCGCGCGGTGTAGAGCTTTCGAAAGGAGCACACCTTGGACAGGGTGACCGTGAGGCGCGTCGGAATCATTGGCGCACTTTGTCTGGTTGTCTTGGTGTTGGCAGCCATCAGTCTGACCCGAGGCGGCCCTTCTGGGCTCGATGCGCCGTCCCGTTGCGTGGCAATGAGCACAGCCGAATTGGCGTTCCTGGCCGATGGACTGGCAGTTGACGAAGGGCTAAGCCTGGACGGGGGATATTGGGTGGGGATCGGGGAAGTGGGAGACGAGATCAGATTCGTGGCTGCCGCCATTCTTGGGGTCGGATCAGAGGAAGCGAGTCCCGTCGGAGTCTGGGCCTATATAGGTGGGAACCCACCACTGCTGGTCGTTGCCCTCAACGGTGAGGCGGAGGAGTTCTCCCATTTCATTCCAGCGCGCAGAGCCGGCGCACCAGTCGGGATGAGTAGCGTCGGGGCACAGGAAGTGTTGGAGTGCGCAAGCAACGGGCGCAATTGACCGACTAACCCCTGATCGATGGTATTACAAACTGCAATGCGGATCGCTATGCTTGTTCGATGGTCCAACTTGTCACTCGGGTCGACGACGCAACGGCTCAGGCCGTTGACCGGTTGGTAGCGGAAGGCGTAGTCGACTCGCGGTCTGATGCTGTCAGAAGGGGTTTGGCACTCCTGGTGGACACGCATGATCGGGCCAAAATTGCTGCCGCCATCCTTCGGGGTTACACGCTGATTCCGCAAACAGACGAAGAAGCGCTGTGGGCCAATGACGCCGCTGCGAGCATGATCGCCGAAGAGCCGTGGTAGCCGTAGTACAAGGTGAAGTCTGGTGGGCGGAGGCCGAGGATAAGAGGCGTCCAGTTCTGATCGTCACCAGATCTGAAGCAGTCGCGGTCTTGAACCGAATCCTGGTAGCTCCAATCACAAAGACCATTCGAACGATCCCGACAGAAATCGCACTTGGTCGAGCCGAAGGTCTGCCAATTCCGTCGGTCGCCTCCTTCGACAACCTCCAGCTGATTCCCAAGGGGTTCCTCACCGATCGCATCGGCCTCATAGAGAGACCACGCGATCAAATCTGCCGTGCGCTCTCGGCGATGGCTGACTGTTGATGTCGGCAACTGTCGAGGAGCGGATCGAGGAGCTGCGTCAGCAGCTTCGTTATCACGGTTACCGGTATCACGTCCTTGACGAACCCGAGATTTCCGACGCCCGGTACGACGTGCTGCTCCGCGAGCTGGTCAAGCTCGAAGAAGAGAACCCGCTCCTGATCACACCTGACTCTCCCACCCAACGGGTAGGGGGACCGGTGGGCGATCTGTTCGCTCCCGTCCAGCATCGCCGGCCTCTGTTCTCCTTGGACAACGTTGAGGCGGCAAAGGAGCTTGATGCGTGGGAGCAACGCATGGTGCGCCAGCTCGGTCGTCCGCCAGACGGGTACTCATGTGAGCTGAAGATCGACGGTCTGGCGGTGGTCATCACCTACGAGGAAGGGCTCCTCACCCGGGGGGCCACCCGGGGCGACGGCACCACCGGCGAGGACATCACGGCCAACCTCCGCACTGTCAAGTCGGTCCCGCTCCGGCTGATCGGCGATCCGCCTGCCCTCCTCGAGGTCCGGGGCGAGGTGTACATGCCGTTTCCCGCCTTCGAGGAGCTCAACCGTCGCCAGAGCGATGGCGGTCGTCGTATCTTCTCCAATCCTCGCAACGCCGCCGCCGGGTCGGTGCGTCAGAAGGACCCTGGAATCACCGCAACCCGCGACCTCGGTGTCTGGGTGTATCAGGTGGGTCTCATGGAAGGTGGTCCCGCAGTTCAGAGACACTCCGAGCAGATGGAGTACCTGAGCAGCCTCGGACTTCGGGTGAATCCGGCCTCGGCCGCGGTCAGTGACCTTGACGGAGTCAAGACGTACATCGAACAATCCGAGAAGGACCGGCACCATCGTGACTACCAGACCGACGGCGTGGTGGTGAAGGTCGATTCTCTGCCCGATCAGGGGGAACTTGGATATACGTCGCACGCCCCGCGGTGGGCGGTGGCGTTCAAATTCCCCGCCGAGGAACAGGTCACCAGGCTGAACAACATCCTCATCAACATCGGCCGCACCGGGGCCGCAACCCCATTTGCCGAACTGGAGCCGGTTTTCGTCGGTGGCGCCAAGGTCTCCTTCGCCACTCTCCATAACGAGGACGAGCTACGTCGCAAGGATCTCAGAATTGGCGATCAGGTAATTGTCCGCAGGGCGGGCGACGTCATCCCCGAGGTAGTAGGACCGGTTGTCTCGGTGCGCACGGGCGATGAGCAGGAGTGGTTCATGCCCGCCAACTGTCCCTTCTGTGGCAACCCCATCATCCGACCCGAGGGCGAGAAGGTGGCCCGCTGCACCGGCGGTTATACCTGCCCATCCCGGATCCGGGAGTGGCTTTTTCACTTTGCCTCCCGGGGCGGGCTCGACATCGAAGGCCTCGGCTACAAGACCATCGATCTACTTCTCAAAGAGAGTCTGATCCGCGATCCTGCCGACATCTTCCTGCTGAAGCCCGAGCAACTCCTCGGCTACGAAGGATGGGGCCAGATATCCGTGGGCAACCTCATGAAAGGAATCGATGCTGCCCGAAACCGGCCGGTGGCGCGGTTGTTGATGGCGCTCGGGATTCGCCATGTCGGTGGCACAGTCGCCCGGGTTCTCGCCCGGCGGTATCGCAGCCTTCCGGCCCTCCTGGATGCCGAGGAATCCGACATCGCCGCCATCGAAGGGGTAGGACCGATCATCGCTGCGTCGGTTAGGGAGTGGTCAAGCGATCCCGACAATCGAGCCCTGGTCGCCAAGCTGGTGTCTGCAGGTGTGAGTCTGGAGGATGAGACCGGGGATGCGCCCGCGGGCAGCAACCTTCTCAATGGAGTGACAGTCGTCGTCACCGGAACCCTGACCTCGATGACCCGGGAGCAGGCCGAGGCGGCGGTGGTGGAGCGGGGTGGTAAGACCACCAGCAGCGTGTCCAAGAAGACCTCTTTCCTGGTTGCGGGCGAGTCGCCCGGAGCAAGCAAGGTCAACAAGGCCGAGGAATTGCGGATTCCGGTCCTGGATGAGCCGGCATTCGTCACGATGCTCGAGAATGGACCGGCATGAAGAAAGCACTGATGGCCCTGCTTGTTGTCATCACAGCATGTGCCGGGACCAACGACGGGAACGGGTTGGGTTTTTCGGTAGAAACCCCCGAAGACATGGGGGTGGCACACCTTTCACCCGAGGAGACAGACGCGATTGTCAGTGGCGAGGCCGAGCCGCCTGATTACAGCTCGGTGCCGGCAACGTCGGGGACCCACGCCCCGGTCCCGGCGCCGTGTGGAATCTATTCAGAACAGATCCCCGAGATTTTTGTGATCCACTCCCTCGAACACGGCGCGGTTGTCGTCTACTACCGCCCTGGTGAGGTTGACGAGGCGACGTTGGCCGAAGTCGAAGAGTTGGCTCGCACCATGTCGACCCACATCATCGTCATGCCTTATGCAGAGATGCCAACACCCGTCGCTCTGGTCGCCTGGGGTCGCCTGGCAGCTAGACCTTCACTAGAGGTTGAAGAGGTAAGAGCGTTCTGGGCCGAGTACGCGCAGCGCGGACCCGAGTCCGGCATCGCCTGCCCGGTGGAGATCGATCGAAGCTGATCGGCCTATTGCACACGGAAGCTCCAGGTGAATTCACCAGGAGCCGGGAGGCCGACGATGGTGTCCCACATCACCCTGATCTCCTGTGGGCCAGGAAGCCATTCAATGAGAATGAGGCTGGTTGCCGAAGGTTGCCAGCGATGGACGCCGGTTGATTCGATGTAGGTCATCTCAGTATCCGGCACCAGGAAGCCATTGATGAATATCTGCGCCCGGTAGGCGGATTCCAGATCGATCTCCACATAGGCCTGCCGGAGGACGGTTCCATTGCGCTCCGGGTAGATCGACTCGATCGGCGGTGGCAAAGGGGCCGGTTCGCCGCTGCGGCCGAATGCGATGCCGAGCGCTATGGCGGCGACCACCAAGCAGCCGAGGCCGATATAGACGTACCTGTATGGAATGGGCGCGAGTGTATGGTCACGGCCGATGAAGACGAATCCTGCTGTCGCCGGGATGGGCGAGTACCCGATCGGCAAATTGCAGGAAAAGGGCAGGGAATTGCGAGCCGCTGGGGAGCAGGTCTTCGACTTTTCGATCGGCGACCCCCGGGAGCCAACGGCAGCGTTCATACCGTCGGCTCTGAAAGCAGCCGTTCCCAAAGTGTCGCAATATCCGACAACTTCCGGACTGGCGGACCTGCGGGCGGCGGTGGCCGGTTACGTCGCTCGACGTTTCGGGGTCGATATTGATCCCGACACCCAGGTCATGCCGACTTCAGGCTCCAAGGAGGGGATCTTCTCCTCACATCTCGCATTTGTGGATCGGAACCGCGGCGACGTGGTCGTCTACCCCACTCCCGGATACCCGATATATGAACGCGGGGCGAGCCTGGCCGGAGCAGAGCTGTATCCGGTTGCTTTGGCGGATGACTTTGTGCTGCGGGCGGGTCAGATCCCGACCGAGGTGTGGAAGCGGGCCAGTCTCGTTTGGACCTGTACCCCTCACAACCCCGCCGGCTCGATAACCCCTCTTGACGACCTGGCCGGCCTCTTGGAGAAGGCCCGCGAGAACGAAACGTTGCTGCTCTCCGACGAGTGTTATGCCGACCTGTACGACGACGAGCCACCGGCTTCCGTGCTGCAGGTGGCGGGTGCGGGCGCGCAAGGCTGCCTCTCCTACCTCTCCCTTTCGAAACGATCGGGCATGACCGGGTACCGCTCGGGGGCGATCGTTGGGGACCCGGCAGCCATCAAACTCCTCAAGACGTTGCGATCCTCCACCGGGACAGCCTCGCCCGAGTTTGTCCAGGTGGCCGCTACGGCGGCGTGGTCGGACGACGGCCATGTCGGCTTCCGCCGGGAGATCTTCCGGCAGAAACGTTCGCTGCTTGCCAAGACATTCGACTCGCTCGGTTTCCAGGTGGTCGCATCCACCGCCGGCATCTATCTGTGGATACAGGTCGGCGATGACGTCGCGATCAGCGAGAAACTCGCCAACGACCACATCCTGGTCACCCCGGGCCGGGTGTTCGGAAACGGGGGAGAGGGTTATATCCGTTTGGCATTGGTGCCAACATTGGACGAGTGCGACGCTGCGGCCGAAGCGGTTAGGGAATGTCTCGGGAGTTGATCGAGGCGGCCTTCGCCGGCCATCTTCCCATTGAGGACGTTGCCAGCGCGGTCGAAGAGGCAATAGCCGCCCTCGATGACGGCTCCTTGCGTGTAGCCGAAAAGGTGGATGGCGAGTGGGTTGTCAACAGTTGGCTCAAACAGGCCATCCTCCTCTACTTCCGACTACGCGAGATGACCACCTTCGAGGTGGGTCCATTCGAGTTCCATGACAAGATCCCGCTCAAGCACAACCTTGCCGCCCAACAGGTCCGGGTGGTGCCCCCTGGGACTGTTCGCTATGGCGCCTTCTGCGAGCCGGGCGTGATCGTCATGCCCGGCTACGTCAACATCGGTGCGCGGGTAGGGGCGGGATCGATGGTGGACACCTGGGCGACGGTGGGGTCTTGCGCACAGATCGGACGCAACGTCCACCTCTCCGGTGGGGTAGGGATCGGGGGAGTCTTGGAGCCTACGGGAGCCCGTCCAGTCATCGTTGAGGACGGGGCCTTCATCGGTAGCCGTTCGATCGTGGTGGAGGGGGTCATCGTCGAAGAACGGGCGGTACTGGGCGCCAACACGGTTATTGCCGCCAACACCCCCATTATCGACGTGACGGGGGCCGAACCGGTCGAACATAGGGGCCGGGTACCGGCCGGGTCAGTGGTTGTGCCCGGCACCAGAGCGAAGACCTTCCCAGCGGGTGACTATCAGCTCTCGTGCGCGTTGATCATCGGACACCGCACCGAGAGCACCAACGAGAAGACGGCTCTCAACGAATACCTGCGCGACCTGGGCGTCCAACTGTGACCACCCTGGCGGAGACCCTGGCCTGGCTGGTCGACATCCCATCGGTGACTACCGAGGAAGGACGGATCACCACCGAAATCGCCGCCCGGCTATATCCGGCATTGGGCCTCGATGGCGTCGATCGTTTTGGCAATTCGCTTATCGCCGGGCGCCGTACCGGCCGGCCCCTCTTCGTGTTGGCGGGCCACGTCGACACCGTCCCGTCCCAGGGACAAGGCCCGGCACGAGTGGAGGCGGGGAGGCTGCACGGTTTGGGGGCAGCCGACATGAAGTCGGGGGTTGCGGTCATGCTGCACCTGCTCGAGGACGCGGCGGTTGCAATGGGTTCCTATGACCTGGTCGGGATCTTCTACGCAGGTGAAGAGGGTCCCTCTGCAGGTAACGAATTGGAGCAGGTTCTCAATTCAGCCCTCTGGCTCCAGGATGCCGAGCTGGCGGTTGTCCTGGAGCCGTCCGACGGCGAAATCCAGGTCGGGTGCAATGGGATCATCAACGCCCAGGTGAGTTTCGTGGGAAAGTCTGCTCACGCAGCCCGACCATGGTTGGGGGAGAACGCCATTTCGAAGGCCGGTCAATTCCTGGCAGGATTGCACCAGCGGCAGCCAGAAGCAGTGGAAATCGGCGGGCTGGTGTACCGGGAGGTGGTATCGGCCACTCGTGCCGAGGGTGGAATCGCCAACAACATCATTCCTCCGGTCTTCGAGCTCAACTTGAACTACCGGTTTGCCCCAACCAGGACGTTGGCCGAAGCGGAAGCGGCGCTGCGAGAGATCTGTTCGGCCGCCGACGAGGTAAAGGTGGTCGATTCCGCCCCGGCGGGCCCGGTCGACACCGATCATGTCCTCCTCGACCAGCTGGCGGCGGCCGCTGGAGCAGCCCGCACCGCCAAACAAGGCTGGACCGACGTGGCCCGTCTAGGAGCTCGTGGCATCCAGGCCATCAACTTCGGTCCTGGTGAGACCGCCCAGGCTCATCAGGCGGATGAGAGCGTGGCGCTCTCGGATCTCGATCGGAGCTTCGAAAGCCTCCGCTCGATCCTGACTGGTTAGTCACCGGCGAGGCCCGCCGCCCAGCGGCCATCCGGATCGATGATCAATCGAAAGTAGGCGTAGCTACCGAAGGCTCGTGCCTGTTCGAACTCCTCGGCCGTGAGGGTGCCCGAGATAGCCTGCCAGTCCTCCTCGGTGTTGGTGAGGTACACCGCAGGCCAGTAGTAGCCATCTGCATCGAAAGCGGGTTCGGTGTTGAGGATGCGCACGATCCAGTTCGGTACGTCGTAACCGCGGCGTGCGTTCGCCACCCAATCGCGGATGGGATCCTGGCCTACTTCATGCCCAACGATGGTCCCATCAGCGACCGCGATTTCGGCCAGAGTCTGGAGGTCGCAAGTTGCTGCCAACTCGAACAGGTGCTGGCGGGTGGCCTCCACCGCCGTCGGGAGGTCTTGGGGGGCCAGCACAATTGAACCGTCCAGGGGAGTGCATGGCAGGGAAGATTCTCCCGATCCCAGCGAGGCCCCTTCGACAGCGAGATGTCCGGCAAGCCCGAACGTTGAGCTATTGGGCACCTCGTGAATGATTTCGAAGGCCCCTTCCGAAAACCGACCAATTGTGATGGTCTGGCCGCCAATGGCGACGGTGCCATCCGCTGCCACCTGGAGGTCCCAGGCGTCACCGATGTCGACGGGGTCCGAGGTCTCGCCGGTGGCGAGATGTCTGACGACGAGTTGGCGGCCTTCGGCGGAGTCCTCGATGCTGTAGAGGAACCCTCCCGCCATCCCGATCGCGGTTATCGAGGGTAGGCAATCACGTTCGAGCGGTGAGAAGTCCTCGTACCTGCCCCCGGTGATGTAGTGGAACTTGACGTTGTTGCAGTCGCCGCCGGTGACGATCGCCACCACGTTGCTATCGACGGCCGCATCGATCAATACGTTCGTTGGCGGAACCACCGGGTACGAAGCGGATGTCGCTAGGTCCAGAATGCGTATCTCTGATCCGTTGAGCGTGTCGTATCGGAGGGCGAGGGTTTGTTCACCGTCAACCATTTCGATCGGCACCATCAACTCACCCGGTCCGGGTGCGATCAGGGGACGGGGGAGTTTTTCACCGGCAGCCAGCCACATGATCGAGCCCTGTGCCCACGGAAGCGGTGTGGTCTCATGGACAAATACGAGTCCCCCGACTCCATCATCCACCACCCAGGAGATGGTCTCGTAATAGGGATCGCTCACAAGATTTGTCTCTGAACCAGTGGTCAGGTCGCGAGTGGTGATCCCCTCGGGACCGGCGGTAACAACGTTGGCGATGGCAGGGAGATTCGGCTGGGGGACAATCGTTGTTGGCGAAGCCGTGGTGCTGGTCGAGCCACCGGCTACGGGGCCGGGGGAAGGGTTGTTGAACGACCAGACGGCTATCACCGCCACGACGCTCGCCACCGAAACTGCGGCCCCACTGGCGAGGGACACCATTCGGCGCCGGCGGCCGCGGCGGAGCACCCGCTCGTAGTCTTCCGGTCGGATCGCCAGTTGTTCGGCGGTGTCGTGAAGTTGTCGTCTGAGACGGTCTTCGATCTTCATGGCCTGGTCTCCAACTCGTTGCGCAAATCGTTCATCGCTCGGTGCAGACGGCTCTTGACCGTCCCCGGGCGGATCCCGAGTGCCCCGGCGACCTCGTCGGTGCTCCAGTCGAGGTAGTGACGGAGAATCACCACGGCCTTGGTGTCTAGCGGTAGCGCCTTCACCGCCCGGTCGAGGTCCGGGTCACTCATCCGTACCTCGATTGAGGCCTGCGGGAAAACGTCGGTGAGGACCTCGCGCCGTCGTTTCCGCATTCGAGAGCGTGCCCAATTGAGGCCGACCCGGTAGGCCCAGCCGGGCTGGTTGTCGTATGTCTGTACCGACCGCCAGTGTTGAAAAACCCGCGCCATGGCTTCGTCGGTGGCATCTGCGGCCAGGTCCCGGTCTCCCAGGGTGAGTGCCAGGGCTTTCAAGATCTGAGAGCGTTGGGATCGATAAAAGGCCTCGAAGGAAGCGTGTTGCAACCGGACGATCGGCTGTTCGCCTGTGTCGACACCGGTCACCTCCGGATCTTCCTCATTGCTCGAAGACGCCGGAGGCTCCACTTTGGTTCTCAGCCCGTCAACGAGACGGTGGCCCTGTATTCGCCCGGGTTGACCGGCCAGTTGACCCAAACGACCACTCCATGATCGGCCCCGGTCACGAAGAGGTCTCCCGGTTGGGCGAGGCTGATGAGGATCTGGCTGCGCCCGTCGTCGAAGCGGAATCTGTGGCCGGGATGGGCATTGGGCTCGCCGATATCGAGCCACGCACCTCCGTCAACCCGCATCCTGACCGGGTGGTCAAAGGCCAACACCAATTCGGGGCCAAGCCGGTCAAATCCCAATTCCACTACCGGCCGATAGTCGAAGGTGAGGTTGGTTCCCTTGACCCCCAGATCGACGGCGAGATGAGGGTGACTCATCCTGACGGTTATCTGATCCCGGGCCTCCTCCACCGCTTCCAATTCGAAGGGCAAGCGTCGGGGCTCGCCGTCACTCAAAACCCGCCCGATTCGCCAGGGAGGCTCACCCGGCAGGTACGAAACTGGTCGACCTGTGGTCTTGAGATCGACGGTCTTGATCAGACCTTCCACCGGATCGATCACCAGAGACAGATCTCGATTCTCGACATGCACTTCGCCGACACCATCGGCGTCCCAATCGAGCTGGGTGATCTTGGTCCAGTCGGCGCCGAGCCGACGTTCCTGATCAAGACGGCGCCGCGCCAGGGTTAGGGCGGTGTGGGCCCGGGTGCGGTCAGAGGCCGACAGGTACCAGCTGGCTGCCTGAGCCTCAAGCAACAAGTCAACCGCCTCGGCTGGCGGGCGCTCTGGCCATCGGGTCGCTAGACGCAACATCTTGCGATAGAGAAGGGCTGCCTCGGGATTGGCGTCGATCTGACCTGCCCAGGCCCGGTCGACCGGTAACTGGAAGCGGTCGGAGCGACCGTCGCTGGTCACCATGCTGGGAGGCTGCTCGTGCAAGGGGAGGGCTACCACCACCTGGCCGAGATGATCGGTGACAGCCGACTTGGCGAGAGCTGGCACCGACCCGACCGCAACTTGGTCGATCCCGTTGGCTGCGAACAAAGCCGCCAATTGGGGTTCCCAACCAAACGGCACATAGCCGACCAACTCGGTGAGGCCGAGAGCGGTCAATTCGTCGATCTCCCGTCCGACCTGGAGGGCGCGGGATGACTCGGGTAACGAGGCGAGGATGGGGTCGGTCCAACCGCCCACCAGGAAGGTCCAGGCGGTACGGGAGAGAGCCGCCCGGGCCGGGTCGGACAGCGCGATCAACAAGTGTCCGGGAAGCCGGACGGCAAGAGGCTCCGTAGCTCGTTCGGCCAATCCGCTCTCGACCGCGACGACCGTTCCCGGCTGCCACACCGAGAGCACGTTCACTCCCGTCTCCGGGTCGAGGAGGGCCGCCGACGGAGCAAACCGAGTACAACCAGCGCAGGCAGCAGCCATATCAAGAGGACAGGCCTGGTCACCAACACGACAAGTGCCAACACCGCCGGGATCAGCCAACGACGGTCGACTCGGGCGAGGGTCGGCCACGCAAACCATATGGCGCCCAGGATCACCCCGCTCCGGAGCAGGACTCCTCCATTGGCTATGGCGCCGTTCCAATAGGCGATCCCGCCTCCGACCACCGCGACCAGGGCGGCGATCCCGATGATCCGACGGTTGGTCGGGTTGTGCACCCTCCCCAGGCTAGGTGAGCGGGGTGAGTGACCCGGCGATGCGAAGAACCTCCTCCAAAGGCAGCGCCGACTCAATGCGGATGGTCACTCCGTTCTCCTCCCAGAGGAGGACGTTGCCGGCCAGGCGGATCGTTTCGAACTGGATCACCCCATCCGCGTCCTCATACAAGAAGACATGAGGTTCACCTTCGATCCAAAAGCCCGGCACACCCCTCACCTCCACGTCAAGCAGACGGTGCTGGGAGGGGTTCAATTCCTTGGAGTAAATACCTCGATCGAGGCGTCCCTCGAAGCTGCTGATCAACATGCCCACTCCCGCGGTTGCGGTCTGGGGAAGATCGGGTTGGGGAGCCCAGAGGATGGTCACCTGGCCGCCCAGGTGCCGTTCGTCGTAATAGATCGCATCAGGCGCACCAAGGTCGGCCGGGGCTCCCGTGAGGACGGGGAAGTCGACCAGGTTCCCCACCTCGGAAGCCTCGACCTCCACGCCCAGGTCGAGATTGCCAGGGTCGAGGTTCCCGGTTGGAGGCAAAGTGGTCTCCACCCTCATTTCGATCTTTATTCCCGCCACCCCGAGCAATCGGGCGATCGCCTGGCGGGCACCGGGGGACAGGCTCACGATCGCAACCAGGACCGCAACACCGATGAGGACAAGGGCTGGCCGGTAGTTACGGCGGTGTCCGGCTGCGCGTTGGTCGAGGCGGTTGTTGATCCGGACCGTCAGGTCCGCCGACACCGGCCAATCGAGTTCCTGCCCGAGTGACCGCAGGCCACGTTCCAAATCATCCATGGCTGCCCCTAAATTCTGACTCCAGATCGAGACGGATTGCTTTCAGGGCCCGTGCGGCCCGCGACTTCACCGTGCCCGGGGGGGGGGCACCG
>JBBDQN010000056.1:47863-72991 GCA_040905905.1 Acidimicrobiia bacterium
GATCCCAAGGGATCGCCCCGTCTCTTCTTCGGAGAGTTCCAGGAAATATCGACAAACGATCACGTCGCGTTGTTTGGTTGGCAGCGATTCCACCGCCCGCAGCAGGCGCCTTTGTTCGTCGCGGCCGACCACGGCCGCTTCGGGGGATGGGGCCGCATCCCCCGAAACGGGATCGATCGCCATCCGCAAAGACAGGCGAGTCTGGCGGCCAGTGCGCCGTCTCCGGTTGAGAGCCTCGTTGCGCACGATGCGCAGCAACCATGGGCTCCACGGACGGCCGAGCTCGAAACGTCCCAATGTG
Source organism: Acidimicrobiia bacterium (assembly GCA_040905905.1). GTDB lineage: Bacteria > Actinomycetota > Acidimicrobiia > Spongiisociales > ZC4RG35 > JAICND01. The sequence continues at coordinate 48,165 of JBBDQN010000056.1, forward strand.
GCATACGCCTTCACGAAAGCGTCCTGGACGATGTCCTCGGCGTCGGCCTCGCTCCCGGAGACCAGATAGGCGACGCGCACAGCGATTTGTTGATATCGCCGGACCAACTCGGCGTAAGCATTCTTATCTCCGTCTTTGGCCCCGGCCACCAGGGCGTCTTCGTCCAGTGGACGGCCCTCCACCGACATATCTCCCCTTTTACACCGTCGCTCGAGGTTTGGTTCCCTGTGAACTTATGGAACCCGGGAAGCGTTAGCGGTGTAGAGGTGTCAAAACGCCAAGGAGGTGTATTGGTGAGACGGATCTCGATTCTGGGGCTGTTGCTCTTGGGAGTGTTGGGATTGGCGATGCCGGCGGCGTTCGCAGGAGGCTGGGCGATCACGAGCCTCGATGAACTCCCCGGTGAGTTTCGGGCCGGGGAGCCCTATCAACTCGGCTACACCATCCTCCAGCATGGGAGGACGCCGGTCGACGGGGTGGAGACCCAGATCACCGTTCGCAACAGCGACACCGGTGAGACCTTGACGTTTGCGGGCGAACCGGATGGAAAGCCCGGGCACTATGTGGCTGAGGTGACTTTCCCGACCGGCGGGGGATGGTCATGGTCAGTGAATCAAGGTGCATTCGCAGTGCACGAACTAGGAGAATTGACGGTCGCAGCAGCGCCGGTAGTGCTAGCGACCGCGGCTACGGGCCTCTCGGTGTGGGCCCTGGTTTTGGGTGCGGCGACTGCCGTCGCTCTGGGCATGTTCCTGGCTCAGCTGATGTCTGTGCTCCGACGTAGGTCGGAGAAACTGGGTCTTGCGGACTGATCTACGCCGATTGTTGGTAACCGGATTGGTGACTCTCGGGCTGGCCGGGGCAACCTGGTCAGCCCTCCAGAGTCAAACGGAGCCACCGGTGACGGGCCTAATTGCGACAGGTTCTGGCATCGACGGTCGGATCGTGTTCACGGCCAGGGGTTGCACCGGGTGTCACAGCCGCGCCGGCGTACCCGGGAGTGCCATGATCGGGCCCAATCTCACCGACCTGGCCACCCGGGCCGGGAGTCGGGTCGCAGGTCTGACGGCCGACGACTACGTGCGCCAGTCATTGCTCGAACCTCAGGCGTTCGTCGTCGAGGGTTACTTCGAGCAGATGCCGACTCTGCCGCTATCTCCAAACGAGATCGACCTTTTGATCGACTTCCTGTTGTCGGCCTGAGCGGGCCTATTGGTGGAGAACGTCTCCACCTACACTCCCCGGCCTTATGCCGATCGAGATCGATATCGTCCATGTGGCCAGGCTCGCTCGCCTCGCACTGACTCCCGAGGAACTCGAGCGATATCGGACCCAGCTTGGCGTCATTCTTGATCACGCGGCCAGGGTCCAGGCGGTGGATACCACCGGCTTTGCTCCAACTGCCCATCCGTTGGGGCTGACCAACACCTTTCGTACCGACGAGGTCCGGTCCCCGCTCGACCGCGAGGAGGTTTTGTCCCAGGGTCCCCTGGTACGGGACGGATACTTCGAGGTTCCGCCTGCTCTTGAGGGCACATGAGCCTGGCCGATCTGACCATCGTCGAGGCCGGAGTCCGGCTTCGATCCGGCGAAGCATCATCGGTTGATCTGCTGAACGCCGTGATCGAGCGTGCCTCATTGACCGAGGCACAGCTCCATTGCTATCTCACTATCGATCACGAAGGGGCCCGCCGCGCCGCCGAAACCGCAGATCGGGAAATGGCTGCGGGAACCGATCGCGGCCTGTTGCACGGAATTCCCCTCGCGCTCAAGGACAACTTCTGCACCAGAGGTTTGGCCACCACTTGTTCCAGTCAGATCCTGGCCAGCTACGTGCCTCCCTATGACGCCACGGTCGTGAGTCGGTTGCGTTCCGGCGGCGTCGTCATCGTTGGCAAAACCAATCTCGACGAGTTCGCCATGGGCTCCTCAACGGAGAACTCGGCCTTTGGTCCTACCCGCAACCCCTGGGATCCCGAGCGGGTGCCGGGGGGAAGCTCTGGCGGCTCGGCCGCGGCGGTGGCGGTGGGGTCAGCGTTGGGAGGCTTTGGTTCCGACACAGGAGGCTCGATCCGCCAACCCGCCTCGTTGTGCGGTGTGGTGGGCTTCAAACCAACCTACGGGTTGGTCAGCAGATACGGGCTGGTGGCCTTTGCCTCCTCGCTCGACCAGATCGGACCGCTGGCCCGGACGGTGGAGGATGCGCTGACACTGTTCGAGGGTGTCGCGGGCCATGACCCGTTGGACGCCACCTCTTTTCCGGGTGAGGTGCCAGAGATGCGTGCCGGCTTCGAAGCGGGTCCGAGAGGCATACGGGTCGGGGTGGTGAAGCAGCTATCCGGCGATGGTTACGAGCAGCCGGTGGCCGCAGCGATGTCCCAAATGTTGGATCGGTTAGCTAACGACGGCGCCGAGATCGTCGAAGTCTCGCTGCCTACCTTCGACCTCGCCCTCTCCTGTTATTACCTGATCGCCCCTGCGGAAGCATCGGCCAACCTGGCACGTTTCGACGGGGTTCGCTACGGCCTTCGAGTAGAAGGCGAGACGGTGGAAGAGATGATGGCCCGCACCCGCGCCGAAGGATTTGGTCCTGAAGTGATCAGGCGGATCCTGCTTGGCACCTATTCGTTGTCGGCCGGTTACTACGACGCGTTTTACGGTCAGGCCAATCGGCTCCGCACCAAGCTCATCCGGGAGCTAGTCGACATCCATCGACGCGTCGACGTGTTGATCTCACCTACCAGCCCGACAGTCGCCTTCGAGTTGGGGGCCAGGACCCAAGACCCGCTGGCGATGTATCTGTCGGACGTCTGCACTATCCCGGCCGATCTGGCCGGAACCCCGGCCATATCGGTCCCGGTCGGGCTCGATGAGCGGGGCCTGCCGATCGGTCTCCAGGTGATGGCTCCGCCTTTGGGCGAGCCGATCATGTTCCGGATGGCACGAGCCGTCGAGGAGCGAGCCGGCTTTGGCGCCCGCCCATCCATGGCCGGAACACCGTCGTGAGCACCTGGGAGCCGGTGATCGGCATCGAGGTCCACGTCGAGCTTCGGACCGCCAGCAAGATGTTCTGCGGTTGTCCTGTCAGCTTCGGCGGAGAACCAAACACAGCCATCTGTCCGACCTGTCTGGGGCTGCCAGGTGCCCTGCCGGTTACCAACGGCACCGCGATCGAGTGGCTGGCGCGGATCGGTCTGGCGTTGCACTGTCGGATCGCCCCGTCGTCGGTCTTTCATCGAAAGAACTATTTCTACGCCGACCTTCCGAAGAACTATCAGATCAGTCAGTTCGACCTCCCCGTTTGCACCGACGGCTGGCTCGAGGTGACGGTTGATGGTGAGGAGATCCGGGTGGGGATCGAACGGGCCCATATGGAGGAGGACACTGGAAAGAGCCTCCACCAGGGGCTGGGTGGGCGGATCCATTCGGCCACGTCGACTCTGCTCGACTTCAACCGTAGCGGCGTTCCCCTGGTGGAGATCGTGTCCCGGCCCGATCTGCGTTCCGCTGCCCAGGCCCGCGCCTATGCCCAGGACCTCCGGGCCGTGGTAGCCGAGTTGGGAGTGTCGGATGCCCGGATGGAGGAGGGCTCGATCCGCTTCGATGCCAACGTGTCAGTCAGACCGACCGGTCAGGAGGAATTCGGGACCAAGGTCGAGATCAAGAACATGAATTCGTTTCGTTCTCTCGAACGGGCGATCGCGTCGGAGATCGAGCGTCAAATCGCCGTTCTCGAAACAGGAGGAGTGCTGACCCAGGAGACCAGACATTGGGACGAGGAGGCCGGTGCCACCCAGGGCATGCGCAGCAAAGAAGGCAGCTCCGACTATCGGTATTTCACGGATCCCGATCTGACTCCGATGGTCATGGCTCCCGAAACCATCGATCGCCTCCAGGCCGACCTTCCCGAACTTCCTGCCGATCGCCGCGGCCGCTACTCCCACCTCGGGCTGGAGTCCCATCTCGTCAACGTGCTCTCGTCCTCCGAGTCGGGTCTTCGTCGGGTCTTCGACGACGCGGTCGCATTGGGAGCCGACCCGGTTATGGCTGCCAATTGGATCACGGGGGAGGTCACGGCAGCGTTGCGAAGAACCGAGACGGCGACAGACGATATGTTGTTCACTGGAGCTGACCTGACCGGGTTGTTGAAGATGGTGAGCGAAGGGGCCGTGTCGTCCTCGGCTGCCAAAGAGGTGTTGACCGGGGTGATGGCTGGTGAAGGAGCCCCCGCGGCGGTGGCACAGGCCCGGGACCTGATCCAGGTCTCCGACGAAGGCCAAATTAACGCAGCCGTTGAGGAGGTGCTGGGAGCCAACCCCGAAGCGATCGTGCGATTCCGCGGCGGCGAGGAGAAGGTCATTGGCTTCCTGGTTGGCCAGGTGATGAAAGCCACTGGCGGCAAGGCGGATCCCAAACTTGTCAACAGCCTGCTCCGGCAAGCGCTTTCGTGACCGTCCAGGCAGTCATCTTCGACTGCGACGGCGTCCTGGCCGACTCCGAATGGGCCTCGGCGAAGGCGTGGCAAGTCGCCCTGGCCCGACTCGGCTACCAAATGTCCGACGCTGAGTTCGGAGGTTTCATCGGTACCACCGATTGGGATCTCGCGGAGACGTTTGGTGAGCGGCTCGGCCACGATCCTCTCGGGGTATTGGCGGCTGCCAACGATGAGCTTCGCTTCATCCTGGCAGGGGGATTGGAGGCCTTCGAGGATGCCGTCGGATTGTTGGATCGACTTGATGGAATGCCGTTGGCGGTGGCGTCGAACAGTGACCGGTGGCGGCTCGAGGCAATCCTGGCGGCGGCGGGATTGGATGGTCGCTTCGAGGTTTCGGTGGCGGCGGATGAAGTTGGGCAACCAAAACCGGCCCCCGATGTCTATCTTCGGGCGTCCGAGCTGTTGGAGGTCCTCCCCGCTGGCTGCCTCGTAGTGGAGGACAGCCCGACAGGCATCACCGCTGCCCGTGCGGCAAGAATGCAAGTGGTTGCGGTGGATCGCGGGCACTTTTCAGCCGACCAGCTTGAGCACGCCGATCGGGTGGTGTCGTCTCTCGACGAACTTCAGACCTGGTAGGCAGCTGCCTGGAGGCTGAACATCTCCGCATAACGTCCGCCGGCAGCCACCAGTTCTTGGTGGGTTCCATCCTCCACTACCCGTCCCTCATGCAGCACATAGATACGGTCGGCGGTCCTCACCGAGGAGAACCGATGGGAGATCAAAAGAACGGTTCGCCCGCTGAGCAGGCTCCTGATGCGTTCAAAGAGTTCATGTTCGGCCCGCGCGTCTAAAGAGGCCGTCGGCTCGTCGAGGATCACGAATGGAGCGTTGCGAAAGAACGCCCGGGCCAGCGCCAAACGTTGCCATTGACCGGTCGAGAGATCGACTCCACCGAGGAACTCTGGACCCAACAGGGTTTCGTAGCCACCTGGGAGGTTCTCGATCATGGTGGCGGCTCCTGCCTGCTCGGCTGCCTCCACGATTTGCTCGCGATCGCCCGCCGCTTCGAATCGGCCCAGGCCGATGTTGTCGGAAGCCGACAGGTGATATCGGAGAAAGTCCTGGAAGATCACCGCGACCTTCTGGCTGAAGTCGGACTGGTCCACCGAGCTGATGTCAACCCCGTCCCAGGCGATGTGGCCGTGGGACGGCTGATAGAGACCTGCGAGCAGCTTGGCGAGGGTCGACTTTCCCGATCCGTTCTCACCTACCAGCGCCACCACCTCGCCCTCGTCGATGTGCAGCGACACATCAACCAGTGCCTGCTGCACAGAACTTGGGTAGGTGAAACTCACGTCTTCGGCCGTGATGCGGCGAAAGGCCGAAGGACTTGACGTCGTTGGAGCGGGGGGTGGGATGGCCAACTCGAGAAACTGGCTGAAGTCATCGAGGTAGAAGCCTGCCTCCGACAACGTGCTGACGCTGTAGCCGGCCCCAGCCAGGCGGGCACCGACCACCGCGATCCCGACTATCGCCACGCCTGCCTCCGCCAGGGAGACCCTGCCGGTGGAGGCGAGAAACGCCACCAGAAGAACGATGCCCCCCAAGAGGATCCCCACCACGAAGGTGGAAGCCAGCGTGAAGAAGAGCTGGCGCCGCGCCACCGATCGCAACTCCGAAAGCCGATGGTCGTAGAGACGGTTCCAGCGCTCAAGCAAGAAGCCTGCGAGGCCGAATGCCCGAACCTCCTTGGCTTCGTCCCGACCGCCCAGCAACTCGCCGACATATTGGCGTTCGCGATCAGTGGGCGTCATCCGCCAGAAGAACCGCCAAAACGCCGAGCTGCGGCGTGAGGCCGCCATCCATGCCGGGAGTAGGACAGTCAAGACAAGCGGAATGAGCAGTGGTTCGATGGCGATGAGAGCGATCGACACGCCGATAACCCCGACCAGGGCCGAGACCAGGCCGCTGACGCCGTAGACCATGTTGAGCGGCTGATGGAGTCCGGCCTGAACTCGCTGTAATCGGTTGTGGAAGTCCGGATGCTCGAATGCGGCCAACTCGACCCGGGAAGCAACCGTGAGGGCCTGCCCTTGCATGTCACGGCTTACCAGTTCTCCCAGGATCTGCTGTTGCTCCCGCTGCACCGCAGACCCAAATAGCGACACCGCGGTGAGGGCCGAGAGAGAGATCGCCCACGGGGCGACGGTGTCGAGCCCGGCCCCGAGCCGGTCGGCATCGAGGAGTGCCTGTAACGCCCTTTGGCCGACGATCAATTGGGCAGCGATGGTGGCAGCCGACACCAATTGGAGAGTGGTTGACAGGGCAAACTCGCGCCGCCCAGCCCGCATTACGAGGCGCAGGGCCCGGCGAACCAGATCGGGTATCCGCCGCAGATCGACGCGGGCGTCCTCGCGAGACTGGAGGTCGTAGACCGTCAGCGGTTGTTCGACGGGTTGATCCACCAACGGCAGATTAAGGAGACAGTCGCTGTACCGGCGACAGCCGCAACCAGGTAAAACACGACGGGTCCACCATCTATCGACGGTCGCATCGGTTCGGTGAGCAGACGAGTGAGTGCCGACCACAGGATGGCCAGGCCCGTGATCGCCCCGCGGGGGAGGGAAATCCGGGCCAGGAAGAAAGCTCCGATTGCTAGAAGGATCGCGGAGTAGACCTCAACCGGGTGACGGGACACATCTGATCCCGGAAGCGACCAGGCCCAAGGGGCATCCGAAGCGGTGCCAAGACAGGCGGTGCGCCATACACACCCGGCATGCCAGCCAGCCAGGGCGGCGAGAGCTGGCGGGCCCAGGTTGTCGAGTGCGTACAGGTTCTTGCGGAGGGGCCAGGCGAGGGTGGCGAATCCGGTCAACGATGCCCACATCGTGTCGACTCCGGCCCGAACCATCAGAAACTGGCCGGGGTTGAGGATCGGGTTGATACCCGCCTTGAGGATGGCGGCGAGCCTTCCCGCCAACATCCCTACTACCGCGGCGCCGATCAGGCGGTCAAGGGGCCGGTCGGGAGTGTCGATGAGGCGAAGCCGGAGAGCTACGTAGGCGGCGGCGACGGACGTGAGCACCGCCCAGAGCAGACTGAATTCCATCTAACGGTGGAGGAGTTCGTCGATCTGGAGAGCGAGGGTCTGCTCGTCGATGACCCCGTTGTGAGTGTTGATCAGTTCTCCACCCGGGGCAAAGAAGTACGTCCTCGGAACACCGAACCCTCCCAGTTCGGCGATGATCTCTCCCGGTTGGTCGAAATAGTGCGGGAAAGGAAGGTCGAACTCGTCGAGAAACAGACGCGCACCTCGCTGATTGTCGTCGTAGTCGATGCCGATGAACTCAACCTGGTCGCCAAACTCGGCGTGCGCTTGTTGAAGCAACGGCGCTTCGGCCCTACAAGGAAGGCACCACGAGGCCCAGACGTTGACCACGGCTGGTCGATCTGACTCGGCCAGGAGTTGCTCGAAGCCAGCAAGGTCGATGACCGGCAGTTCCGGCGTTAACGGCTCGGCGGGATTCGACGTGCTACAGGCTGCGACGAGCAGTACGAGGATGAAGCGATGCACGCGCTCATTGTGGACCCAAGGGACGGCTAGGTGTAGCTTGACCGGGTGACCCGGAGGCTCGCCCTGGCGACCGTGCTCCTCCTGGTGGCTTGTAGCGGGCTTCCGAGCCCACCCGACCTAGTCGTAGTTGCCGAGGATGGCGAAGTAAGAGTGGCACCTTTGTCGTACTGCTGGAACGACGTTGATCGAGGGCTCGATGCATGCGCTACCGGTACCTACCCTCTCTCGAATCCGACCAATGTCGGTGGAGTTGATGGTCGGATCGAGTTCCTTTGGCACGTCGACGGCTGGAGGTTCGAGGCAGGGATCAACGACCCAGGCGATCAGGCGAACCAGATCGGACTCGACGCCACGTATGAAGGTGCCGGCCTCTGGGTGCTCGATCCCGGAGCCCGTGTCGGGCTCCAAGAGGTTTACATCTCCGGGCGCGGACCCGAAGGTGACGTTGGTTTCATTTTCCTCGCAGAGCTCTCGGAATGAGGTGCCGAGAGACAGGCCCTTGACACGACACAAAGTGGCGTTGACGTTCCTAGCCCTGGCGGCTTGTGCGTCGGTTCACCGATCGAGGCCTGCCTAGCCCTCTGCCCAATCTCGGCACGGTCGAGGGTCGAATCGAAGTCGAGTGGCCGGCCGAGTATTGGGACTTCTCAGCTGTATTTGTGGACCCCGTGCATCGTGACGACGACTCGCCTGTCGAAGTCGATCTTATTGACCTCGGCATAGGTCTGGGCTCTCGAGCCAGACTCACGGGAAGGCCTGTTTGAAGTGGGGCTAACTGGCTACGGCCCAGAGGGGGATGTCTATGTCGTCTTGATAGCCGACATCGTTGCTCAGCCGGACTTGCGCGCTCCCGAGCCCTTCTTCTCCTTCTTGGCCTGACGTTTCTGTTTGAGATCTTTGGTGGGGGCTTTCTTGTTGTTCTTGCCGCCCTTGTCTTTGTTCGCCACGGGATTCTCCTATCCGTCGGGTCGATTCAATTGTGTCATGGAAAAGAGGCGCTGTCACCGAATTCTCCGGCGTTCTGGCGCGAGGAGGCGACTTTAAGGAACAGAGTTTGAGTTGGGTGATGAAGTCGACACCAAGGGCCTGAAGGAAATTGGCGGGCCGGTGGTTGGTCGCCATCCGATTAGGCGTCTTCGGTGTATGGGGGAGTTGGGGTCGATGGTCATGCCGAGTTTGGTGGATGACGATGGTTTCTCCCCCCAGGAGCGAAGCGACGTTGGGGGGAGTACGGCGAAGCCGGGAGGGGGGTGGCGAACCCGTGGAACTGGCTTCGGACAGCTTCGCCGCCCCCTCCGCCACTTCGTGGCACCTCCCCCAACGCTCACTCCGTTCGCTGGGGGAGGAAACGGGATGGCCTCGGTCTGATGGGTGACGGCGATCGGTCCTTTATCCCCGTCGGTCCGGTCCAGGTTGGCATCGACGAACAATTCGGCCACGGTCACTTCCCGGCCGGGGTGGTTTTCTGACCCGCCGGTGAGGGAGTCGGCACAGACGGCGGTGAGAGCATCAGCCAACACCTGGCCTTGGGTCTGGGCGGGGAGGTTGGGGAACGTCCCGGCTTTCTCTCTGAGTGCCTTATCGACTAGCTGACCGTCGATCCCGGGATCGGTGGTGTGGGTGAGGGTCATCAGCCGGTGGGCGGTAGGACGGGACAGATTCCCAGAGCGGCTGCTCTTAACGTGGCGGCGTGCTGATCGACCGATTCCTGCCGCGATGGGATGTTTGCGAGTACGACGAAGTCACGATTCAGACGCCTCCGGAGGAGGCGTATCAAGCCCTGATGGATCTCGACATCGGCCGATCGAGGATCATTCGCACTCTGTTTGCGGCCAGAGGCTTGCCTCGCGGGAACTCGATGAGGCTCGCGAATCTGGCCGCGGTGGGTTTTGTTGTTCTTGCTGAGGATCCACCCAACGAGATCGTGTTCGGCCTCGTCGGCAAGTTCTGGACGATGCGAGGAGGACTCCAGAAGATAGGTGCCGAGGACTTCATCTCCTTTACGGCTCCTGGCTTGGTGAAGACGGCATGGAATTTCCGTGTGGAGCGAGGCGACAGCGGATCCAAGGTGTCCACGGAGACCCGCGTCCAGGCCACAGACGAGTCATCCCTTAGGTCGTTTCGGCGCTATTGGTTCTTGATTGGTCCCTTCAGCGCATTGATCCGCCGCGAGGCATTGCGCCTCGTGAAGGCTTCGGCCGCCCACTAGGCCGGCGGGTTGGCTTTCTGCCATCGTTCGATGGCCCCGAGCATGTGCTCCCAGCGGACCTCCCGTGCCTGGGTGTGTTCGCGGAGGGCCGCCAGCGCAGCTTCGCGGAGGGTCCCGGCGAGATCCGCCATCGACATCCCTTCGGTGACCTCGGCGATGCGGGACTTGTCGACGTCGAGTGCGAAGGGGACGTCGGAGAGATCCAGTAGCGCTTTGCGCGCTGTCACATCGGGAAGACCCAACTCGATCTGGATCTCGAATCTGCCCGCCCGCAATAGAGCGGGGTCGATGAGGTCGCGGCGATTGGTGGCCCCAATCACCGACACCTCACCCCGGGAGGTAACGCCGTCCATTTCGGTCAGCAGGGCTGCCACCACCGAGTCAGTGACGTTGGTAGTCGAGCGTCCCCTGATCGGAGCCAGCGCGTCGATCTCGTCGAAGAAAATGATCGAGGGAGCCGCGGCCCGCGCCCGGGAGAAAACCTCGCGTACGCCTCGTTCCGACTCACCGACGTATTTGTCGAGCAGCTCGGCGCCCTTTACGGGAAAAAAGGCGGCCCCGGCTTCGTGCGCCAGCGCCCGGATGACAAAGGTCTTGCCGGTCCCCGGTGGTCCATAAAGAAGGATGCCGCGGGGCGGGTCGATACCCATCGCGGTGAAGCGGTCGGGGTCGGTGACAGGCCACACCACCGACTCCACCAGGCGCTGTTTGACCTCGTCGAGGTTGGCGACTCTCTCGAAGCCGTAGTTGGGCATCTCCCCCAGCGATAACGAACCAAGGGAAGGGGTGGTCTCCTCGATGGCTCCGAGAACGTGTTCTGTGGTGAGTTTTCCTCCCCGGCGGGCCAGCACCGACGAGGCGTGGATCACCGCGGCCACGACATCGGCTCCGCTGAAGCCAGCTGAGCGGGCAGCGAGGAGATCGAAGTCGATGGTCTCGGCCGGTACACGAGCAAGGGACGCCTGGAACAAGAGGCGTCGCCGATCGAGATCGGGAGGAGGGATGGCCAGGGAACGGGGGAGAAGTGGATTACCGACCAACGCCGGGTCGAGGTTGGCCCGGGAGGTGATCCCGAGCACGCATGCCAATCCGGGTTTCCCGGCGATGGCGTCGAGGAACCACCGGAGAATGGCTCCGACCTGGGTGCGAAAGGGAGCGAGACCTTCTTCGCCGGCGACCGCTTCAAGTCGATCGACGAAGATCACCTGGGGAGGGGTTCCGGTCTTCACGGCGGCGTCGAGTAGATCGAGCAGTCGTTCAGGTTTGAAGACCCGGTCAACCAGGATTTCGTGGACCCTCGCAGCGGAAGCTTCGGCCGCCGCCGCCACCAGTTCCGACTTGCCGCATCCATGGGGTCCTTCCAGCAGCACTCCCGCCACCCTGGGTAACCCCCAGGCGGATGGAAGGTTCTTGGGCGAGGTCAACAACGAGAGCCACCCTGTCAATAGGTCGAGTTCGGCATCGAGGCCTGCCAACAGAGCTTCCGAGGTGGTAGGACCGGTGGTCGTCTCTGCGACGTCCTCCGATGTGGGGTCCGCTTCCGACGCCTCGGCAGCGGCTCCCTTCTCGACGAACCTGGTGGCGGCTCCGACCAGACCGGCGGCGCCAGGTTCGACCCGGGCGACCACGATCTCGGCCGGGGCGCTCTGGCCGAGGTAGGAGCCATCGATACTGACCCGGTCGCCGTCGGATATCGGTCGCCCCTGCAGGGCCCGAACCAGGATCTTGGGTTCGGCTGGCAGTTCACCGGTGTCGACTTCGACGAGGGAGAGCGATCCCAGGACAGCCCTGGTGGCGTCCACCTGGGCACCCTCGGCCACCCCGGAGTTGGCGAGAGTTATCGGGCCGAGCAGCAGAGCGGTGCTCTCTTTGGTCTCGCCCCCCTGGACGAGGACGTGGGTGCGTCCAACTTTGAGGACACCGCCAAAGGGAAGCCCGAGAGCCTTGAGAAGGGTGCCGTCGGCGCGCGCCACCGGATCGGAGCCTGGACGAACGACGAATCGCATCGGAGCCGGATGGTAGGAGTCAGGCTGCCGTGAGCTGTCGCGGGGGAAACGCAGGGAGCGCCAATGGGCCGGTGCACTCTTTCACGATCACCGTTCCCGTACTCAACCATCTCCAGATGAGGCGGGCTTCCTCAGCGATCGCAACCGTGGGGGGGATGGGGGGAGGAGCCGGAAGCGGTTGGGATGAAAAGAGCGGGATGGAACTGCTGCGGGGCCACACAGCCGCCAGGACCCCGTTTTCGACAACAACTGTGTCGCCGTCGACCCCCTCGAGTTCGAGCCGCCCGGCGTCGCCCAAGGCCCTCCAAGCCAGACGATGTTCGAGAGCCCGGGCGAGCGCGCTGTGACGGTCGCGAGTGACTGCTGCCTCTTCGAAGCGTCGTTCGTTGGCGAGCCGCCGCATGCGCAGCTCGAGGGGCTCGAGGAGCAACGATGGTCGGTGATCGGCTGCCTCGACAACATCTGCCACGATTCGGTGATAGTCGGTCGGGTTGCTGGTCCCGTCGCACGGACAGCTAGCGACACCCAGTTGCGCCGGGGCGCATGGCGCCGAACGGCTGCCCGCCCCACCCCGACAGCGCCGCAGCAGGGTGGCGTCCCAAATAGCCTCCATGACCAGGTCGGCGGCGGACTTGGTGCGGAAAGGGCCCAGCCACAAGAGTCCATCTTTGGAGAGCTTGTGCGCCTGACTCAGGCGGGGAAATCGTTCGGACGTGAGCTTCAGATAGACCTGCCGGCGCGGCGGCCGGGAGCGCTGGTTGAAGCGGGGTCGGTGGGCATGAATCAATCTAAGTTCGGTGATCTCTGCCTCCAGCGAGTTGGCGCAGACCCGGTGGTCGATGGAATCGAGTTGACGCATCAAGTCGCCGACGCGTCGGCGCTGGTCACCATAGAAGTAACTACGGACCCGGGTCCTCAAGTTGGTCGCCTTCCCTACGTAGATCACATTCCCGTCCCGATCCCGGAACAGATAGACACCGGGTCGGCGGGGGAGGCGATCGGTGAGAGCGATTTTGGAGTAGTAGGGGGCGCCCCGGGCCGTTGGTAGAGCAACCAGATCGTCGAGACCCGTCACGCCCAATGAACCAGCGCTCTCCAGAAGAGCGTGGAAAACGTGAGCCGTAGCCCGGGCGTCGGCCAGCGCCCGATGATTGGGAGTATGGGGCGAAGCGAAGTGGGCTGCCAGGGTGGCAAGGGTCAGATCACGAACGTCGGGCCGGACCAGGCGTCTGGCCAGCCCAACGGTGTCGATCGCAGTGGAACCAGGGGACGGGTAACCGAGGCGGAGAGCCGCAGCGCGGAGAAACGAGAGATCGAAGCGGACGTTGTGGCCCACCACAACTGAATCTCCGCAAAATTCGAGAAACGCGGGTAGCACCGCTTCGATCGCTGGAGCCGCCCGCACCATGGCGGTCGTGATGCCGGTCAATACCGTGATAAAGGGGGGAATCCCGGTCCCGGGATCGACCAAGGTCGCAAATTCCCCTACCAGCTCCCCACCCCGGTATTTGACGGCACCTATCTCGGTGATCTCGCAGTCGCGGGGTGATCCACCGGTAGTTTCCAGATCGACGACACAGAAGGTGACTTCATAGAGGGGAGTGCCCAGATCGTCGAAAGTGAGTTGGGGTTGACCGGCCACTACCGGACTAAACTAGGACGAACGTATGTTCGCTGTCAACGACCCGCTGAACGCTGTCGGATGGCTTCGAACAAGAGGATGGCGGCAGCAGTGGCGGCGTTCAGCGAGTCGACCGCTCCGGCCATGGGAATCTGGATGCGAGACACGGCAGTCTCCAGCCAGGTCGAGGAAAGCCCGGTGTGCTCGGAGCCGATCACCAAAGCAATTGGCCGGGTCAGGTCGAGGCTCCAAGGTGGGACGCCGTCGTGGGCAACCGCCGCCGCCACCACGATGTCGTGATTATGCAGCCATGACTTAGCTTGACCGGAAGTTGTCTGGGCTACCGGCACGCTGAAAAGCGAACCCACCGATGCCCGGACTACGTTGGGATTGGTCATATCGGTGGCGGCATCGGCCACGAGAAGAGCGGCACCGGTGGCAGCAGCCGAGCGCAACATGGCTCCCAGGTTGCCGGGCTTTTCTATGGACTCCGTCACTAGAACTAGCTGTGGCGCCGCAGGGTTGAATGACTCCAGATCGAAAGTGGGGCGCCGGGCCACGGCTACCACCCCATCCCGGCCGTAAGCGATTTTGGCGAATGCGACCGGTCCGAGTACGAGTTCGGCCATCCCCGACACCGTCCAGGCCGGCTTCTCCACTCCCTCCAGGATGAACAAGTGCTCGATGATGATCCCAGCCTGTATTGCTCTGTCGATTTCCCTATGACCTTCGATCAAGAACAATCCAGATCGTTCTCTTTCCGATCGGTTGCGGAGGGCAGCAGCCGCCTTGACGCGAGCGTTGGCCGGCGAGGTGATCACCGGTGGACCGGCGCCTATTTCTCTTCGCCCCGGGTATAGACCTCCTCGAGACGCTGGCGGGCTCGGTGACAAGCCACTCTCACGGTTCCGACCGTTGCACCCAGCCGGCTGCCGATGTCGTCATAGCTCATTCCTTCGACTTCGCGCAACCAGAGCAACTGGCGATCGCGGGTGCTCAGTTGGCTCATCGCGATCCGGATGCGGGCGTGTTCCTCGCTGATGATCGCCGTTTCTTCGGGAGTCGCCGGGGAAACTTCGGCATCGACGGGTCGGGGCACCCGTCGTTTGCGAAAGGTCGTGCGCAGGCGATTGCGAGCAATGGCCCAAAACCATGCTTCGAATGCCTGGGGAGAGCGGAGCCGGGCTATCGATATGACCACCTCCAGCGACGATTCCGCCGCCAGATCTTCTGCCTCGTGCCTGTTTAATCCGATGCCCACAAAAAAACCGACCATGCGGGGGTAGCCGTCGGTCAGGATGCCATGCAAGGCATGGCGATCACCACTCACCGCGGCCTGAACCGCGCTTAGTGGTGGAGGCCAGGAAGCGGAAACGTTTCGGGTCACCCGATGGCCGGTCCCCACCGGCCGCTCATCCATACCAACAGGTTACGGCTGACGGCCCCTGCTGTTGGGGTTTCTTGGCGCCGTGTTCGACGGAGAGTCGTCGGACGGTCCGCCGCCGTGATCGGAGCCGGGGTTGTCGGGGCGTCCGTGGCCCTGACCCTGGCCGTTGCCCTGACCGGGGTTTTCCGTGGGTCCCTGTCCCTGGCTGAGGGACCGGGCCAGGTCGGCCACACGCTTGGCCTGTTCACGCACCGCTTCGATCGCTGCCTGGCGACTATCAGAATCTTTGGCCGACTCGTGGACCACCCTGGCCAGCGAGACCAGGTCCTCAGTCAATGCCTTCAACTCCGAGTTCGAGGCGGCTGGCTCTCCGACGTCATCCGTGAAAGGACCCAGGCCGGAAGGGATATTGAGTTCTTCCAACGCCTCTTCGACAGCTTGGAGGGCAGCATCGTTGTGGCCTCTGGCGAGCAACACCTCGGCCTCCCTCAACCGCTCACTAGCGTGACTCTCCACTCCCAGCAGGTCCCCTACCTGTTCATAAGCCCGTTTGAGTCCATATAGAGCGTCACCTGGAACCGCAGAATCGGAGGCAGCCGCCAAGCCGACGTTGCTGATGACCAAAAGACCTGCCACAGCCACTGCCACCACCCAGCGCCGACGGGTGAGGGGGCGGTGTCCCCCAAGGGCACGCGTAGCAGCAAGCAGCGCATCGTCGGGTGAAACCCGTGATTGCAGCCACTCGCCATAGCTTCGCAACGCATCGGTTGCGTCGCTGCTCTGGACAGGGTCGAACCGTTCCATCTCGCTGTACATGTCCTACGCAAACGCCTTGTGTTACAGGACATTCAAGCCTGCCGGCGCCATTGCGACCCGTTACGGGGTGACTAGTCCCTGGTCGTCCCCCAGCGATTCCAATGGATCACCGAATCAACGGGCCTCCATCCCCTTTCGAGGGAGGCCGATCGCCGGTCGTCGGCGCCAAATCCAACAGTGACTATGCCGATCGCCGTGTAGTCGGCAGGTATGGCTAGGAGCGCCTGGAGCCCTGGGGTTGATTGGACCCCCAGGAATCCCGCCGACAAGCCCTCGTTGACCGCTGCGAGCAGGACGAGCATTAGGGCCGCGCCGGCGTCGACCCACCAAAAGGGTACGGGCCAATCGATCTCCTGCCCCTTCTTGTCGACCTTGTCTGCTTCCTGATAGCGGCGGTGATAGGCCCCTTCGGAAACACAAAGCACCATGTGCGCGGGAGCGCGGCTGATCCAGGGGTCGAATCCCTGGGCCACATAATTGGCCTCACCCGCCAGATCGGCGACCTCCTGGCGGGTATGTGGGTCGGTGACGATCACGAACGCCATGCCCTGGCTGAACCCGGCCGACGGTGCCTTCCTTCCGGCCTCGGCAATCCGAATCAAGGCCTCGTCGTCGACCTGTTCATCCGCGTAATTGCGGACCATGCGCCGGCGTCGCAGGACCTCGCGGAATTCCACGGCGGTTCAGTTGCGAACCCGGACGGAGCCGTCATGGGCTACACAGGCGGCGGCCAGGATCTCGTCATCGAGGTTGACCTCGCCGTCCGGTCCAAGCAGGCCCAGAAGGGCGGCCACGTTGCGGGCGTACATCTGGCTGGCATCGTGGGCTTTGCGCGAGGGCAGATCCGTGTAGCCGACGATGGTGACGCCATGGTGTTGCACAACCTCGCCGGGCACCGTCAGCTCGCAGTTACCACCGGTGGTTGCCGCCAAGTCGACGATCACCGAACCTGGTGACATGGCTTTGACCATCTCGGAGGTGACGAGTCGAGGGGCAGCGGCACCCGGGATTGCAGCCGTGCAGATGACTACGTCGGAACGGGCGATGAACGGAGCCAGACCGTCGAGCACCAGGCGCTCGGCCGATTCGTCGAGCTTGCGGGCGTAGCCCCCGCTTTGGCCAGCGTCCTGGGGGGCGGCACCCACGTCGAGGAAAGTGGCGCCCAGGCTGCGGATCTGTTCGGCCGCCGCCGCCCGGACGTCGAAACCGGCTACCACTGCTCCCAATCGACGGCAGGTAGCGATGGCCTGCAACCCGGCGACTCCGGCTCCTAATACGAGCGCCCGGGCGGGCGCGATCGTCCCGGCGGCGGTGGTCAACATCGGAAAGAGTCGTTTCGAGACCATGGCAGCCTCAAGGACTGCCTGGTAACCGGCGACAGTCGCTTGCGACGACAACGCGTCCATAGTTTGTGCCCGGGTGATGCGGGGGACCAGCTCGAAGGCCAGCGCGGTCACGCCGGCGGCGGCCAGGGCAGCGACTCCGGCCGGATCTTCGAGCGGTCGCAGAAACCCGAGGAGGACGGTCCCGGAGGTGTTGGCGTCGTCAGGGCGGTTTACCGCGACAACTACCGGTGCCGACCAAACCTGGGTCCTGGTGGTGAGCTCGGCTCCGGCTTCGGCGTAGGCCTCGTCCTGAAGACCGGCGGCGGTGCCTGCGCCTCTCTCTGTGGTCACCTGGTGCCCCGCCGCGGTCAAGCGGGCAATCACTTCGGGAGTCAGAGCAACCCGACGTTCCTTCGGGGCGGTTTCGAGGAGCAGACCTATGTGCACGTTCGGACTCATCATGGTGTATTGGTCCCTTCCATGCCACACTGCCCCCGACATGCCCGAACGGGAGTTCAGATCGGTCCTGTACACAAGGGGCGGGGGTTGCGAAGAGTTGGCCAACCTGGTTTCCGAAGAAGCCAGCCGCGTGGTGGGCGACCTCGGCGACGCCTGCATTTCTAGCCGGGCCGACTTGCTTGTGACCCGACGCCCACCGGGTGACTTCGACCTCGTCAGCGTGGCGTTGCCGGTTGGTTTCTTGCCCTCCGAGGTTGCCCAGGTTGTGGCCGCGGTTTCGGGAGGACCTCATTCCGGACTGGCGGCCTCGCTTGCCGATGTGGTTGCTCGTGGGCTCGGCGTGGGCTTGGCCATCGCGTCCGCGTTCTTCCAGGACGAGAACAAGGCGGAAGCGGAGAAAGCCGTCGATCGTTTTGCCGAAAAGATCCGCGGCGCCGAACGACTCATCATCGCCGCCGACGACCCCTCCGCGTTTGTGTCCCAACTCCCGAGTCGGTCTCTTCTGGTCCTGGGGACGCCAGGCGGCTCGTTCCTGTCGCGAACCT
Source organism: Acidimicrobiia bacterium (assembly GCA_040905905.1). GTDB lineage: Bacteria > Actinomycetota > Acidimicrobiia > Spongiisociales > ZC4RG35 > JAICND01. Next base: position 66,542 of record JBBDQN010000056.1, read on the forward strand.
TTTTTGGTCCGGGTGCCCGACTCCGAGCGGCCGCCCCGGCCGGAGCGGTGATGGTGCGATATGCACCACCACGTGTCTTCCATGTAATGATGGAGCCAGTGTTTGTTGGTCCGTTGCACCATGCCGGGGATACCTTGCGCTTGCACGATGAGCGGGTGCTCGCCGTGGTCGAGAACGGCTTGTTGGTCGGCACTGTCCGCCGTTCCTCCCTGCTGTCGGCCCTGCCGCACACACCGGTCGGTGACCTTATGCAAGCCCCGGTCTCGGTCAAGATCGACGAGCCGGTCCAGAGGGTGGACCTCTCCACCAGCGGACCGGTAGCCGTAACCGATGCCGGCGGCCGTTTGGTCGGAACCCTCCGCCAGTCCTGGGATTGAATTGAAGGCCGTTCTGGCGGCGATTCTGATTTCGGTTGCCATTCTTTTTGTGTACGGGCTGACCGTCGGGTCGCCGGCAACGACGACCTATGTGTTCATAACGCTGGTACTGGTAGTAGTCCTCTGGCTGATCCATCGATCGGCGGTATTTCCGCTGCCTGTCCTCTGGGGTCTGGCTGCAGTCGGAGTCGGCAACATGCTGGGTGGTGTCCTGCTGATCGGTGGCGCCACTCTCTACCTGACCCCGATCCTGGGACCGCTTCGATATGACAAGGTTTTCCACGCCGGTGCCTGCGCGGTGGCGGCGTGGGCGTCCTGGCATGCTGTCGGACGGTGGTCGGAGGGTGCGATCAGCCCAGGACCGCGTCGGTTCCTGGCCATCCTGATGGCCGCTGGAGCCGGAGCGGTGGTCGAAATGGTCGAGTTCGCCGGCGTCAACGTGTTTCCGGAAACCAACGTGGGGGACTACGGAAACAACATGCTCGACCTGGTTGCCAACCTCGTCGGGGCAGCAGCGGCGGCCTTTTTGCTTGGTCGGGGCGGGGTTCGGCGCTATCCGATCCATGCCAGAATCAACCGGGCGTGAGACGCTGGCGCTCGATCCTCCTGGTCCTGGTGGTGTTAGCCCTGGTCTTCCACGGTGGTGGCGGCTGGTACTTCGCCGACCAACTCCGTGAGGATGCGCTGGTAGTCCGTCCGGCCGACGATGACTCCGATGTGTTTGTCGCCGAGGTTGGGCCAGGCTCCGTCGGCTTGCGCGTGGTCGATGGGGAAAACCCCGACCTGACCGATCCAGGCGTGATCGGTTTGTCCTGGGACACGGGTTACGGGCAACTCCTTGACATTGAGGCCAACAACCCGGACGGGTCGGTCGTTCGGCGGCTAGTGAGGATCGAGGGTGACCTGCCGGCGGTTGGTGACATCGCCGATCTCGATGGATTCGCATTTCCCCCCGACCCCTCCCGGGCGTTTGGCTTGAGCTTTAACGAGGTGAATTACCTGAGCCCACTCGGGGACATGGCGGCATGGGAAATTCTGGCCAGCTCGAGGACGTGGGTAATCCATGTCCATGGATTGCGGGCTTCGAGAGCGGAAGCTTTGCGACTGGTCGGACCGATCGCATCAGCGGGTTATGCCCAGTTGGTGATCACTTACCGCAACGACGACGGTCAACCACAGGACCCTTCGGGCTTCTATAGCTACGGCGCGACCGAATGGGAGGACATTGCTGGTGCGGTGGACTATGTGTTGGGAAGGGGCGCCGAGAAGGTTGTCCTGGTTGGATACTCGACCGGTGCCGCACACGTCCTTTCCTATCTCTATCGGACTCCCGAAAGCCTCGTGGTGGCCGCCATTCTCGACGCCCCCAACATCGATTTCGAGGCGACGGTGGACCTGGGTGCTTCGCAACGCCGACTTCCTTATGTGCCGCTGCCTCTGCCGGGCACTCTGGTCTGGACGGCGAAGAGACTGGCATCGGTGCGGTTTGGTCTCGATTGGGGCAAGCTTGACTACGTGTCACGGGCGAGCGAGTTGAACCGACCGGTTCTCGTCTTTCATGGCAGCGAAGACGAGACCGTGCCTTTCTCGACTAGTCGAGAGCTGGCCGCCGCCCGACCGACGCTGGTCCGGTTCGTCGTGGTGACCGGAGCCGGTCACGTTCGATCGTGGAATGTCGGGCCCGACGCCTACGAGCGACGTGTCGAGGAGTTCCTCAACGAAGTGACCGGAGACTGACCTGGCCGTCCGCGCTTATTACCGCCATCCAACCATCAATGGGGGCACAATCGTCTTTGTCGCAGAAGACGATCTGTGGCAGATTTCCACCGCCGGAGGCCTGGCCCACCGGCTCACTGCCAACCCTGGTCGGGAAGCGCACCCGCGTTTTTCCCCCGATGGCGCCAGGTTGGCCTACGTTGGTAGGGATGAGGGCAAGCTCGACGTGTTCTCGATCGAGGCCGGCGGAGGTCCTGTTCAGCGTTTGACCCACTTTGGAGCGATCAGCCAGGTGGTGGGTTGGACTCCCGACTCGGCCTCAGTAGTTGTCGCCTCTGACTATCAGCAGCCGTTCCCGGGCTGGACGCACCTGTGGGAGGTCCCGGTCTCACGTAAGCCAGCTCGCCGCTACCCCTGGGGCCCGGGCAGGGCTATCAGTTTTAGTTCTGGCAGTTTTGGGCCCGGGGGAGGCGTCGTGATTGCTCGCAACTCCTTCGATCCGGCTCGATGGAAGCGCTACCGGGGCGGGTGGGCCGGCAATCTTTGGGTCGACCGCGAAGGCAGCGGAAGTTTTGTTCCTTTGGTCAAGCTGGACGGGAATCTGGCCGACCCGATGTGGATCGGTGGACGCATCTACTTTGTGTCCGATCACAAAGGGGTCGGCAACCTCTACTCGGTCACGCCCCGCGGGGCCGGGCTCCGTCAACACACCGACCACGCCGACTTCTATGCGCGATTCGCCTCCACGGACGGAGCGCGGGTGGTGTATCACTGTGGGGCCGATCTCTGGTTGTTTGACCCTGCCAGCGACCAATCGAGCCTGGTTGAGGTCGAGCTTCCCAGCAGCCGCCCGCAACGCAGCCGTCGCTTTATCAGCTCGACCAGTCATCTCGAGTCGATTGACCTTCATCCCCAGGGTCACTCGGTGGCGGTGGTGGCGAGGGGGTCAGCTCACACCATGCCCCTCTGGGAGGGCACCCCGCGTCGGTATGGACCGGGTTCGTCGGCACGGGGTCGTCTTGCCTCCTGGCTGGCCGACGGCGAACGGATCGTCAGCGTCACCGATCGCTGGGGCGAAGAGGAGCTGATCATTGAGCGGGCAGACGGTGAAGGTGAGCCGGTTCGCATCGGGGGGCAATTTGGCCGGATCCGAACCCTCGATGTCGCTCCGCACGGGGACAGAGCAGCCGTCACCAACCACCGTCATGAGCTGGTGCTCATCGATCTAAATGGCGGAACGGCCGACGTCATCCATCGCAGTACTCACTCCTGGATCCACGGCACTACCTGGTCCCCCGATGGCCGCTGGTTGGCCTATTCGGCGTCCCAGACCCGATCCACTGCCAATCTCTATCTATACGACACGACGGCCGCCAAGGAGCACCGGATAGGTCGCCCCGACTTCGTGGACTGGGCGCCCAGCTTCGACCCCGAGGGGAATCACCTCTCGTTCTTGTCGGCCCGGTCCTTCGAACCGATCGCAGACGGGCACTTCCACGACTTCGGGTTCCCGCGATCGGTGATCCCGATGTTGATCACGCTGCGAGCCGATGCACCGTCACCTTTCGTGGTGGCCACCAGAAAACCGCGAGCCCCGGGAGCAACACCCCCAACCCCTCTATCTCCTCCGGAGGCGGATCCGCCCGTGGCCGATCCGGCCGTTGTGATCGACCTCGAAGGAATCGCCGAGCGCGCAGTCGCCTACCCCGTGCCTGCCGGGCTTTATCTGGGAGTCGGGGTGGCGCGAGGCCGCACATACTTCTTGTCTCGACCCCTCGCCCCCGCACCCGGGGCCCTTGAGGAGGAGGGACCCAAGGGTCGTCTGGAGAGCTGGGACTTTGCCACCGACAAGCTGGAGATGGTTGCCGAAGGCCTGGCCGGTTTTGACGTGTCCTCCGACGGCAAGGTGCTGGCGATCCTGGGCAAGAAGAGCCTGCGAGTTGTGGCGGTCGGATGGAGAGAAGATAAAAACGGCAACGACCGCCCGAGCCGCGAGAGCGGGTTCGTCGATCTCGACCGCATTCGTCTTGAGGTGAATCCTGGCGAGGAGTGGCGCCAGATGTTCCTCGAGGCCTGGCGCCTCCAACGCGACTACTACTGGACCGAGGACATGGGAGGGGTCGACTGGGCCGAGGTGCGGGACCGTTATCTGGGACTGCTCGATCGGATCGGGGCTCGCAGCGAGTTCTCCGACCTCCTGTGGGAGATGCAGGGCGAACTCGGCACGTCACATGCATACGAGTTAGGCGGCGACTACCGGCCCACTCCCTCCTGGAGCCAAGGTCATCTTGGCGCAGATCTTTCGCTTGAGCGCGGCACCTGGCGGGTGAGCCGGGTTCCTATGGGTGATTCCTGGGATCCGGCGGCTTCGTCACCTTTGGCCGCCCCCGGCGTCGGGATCAAGAAAGGCGATCGGATTCTCGAGATCGACGGGATGGCAGTCGGGACAGCGGTACACCCCAACGCTCTCCTGGTCGAAAAGGCAGGGCGGCCGGTGACCTTGAAGGTTGGAAGAGGCCGCCAACGGCCGCGCCGGGTCATTGTCAACGCGTTGGGGGACGAGACCGCGCTGCGCTACCGCGATTGGGTCGAGTCGAACCGCGCTCGCGTGCGCGAGCTCTCGAATGGGGACTCTGGATACATCCATATCCCCGACATGGGACCGGCGGGTTTCGCCGAGTTTCATCGGTATTGGAAGGCCGAAGTCGATTTCCCGGGATTGATGATCGACGTTCGATTCAACCGCGGCGGCAATGTCAGCCAATTGCTGATGGAAAAACTGGTTCGCCGGCGACTGGGGTTCCGCGTCACCCGTTGGCGGGAGCCCTACCCGTTCCCCACCGACGCCCCGGCGGGCCCCATGGTTTGTGTCACCAACGAGAACTCGGGTTCCGATGGCGACATCTTCTCTCACACGTTCAAACAGCTCGGGCTGGGCCCCCTGATCGGGACCCGGACCTGGGGAGGCGTGGTCGGGATCTGGCCGCAGCAGTCCCTGGTCGATGGCACCCTCACCACCCAGCCAGAGTTCGGGACCTGGTTTGCCGATGTCGGCTATTCGGTCGAGAACTATGGGACTGATCCTGACATCGAAGTTGTCATGCGTCCCCGGGACTATGCCGCCGGTCGCGACCCGCAGTTGGAGCGCGGGGTCAAAGAACTGGCCCGGCTCATCAAGCAGACCGCAGCGCTCGCCCCCAACCTGACCGACAGGCCATCGGTCCGCCGCCCGAACTGATGCTCTTAGACGTTTAGGGCTGCGACCACCTGGGCAATAACGTACCCGGGAGCGGCAAACACGTCCCACGTCGTGAAACGCAGAACCCGGTAGCCCTCCTGAATAAGCTCGTTCTGGCGGCGACGATCGTACCGAAACGTGTCGCGGTCGCTGTGATAACGCTCACCGTCCAACTCAATGACAAGGCGGACATGTGGGTAGACAAAGTCGACTCTGGCGACCGTTCGACCGCCCTTCTTGACAATGCGAAACAGCGATTCCGGCAGGGTCACGCCAGCGATGCGCATGATTCTGAGGTACTCATCCTCAAGCTGGCTTTGGGTGATACTCGACCAGCCCAGCCGGTCCTCCAGAATCGAGCGCATGACGCCAGCGCCTCTCCTGCCGCGTCGGGCGACTCGATGGAGGAGGTTGGCAACCGCTATCAAGTCGGTCAGGTGCCTACGCAAGGCTTCATCGAGAGCCCTGGATGCCAGACCTTCACCCCAGGGGACCCCGACATCGACCAGGCTGCGCGCGACGGAGGTCGTTGGAATCCCCGTGACCTCAGTCACGTCGTCAACCGCGAGGTCGGTCGATCGATGTATGACATATTCGCGGGCAGCCCGTCCTTTTAGCGGCGAGGTGACCTCGATCATCCGAGGTCGTGTACAAAGTCCAAAGAGATGTGCGGCAGTGCGATGGGAGGCAACGGCACCGGGTCCCGAGCCGAAGACTGACGTCACCACTGCTCGTTCCCAAGTGGCAGGTGTGCCACGAACCACGTAGACACCCGGGTGCGCTCGGTGCCAGTCGCCATTCCTCACCCTTCGATCAACCATCGATGACGAGGCACCCGACTCGAGAGCCATACTCCGCGTGAAGGCTCCATGATGACGTGCGGCGCGGGCGGTGATTCGAAGTAAGACGTCTTTGTCCATGGTCTGGTGGTACGCCGTGGTCGCACGACTTTCAAGAGGTTCGATCCCAGGAGTTTCCTTGGCGGCTAGGCGTCGCTTCAGAGCTTCTTTGGTGCCTGACCTTCCGTTTTCGTAGCTGACGCGCCAAAGAACGTCAGGAACGAAGGGCGGCGTCAAGGGGTGAGCGCAACGAGTTGGTTTAGTGCCTCTGATGGTGTCA
>JBBDQN010000057.1:0-71249 GCA_040905905.1 Acidimicrobiia bacterium
CGAGTATGACAGACCACTAACGATCTGTCAAGCCCATCAAGAAGATTTAACGATCGGTTGGGAAGGAAGTCCTGAGCGACTTCTCAACGGACGAGAGCCCGGGGTCCGGTCCGCAGATGACAGGCGGCGAGATGATCGGGTCGATCCTGGCCGGGCAGCAACTCAGGAATTTCCCAATCACACAGACCTGGTTTGGCGATAGGACACCGCGGATGAAAATGACATCCGGTCGGGGGGTCGAGGGGCGAGGGGATCTCTCCCTGGAGGATCATTCGCTGGCGGGGTCGATCGGGGTCGGGGAGAGGAATGGACGACAACAGCGACTCGGTATAGGGGTGCAGGGGATGGCGATAAAGCGTGTCGCGGTCGGTGATCTCCACCACCCGGCCCAGATACATCACCGCCACCCGGTCAGATATGTGCTCGACAACTGCAAGGTTGTGAGCCACAAAGATGAGAGTGAGGTTCAATTCGGCCTGGAGCTCCGTAAGCAGGTTCAGCACTTGCGCCTGGACCGACACGTCAAGGGCTGAAACCGGTTCGTCTGCCACAACTAGCCGGGGACGGAAGATCAGTGCCCGTGCGATTCCGATCCGTTGGCGTTGACCGCCCGAAAACTCGTGCGGGTAGCGCTTGGCGTGTTTGGCGTTGAGCCCGACCAGCTCCAACATGTCCGCGACTCGCTCCTGACGCTCATCGGCCGAGCTGACTCCGTGGATCCGGAGGCCTTCAGCAATTGAATTACCGACCGGGGTTCTCGGATCAAGTGAACCGAAAGGGTCCTGGAAGATCATCTGCATCTGCCGGCGAATCGAGAAGAGCTCGCGTCCGTTGAATTTGGTGATGTCGACGCCGTCGAAACTGATGCTGCCTGCCGTCGGTTCGAGCAGGCGAACGAGGATCCGGCCGAGGGTCGTCTTGCCGCAACCGGACTCACCGACCAGCCCCAGGGTCTCGCCCCGGTAGACGTCGAGATCGACGTCGGCCACGGCTCGCACCCAACCCTTGGTGCGCTGGAGGAGGCCGCCCCGGACCGGGAAGTCTTTGGTTAGACCCTTTATCTCGACGAGCTTCTCAACCATCGACTTCCGTCATCTCACTTCCGTGTTCTGTCTTCTGGCTTCCGACTTTCACTTTGAGACTTCCGTCTTCGTTGTGATAAATCCAGCAGCGGACCAGGTGGCTATCGGTGACCGGTAACAACTCCGGTTTGACCCTGGTGCAGATCTCCAGCCCAAGCTGAACCCGGGACTTGCACCTCGAGGCGAATCGGCAGCCGGGGGGAAGGTCGACCAGTGTGGGGACCACCCCTGGGATCACCTCCAACTCTTCTTTGACGGTTCCGAGAGTCGGAATCGAGCCGATCAGGCCCTGGGTATAGGGGTGTTTGGGTTCCCTGAAGAGGGGTCGGACCTCCGACTGCTCGACGATCTCGCCTGCATACATCACCGCCACTCGGTCGGCCATTTCCGCCACCACACCCAAATCGTGGGTGATGAGAATTACCCCCATCCCCAGGTCGCGGTTGAGCCGGCGGATAAGGTCGAGGATCTGGGCTTGAATGGTGACATCGAGGGCGGTGGTGGGTTCATCGGCAATCAGCAGCTCCGGTCCCGCTGCCAGGGCCATTGCGATCATCACCCTTTGGGCCATTCCCCCCGACAGTTCGTGCGGAAAGGCCTGTGCGCGACGCTTTGGATCAGGTATCCCCACCTGCTGCAACAGGTCGAGCACGCGAGCTTCGAGGTCGGCGTCGGAGAGTTCCAGATGAATCTCGATCGCCTCCCCGATCTGTTCCCCGGCCCGATGAACAGGGTTCAACGAGGACTGGGGTTGCTGAAAGATCATGGCGATTTGCCGTCCCCGTATCGATGGCATCTCGTCCATCGGCACTGCGAGGAGATTGCGTCCGTCGAACCACACCTCACCCTCGACCACCTTGCCTGGAAACGGGACCAACCTGAGAATCGACAATGAGGTGATCGACTTACCGCAACCCGATTCACCGACCAGACCCAGGACTTCTCCCCGATCGACGTGGAATGAGACGGCGTCGACGGCTTGCACGGTGCCATCGCTGGTGAAGAAGTGAGTCCGCAGGTTTTTGACCTCGAGGAGGGGTTCGCTCACCGATGCAGCCTCGGATCGAGGGCGTCGCGGAGCCCGTCACCCAACAGGTTGAAGCCCAGCACCGTGAACATGATGGCCAGGCCCGGGAAGAAGACGAGATGGGGAGAAGAGAAGACCTGATTGCGATCGGCGCCCAGCATCGATCCCCACTCCGCCGTAGGTGGTTGGGTTCCGAGGCCGAGGAACGAAAGACCGGCAGCCTCGAGGATTGCCCCGGCGATTCCCAGAGTGCCGAGGACCACGAGGGGGGTGAGGGCGTTAGGGATGATCCGGCTCAACAGAATGCGCCAATTGGAAGCGCCGAGCGCCCTGGAGGCGGCCACAAAGTCCATCTCCTTGATTTGGAGGACGGAGGCTCGCATCACCCGGGCATATTGAGGGATGGTGACAATGGCGATCGCCAGCAAGGCGTTGGTCAAACCGGGACCGAGCACCGCCACGATGGCGATGGCCAACAGCAAGGCCGGGAAGCCGAGCACTACGTCCATAATCCGCATGATGACGTTGTCGATCCAGCCGCCCCAAAACCCGGCAATAGCGCCGAGCAATGCCCCGACCACTATTGCCGACGTCACCGTGACGATGCCAATGGTGAGGCTCACCCGGGCTCCGTAGACGATCCGCGAGTATTCGTCGCGGGCGTTGCCATCGAGACCCAGGAAGTGTTGGGGACGTTCAGCCGGGCAACCGAGCGCATGGATACATGGCGCCTCCCGTCGCTGGATACCGGGCTCCTCCCCAAGCAGACCCCGGGTAGGGTCGTGGGTGGCGAGCAGCGGTGCGAATAGTGCTACCAACACCCAGAAGCCGATGATGATGAGGCCGGTAACGCCCGTGCGGCGACGCAGGAGCCTGCGAAAGCCACTCTTCCACACCGACACCGGGCGTTCGAGGAACCGGATCTCCTGGGCCATAACCTCGAACTCTTTGACCTTTTCGCGAGGGGTGCCGATCATTCGAGCCTGATCCTCGGGTCGAGATATGCGTACGAAACGTCCACCGCCAGGTTCACCAACACATACCCGAACGCGATAACGAAGGTGAAGCCCTGGATCACGGCGTAGTCGCGGGCAAAGATGGCATCCACCAGGGCCCGTCCCACTCCGGCCAGGCTGAAGACACTTTCGGTCAACACCGCTCCGCCCAGCAGAAGACCAAGTTGAAGCCCCCCGATCGTTACCACCGGCAGGAGCGCATTGCGCAGGGCGTGTCGGCTTACCACCCGGCGTTCGACGGCACCTTTGGCCCGGGCGGTTCGCACGTAGTCGGAACCGAGCACTTCCAGGAGGGACGATCGGGTGATGCGGGCGATGATGGAGAGGGGGATGGTGGCAAGAGCCACTGCGGGAAGAATCAAGTGTTTGATGGCGTCGCCGAGGATCGCCCACTGACCGGTGATGATCGTGTTGAAGATGAAGAAGTTAGAGACGAACTCCAGCACCGACCCCCGGATGGTGTCGGGCTGGGCGGTCCATCCCCACACTTCATAGAAGGGGATCGGGCTCGTTCCGGCGCTCAGCCGGCCGGAGGGGGGCAGCGAAAAAGGGGTGTCCTTGAGAACGAGGGCAAACAGATAAGCGAGCATCAGCCCCAGCCAGAAAACCGGCATGGACACGCCGACATTGGCGACCGCCATCGTGCCGACATCGACCGCGGTGTTGTGGCGCATAGCGGCAAAGATTCCTAGCGGGACTCCTACGAGCAGCGCCAGAGTCAGGGCAGCCGTCGACAGTTCGATGGTCATGGGCAGGCGTTCTATGAGTATCGACATGACCGGACGCGATGACCGGACCGAATCGCCGAGGTCGAACTGGAGCAGTCGCACCATGTAGATGCCGAGTTGGACCGGGACCGGCTCATCGAGTCCGTTGACCCGGTTAAACGTGTCGCAGGCCTCCTGGGTTGCCCGTTCACCGAGCATCGATCGGCATGGATCTCCCGGAATCGCTCTCACCAGCAGGAAGACAACAACCACGATGCCAAGCATCACCGGGATTGCGAAGAGCAGGCGACGGAGGAGAAAGTTGACCATAAAGGTGAGGGGGGCGCTAGTGCGCCCCCCTCAGTCGCGATTATCGATCAACCCGCTAGTGCGTTCATCAATTGGGTCCATAGGTAGGTGTAGTACTCGAAGACCCCGCTGTTGCCCACATGCAGCGGGCTCGCTGCATCGATGCCGGCCTCCCACGAGGTGACGACATCGTTGGCGTCGAACGTGCTCCCGTCGTGGAAGGTGACACCTTCCCGCAGGGTGCAGGTCCACACGGTCGAGTCTTCGTTCGGCACACACTCGGTGGCGAGCTTGGGCACGACCTGCCCGTCGTTGTCGTAGCCGAGCAGGCCTTCAACGACTGGCTGGCAAGCAGCCAGGGACTCGCCGTCGGTCTCGTCGGCGCAGTACAAGCTGATGGGCTCGGCGTTTTGGACGAAGACCAGGGTGTCTTTGCCCGGGTTCATCGACTGGAATTGAGGCGCACCGAACACCGGGCTCACGCCACCTTCGAGCGAAGCCAGAGCGGCATCGTTCGAGGCGGCGTGGGACACGGGAACCATCGGGATGTTGGTCCTGATGGCGTTGTTGGCTGCCTCGTAGAGTGGTTCGGTCGCCGCCACATCTGCCAGGGCCGAGGCCTCAACCAGCGGTTCGTAAATGTCGGCATAGGTCGCCCCGAACTGCGGGTTGGCTTCCCCGAAGTGGAAATCGAGGAAGTTGGTGATGTGCGGATAGTCCGCGGTCCAACCCAAAAGGTACAGGGAGTAGGCGCCGATTGTGGCGGCTTCGATAAACTCGCCCGACTCCACCACCTGGACGGTGACGGTGATCCCGAGATTCTCAGACAAGTCCTGAGCAATCTCCTGGGCCACCGGTCCCGCCTCAGGCAAGTAAGGACGGACGACATCGCGGTAGTAAAGGGTCACCTCGAGGTCGGAGGCGCCGGCATCAGCCAGGAGCTCTTGTGCCGCATCGGCGTCGAAGTCGTACCACGGATCACCGGTACAGGCGTTGGGCACCGAGCACGGCACGAAGTGGGAGGCCACTTCCGAGCCCGGAGCGAAGAAGTTGTCGACGAGCTGTTGGCGGTTGAGACCCATCGCAAATGCCTGGCGCACCTCGACCTGGTCGAAGGGCTCGTGTATGACTTCCGTGCCATTCGCGTCGAAATAACCAGTGGACATGCCCAGATACATCACGTTTGGTGCCCGGTTCGGTAGGAGGACCAAGCTGGAATCGCCTTCGACGGTGGCGATGTCGGACGGAGCCACATTGGTTATGTAGTCCGCGTCGTTGCCCGATTGGAGTTCGAGCAACCGCGCCGCGCTCTCAGTACCCCACCGATAGACCAGGGTTTGGTACGCCGGAAGGTCGCCCCAGTAGTCGGGGTTCTGCTGATAGACAATCGAGTCACCACGGTTCCACGCTTCGAGCACGAACGGACCGGTGCCAACCGGGTTGTCGAGTGGAGCTCCACCCGTTGCCTCGAGATGCTCTTCGGGCTGGACACCAAAGACGTTGAAGGCCACGATCTGTTGGAACGCCGGAACCGGCGAGCACAGCGTGAAAGTCACCTCATGTTGACCGGTGGCTTCAATCGAGCTGATCTTGCCGCCGTAACCGCAATCTACGGCAGCCACACGCTTACCCTCGAAGTCGGTTCCATCAGTGGTGGTGGGTGGGGCAGCGGTTGTGGCGGTGGTTGTAGGGGCGGCGGTTGTGGTAGTTGCCGCCGGGGTTCCACAGGCTGCAATAACCAAGGCCAGAACGCTCAAGAGCGTTAACCAGCGCAATCGCGACATTGATTTCCTCCTTGGGGTTGCGACCGATGGTCGCCTCAGAACGGTACTTGTCCGCTCGGGCTCCTGCATGTCACCAGAGCGTATTTGGGCTTATCTCGGTGGTCTTCTGGCCTCAAATAAGGTGTTGGTAGCTATCCGGCTGAGCGGTCAGGAACTCTTCCAAGCTCAGGGGTGGGCGGCCTGACACAGATTCGACGTCGTGAGTCACCGTCTCCATTTCCCCGGCTGCGATAGCCAGGTACGACGAAACCCAACCTTCCACCTCGAAGGCGGGAGCGTTGTAAACGGCCCGCGAGGTGTATGCCTCTTCCTCGGTCTCGGGTTGGTAGCTAATGGCGCGGCCAGTGGCCTGACCGAGGATGGCGGCGACATCGTCCAGGTTGAGGTTCTCAGGTCCAGTCAGACGGTAGGTCTTGCCGTCGTGTTTGTCGTCAAGCAGAACCGCGGTTGCAACCCCAGCGATATCTTCCCGGGCAACACCACTGAACCTGCCGTGTCCAGCCGGAGCACGGATCACCCCGTCCGGTCCCGGGAAGTAGGGGAGGACATCGAGATAGAGGTTGTCTCTGAGAAAGACGAACCGGAGACCAGAAGCGCGGATGTGCTCCTCGGTGTACCAATGCTGGCGTGCGAGGGTAAAGGTGGCATTGGACGCGGCGCCAAAAAATGATGTGTAGACGACCCGTTCAACTCCGGCCCGGACTGCCGCATCGATGGCTGTCTTGTGTTGATCGAGACGGTCGGCGGCCTCACGGCCCGAGACCAGGAACAACGTTGCGGCGCCATCAAGGGCGCTCTTCATCGCCCCGCCGTCCGCATAGGCTGCCTCCGTCACGGTGGCATCGGCCAGAGCTGGGGCGCGATCCGCCCGCCGGCAGATCAAACGTTGCTGGATCCCGAGGTCGGCCAGACGATGGGCAACCAGTCCTCCCAGAGCGCCTGTCGCTCCCGTAACCGCGATCAAGCCGTTGATGGTGCTGAACCTCCCTGCGACAACAACGACACTACTTCCGCATCTGAGGTGGGCGAGAAGTCGCCGTAGAACTCTCCGATCGAGAGAAAACCGGCGGGGGCTGCCAGGAAGACGACCTCGTTGGCGATGTTTGAAAGCAGACGAACCGCTTCCGGTGAGGCGACGGGTGCGGCCACCACAACCTTTCGGGCTCCGAGTTTTCGCACCACCTCGGTTGCAGCCCGAGCAGTCGATCCGGTGGCGATCCCGTCGTCGATTACGAGTGCCGTCGCTCCGTTGAGGTTGAGGCGGTCCCGCCCCCGACGGAACTCCACCGCTCGGCGTGCCAGTTCGACGCGCTCACGGTCTTCAACCAGGCGGATCTGGGCCTCGTTGACGCCGGCCGTACTTATCACCCGGGCATCGAGCACCCGGACCCCATCCTCGCCGATGGCTCCCATCGCCAGTTCGGGTTGATAGGGAACACCGAGCTTGCGGACGACGATCACGTCGAGAGGGATGTCGAGGGCTCTTGCCACTTCGTACGCGATGACAACGCCGCCCCGGGGCAGCCCCAACGCAACCGCATCTTGTAGATCGAGTTTCTCTAGCCGGCTGGCCAGCCGGCGCCCTGCCTCGACGCGATCACGAAAGTACAAAGCAACCCGGGATGATATGGGTCCGGGCACCGCCACAATGGCTCCCCGTGACTGTTTCCCCCCACACGATCGCGATCGCCATCGTGGTCGCCCTGGTGCCGCTGGCATTCGACCCGGGGGGCATGTTCCCTTTCGGACCGATCAAGTGGGTGCTGGCGACTGTCGGGGTTTTCGTCGCAACCGCCCTCCTGTTTCAACAGCCTGAAATTCGAGTCCATCGAACGAGTGCCATCGGCTGGGGCGCCTTCCTGGTTGTCGGTGCGATGTCTGCGGTGGCCGGACTGGATCCCATCCATGCCTGGCTCGGGACTCCGGACCGTCACCTCGGCATGGTCGCCTATCTGATATTCGGACTTGCCTTTCTGGTCGGACAGAACATCGACGAAGATCGACAGTTGCTCGGCCGCGCAGCCGTGGTGGGGCTCTCCGGCATCGGTGTCTACGCATTAGCCGAACTCACGGGGGTGGCTCCAGTTTCGCTGGCCATTGCCTCGGACCGGCTAGGTGGCCCGTTCGGGTCACCCTCCTATCTCGGGGCGGCGTGTGTCCTGCTGGTCCCCATTGCATTGGGTGTTGGCTTCGACGTCGACCAATCCCGCCGATGGCGAGCCACTGCCTTTCTGGCAGCAACGACGGGGCTCGGTGCTCTCATCGGCAGCCAGTCCAGGGCCGCCTTGATCGGGCTCGCGGTCGCGGTGGCGTTTTTGGTTCCCATCGTGACCCAACGGCGGGTCGCGGTTCTTGCCGGCATCACCCTGCTAGCTGGGGCTGTGCTGTTGACCCCGGCCGGAGCCCGTCTGCTCGAGCTGGCGGACGTCAACTCTTCCGACTCCCGGGGCCGACTCGACGAGTGGAGAATTGGTGTCCGCGTGCTGGTCGCCCATCCGATTCTCGGGGTCGGTCCCGAGGGGTATCGGATTGCGTTTCCGGCTGCAGTCGATGCTGATTACGAGCGCCGCTATACGCGGCAGGTGACACCCGACCGCGCCCACAACGGGCTCCTCGACTCGGGGATTTCCATAGGCGTTTCCGGGCTCGTCCTGTACTCCGCCGCTCTCGGATGGTTAGCGGTGAGAGGCCTGCGAGCCACGCGTACCGGGGCTCCGACCCTGATCGGGATCGCCGCCGGTGTTGTCGGCTACCTCACCCACCAGCAGTTCCTCTTTCCGCTGGCCGAGGTCGATCCGGTCCTCTGGGTCATGGCCGGCTCTCTGGTCAGGGCCACCAACGGTCCAGGGGCGACGATGGTTTGGCACCGGTCTCGAACGATCGCGTTTGCCGCCGGCGCCATCGGAGTCCTTGTCTTGACTATGGGTTCGCTCGAACTCGTCGCCGATCGTCGGGCCGCCCGCTCATACCAACTTCTCGGTACCGGTGCCTACGCCGCCGCGGTGGCTTCCGCAGACGGCGCCGCTCTGCTCCGGCCGGACTCAATCCGCTATTGGTTTGTCGCCGCCGATGTTGTGTCCCGGCCAGGCACTGCTGATGGCATGGCCGCGGCGCTGCTGCGGGTCGACCGAGCCCTGATGGTCTCTCCCGATGACCCCATCCTCCTGGCCACTAGTTCCCGGCTGCTGCTCGATCGCGCCCAGGTGACCGGATCAAGCAGCGACCTTGGCCTCGCCCTCGTTGCACTTTCCGAGCTGATTGCCAGCGACCCCAACAATGCCGGTCACCGTTTGTCGCTCGGTTTGGCGCTGGTGCTGGCAGGAGATTTGGAGGGCGCTGAACGTGAGTGGTTGATCAGTCAGGACCTGGCTCCCGGTTCGGCGGTGCCCTCGATCAACCTGGCCCGTCTGTACCTGGAGCAAGGTCGTCTGGCAGAGGCCGAGGCCTCTTATCGCCGGGCTCTTTCTATCGATTCGTCGGCGCCAGGTCTGGTCGATCTGGCGAACCAGTTGGTCGCGGTCGGACGGGAAGTCCCGTTACCGTGAACCGATTGACTGCCTCAGGCGTGTAACAGGAGACCGAGGGAGGGCAGATGAGCAGACGGAACCTGGTGGTCGGGTTGTTGGGCGCGGCAGCATTGGCCGGGCTGATCTGGGCCGCGGTCGTCGCGGTCCCGATGCTGACAGGCGAGCTGACCGCCTCCACCCCTCCCGGCGGCCGCCTGGCGGCCACCCCGAACGTGATCGAGTCCAACCTGGTCTGGTCCACCGGCGACGGCACCATCGGAAGCTATGTGACCACTGCCTCCGTCTTCGGGAACGACGGTTTCATCTACGCCCTCTCCACTGCCCCCGGAGTCCGCGATATGGGCTTCGGTGTGCCGGTGGAGCACGCCGTCTACCGGTCCCAGGACGGCCTGGAGTGGACCCATGAGCTTCTGGCCGGGTTCGGTGCCGACCTGTATCCCCGCGACATCGCCTTCTCCGGCCCCAACCTCTACCTGGTAGGCACCGCTCCCAGCGCGGTCGACCCGTCCCGGGCGGTGGTCCGGGTGGGCACCTCGGCCGATTCTGGCCACACCTGGGAGGCAGTCGACCTCGAGGTGGCCAACCAGGGTGGCGACCCTGCCGTCGCCTCGGCCGGATCGATGATTACCGACGTTGCGGCCAATGGAATCGGGACGGTGGTGGGGGTGACCAGTGGGCATCAGTTCGACCAGTTCAACCCATCCAACGTGGCGCTGTACGTGGGCGGGGGTCCCCTCGGGTTCGAATCGACCGACACACCATTCGCCTCCGGCCATGCGCTCGACAGGCTGGCGGCTACACCAGACATGTTCTATGCCGTGGTGAGAGCACCCGGGTCCAACCTGCTCGACCTTTGGCAGTCCTCCGATGGCCGGCAGTGGGATCAACTGGAAAACTTCCCTTTCCTCGACTCGGTTCTCGCCTTCGGACCGATTGGCCAGCGACTTGTTGTGGCCGGGCAGATGGAGGGTCAGCTCGTGGTGGGTGCGACCCTCAACGGTCTCCAATGGGACGAGGTGGATCTAGTGGACCTGGTGGCACCGGTTGTGGCCGGAAACCAATGGGTCTCGGCGGCGGGGATCGGACCTGCCGGGCTCTATCTAAATGTGCAAACCTGGTTTCCCAACAGCGGGCCCGACGGCGGGGTAGAGGTGGCGCAGTTGGTCGAAACTCCCGACCTCAGCAACTGGTCGTCGATCCCAACCGGCAGTATCTCTCAGGGTTTTGTCGACCAGGTGATCGTCGGAGACGACTTCGTGTTCGTCAACTCCACCACCGGACTCATCCAAGGAAGGGTGCACCTAATCGGCACACGGGCGTAGCCGCTTCAGTCGAGGCCGAGATCGGACCGGAGATGGGCGTAGCCCTCCACTCGGCGGATGTGGTCGGGTCCCCGCCGGAACCGGTGACCGATCTCCTCGTAACTGAGGCCGTCGGTGCGTAGATCGAGCACCCGTCGTTCGATCGGACTCAGACCCTGCGGACGAGCGACCTTACGGCGGGGGATCTCGGTCCAGGCGATCACGCGCTCGATGAAGTCCTCGCTCCGTTTGAACCGGCGAGCGATCTCGGCGATTTCGACCCCTTGCCCCTTCATGGCCAGGATCCGCCGTTCAACCGGGCGCAATACGTCGGTCGTCATCCTTGGAAGGTAGCAGTCCGGGGTGCGTAGCAAAGAGCCTCACCTGGTCCTGGTCACTTTCTGAAGCCCGCGAGGCTGATCGGGGTCGAGACCCTTGGCCATCGCCAGGTGATAAGTGAATATCTGGGCAGCGACGATGCTGACGATTGGACTTAGCCAGTCGGGGGCAGCCGGAAGCAGGATTTGATGAGAAGCGGGACAACCTGAGTCATCGGTGATCCCGACCACTTCGGCTCCACGGGCGAGGACCTCAGTCAGCACCCCGGATACTTCGGCGTGGAGGGGTCCGATCGTAGAGACCGCCATAACTGCAAATCCGGGCTCGACCATTGCCAGGGGGCCGTGGCGAAAGTCAGCGGTGGAGAAGGGCTGTGCGACGACATAAGTGAGCTCTGCCATCTTCAGCGCCCATTCGAAGGCCGTTGCCTGGTGATAACCCCTGCCCAGGACCGCGCACCGATCGACCAGCTTCATCGCCACCGCAGCAACCATGTTTGGCTCCGAGACAGCCACAACCCGGTCCACCAGCTCGGGCACTTGCGCGAGCGAGCGGCCTCTCTCCGTGTCGTCGGACATGGCCGCCGAGATCTGGGCAATCGCGACCAGTTCG
The DNA here is from genome assembly GCA_040905905.1 of Acidimicrobiia bacterium. Classification (GTDB taxonomy): domain Bacteria; phylum Actinomycetota; class Acidimicrobiia; order Spongiisociales; family ZC4RG35; genus JAICND01. Next base: position 11,705 of record JBBDQN010000057.1, read on the forward strand.
GTCGTGTAGGTCTTGGTGGCGGCTACCGCCAGCTCGGTGCCGGCCCGGAGCTCGAGGACCCGGTCGGCAACCCGAGCCAGGGGAGAGCCACGGTGATTGGTGATCGCCAGTGTGGGTCGACCCTGGCGTCGGCCCTCTTCCACCACTGCGACAAGGTCGGGTGACTCGCCCGACTGGGAAATGCCCACCACTAGCGCATGGGCGAGATCGGGGGGACCACGGAGCGGGCCGAATAGGGAAGGGGCAGCGAGGGCGACGCTGAGTCGATTGTGATGACCCCACAGGTATTGGGCGTACCGAGCCGCGTTGTCCGAGGTCCCCCGGGCAGCGATCAGCGCATACGCGTAGTCCTGGCCGGAAAGCCACGAGGCGATTTCGGCAACCACGGGCTCGTTGACAGTCAGGGCGAAGGAGAGGACTTCGGGTTGTTGTTGGATCTCGTCCCAGAACTTGCTTGTCATCCCGCCAGCCCCGAATGCCCTACCGGGTAGAGACCAGGAATGGAAACCGGCAGGTGTCCCGGAAAGGTGGCCTTGCCGAAGAGGGCGGCGGCCACCGCTTGAAGGGAGGGTGGGTGAATTCCGTAGGTGCAGACGTAGGTTGGCAACTCGGGAAACAGCGCCAGGTCGTAGGGAGTGCGAAGGGCTACTCCGACCAGAGGTTTGCCGGTGGCAAGACAGGTCTGCATCAGATCCGCTTGCTCCCGGTTGGCATCGATGGTGCCAACTATCAGCACGTCGTGCCCATCTGCCTGCTCCACTACCGATTCGATCTCACCCGGGGTCGGGTGAGCCGCCACCACTATCTCGGTCACAACAGGATGATGGTGGCGGATCGCCGCGGCCAGACCCGGTTCGACATAGGAGGAAGTGTCGGCCGGGGTGAGGTCGATCGGTCGCGGCATGACCACGAGGACTCGCCCTCCCGAGTCGAGCGGAAGCAGGCCATTGAGATCGCGCACATGGGTGATCGACCTGGCAGCGAGTTCGTCCGCCAGCAGTCGGTGGGCGCTGCAACCAACCACCGTGAGCTTTGGCTGCGGAAACTGGTCCAGCCACTTGAGCAGGTCGTCTACCCGGCCCGACTGATCCGCCATCCCGGTTACCGACGCCCCGGCCTGGGCCGGACCTAACAGGAGGAGATCGGCGCCGGCTCGAAGCGGCGTCTCCGGCGCCAATCCACCAAAGGCTCCCATGTCGAGGGCATCGGTGACGATGACACCGCCAAACCCCAACGACCCCCGGATAAGGCCCTGGAGCACTCCCGGAGATGCAGAAGCGGGCAAAGCCCGATCTCCCGTGACCGCAGGAAGGCCGTAGTGGCCGACCATGACCAGACGGGCTCCGGCTTCGATCCCGGCCCGGAAGGGCGCGAACTCCACCCGCTCCAGTCGTTCCAGGTCGAGGTCGAGGACCGGCAACTCGTAGTGAGGGTCGACGGTTGCCTCCCCTTTTCCCGGGAAGTGTTTGAGGGTTGCAGCCACACCGGCCTGCTGAAGCCCGCTCACCATTGCCGCGGTCATCCGGGCGACCTCACCTGGTTCTTCGCCGAAGGAGCGAATGCCCAGAGAGGGGTTGTAGGGGCGGCTAGCCACATCGGCCACAGGTGCGTAGTTGAGGTTGATGCCGAGCGCCCGCAACTCAAGTCCGATTGCGTTTCCAACCCGCCGGGTCAGGTCAGCGTCGCCCACGGCGCCGAGGGCAAGGTTGCCCGCAAAGGCGGTGGTCTCCGCACCCGCCCCCAAGAGCTGTCCGCCTTCTTGATCGATGGCGATGAGCAGCCGGCCCCCGCCCGCTCGCTGGAGTTCGTCGGTCAGACGGCGGGTCTGGGCGGCGGACTCGATATTGAGGCCCCGGAACAGTGTCACTCCTGCCACCTGGGGCTGTCGGATGAGCCTGGCTACCTCGTCGGTGACGCTGAAGCCGTGGAAGGCCACGAGCGCAACCAGAGCGACCTCCTCCGCCGCAGCCGCGGGCATGGAGTGGCTCAGCCTTTGACCGAGCCGGCCAGGAGCCCTCTGACGAAGAAGCGCTGGAGGGACAGAAAAACTACGAGGGGGATCAACATTGAAACGAATGCGGCGGCAGTAAGGAGGTGGAAAGCCTCACCACGGGAACCGACGATTGATGCCAGCTCGATCGTGAGCACGGCTACGTCCGACGACGTACCCAGGAACACAAGTGCCACGAGGAAGTCGTTCCACACCCAGAGGAATTGGAAGATGGCGAAGGAAGCAAGGGCCGGAACTGACAGAGGCAGGACCAGCCTGGTGAATGCCGTGAAAGGGGTAGCACCATCGAGGTATGCCGACTCAAAGATGTCTTTGGGTAGCTGCGATATGTAGTTGTAGAGGAGGAAGACCGCCAGCGGGAGACCGAAACCGGTGTGTGCTAGCCAGATGCCGATGAAGCTGCCGGTCAGGTCGGTAGCTTGATATATCTTGAGCAAGGGCACCAGTGAGAGCTGCAGTGGTACCACCAGGAGCCCAACCACCACGCCAAAGAGGAGGCTGCGGCCGCGGAATTTGATCCACGCAAACCCGTAGGCGGCAAAGGCCGCAAGGGTGATGGGGATGACGGTGGCTGGAATGGCGACGATCAAGCTGTTCATCAATGCGTCAAACATGCCTCCGGAGGTGAGAACCCTGTTGTAGTTGTCAAGGGTCCACTCCGTGGTAAATGGGCTGAACAGCGACGTCCACCAGCCCGTACCGCTGCTGTCGACCGACGTTCGAAAAGAGTTGACCAGCAAGCCGAGGCTGGGCACGGTCCAAACCGCCACGATGAGAAACACCGTCAGCTTGACCAGCCAGCCACTTTGTTCGGTCGGCTCTTCGATCCGGGCGGCCTTGGCGGTCATGCTCCAATCCCCTGTCGGCGAAGGTTGCGGATGTTGACCACCATGATCGGTACCACGGCGACCAGGAGGATCACAGCCATGGTCGTCGCCTGGCCGAAGTTTCTGAAACGGAACATCTCCTGATACATCCTGTAGGCAACCACCGAGGTGTCGAAGTTGCCGCCGGTCGTAACGAAAATGATGTCAAAGACCTTGAGAACTGCGATAGCGATAGTCGTAAAAACGGTGAGAACCGAACCACGGATGGAGGGCAACATGACCCGGAAGAAGTTCTGGGCTTCGGTCGCCCCATCGATACGAGCCGCCTCGGTTAGTTCGCGCGGCACACCCTTGATGGCAGCAGACAGGATGACCATGGCGAAGCCCACCTGAAGCCAGATCATGATGACTATGAGAGCGAGGGTGTTGAGGGGGATGACCTGCAGCCAGGCCACCGGTTCCACCTCGTCGACCCATCCGAGGTTGACAAAAACCTGGCCCGCTGACACCCAAATTGCGTTGAGAACTCCGATCTGGGGCTGTCCGGGAGGTTTCCATGCGTAGACGAATTTCCAAATGACCGAGGCACCCACAAACGAGACCGCGAGAGGCAAGAACACGAATGCCTTTGCCAGAGACTCACGCTTGATTCTGTCCACCAGCGCCGCGAAAGCCAGGCCGATGGTCACAGCTCCAGCAGGTGCCAGCACCAACCAGATGAGGTTGTTGCGGAGAGAGATTATGACTTCTTCGTTGGTGAACGCCTGTGCATAGTTGTAGAACGGACCTTCGCCCTCCGGAACGGCGGTGAAGCTCTCGATGATGGTTCCGACCGTTGGGTATATGAGGTAGAGCCCAACGACGGCCACTGCAGGAAGAACGAAGACATAAGGGCGGAGAAAGACCGTTGCCCGAGCAGGGAGAGCTTCGATGATTGAGTTGGCGGCAATGAAGAGCGCCCAGATCCCGCCGACACCGAGGACGATCGCCACCAGCGCCTTGACAATCTTTGCCGGAGTGGGGCCAAAACCGGAGAATGCGGTGGGGTCGCGCAGCAACCTGATTCCGAGCCAGAGGAGGACTCCAACACCGGCTGCGATCACGGCAGCGCGAAGCGCCTTTAGCCCCGATCCTGGGGCAGGTCGCCCGACTGCGATGTCGACCATTACTCCCTCCTTGCGAAAAAGGTGCCGGGGGGCTGAACCCCCCGGCACCTTAATCTCCGATTGGACGGCTAGCTGGGCCAGCTGTCTTCTATCGATTGGAAGACCCCCTCGGTGCCGTCACCGTTGGCAGCCACCCAATCGACCATTCCGCTCCAGAACGTTCCGACGCCGACGGCTGCCGGCATCAGGTCAGAAGCGTCGAAGCCCACTGTGGTGGCGCCTTGCACCATCTCCGCCAGCCCCGTGTTGGGATACGTGTACCAATCGATCGGTACGGTTGTGAGCGGTGAGAGGAATCCGCCCTTCTCGATCCAACCTTCAGCTGCCTCGGGGGTGGCCAACCACTCCAGTAGTGCACGTACTTCGTCGCGGTCGTTGAACATAACGAACATGTCGGCCGCGCCGAGGACCGGGGTGCCGAACTCTTCTTCGATCATCGGGAAGTAGAAGAAGTCGACGTCGGTTTCCGGCTTGATCGGCCATTCCGATGCCGGCAAAGTCGGCTCGTCAGCTAAGGCGTCACGGTTGGCACCCCAGAAACCACCGATCCAGGCTGCCTGCTTCTGCATCCAGCACTGCGGTCCGCCTTCGGCGAACATCGGGTCCTGAGTCTCACCGATCCAGGTCTGGTTGATGTAGGTATTCCCGCCATAGGCGTAGTCGGGCGTGAACCAGATCTGGCTCATGTATCCGGCCGCCTCCAGCACCTCTGGGTGATTGAAGGGGATCTCGTGGGTGATCCACTGGTTATAGATGTCGACCGGGGCTGTCCTAAGGAGAATGTCCTCCATCCAGTCGGTGGCCACCCAACCATCGGCTTCCTGGCTCTCGATAGAGATACACCACGGGTTGCCGTTGCCGTCGGCGACGATTTGGTCGCTGAGGGCGATCAGCTCATCCCACGTGGTAGGCACCGAGTAGCCGTTGTCGGCAAATCCCTGCACCGGATACCACACGATCGACTTGACGTCGGTCTTGTAGTACACGCCATACAGGTTGCCGTTGTATACGCCGAGCTCGTAGAAGGCCGGCACCATATCGGCGCTCAACTTGTCCTGGTTGAAGAACTCGCTGAGGTTGACCAGCGAACCGGCATCTGCGTACTGGTGCATCTTGCCGGGCTGGGCGATCTGTGCCAGGTCGGGGGCGTTGCCGCCATCAACTGCGACCTGCAAAGCCGTCTCGTAGTCGGGTGTCGCCTGGAAGTTCACGGTTATGCCCGTGGCTTCCTGGAACGGCTCCAGCGTGTAGAGGAAGTTGGCCTCCTCCGAGGATTCGGGCAGCCACTGCGCCCAAACCTCAACGGTGGTGCCGCTGAATTCGCCTGCCATGGCCCGATCCAGGTGCTCATAGCCGGTCGATTCCATTGGCTCGCCGGTTGTGGTCGTTTCGCCGACTGCCGTGGTGGCTGTCGTGGTTGGGGCGCCCGTCGTGGTGGTGGCGGCTGGCGTTCCGCACGCCGTTGCCACCAAAGCCAGGACGGCTACCAAGACCAACCATCGGTATTTGGTCATTTGTCTCCTCCCATTGTTGGGTTCTTTTCTGTCGCTAGCGCAAGAACAAACTGCGTGGCAGCCAGAGAGGCCGCTCCCAGCGCCCCATGATGATCGCCTGCGGGGGCTAGGCGTATTCGGGACGGGGCAAGTGTTTGGGCGGCCAGATTCGAACCTCCGGCAGCCCGGATCAGCGCGGCCCGCACTGCGTCAAGGAAAGGAGGCCCGGCTGAGGCCACCCCCCCGCCCAGATAGATCGTGGTGACATCGTAGGCCGCGGCAAGCCAGTGAACAGCTATCGCCAGGTGTTTGGTTATTCGTTGGGCCTCTTCGACAGCCTTCGGATCCCCCTGGACTGCTGCCCCGAAAAGTGAGGAGGCGGCTCGATCGGGGTTGCCGTGGGGCCAGGCGGCGGAGATAGCCGGGCCGGCGGCCACGGTCTCGAGACAGCCGCGTTGACCGCACCTGCACAACCGTCCATCGGGTTCGACGACGACATGCCCGATTTCACCGGCCATGCCTGTCGAGCCTCGTCTCAAGCTCCCCTCGATCACTACCCCGGCGGAAATCCCTGTCCCCAGGCTGATGAGGGCCATATCTGTCACGGCTTCTCCGGCCGCTCGGACCGTCTCATAAACACCGACTGCAGCGGCACGGACATCGTTCTCAACCAGAACCGGCCGACCGATCATGTGAGAGATACGGTCGCCCAGGGGAAAAGGGTTTTGGTCGATGCCGAGGTTGACGGCTAACCGGACCGTGCCACTGGTCGAATCGACCTGCCCGGGGATGCCTACTCCGACTCCGGTCACATGACTGAGGTCGAATTCCCGTAAGACTTGCAAAACCGCACCGAGCACGGCCTCACCCCCGGGGGTAGATGTCGCCACACGGCTCGATTGCAGCAGATCACCATCAGCCGAACGCATCACCGCCTGGGTGGAGGTTCCTCCCACATCGATTCCGATGGTCGTCGGGTTGTTCATCGCAACAACACCCCGAGGCGGTCGGTCAATACGGCCGTGGCGGCGCCGGCCAGAACGAGGTCGCTGCCGAGCGGAGAGAGTTCGACCTCGACCAGCCCGGCCGTGGCCGGTAGAACCCTGGATGCCAGCTCTGCCCGGATCTCGTCGACCAGTTGGTCGCCACAGTTGCGAATCTCGGGGGCGATGACGATGTGGGTTATGTCGAGAAGCGCCACGGCATGGGCGAGCACTGATCCGAGGTGACGGCCGGCCATGCCAAGGGCCCGGCGGAGTGGTTCTTCTCCGGCGATGGCGGCCAACGCAATCGCGTCCCAAGGATGGCGGTCGGGGTCGGCTCCGACGCTGCGGAGGATGGCCGGGACACTCGCCACGGTCTCGAGACACCCGGAGTTGCCACACGAGCACAGCAGACCATCAGTCACTACCTTGACGTGGCCGATTTCGCCGGCGGCAGAGTTTTCGCCCCGATGAAGGCGGGCGCCCAGGACAACGCCGGCCCCTACCCCGCGGCCGAGCTTCACCACCAATACGTTGTCACGTCCGGCGTGACGACGCACCTCGGCCAGTGCGGCGAGTTGGGCGTCGTTGGCAATCGAGACTGGAAGAGAAAAGGTGTTGCGAATGGCAGCACCCAGATCGAGATTGTGCCAACCGAGATTGGCGGCTTCGACGACCAGACCGGCTTGGTCGACCACACCCGGGGTGCCGATGCCGATTCCCAGAACCGGGGCTTGCGCCATGGCCAGGAGTTCGGCGATCAGGGCCAACGTCGCCTCGACGGCCTCCGATTGGGCCAGGTCGGGCGTCGGCGCTTCCACTCGATCGCGAATATGTCCGCTGAGATCAACCAGAGCTGCCTGAAAGGGTCGGCGGCCCAGGTCGAGAGCAACGATGTCGCGGCCTCGTTCGTTGAGCGCCACCATGGTCGGAGGTTTGCCTCCGGCAGAAATGCCCCGACCGAGCTCTCTCACCAGACCCTCGTCGATGAGTTCGCCGATGAGGCTGGAAACGGCGGCCCTGGTCAGACCGGTCAATCGCGAGATCTCGGCCCGACTGGTTGAACCCTGGATCGAGACGAGATCGAGGGTGTTGCTCAGGTTCGTGCGACGCGAGTCGTGTTTAGTCGCTTTGTGGTGTTTGGTCGGCTCGATCATTGCCAGTCCATGAAAGTTCACTAAACATACAAAGTATTTACCCCGGATGCCGTGAAATGCGAGGGTTTTCTGAGCAGTCTTAACACACTGTCAACAATCACCATGCGCCGTCTCGCCGCTGCCTCGGCCCTTGTCGTTGCTTTTCTCCCCACCGCTGCAATGGCGGCAGAGAGCCGGCTGCCCGACTACACAGACGACGAGTTCGTCCGTCTAACCGAACTGGCTGAGTTGGCGAATCTCGCTCCGTCTGGTGACCCGATCGCGATCACCGGCGACGGGGGAATCGACGAACAGATTCGCCTGCTGGCCGAGGCCAGGGGGTATGTGCTCCGACCAGTTCCTATTGATCCGCTGGTCGAGGTCGATGGTGAGCTACTTCAGGCTCCAGCCGCGGTCGCCTGGAAGGTGTTGCAGGCAGAAGCTGCCAGCGCTGGATTTTCGATTCGGCTCGTGTCGGGATACCGCAGCGTCTCTTCCCAGGCCGGAGTATTCGTAGCCGGGGCGGGTGGTTCGACGCTGAGGGCACTCGAGGCTCGTCTGGCCTGGTCGGCGCCTCCCGGGTATTCCAAACACCACACGGGTTATGTCATCGACCTGGCCCTCCCGGGCGAGTCACACAACAGCTTCGGACAGTCCGAGGCCCATAGCTGGCTCGTGGCCGACAATTACGAAGTACTCAAAGGCTTGGGATTTGTCCCGAGCTACCCACCGGGAGGGCCACCGCAGGGCCCCAACCCTGAGGCTTGGGAGTATTCGTTTGTGGGAATCGCGGTGATCCGCTGTGGTCATCAGATGATGCTCGGACCCCTGGCACCGAGCCGAGGAGATCCACCAGCTTGTCCCGACTAAGAGACTTGGAGACTCAGAGAGACAGAATCCGGTCTCTCTGTACTCTTAGGGGGCAATAGTCGATTCAGTGCCGGGGTCGTCGGTATTGATGGTGACGGTAACTCCGGGGTCGGCGTCCAGGTTGCCGGAGTTGGCGTACCAGATCGCCAGAATGACGACCACGACCAGGATCACGGCCGCGATCAGCGTTCCCTGACCGACTCGACCATCATCCACAGGGGGTCGCTTGGCCTCGCCCATACCTGGCAAGTATCCCACCTACGCTACGTAGGTGACAAGGCTGCGCGATCTTGGTGTTGTCATCGGTCGCCTGCCCGTCGGCGAGAACAACGCGATCACCGATGTTCCGGGAATCCAGGTCGGCCACGTCACCGTCACCCGCGACGAACCAACCGTCGTGCGGACCGGGGTCACGATGGTTGTCCCCCGCGAGAACACGATCTGGGACGACTACGCCTTCTGCGGTTGGCACTCCTTCAATGGCAACGGGGAGATGACCGGCCTGCCGTGGATCGACGAAAGCGGGATGCTTGGCTCTCCGATTGGAATCACCAACACTCACCAGGTCGGGCTGGTGCGTGATTCCCTGGTCAGATACGCGGTGGACAACCGCCAGGAGAAAGGTTTCATCCTTCCCGTCGTGGCCGAGACCTACGACGGGTGGTTGTCCGATGCCGGTTCGTTCCCACTGGTCGAAGCCGACGCCCTGGCTGCGGTGGATGGGGCCGCCGGAGGCAAGATAGCCGAGGGCAACGTTGGCGGTGGCACCGGCATGATCTGTCACGAGTTCAAGGGAGGCATAGGCACCTCGTCGCGCGTGGTCGATCTGGCCATGCACACATACACGGTCGGCGTTCTCGTTCAAGCCAACTACGGGTCCCGATCCGACCTTCGAATCGATGGAGTCCCGATCGGACGTTATCTCGGCTACGACCGGGTTCCGGCCCCCTGGCCCGACCAGGAGAGAGACGGCTCGATCATCGTCGTGATCGCCACCGACGCCCCGCTCATCCCCGTGCAGTGCAGCCGGCTGGCTCGCCGGGCGACAGTCGGCCTTGCCCGGGTAGGAGGCGTTGGACACAACGGCTCGGGCGACCTCTTTCTGGCCTTCGCTACCGGCAATCGTCTCCCGGCGGCAGTGAAGACGCCCCGGGAATTGCGGATGCTGCCCCACGAATCTCTAGACAAGTTCTTCGTCGCCGTGGCCGACGCCACCGAAGAAGCGATTCTCAATGCGTTGCTGGCGGCCGAAACGATGACGGGTTACCGGAATCGAACCGCCCATGCCCTGCCCGTGGACGATGTGGTCGAGGTGCTCAAGCGTTACCCGGCCGTCTGAACCGTGCCGGTGAAAGTGCGGCCAGGTCGAGACCCACAGCCATCTGGGCGGGAGGAGCTTCACCCTTGGTGACCAAGAAAGCGGTCAACTCGCCCGCGGCCGGGGCGGTTTGGATCCCGGTGCCCCCCTGGCCGACCAGCCAGAAAAACCCGGGATGATCGACATCAAAGCCGATCACCATGGCCCGATCGGGCACAAAACTGCGGAGCCCTGCCCAGGCGGATCGCACGGTCGTGATGTCGAGGGTGGTGGCGGCATTGATCCGTTCGATCGCTAGCGCCACATCGAGTTGATCCGGTCTGGCATCACCAGGAGGCACCGGGGTCTCGTCTGCCAGGGAACAGAGGATCTGGGTACCGTCGGGCCGGAGGTAGAAGCCGTTGTCCACGTCGGCCACCAGCGGCCACCCGGCGTAGGAGATATCCCCGGGAACCATGAAGGCCGTCCGCCGCCTGGGCTCCAACCCCACCGGCTCCACCCCCCCAAGCGAGGCGACGATGTCGCCCCACGCCCCGGCCGCATCAATCACCACGTCAGCCGCCATGCTGTGGTGGGGGGTGGTCACCAGCCATCCTGTACCGGTCTCGGCAAGAGCGGTTACGGGGGCAGAGGTGACGATGGCCGCACCTACCTTGCGCATTCCCCGGACAAACGACTGGTGGATCGATGCCACATCGAGATCGAGGGCATCGGGTACGAGAATTGCGCCGGAGAGCTGGTCCGGTCGCAGAACGGGAACCAGGGCCATGGCTTCCGCGGGGCTGAGGCGCACGGCCGACGATCCCGCTAAGTCGAATTCTCGATCCAACGAGCCAACTTGATGATGCCGACCTATCCACATCGCCCCTCGCCGCTCGAGAAACCTCACATCGGCCAGACCCTCAGGGGGGTCCTCGAAGAAGGACCGGCTGGCTTTGGTCAGCGGGCGGATCGCGGCGGCGCCGTACTCTTCGAAATAGAGCGCTGCCGACCGGCCGGTGGAGTGGTAGGCGAGCGTCTTCTCCTGCTCGAACAAAGTGACCTCACACCCTGCGAGGGCGAGGTGGTATCCGGCAGAAACTCCGGCGATGCCTCCACCGACCACTACCACGGTTGGCATCGAGCGGCCTGTCGCCATCGCCGCGCCAGGGTAAACCGACCGGTACCTTGCTCGAATGCCGGTCGAGCCGCCACCGAGCCGTTTCCGATTTCCCTCACCGACAACGAGTGACGACGACGTAGTGGCGGTCGGGGGAGATCTTGAGCCCGGCACTCTTCTGATGGCCTACCGATCCGGCCTTTTCCCCATGCACCTTCCCGATGGGCGGCTGGGATGGTGGTCACCGCTCCGCCGTGGCGTGCTCCCTCTGGACGGCATGAGAGTAAGCCGCTCCTTGCGGAAGTCCTACGGTCGTTTTTCGTATACGGTCGATACCGATCCCGGGGCGGTGATCGCAGGCTGTAGCGACCCATCCCGTACCCAGGGCTGGATCACCCCCGAGATCGGTGCCGCCTACTTACGGCTTCAGCACCTGGGCTGGGTCCATTCGATTGAGGTGTGGTCGTCGACTGGCGAACTCGCCGGGGGTCTTTACGGCGTCGGGATCGGGGGTTTGTTCGCGGGTGAGTCGATGTTCACCCGCCGCTCCGACGCCTCCAAGTGTGCGTTGCTCCATCTGGTCGAGCTGCTCCGCAACGGGGGGGCCACGCTGCTTGATACGCAATGGGCGACAACCCATCTCCAGTCTCTGGGGGTGATCGAACTCGATCGCAGCGACTACCTCGCGCAGTTGCGAGACGCCCTAGCCCACCAGGGACCATGGGGGTCGGGCGACCGGTAGAGTCGAAACGCCTTGGAGGGTGGATCAGCAGCTGGACGGGTCGTGGCCGGCGTCGACCTAACACCAATCGGTCGCAGAGTGGCCGAACGCGGCCGTTTGGTGGCCGAAGCCCACGGCCTCGACCTGCACCTGGTCACCGTGAGCGAGTCCTCATCTGAGGCCCTTCTGGATGACGGGTTGGGAAAGATCCTGTTTGATCACCACCGCCAACATGTGAACGATCTGGCGGCGTGGTGCCAGAGCCGGAGTCAGCTGACGGTGAGCCATGAGGCAGTGAAAGGTTCCATCGGCTGGGAACTGGTCCGGCGGGCGAAAACCGCGTCATTGGTGGTGGTAGGGACATCGTCGGTGGACGTCGAGCGTTGTGGTCCTATAGCCCGCCGTATAGCGATCATGTCGACGGGGGACGTTCTCGTGGTTCGCCGGCAACCTCGCACCGGCTACCGAAAAGTGATGGCGGCCGTCGACCTCTCCGCCCATTCGCGACAGGCCGTTGACAAGGCCTTGGCGTGGAATCCCGAGGCCGACGTTACCGCGATATTTGCCCTCCCCTCCCGCTGGGACCCCGCCCTGACCGGGGCCGGGCTCTTTGACGTCGAGCTTGCGGCCTCCCGCAGGTCACGCATGCAGCGGGCCGTCGAGGAGATGGAGGAGTTCGCCGCCAATTGGCCCGGAAGGGTCAAGCCGATGGTCGTCGATGGACCCCCCCACACTGCCATCGATGAGGCCGTCCGGCGCCGGGGAGCCGATTTGGTGGTTGTCGCCAATCGCGGCGCCGGGGCCACGAAGATGGTCTTGCTGGGGACGGTCGCCGACGGCGTTTTGGAGGCCATGCCCTGCGATGTCCTGGTAGCGAGGGTCCCCGGGGAGTTTCGCCGCCCCTAGGGGTGAAAATGCTCACTATCAGGCGCCGGGATGCCGACATATGAGGTGTGGCCAACGTAACCAAAATGGACCACATTTCCGATGCACGGATCCTGGTGGTCGAAGACCAACCAGCCGACCGACATCTGATCGAGCAGGTCCTGGCAGCAGCCGGCTTTCGCAATGTCGGCCTTTCCTCCGACCCGCGCGCGGTGGCAACCGAGTTCGATCCTCTCCGGCTCGACCTTCTCGTACTGGACCTGTGGATGCCAGGTATGGATGGCTTTGCCCTCTTGCGCCAACTCCGGGAGCGGATCCCATCCGATTCGTATTTTCCGGTTTTGGTTATCACAGCCGATGTCACTGTGGACACACGGCGACGGGCGCTGCTGGCCGGTGCCACCGACTTTCTCACCAAACCGATCGATGTGGTCGAGGTGACACTCCGGGTGAGACAGTTGCTAGAGACCCGCAGGCTCCAGGTTGAGCTCGCTCACCAGCGCAGACAGGTAGAGGTCACCATAAATGAACTACGGACGCCGCTGGCCAATGTGCTTGAGGTGGCCCGGAAGCTCACGGAATCGATCAGTTCCCTGCCTTCGGATGAGACCGAGTACTTGATCCGGCTGATCGCCGAAGAGGCAAACGAGGCGGCGGTGATCATCAACGACCTGTTGGCCGGGGCACAGACAGACACCAACGGCGCCGCCGGCCACAACGATCCAGTCACGCTGCGCGTCCGGGCCCTTTAGCTCATGTACGAAAGCGGGTCCCTGCCCGGCACATTCGAGGACCACCAGGACGTTCTCGAGCATCTCATCGACTCCGGGCCGATCTTGATGTTCAGCGAGAGCCTCCCGGACCGAAGGATCTCATACGCAAGCGCAAACTTCGAGCGCCTCCTTGGTTATGCCCTCAGCGACGTAATAGGTGCTCGGCGGTTCTTTGCGGCTCTGATCGTCCCCGATGACCGGTCCCGATATGAGGAGCTGATGACCCGACTCGTCGCCGGTGAATCTGAAACTCGGGAAGGTGAATATGAGCTCATCGACGGCCACGGCAACCGGCGGTGGTTCATGATCGCTTCCCGTCTGGACACCCGGGCAGACCTGCCCCACTCGCTCTTGGGGTACGCGGCCGACGTCACCGATCGGGTGGTGGCCTTTCGCTTTGCCCGGGAGGCCGTCGAGAAGTACGAGGCGATTTTCACAGGAGTGCCCTCGGGGATTTTTCGCAGCTCGCCAGAAGGGACGATTCTCGAAGCCAATCCAAAACTGGCAGAAATCCTTGGCTATGACTCCACCGACGACCTCAAACGCTTGGTACCCGATGTGGCTTCTCTCTATGTCGATCCTCGCGAGCGACTTGGTTTCATGGAGCAGGTGGGCACCCACGGTTCGGTGCAGAACTTTGAGACCAAGCTCAGACGCCGCACGGGGGAGATAATCGACATTTCGATGAATGCCAGCGTCGTGCGCGACCGTGATGGGAGTGTGCTCGGTTTCGAAGGGACCCTGGTTGATGTGACCGACCAACGCCAGGCCGAAGCAGAGGCCCGCAAGGCGCGGGCGGAAGCCGATCGGGCTAACCAGGCCAAGAGTGTTTTCCTGTCTCGCATGAGCCACGAGCTGCGGACTCCGCTCAACTCGATCATTGGGTTTGCCCAACTGCTCGAGTTTCGCGAGCCGGAACCAGGCGTGGCCGACGCCGCCCATCACATCATCAAGGGCGGGCAACACCTACTGGAGTTGATAAACGAAGTCTTGGACATTGCCCGCGTCGAGGCCGGCCGTATTGCCATGAGCCTGGAACCGGTACACCTTGGTGATGCTATTGCGGATGCCCTGGAGCTGATTCGTCCACTGGCTGAGGCACGCCAGATTGCTGTCACCGGTGGCGGACATCAAGGCTGCCAACATCTCGTCCTGAGTGATCGACAACGGCTGAAGCAGGTCCTACTCAATTTGCTCTCGAATGCGGTCAAGTACAACCGTGAAGGCGGCAGCGTCGATGTCACCTGCAGCTGCGACGATCACCATGCGAGCGTGTCCGTCACCGACACGGGACCCGGGATCGCTCCCGAGCACCTCGGTCGTCTATTCGCTCCTTTTGACCGGCTGGCGGCCGATATCTCAGGCGAGGAGGGGACGGGATTGGGCCTCACCCTCTCGCGCCACCTCACAGAGGCGATGGGGGGAGTCCTCGATGTCGTTTCCGTCGTCGGTCATGGGTCAACATTCACAGTGACCCTGGCGTCCACCAACGCCACCGAGCGTCCGCGGCCAAGCGAGAACGGCGACGGCTCGGGGGCGGTAGCGAGGATGGTCGAAGAACGTTCGATCCTGTACGTCGAAGACAACCTCGCAAGTGTGACTCTCATCGAGCAGATCATGACCCTTCGACCCGGGATAACCTTGAAATCGGTGATGCAAGGCCGGCTAGGGCTTGACTTTGCTCGCGAACACCACCCCGACCTGATCCTGCTCGACATGAACCTCCCGGACACGTCGGGCAAAGAAGTGCTGAGCGAGCTGAAAATCGACCCACGGACAGCGGATATCCCGGTTCTCATGCTCTCAGCGGATGCCAGTCCGGGCCAGATCCAGCGCCTGATGGACAGCGGCGCCGATGGGTATATAACAAAACCCCTCGACCTCCCTCACTTTTTGGAAGAGATCGACCGATTACTTCACCTGTGACGGTGACCGACCAGCAGCTTTGGACCAGGCGCATCCTGGTGGTCGACGACCATCAGGAGAACGTGTTGCTGTTGAGGGGCCTGCTCGCCGCGGGTGGCTATGTCAATGTCAGGGACACTCGCGATTCCAGACAGGTCATGTCGATCGTCGACGCTTGGAACCCGGATCTGATCCTCCTCGATCTTCACATGCCTCACATCGACGGTCACACCTTGTTGACTCAGCTTGGCACGAGACGGTCTGATAGCTTCTTGCCCGTCCTGGTCCTTACCGCCGACGACACCATCGAGGCCAAACGCCGGGCGCTCGACGCCGGGGCGTCCGACTTTCTCCTCAAACCATTCGATCTGGTCGAGGTGCGGTTGCGGGTTCGCAACCTGCTCTTCACTCGATGTCTCCATCAGCAATTACTCGAGGGGCAGGCGCTTCTGGAGAATCGGGTTGAGGAGCGCACTGCTGAACTGGCAGCCTCGCAACGGGAGATGATCGATCGCCTGGCATTGGCGGCCGAGTACCGCGACTATGCCACCGCCAAACACACCCAACGAGTCGGCATTCTCTCGGCCCGGATCGCGCTCGCATTGGGGTTGGACGACCGTGAGTTGGAGGTCATCCGGCTGGCGGCGCCCTTGCATGACATCGGCAAGATCGGTGTGCCTGACCACATCCTTCTGAAACCTGGACCCTTGACCGATCAGGAGTACGTCGAGGTCAAGAAACATGTGACCATCGGGGCGTCAATCCTCTCCGGTGGCACCACCGAGTTGCTCCACCGTGCCGAGCAGGTGGCCCTGACCCACCATGAACGCTGGGACGGCACCGGCTACCTGGGACTGGTCGGAGAGGACATTCCGTTATCCGCTCGGATAGTTTCCGTGGCCGACGTTTACGACGCGTTGATCTCGGTTCGTCCGTACAAGGATGCCTGGCCTCACGATGAGGCTGTTGGGGAGATCACCCGTCTGGCTGGTCTGCATTTTGACCCGAAGGTTGTTGAGGCCTTCTTGCAGACTTTCGAAGACTGATCCGGTCTGCGACCACGGCTGCCATAGCGGCAGGGGGCTGCGTGCAGCATCCCTTCGTAAGATATCCAAGCACGGAGAGAGAGAATGAGGACTGCACTCTGGGGGCTGGCCTTCCTGGTGATTGGTGTGGCGGCGAGTTTCGCCATCGGCCAACAGGAGGCGACCTCGGCCGATCCCTGTCGGTACGGAGCGGTAAGTTCAGCCTTGCTACCTCCCGAAATGACTCCGGAGCTTGAAGTGATCTCAACCGAGTCCAAAGAGGAACTGCTTAACACCCTCGCCAGCTTTTACACCAGCGGGCCAGCACCTGATGGAACTTTGGCAGGAGTAACAGCCGCCCTGAGTCGAATACCAAACAACACCGATCGTTTCGCTCAGGCCCAGGTGAACATACCCGAGGGCACCGTCGCCTTCATCGACAATGCTGGAAATGAACTAGCCAAAGTGACGATCATCGAGTTCAAAGGCCGCTGGCTGCCCATACATTCGGACGTGTGCGAAGCCACGCCTGGTGCCTCAAGGTTCGAGCTTCTTGGTTTGTACGTAGAGGACAATTCATGAGGCGTGTCCGAATAATCTGTACTTCTATTCGCATTTGTTCTTATGCGGAGAGCGGCCTCGACTTGGCGGGTCTTGGTTAAGGGTCCGCTATAAACATCGAAGACTTCGTCTCTTCTCGAGGGCCGGTAGCTCAATGGTCAGAGCAGCGGACTCATAATCCGTTGGTTGCAGGTTCGAGCCCTGCCCGGCCCACCATGACCACAGTGAGTGCAATTGAGGCCCGCATCCTCGGGGTGCTAGTGGAGAAACAGATGACCACTCCCGACATCTATCCGCTCACACTGGCCGGCGTGGTGGCGGGAAGCAACCAATCCACCAACCGTGACCCTGTGATGTCAGTGAGTGAAAGGGAGGCCGAGGCCGCCTTGACTCGGCTCCATGAGATCGGATTGGCGACACCGGTTCGAAGGCCTGCCGACCGGGCCCTCAAGTATCGGCACAAGCTCACCGAAGCGCTGGAGCTCGATCAGCCCACGCTGGCGGTGTTGGCTGTGCTTCTGCTCCGTGGACCGCAAACGGTTGGTGAACTGCGCCAACGCACCGAGCGCTACGTGACGTTCGACACCATCGAAGACGTCGAGCGGATCGTCGACCGCCTCGAAGAGTTAGATCTGGCCAGGCGTCTAGCCCGGCAGCCGGGTCAGAGCCAGCGGCGCGTCAAGGAACTCATGTCGGATGGCGGCACAGATGTCGACCAAGCACACACGCCAACAGTTGACGTGGGGACCAATGAGCTTGAAATACGTGTTGCCGCGCTGGAAAAGCGCTTCGACGAACTCTTACGCAGACTTGGTGTGGACGACTTATGACGCTGGCGGTCCGTGGTTGTGTTGTCTTATGAGTCGTCGGCGTTGGGGTGGACTGTCGGGGTCGATCCGATAGCCGAGCCCGTGGATAGCGACATGATGATGAAACCAACACAACAGAGCCAGGTTGGTGGGGTCGTGATCGCCGCCTTGTGACCATTCCCTGATGTGGTGGGGTTGGAGCCGATAGCGGGATCGGCAGCCGTCGATGACACAGATCCCCTGGTCCCGGTTCCACACATGCGAACGGACCGCCGGGGGGATCGTCTCTGATAGGTCGGATACTCCGATTGGCCGGCTGTCGTCACCGGCGAAGATGATCCTGACCCTCCCGGTGCAGAGAATCTCGGAGAGGGTGTTGGGTCCAGCCCGCAGTCCTGACGACAACGTCACCCCGGCTTCCCCGAAGGTGGGGGCGGCCAGGTGGGCGTCGATGAAGATCTCGGCGACGGTCACTTCCCGACCCTCGGATCCTTCCGAGCCGCCGGTGAGAGAGTCGAGACAGACCGAGGTCAATGCATCCGCCAACCGTTGGTTCCGACTTTCACCTGGAAGAGGTGTGAACCCGTCGGCCTTCTGCAACAAGGCCTTCTCCACCAGTTGACCGTCCATACCGGCCAGCAACCCCCACAGCCGCCAGGCAGATTCGTCCAGGTTGGGCTGGATCACCAGGAAACGGTCAGCAACAGTTGCGACCTCATCGGTGGCGGCGATCCGCTTGCGGGCAGCCACGAGCCGTTCCAACCCCGCCAGATCAAACCCCAAAGACGCAGCCATCTCGGAATCGGAAGCGCCCGCCAGGCGGAGACGGGCCATCAGCACCGCCCGCTCCAACCCGATCTCCCCGGAAGCCAACAGGCCCTCCACCTTGCGGTCTTCGGCTCGGGCAAGAAACACGAGGTCCCGGGCTATCGGATGCGACACATCGAGACGGGAAGCCACCCACTCCACCATGGTCCGGGACCCGTCAGCAGTAGCTACCTGGTCGAGATCCAACCTGCGGAGAAGCTCCAACTGACGGGCCCACACCTGTCCATGGACCCGGTGGGAGACCAACAGGTCCTGTTCCAAGGTATCGATTGTCCGGTTTCCCACTCCGTACATATGTTCGTTATACCAACCACCCCCGACAGTTAATAGACCCCTGTCGGATTTTTTCTATGGGGTGGGCGGTCGGGGTCGACTCCGCCTCTCCCTCCCGGAGCGGAGCGATGAAGTACGGCAAAGCCGGGAGGGGGTGGCGAACCCGTGGAGCCGTTCTCGGACAGCCGCCTTGCCCCCTCCGGCCCTTTGGGCCACCTCCCCCAAGGCTCACTCCGTTGGCTGGGGGAGGAAACAAGGTCTACGGCTCAACTACCTCGACATAGACGAACCCGGTGACACCGCCACGCGTTTCGTCGCTGATTCGATAAATGCCGGTCGGCACCGCGGGAATAGTGACCTCGTATTCGCTGGGGACCGGAAACCAAATGCCCACCACTGTGGTGACAGAGCCCGGCTTGATCCGATTTGGCTCCGTTTGCCCTCCGATGTCTCGAATTACCTGATAGGTCCCTACCCAACGGACGCCGTTCCAGCAGCCCCACCGTGCGCTCTGGCTAACTGCATCACCTTCGCGCATAGCGCCACCCACGTCGATCGACAACACTGCCCGTTCCCCAGACCGCAGGGGGTTGGGCTCCAATGAGATCATCACTTCGGAACGTTTCTCGAGTTCCTCAGGCGGAGGACCCCTGTTGCATTCGGGGGGGTGCAACTTGGTTTGGACGGTGCAGGCGACAATCAAAAGAGTCACGGCCACAACCACGATTGAGCGGAACTTCGTCACGTCAAACCGAACCACTCGCCCTTGCCAATCTCGGCCTCGAGAATCTCCCGATCCTCCCCGTCCTTGACAGTTGCCGCGATCCGTTGAGCTTTCTCCAAGTGTTCTCGACCTTTATCGATGTCTCCGTTGGCTGCCAGTGCCCGCGCCAAGGCTTCATGAGCAAAACCGAAGTCCCAATCCTCGACCTCCTCGGGGTTGGCGCCCGCCAGGTCCAAACACCGGCGAGCGTGGGTCAATGCCAACGCCACCTCGCCCACCCGGAGGGCGGTCCTCGAAATCAAGTGTTCGCCCCTCACTCGATTCGCTGCGGTCCCAATCTGTGTCCAGTGGTAAGCCGACGCAAAAGCTCCCACCAGTAGTTGTGTTCTCTCCTCGGCGGGACTGGTGGCGTTGGGCGAGCCGTCGTCAAGCTGGCGCCAGGTCTGATTGTTGAGTTCCACCCCAAACCATCGATGAAGGCCGGGAAGGTCATCGGGGTCGACTCTCACTGAATCTGCCATGTGCCGAGTCTGCCACGTGCGATTCGCCGTTTAGCCTCGTTGCCTCTCATGCCCGCTGACCTCATCATCGACGGTGGTCCCATCTTCAGCGGGAGCGGTCTCGAACCGGAAGCGGTTGCGATCAGGGCCGGGATAATCGTTGCCGTCGGGAGTCTGCGAGACCTCAGAGCTGAACGCGGCCCACGCACGCAAACCCTCGACCTCAAAGGTCGAACACTGGCGCCCGGTTTCATCGATGCTCACGTCCACCCCTTGACCGGTGGGCTGAAGCTCCTCAGGTGTTCCCTCTACAACGCCGGCAGCGCCCAAGGATCCCTCAATGCTGTCGCCGACTACGCAGGAGCTCATCCCGATCGTCCCTGGATATGGGGTGGTGGGTGGTCGCTCAGTTGGTTCCCCCGCGGAACCCCCGACGCTGCCAGTCTCGATCGGGTAACCGGCAACCGTCCAGCGCTGCTCTACAACTCCGATGGTCACGGCGCCTGGGTCAATAGTGCCGCCCTGCGGTTGGCGGGGATCGATGCGTCCACCGCCGATCCTCCCGACGGCCGAATCGAACGGCTGCCCGATGGCTCGCCCCAGGGCACCCTCCATGAGGGGGCGATGTCACTGGTCGAGCGCCTGCTTCCGGTCGTGACGGCCGCCGAGTGGGAGGAGGCCTTGTTGGAGGGTCAGCGTTATCTCTTGTCGTGTGGCCTCACCGGTTGGCAGGATGCCGATGTAGCCCCACAGCAGCATGCCGCCTATCTGGCCGTGGCCGGGCGTGGACAATTGCGAGCGAGTGTCGTTGGAGCGTCATGGTGGGAGCGCGGGCAGGGACTAGAGCAGATTGAAAATCTCATCGCTCGGCGGGCCGAGATGGCACCCCGATACCGGGCCACTGCGGTGAAGTTGATGCTCGATGGCATCGCTGAGAACTACACCGCAGCCATGTTTGGAAGCTATCTCGACGAACAAGGCCAAGCGACCTCGAATTCAGGGATTGAATTCCTAACGCGAGAAGACCTGCGACAAATCGTCCCGGTCCTCGACCGCTTGGGATTCCATTGCCACTTCCACGCCATCGGCGACAGAGCCGTCCGCAACGCTCTCGACGCCATCGAAGCGACCCGCAATGCCCAATCCACCGGTCACGGACGTCATCACATCGCTCACATCCAGGTGGTGAATCCCACCGATCGGGGGCGCTTCGCTGCCCTTGACGTGACCGCCAATGCCCAGCCGCTTTGGGCTGCACACGAGCCCCAGATGGACGAACTCACCCTGCCCTTCTTGCCGCCGGGGGCGGCGATCAATCAATACCCCTTTGCCTCGCTGCTAAAAGCAGGCGCCCGGCTCGCGATGGGTTCTGATTGGTCTGTGTCGACCGCCGATGTGATGCGCCAGATTCAGGTGGCGGTGACTCGCCGTCCGATCGATGATCGCCTGGCACCGCCCTTCCTTCCCGACGAAGCCTTGTCGGTGGACCAGGCTCTCAAGGCGTTTACCGCTGGTTCTGCCTGGGTCAATGGCGTGGAGAACTCGGCCGGGGTCATTGCGGTCGGAAACCGCGCCGATCTCGTCATCCTCGAGGCCGATCCTCGCACTGAAACGCCGATCGGCGACATCCGGGTCGACGAGACGATTGCGGCAGGCTCGGTTGTCTATTCGCGCGGCTGACCTGTCACCGCTCACGAAGCAGCTTTTCAGCCAGAAGCCGGATAAGGAAGCTGTCGTCGTCTGCCGGCGGATCGGGGGCGGCAACCTTGGCTCGCAAGGGGCCGGCCATATTTGCGGCCAGTTGGGCACGGCTGACCTGGTTGAGGGTCTGTCGTCGCTCGGCAAATTGACGGATCAATCCCACTTCTTCTTCCGACACCGCTGAGGTGTCCCAGGCCGGCAGACCCGCTAGGTCGATCGCGCCCACCAGACTGGATGGCGCCACCGCCACCTTGCGATCGCGGATCACCACCGTGCCGGCGGCGAGGTCGCCTATACGTTGATTACGGCTGCTGGTGACGATGGCGATGATGCCGACGGCGTAGAAGCCGGGCAGTGAGTCGACTAGTCGAACGAGGTTGCGGATCGCTACCGCGCCAAATCCGAGGGGCGCCCCATCCATCTTGATCACCCTGATCCCGAAGGCTGCTTTCCCGGGAGTGCGACCGCCGTTGAGGGTCTCGAACAACAGGAAGTAACCAACGGTCAGAACCAGGGAGCCCAACGCAGCCAACCCGAGGACCACCAAATAGAAATCGAAGGAGGACTCCTCGGCGAAGGCGCCCAGCATGGTTGCCCCGATCAGGACAACGACCAACGCTGCGCCGATGATGAGAGAGTCGACGAAACTGGCGCCGGCCCGCGACCCGAGTCCCGCTAGCGTCACTTCGAGATCGACCCCTTCCGGGGTTTCGATTCGTAAGCGGTCCTCGATTTCCACACCTTGAAACTACCGGCATTCCTCGACGAGCGGCGCCCCGACTGGCAGCGCCTTGAGCTTCTGCTCAAGTCCGCGGGTCGTCGGCCGGAGAGACTTCCCCCGGGGGATTTGCGTGAGCTTGCCATGCTCTATCGGGCGGCGGCCGCCGACCTCGCCACTGCTCGGCGCCGGTTTCCGACCGACCCGGTTGTGCGCCAACTCGAACTCCTGGTGGGTCGGGGAAGGGCGGTTGTCTACGAACGGGCCGCACGCCGCGCCAACTTGATTGATCTCTTCGCCGATCGATACTGGCTCCTGCTCGCAGAACGCGCTGGACCGCTGGGTCTCGCCGCAGCCGTCCTTTTGGTACCCGCTGTCCTGGCGGGGCTGTGGGCGTCCGCCGATCCGGAGACGATGGCGGGTTTGATGCCGACCGAGTTCCTGTGGGTGACCGAGGCCCAAACTACCGACCAGGGTTTGGGGCCGGTGGGCCTCGCCGGATTTTCGACATATGTCTTCGTCAACAACATCCGGATAACCCTCATCGCTTTTGTTCTCGGTGTAACGGCCGGGCTTGGCACCGCCTGGTTGGTCGGGTACAACGGTTTGATCCTGGGCGGGCTCACCGGATTGGCTATCTCGACCGGTAACGGAGGGCTGCTAGCCGCAGCGGTTCTCGCTCACGGCATCCTCGAGCTGACCTGCATCGTCGTGGGGGCCGGGGCCGGATTCTCTCTCGCCCGGGCGATGCTGCGACCGGGGCTGGCTACTCGCCGCTCGGCTATCCGAACCGAGGCGTTGCCTGCTCTCGCCATTGCTGGCGCCACCCTTCCCTGGTTGGTGCTGGCAGGGCTGGTCGAGGGGTTCGTCAGTCGTGTGGGGCTGGGGGCCGTCCCAACAGCAGTCGTGGGTTTGACTCTGGGTGCCGTGTTCTGGGGGCTCTTCTATTGGCGGGGCTGGCTGCCTCAAAGAAGGGCGCGTCGTTTGGCCGCCAGGTAGGCGTCCACACAAACAGCTGCAAGCTTTTCGGGTGCCGCCTCGACCACCCGGGCCCCGAGCCCGCTCAACCTCGCCGCCACTCGTTCCCGGGCTTCGATCACCTCGACCGCGACCGCCTGGCGGAGGGCCGCGGCCTCGCTGGGAACGGACGGTGCCAGGGCCGTGGCCACCGAAGGATCGGTGACCGACGCCACGACTACCGCATGATGGCGAGAGAGCACCGGCATGGCGCCCACCAACGGGCGAGCAGCGGTCTCCTCGAGCAGATCGGTGAGGATCAGGACAAAAGCACGTTTCGCATGGGCAACTGTGCGGAAGGCAAGTTCATAGTCGCTGTCGTTGATCGAAGGCTCCAGGTCGTAGACGGCTTCGAGCACGGCGTTGGCCCCTTCCCTACGGGGCGACAACTGCCTCCGAATTGTGTGATCAAAGGCGACGACGCCGATTCGATCGCCGATTTCGTCGGCCACGGCTGCCATGGCTGCCACGACATCCACCGCGGCATCGAGCCGGGTGAGCGGTGGACGTCCTTCACGCGAGGGAAGAGGGGAGGCCATCAACCGCCCGCAGTCGAGTAGACAAACGATCTCGCGGTCTTGTTCCACCCGGTAGGTGTTGGACATGGGATGGCCAACGCGGGCGGTGGCGCGCCAGTTGACCTGGCGGATGTCGTCGTCGGGTGAATATTCCCTGATCGATTCCAGTTCAGTCCCCAACCCGAGCGGACCCCGCGACCGGCGGCCTTCTCCCCGGAAACGACCAAGCCGAACTTCGGTCGCCAGACGGCGGGCGGCCGGTAGGTCGGGGTACACAAGGACAGCGCGTTCTTCGCCGGAGCGGTGGAACCACCAGCCGAGCCCGAACGGTCCGGTGGCTCTGGTGGCGGGCAACGGGAAAACGTGGCGACCACGTCGAAGCGCCACTACGTCGGCTTCCAGCCCACCGTCGCCCTCTTGGGGGATGAGGCGAATGTCGGGGCCAGAGGGCTGGCGGATCCGCAAGGCCGAGGTCCACCCCACCGGTTTGATCGACAACGCCGAGGTCACGCCTCTCGACAGTGTGGGTGACACCTGGACCAACAGGACAGGCACCTGTCTCACCAACCATGCGTCGGTGATGGTGACGGCCAGCACGGCAGCCATCAACATGGCGGCTAGCGCCACCGGTAGCACGAGAGCAGTCAGGGCCACCATGGCCATGAGTGCCGCGGCCCGGGGAGTGGGGCTCATATGGGAGCGGTCATCGCGGCACGGTCACAGCGGCCAGGGCCGCTTTTACCGCGTCGTCAGACGAGTACCTCTCGAGTTCCGCCTCAGGTCGCACGAGGATCCGGTGACGGAGGACGGGGGTCGACATCCTTGCCACATCATCGGGGGTGACGAAGTCACGACCCGACATGCGGGCAATGGCCTTGGAGGCGGCGAGAAGGTGAATCGAGGCTCGGGGACTCGCCCCCAGCTCCACCGACGGGAGCGTCCTGGTGTGTCTGACCACCGCGGCCAAATAGGCAAGGACTTCAGCGGCGATCTCGGTGCCGCTGGCGACCTGTCGCATCTCCAGCAAGTGGTCAGCATTGGTGACGGCACTGACGTCTGAAAGCGTGGCCGGAGCCAGGCCGTCACGGGCCATTCGCAGCATCGCCAGCTCCTGGTCGGCATTGGGGTAGCCGACCTCGATCTTCATCAAGAAGCGATCCAGTTGAGCCTCGGGCAACGGATAGGTGCCCTCGTACTCGATCGGATTCTGGGTTGCGACGACCAGGAACGGGCGGGGGAGAGGGTGAGTGGTACGGTCGACCGAGACCTGGCCCTCGGACATCGCCTCCAGCAGGGCGGCCTGGGTTTTGGGAGGTGTCCTATTGATCTCGTCGGCCAAGAGGAGTTGGGTGAAAACCGGCCCGGGCCGAAATACGAGGTCGCCTCCTCGCAACGTCATTGTCCCGGTGAGATCGGAGGGGAGCATGTCGGGCGTGAACTGGGCCCGGGCGAACGACAACCCCAGAGTCCGAGCCACTGCCTGGGCGAGCAGCGTTTTAGCGGTCCCTGGCACCCCTTCCAGGAGGACATGTCCACCAACGATGGCCGCCGCCAGGAGTGCGTCGATGGTGGCGGTCTGGCCGATTACCACCTTGCCGACCTCTAAGTGCACCTTGTCGCGCAATTCCTTCACGTCACCTCCAACGTTTGATCATGGCAGGGGTACACCAGGCCCCTGGCTGAGCCTCGTCAGGGCCCGGCCGGCGGCAATCGGATCCCCCGTCTCATCGAGAACGGCCTCGATCTCATCGCTGCTGAGGTCGGCGGCCAGGCCAGCCCGACGAAGAGCATCGTCCGAGGGCTCCTGACCTAGCCCGGCACGGGTGGCGAGGAGCCTCCGGGTACGGGCCCGTACCGGCCTGATCGACTCGTTGAGACGGCGGGTGCGTCCCAACATCGCCGCTACAGATTCGATGTAGGCAGCCCGGTCAGGTCGTAGCCGTCGTTCCAGGTCCTCGGGGGGTCCTAGCCGGCGGGCATAGGCGATCATTCCGGCCAACCCTGCCACCGCGAGCAATAAGAGAGTCGCTGCCCAACCATCAGGGAGCGCCTGCCAGAAGGAGTCACCCCCGAACCCGTGACGGTATTCGTCGAACACGGCTGCCCGCCCGTCAAGCAGGGCAACGGCGAGTGCGGCCGAATCGCCCAGCGCCAGGCCCAGATTGAGCAGAGGTGCGGAGTCGGCCAGCCAAACCACCGAGCCTCGTCCCACCTCCCAGCTGACCCCTACCGGCGTCCCGTCGTCGCCCACCAGAAATGGTGTGGTTCGTCCTGTTCCGGAGAATGAGGCGCCGCCTGACAGAGGCACCTCGTCAACGCCGGGGAGCGCCTCGGTTGCAATCGAGGAGGTTGGTCCGCCGACCTGCCAGACGGGTAGGCCAGAACCAAGAACCTCGAGCAGATGATCGGGGACAGGTCCGGCGAGCACGAGCCGGCCTCCTTCTTGGAGAAGACCGGTGACAGCCTCAAGCTCGGAGTCGGCGAACTCGGCAAATCCGGCCTCCACCAACAACAGCGTTTGGTCCGGTCGGAGCCGGGACGAGTTGTACGGGCTGCGCATCCGGATCACGTTGATTCCCTCGCTATCGAACAGCTCTGCCAGAGCGGCGGTGCCGTAAGCAGTGGTCACATACGAGGAGCCGTCGGGCCCGCTGACCCGCTCGCTGGCAGTGAGGTTCCCAAGGATCCATACCAACAGGTTGACAATGACTATTAAACCTGTGGCCCCGAGCAGCGCCGCTCGGATCCGGCGGCCCTCCGGAGTGATGGTCGTCGACCGAGGAATCATCCACCCACCCCTGCCACGACCCCGAGGTTGAGCAGTTGTTGCCAACCCTGACGGGCCAAGGCGAAGTCGTCGGCCGTTGCCGTCCGATGACCGTACACGACCTCGTCGAAGCGTCTCGCCAGCATCTCGAACTCGGGTGATGCCAACAGTTCGGCTACTTCCGCGCTGGTGAGACCCGGCCGGTAGCGAATCTGGCCGGTCTCGTCGAGCCGTAGCAGCCCAGCCCTGAAAGTAAGCCTGAGGGCGGTGGAGTAATCAGCCCCCGAGGCGGCTCTCTGGGCTTGTCGCTCCAGCTCGGCCGGGTCGGCACCCCGGGCAAGGACCTGCTCGCGCATGATCCGTAACTCGATCTCGCGAACTCGTCGTTGGCCGAGGTTGCGGGTCACCAAAACGGCGGCGATCACGACAACCAAAAACAGGATCAGGCCCAAAACCAACGGGCCCCCGATCAAGTTGGCGACGCTCGCCAGGAACTCCACAAACCTGAACCAGAGTTGCTCGAGCCACTCACCAAATCTCTCCGAGTTGGTCGGTTGTGCCCGGTATCGCGGTTGGGCGAGAATTCGTTCCGCTTCCTCTCGCAGTCGCTCCGAGTCGACCACCGTTGTCTATTCGCGACCTGGTGACCCCAAACCGAATGGGTCGTCTGGTTCGGTGGGCGGAAGCGCCGATGGCTGGATCTGTTGCATCTCGGCAGCCATCACTTGGAGGTCGTATCCCTCGGCCCGCACTCGGAGGTCGAAGTAGAGAACGATCAAGACTGCGGCCAGAAACGGCAGAACCAACACTGATCTGATGGTGGAGCCAACCGTCGAGACCCAAAGGTCGGCGCTGGTGGTCGTGGTCCCTCCGGTGAAGGTGATGGCAGAGGTGATCAGGCTGATGACCTGGCCAAAGGCGAAGAACACGAGATAGGTGAGAGAGACAGCCCCCAACACGGGCCAGAAGCGATGTCGGACCAACTCAAAAGACCGACCCATGGCTTGCACAGGACCTTTGTTCTCGACCACGAGAGCCGGAATCGCCACCGACCAGGAGGTGAACAACCAGATGCCGGGTGCCAGATAGAACAGAAGGCCAACGCTGGCAGCCGTATAGATGAGGATGGTCGCCCCCAGGATCGGGAAAAACCTCCTGAAACCAAACTGGATGGAGTCCTGCCAGGTGGGTTCCGCTCCCTGGTAGACGTCGGCAAGAGCCTTGGCGGTCGCTCCCTGCACGAGGACTGTGCCCAGCCCGGTGATGATGAGGATGCCGACTCCCAATGCCAGAAGCTGAAACGCGTTGCTCAACATCTCCTCGGCCTCTTCCTGGGTAACCGTTTGGTCGACGGTCAGGGATTCAAAGAATTGGAGTTGGTCAGGAAGACCGAAGGCGGTGACCAACCCCTGAGCCAGCCCGAGAGGGATCAACACGATCGCCGAGATCGAGAACAAAACCCGAGCGTTGGCTAACACCAACTTGATGGCGGCATCGACGATTTCACCAACACCAAGCGGGCGCAATTGGGGTCCGGTCACGGTCGGCAACGGTAGCCGACCGGCCCCTGGTTTGATCCCGCGCACCAACTTGAACGGTCATTCAGCCGAGATCTCCATGGCGCCCGGAAAAGCGCGATACTCGCAGGTGCCAAGCCACTATCAGGAGAGCCCGTTGGCCACCACAACCTCCAGCATTCGCCTCGTCACCGATGTCCCGGGACCCCGGAGCCGTGCGATTTTGTCACGACGGGAAGCGGCCACCCCCCAGGGCAACGCCAAGTTGACCCCGATTTCGATCGAATCGGCCCACGGCTCGGTGGTGGTAGACGTCGATGGCAATCAGTACATCGATCTGGCTGGCGGAATCGGAGTCTTGGCAGTCGGACATACACCGGAGAAAGTGGTCTCGGCCCTCCAGGAGCAGGCCGCCCGGCTGATCCACATGTGCGCCATCGTCTCCACCTACGAGCCCTTCGTCGCGGTAGCCGAACGCCTGAACCAGCTTGCTCCGGGTGACTTTGACAAGAAGACGGTTTTGATGAGCACCGGGGCCGAAGCAGTCGAAACCGCCGTTCATATCTCGCGGGCCTTCTCCAAACGACAAGGGATCGTCGTCTTTGAAGGCGGTTACCACGGGCGCACCAACCTGACCATGGCAATGACCTCGAAGTTCAACTTGTTCAAGAAGGGTTTTGGACCTTTCGCTCCCGAGGTCTATCGATTCCCCTTCCCCAACCTCTACCGGAGACCGGTGGGGATGAGTGAGGAAAGTTTCATCGACTGGCATCTCTCGTTGCTCGACCATGCCTTTATGGCCCAGGTCGATCCTGCTCACGTGGCGGCGATGTTTGTCGAACCTGTCCAGGGCGAAGGCGGGTTTGTGCCTGCGCCGGCGGTCTGGTTGCAGCGGCTCCGGCAATTGGCCGACCAGCACGGAATCCTCCTGGTATCCGACGAGATCCAGGCGGGCATGGGTCGAACCGGAAAACTCTGGGCCATCGAGCATGCCGAGGTCGTTCCCGACCTCCTGACAACCGCCAAGTCGCTGGCGGCCGGCATGCCGCTATCGGCGGTGGTCGGTCGGGCCGAGGTGATGGACGCACCACACCCCGGCGGTCTCGGCGGCACCTATTCAGGCAACCCTCTCGCCTGCGTCGCCGCCCTGGCAGCGATCGACCAGATCGCTACTCCCGAGTTTCTCCAACGATCCGTCGAGATCGGGGAGAGACTGCGCGGTCGTCTGACGGAGATTCAGGTGCGCCATCCTTCGCTGGTAGGCGATGTACGCGGGCTCGGTTCGATGTTGGTCATGGAGATCGTCAAAGATGCGGTATCCAAGGTGCCCTGGATGGAGGCGACGGCGGCGATCACAGCTGCCACCGTCAAACGCGGAGTCATCACCATCCGGGCTGGCCTCTACTCCAACTGTGTGCGGTTCCTGCCACCGCTCACGATCACCGATGCAGAGCTTGACGAGGCCCTCGATGTCGTTGCCATCGCGGTTGACGAGGTGGCGGCGGAGATGGGCGCCGCGTAATGGAGTACCGCCAGTACATCGGCGGCCAATGGAACGGCGCCAACAACGGCGGCACCTGGGAACTCGTCAACCCCGCTACCGAGGAGATCATCGACCTCTTGCCTTACGGCGATGCCGATGACGCCCTAGCGGCTCTAGATGCGGCGGACCACATCTTCGCGACATGGTCGCAGACGACCCCATACGAGCGGGCGGCAATCCTCCACAAGGCGGCCGACATCATGGAAACCCGCGCCGGTGACTTCGCAGCCGTCACAACCGAGGAGTCGGGGAAGCCGCTAGGTCAATCCAAGGCCGAATGGCTGTCGTGCCCCAACTATTTCCGTTGGGCGGCGGAGGAAGCCAAGCGGGTCTATGGGCGGTGGATCCCATCGCGAATGGCCAATCGTCGCATCGATGTGACCTATCGCCCGGTGGGCGTAGTCGGTCTGATCACGGCCTGGAACTTTCCCGTCTACAACCAGGCCCGCGCGATAAGTTCGGCACTTGCGGCCGGATGCACGATGGTTTCCCGACCAAGCGAATTCACGCCGCGCTCGGCCATGCTGATCACCGCATGTCTGGAGGAGGCCGGGTTGCCGGCCGGCGTCCTCAACCTTGTCAACGGTGAACCGTACCCCATCGGTCAGGTGATGTTGAATGATCCGCGCTGTCGCAAGATCAGCTTCACCGGATCGACCAGGGTTGGAAAACTCCTCATGGACGGTGCCAGTCGAACGGTCACCCGCCTTGCCCTGGAGATGGGGGGAAACGCCCCGGTGATCATCTTCCCGGATGCCGGTGATGTCGCCACTCTGGCGAACAACGGTCTCTCGGCCAAGGTACGCAATGCCGGCCAGGTTTGTGTCGCCCCGCAGCGGTTCTACGTCCACGGGAAGATCTCCGAACAGTTCACCCACGCGGCGGTCGAGGCGGCTCGCGCCCAGGTGGTGGGAGATGGCAGCGACCCCGCCACCACTATTGGACCGCTCATCAACGCCACCCAACGCGATCGGGTCGAACGGATCGTGGCTGACACGGTCGATCAGGGAGGTACGGTCCGAACCGGCGGTACCCGCCTCGATCGCCGGGGGTACTTCTTCCAGCCGACCGTAGTGACCGACGTCAAACCGGGCAGCCCTCTCCACGAAGAGGAGGTATTCGGGCCGGTGCTTCCGATTATCGAGTTCGAATCGATAGAAGAGGTCCTGGCAATGGCCAACTCCACCGAATACGGCCTGGCCGCCTTCGTCCACACTCGAGACATCGCCACCGCCATGGCCGTTTCGGAACAACTCGACTACGGGATGGTGGGTGTGAACGACTGGTACGTCGCAACTCCCGAAGCTCCGTTCGGGGGGATGAAGCAATCCGGTTTGGGCCGGGAGTCAGGCAGTGAAGGGGTCTTCGAATACCTCGAGCCCAAGACCAGATACTTCGGAGGAATCGTTTGAAGGACCGTCCAATTCGACTTCTCCAACTCGAGGGGGACCCCTTCGACCGCGGGGCCGCCCATGGGGCGGCCTATCACAACGAGATACGTCGCTACGCGTCAGAGCGAGTGCGGTTGTCGGCGAACGGCTCCTGGGCTGGCCGTCCTGCCACCGCCTCCGACGCGCTGCTACTGGCCGAGAAAATGCTGCCCGCCCACCGAAGCTACGCCCCTGATCTCTTCGAGGAGTTGGAGGGCCTGGCCAGGACGTCCACCATCTCGCTCGCCGAGGCGGTCATCGTCGGTGGTTTCACCGATTTCGTCGATGCGGTCTGGGCGCAGGGGGCGGTGCCGGTGGTCGAGGAAGACGATTGCACGGCGGTGATGGCCCCGCCCGAGGCCACTGAGGACAGCGGCCTTTTCGGCCAGACCTGGGATATGCACGACAGCGCCACCGAACATGTCAGCCTCATCAGGGTGGTGCCGGCCGCCGGACCCCGCGCCCTCATCTTCACAACGGTCGGCTGCTTGGGCCAGATCGGCCTCAACTCGGCGGGCATATCGGTTGGCATAAACAACCTGGTGGCGGCATATGGCGGTGTGGGGGTGACCTGGCCGTTTGTCGTGCGCAAGGTCCTGCAGCAGACCAATCTCGAGGCGGCGCTTGAATGTGTACTCGAAGCCGAACTGGCCGGCGCTCACAACTACCTGTTGATGGACCGCACCGGCAAGGGTTACAACATCGAGGCCATGCCGGGCCATCGGGCAGTGACGGCGCTCGGAGACGATCCTTTCATTCACACCAACCATTGCCTCGATCCCGAGGCGCGGGCCAGGGAGGCGGTGCGCCCGGCCGATCTCCTTGCCTCCTCCGAGGCGCGGCTGGCCAGGGCCACAGAGTTGATGAAGGTCCGTCCGATCACACCGGAGGACCTGATGGCGCTAACCCGAGATCCGGAGGCGATCTGTCGGCGTTCGACTGCGCCCCATCACAACGAATCGTCGGGCGCCGCCATCATGCGCCCGAGCAGCGGGGAGTTCTGGGCTTGTTGGGGTGTCCCCGCTGACAACGAATACGAGAGCTTCACAGTATGAATGATCTTCGCGTCGTCAACTTGACGCAAGACCTGGCGGCGCAGTGTGCCGCCCTCGAACGCCTCGCCTTTCCCCACGCCGATCCCGCCGACCTGCTTGATGAAGAAGACATCCGCGTCTACGCCAACACCTTCCCCGAGGGGTTTTTCGTCGTCCTCGATGGAAACCGGGTGGTGGGGCAAGGCGCCGGGATCTTTCTCGACTTCGATTTCGATCATCCGCAACACACGATCGCCGAGATCACCGGGGATCATCAATGCGGGAACCACGATCCGGAGGGGGAGTGGTACTACGGCACCGACATGGTCGTTCACCCCGACTACCGGCGCCGGGGGATCGGGAGCCGCCTCTACGAGGTGCGCAAGGACCTGGTCATGGAAAGCAACAAGGCCGGAATCATCGCCGGAGGTCACATCCCCGGTTATCCCGAACACCGGGATGCGATGACTGCTCCGGAGTACATCAACAGCGTCGCAGCCGGCAAGTTGTACGACCCCACCCTTAGCTTCCAGATTGAGAACGGCTTCCGTGTCGCCGGCGCCCTGGAGAACTACCTCAAGGACGAGGAAACGGATAGCTATTCGGCCTTGATCGTGTGGGACAACCCGGAATACCAAAGGAGCAAGGCAGGCCGATGAGGGCTTGTCATACAATCGGCCAAGGCGGCTGGAAAAAGGAGAAATTGAAATGAATCGGATTCAAACCCCGCGGCGCCGCGGCAACCGCGACACCCTGCTGGCATTGTTGGCATCGAATCGCATCGATCGTCGCCAGTTCCTCAAGCGAGTGGGAGCAGGTGGCGTTCTCATGTTGGGCGGCCCGGCGCTGCTGGCCGCCTGCGGGGGCGAGACCGGGGGCACCACCGGCCCCGGCGGCGATACCAACCAGCTTTTCGTCGACAACTGGATCGAGTACATCGACCTGGCCGAAGACGGCACCAACCCGACCATCGACAAGTTCACCGCCGACACCGGCATCTCGGTCACCTATACCGAAGGCGTCAACTCCAACGAGGATTGGTTCGGTAAGTACCAGCCGCAATTGGCGGCGGGTCAACCCCTCGGAATCGACCTGACCGTGCTCACCGACTACATGGCGGCCCGGATGATCCGGCTGGGGTACGTCGAAACCCTTGATCACGCCAACATTCCCAACATGTCCAATCTGGCGGCCGCGCTCCAGAGTCCCGACTTTGACCCCAATCGCGACTACACCCTGCCCTGGCAATCCGGCTTTACCGGTATCGGATATGACATCGAGTTGACCGGCCGCGAGATCACCAGTCTCGAGGATCTGCTTGACCCGGCATTTGCGGGCAGGGTGGGCCTGTTGGAGGGATACAACGACACTGTGCCCCTGTTCCTGTTGATGGAGGGCAAAGATCCAGCCACAGCCTCGGTAGACGAGTACGTCGCCGCCGCCGGCCGAATCGGGGAAGCCGTCTCCTCGGGCCAGGTTCGCCAGATCTACGGCAACGATTACCTCGACGCGTTACTGGCCGGCGATCTCGCGGTGGCATTGGCCTGGTCGGGCGACATCGTCGTCAACCAGGAGAGTGTTCCGTCGTTGCGATGGTCCTTCCCTCAGGAGGGGTTCATGATCTGGAACGACAACATGATCGTGCCCAAGGGGGCGGCCAACAAAGCCGGCGCCGAGGCGTGGATGAACCACTACTACGCTCCGGATATCGCTGCCGAGTTGGCCGCATACATCTGGTACGTTTCCCCAGTTAGCGGTGCCCGCGAGGCGGTTGCTGCCATCGACCCGACCTTGGCCGATGAGCCGCTCATCTTTCCCACGGCCGAGCTACTGGCTAATTCCCACATTGTCCGGGCGTTCACGGAAGAAGAGGAGGCGATCGTCAACGTGGCCGTAGCCGAAGCTGCCGGGGTCTGATGAGACCGAGTGCGGTTACAACCAACGATGGTGTCCCGGCGGTCGAGTTAGACAGCATCACCAAGCGGTTCGTTGACTTCACCGCGGTCGAGGATCTCAACCTCCAGATCGATGACGGTCATTTCTTCGCGCTGTTGGGTCCCTCTGGATGCGGGAAAACGACCACGTTGCGGATGATCGGAGGATTTGAGGAGCCCACCTCCGGGGTGATCCGTCTGCATGGCGAGGATGTCACCGGGCTCAAGCCGTACAAACGACCGGTGAATACCGTTTTCCAGAGCTATGCGCTCTTCCCCCATCTGACCATCTTCGAAAACATCGCCTTTGGCTTGCGCAGGCAGGGAGTCGACGACGCCGACGTGACCAAGCGGGTGGGAGACGTTCTGGAACTCGTGCAACTCACGGGTCGCGATCGCCAACGGCCCCGGCAACTGTCGGGTGGCCAACAACAGCGAGTGGCCGTAGCCCGGGCCTTAGTCAACCATCCCCGGGTGTTGTTGCTCGATGAGCCCCTTGGAGCCCTCGACCTGAAACTTCGCAAAGAGATGCAGATAGAGCTGAAACGGATCCAACAGGAGGTCG
This sequence comes from Acidimicrobiia bacterium, assembly GCA_040905905.1. GTDB lineage: Bacteria > Actinomycetota > Acidimicrobiia > Spongiisociales > ZC4RG35 > JAICND01. Next base: position 46,356 of record JBBDQN010000057.1, read on the forward strand.
GGGTCACCTTTATCCATGTCACGCACGATCAGGAGGAGGCCATGACCATGGCCGACACCATCGCCGTGATGCACGGCGGCAGGATCGAGCGAATGGGGGGGCCGACTGAGATCTACGAAGATCCCAAGACCGAATTTGTCGCCGGTTTCCTGGGTGCCTCCAATCTGATGGGCGGCCGTCTCGAAGGCAACCGGGTGGGATTGGTGGGAGGGACCGTCGTCCATCTCACCGCGGCGGCCGCCGCCAACCAGGCGGGGGCCGTCAACATCGGGGTACGGCCCGAGAAGATCCGGCTACACGCTCCCAACGACGAAACCGCCGCCCCCAACCGACTGGCGGGCAAGGTCACTGACGCCAGCTTCATCGGAGTCAGTACTCACTATCGGATCATGAATCCGGATCTCGGGGAGCTGGCGGTGGTTGTGCAGAACCTGGACGACCGCCGATTTGCCCTCGGCGAAGATGTGGTCGCGGCCTGGCAACCCGAGCACACCTTTGTGGTTTCGCCTTGACGGCGATCGCAGCTCCTACCCCGGTGAATCCAATCGCCGCGGCGGCAGCCAGGCGCCGCCGGCGCGTTCCCTATCTGCTGCTGCTGCCCGGTCTGCTCTATCTTTTTGTGTTCTATCTGATTCCGCTGATCAGTCTCGGACGGATGGCACTCCAGAGCGGCAACCTGCAAGCGGGGTACGAGCTGACGTGGCAGTGGGCGAATTTCTTGCAGGTATTCACCACCTATCGGCCCCAGTTGTTGCGCTCGCTCGGATATTCGGTTGGAGCCACCCTCATCACGCTGGCGCTTGGTTATCCCTTGGCATACGCCATCGCTTTCCGCGGCGGTCGCTGGAAGAACCTGCTTCTAGTCCTGTTGCTGATGCCCTTCCTGGTGCCGTTCCTACTGCGAACCCTGGCCTGGCGGATCATCCTCGCCGATCAGGGACTGGTGGTTGAGACCCTTAAGACGATCGGGATCCTGCCCGACGCGAATGGGCGGTTGCTGGCGACCGGATGGGCCGTGATTGCCGGGTTGGTCTACGCATTTCTTCCCTTCATGACCCTCCCCATCTATGTGGCCCTGGAGAAGATCGATCGGTCACTGTTGGAGGCCTCAGGTGACCTCTATGCCACGCCTGCCACCGCCTTCTTCAAGGTGACCTGGCCTTTGTCGCTCACCGGTGTGATCTCCGGAACCCTTTTGACGGCGATCCCGGCGGCGGGCGATTACATCAACTCGCAACTTCTCGGTAGCCCTGCTCAGACAATGATGGGCAACGTGGTGGAGAGCAAGTTCCTATCCATCATCGACTACCCGTCAGCTGCCGCAATCTCGCTCACCTTGATGTTGGCGATTGTGGTGGCGGTTGTCCTCTATGTTCGCTCCGTAGGCTCCGAGGAGTTGATCGCATGAAGTGGCGGCGCGCCCTCCTGCCGATCTATCTGGTGGCGGCCCTTACCTACATGTTCATACCGGTCATGGTGGTGATCGCTTTCTCCTTCAATGACAACCAGGGCCGTTTCAACGTTGTCTGGCAGGGGTTCACCCTCAAACACTGGCTCGACCCCTTCGCCGACCCGGGGATCATCGAGGCCCTTGGAGTGAGCCTGGTGATTGCGCTGCTGGCGGCAGCGGTGGCGACCGTCCTTGGCACCCTGATCGCTCTCGCCCTGGCGAGGTACAACTTCAAAGGTCGGTCGGCCACCAACGTCTTGTTGTTCTTCCCCATGGCGACGCCTGAAGTGGTCATGGGCTCGTCGCTCCTGGGGCTCTTCGTGGCGCTCAGGGTGGGAACTGGCTTTCTGACAGTTCTCCTGGCGCACGTGCTCTTTATCATTTCGTATGCGGTGGCCACGGTCCGCGCCCGCATCGTCGGCTTCGACCGACACCTCGAAGAGGCAGCGATGGATCTGTACGCCAATGAATGGGATACCTTCAGGAAGGTCACCCTGCCCATGATCATGCCCGGTGTGTTTGCCGCCTTTCTCCTCGGGTTCGCGCTGTCGGTGGACGACTTCATCGTGACCAACTTCACCTCGGGGTCAATTCAGACCTTCCCGGTCTACGTTTGGGGGGCGGCCCGCCGCGGAATACCGCCCCAGGTCAACGTGGTCGGGACGGCGCTGTTCATCATCACCGTCTCAGCGATGTTGTTCTATCTCCGCTGGCAGCGCCGGAGCGCCCTCAAGAAGGCCTAAGTCGTGGGCGTCACCGGCACGGCGTGACGGTGCCACCGACGCCAGGCCAGCCAAGCGATCCCCGCGATGGGGCCAACTGTTATGACCAAGATGGGCAGCACGTTGAGAACGAACCGGATCAGGAAGTCGGCAACGGCTTGCAGCGCCTGGATCGTGTCACGCAGCGCTCCTTTGGCAACCGTCAATGGCTCCCAGGCCGGTTCCCCGACGATCGGAGCCGAAGCCGGTGAGGGACTGATCCCGATCTCAAGTGTGGCCATCGCCACTAGGTTCTCTAGGAGCTGTTTACGACCCTCGAGCCGTTCGATTTCACCGCGGGTTTGCCGGATCTGATCGAAGACTTGAAGGAGCTTGGAGGGATCGGCGTCTTCGTTGTCGCGGAGCTCGGCAAGCAGTGCCAGCAACTCTGTCTCCAGGGCCTCGAGGTTGCGTAGCTGGGCTTGGATGTCGACGAACTCTTCGGTCACGTCCTGGCTCGACAACGACTCGCTCACGACCCTGTCAGCCTCCTGTCGGATCGCCGTCAGGGTGGCGGTCAGCCGATCGGCCGGGACCCGCACCGTCATCGAGATGAACGGCTGGTCATCATCGTCTTCGACCTCCTGCACGGTTGCCGCCGCCACGAAGCCACCGGATCCTTGCACCAGGGCCGTGAGCCGGTCGAAGACCAACCGGGTCTTGGCAGCCTCGAGTTGCATGCTGGCGTCGTAGATCACTTTGCGGTCGATCGGGGGGACGACACCGACGTCGTATTCATCAAAGTCTGCACGGGCGAAGCCAGCGCCGGTTTCTTCCGCTGCGGCTGTCGTGGTTGCGGCTGCCTGGCTCGTCGTGGTGGTGGCGGCTCCTTGTGCACACGCCGCCAACGTCAATACAGACATCATCAACAAGGCGATACGCCTTTTCATTTGCTCCTCCTTGGGGAGGCGGCGTTGCCTGCGACGACCACGCCGCTGACAGTTCGACGCCGGCGGTGGGGCAGAGGTTCCTGAGAAACCCCATTTTGGTTCGGACGATCGACACCAGGGGAGCAGAACTACGCGCCAGAACGGAAGGGTCTTCCCTTTGAGGTGGGGTTCCGCCACGGTCGCGCCATGAATGATGCGCGAGAGGTGATCGTGGGTTTGTCGGAGCTTCAACATGGAGTAGTCAACCGGAAGCAGCTGCACCAATCGGGAGTTGGTTCTCGGGCGCTGCGCCATCAGATCGAGTCTGGGTTCATCGAACCAATGTCACCCCAGGTCTTGCGACTGGTCGGCAGTCCCAGGACCGATGCCCATCTAGCGATGGCCGGCGTGCTTGACGCTCCTGGCACCGCGTACCTGTCTCATGTGGCGGCCGCGGCGTGGTGGAGGATCCCCGGATTCGATCTCAAGCCACCAATCGAGGTTGTCATACCCTGGCAAGGCACCAATCGCAGGACCCGACTCGCCCAGGTCCACTATCACCGGGGTCTTCCACCTGAACACCTCGCCACCCTCGCGGGCATTCCCGTCGTCTCCCCGGCTCTCCTCATTTTCCTTCTGGCCGGGACCGAGGCTACCGGTCGAGCCGAAAGAGCTCTGGATCATGCTCTGTCGATGCGGATCCTGAAACTTCGAACAATGCACGATTTGCTCAAACAGCTCGGGGCCCGAGGCCGCGATGGCATTACGGCGGTTCGTTGCATGCTTGCTGTCAGACCACCAGACTATGTGGCGCCGCAAAGTGGGCTCGAGTCGCGGGTGGAGCGTTTGGCTCTGGACGTTGGAGTCCAGCTCCGCCGACAGGTCGATGTAGGGGATGATCTGGGTTGGATTGGACGGGTCGACTACGAACTCGACGACTGCACTGACGTGATCGAGGTTTTATCCGACCGCTACCACTCCGCTCTGCTTGACCGCACCGCCGACTCGATCCGCTTCGCCCGTCTGCAAGCGTCAGGTCGCCGGCTGCTCACGATCTGGGACCACGATGTCTGGTCGCGACCAGAAGAGGTTCGCCACCAAATCCACCTGTTTTGGCTCGGACGATCGACACCAGGGGAGCAGAACTACGCGCCAGAACGGAAGGGTCTTGGGGTCTAAACTCCGGCCGCTCGTTCGGCCATGCCGTTGAGGATCTCGAGGACCACCCGGTTGGCCAAGTAGGCGGTTATCTCGCCGGGGCCGTCATAGGGGGGCGATACCTCGACTACGTCGGCACCTATCACGTTGAGCTCTCTACCCAGCCTGCGGACCGTGTCGAGGATCTGGCGAGAGGTGAGCCCGCCGGGCTCGGGGGTGCCGGTGCCGGGGGCGAAACCCGGATCCACCACGTCTATGTCGACCGAAATGAACACTCCCTTGGCGCCTCCACCAATGGCAAAGTCGACCGCCTCGTCGACAACTGTGCGAAGGCCACGATCTTCGATCTCGTTCATCATGTAGCTGCGCATCTTCTGGGTCTTCATCCAGGCCATCACGTGCGGCTCCGGCCAGTAGCCACGAAGCCCGATCTGGACGAAGCGGTGACCGGGAACCGCTCCCGACTCGATCAGACGTCGCATCGGAGTGCCGTGTCCGTAGAGCTGGCCGTTCTGGAGCTCGCCGGTGTCGGCGTGGGCGTCGAAGTGGATCAGTGCCACCTCACCAAAACCAAACGCGCGCGCCACACCTGTGGCGTTCGAGAAGGTGACGGTGTGGTCGCCGCCGAGCACGATCGGAACCTTGCCCGCTCGTGCCACCGTCTCCACAGTGTCGGTGATCCGCTCCAAAGAGAGCTCAATGTTGCCCGGGACGACGTAGACATCGCCGATGTCGACCACTTTGAGCAATCGCAGCGGGTCGATGCCTGTGGGGAGATGAGGCCGGTACCCGTCCATCGCCCCGTAGTCGGCTTCGCGGATTGCGGCCGGGCCAAACCGGGCACCGGGGCGGTAGGTAGTGCCCCAGTCGAAGGGAGCACCAAGGATCACAACACCGGCGTCGTCTATCTCGTCCAGCCGACGGGCGGGGACCCCGAGGAAGGAATTGCGGGAGGCAAACGAGACGTACTCGGCCGAAGCAAAGGGTATTTCGGAGGCCCTTTTCTCGTATGGAACCGAAACCGGGTCGTGCTGCATTGGCCGATAACGCTAACCCGAAGGAGACCGGAAATTGCTGTTGGGTGCGTCACCCGTCGAGGTTGTCTCAATAGTCTGCTTTGAGGAGTGCAAGCACCACAGGGGATAGAGACTTCGCTGGGATCAACGGCCGGTTCTAATCGGCGCGGGCAAGTCTTTACCTTGTTGTTGTGGGGTTTGGTGGCAACGCTCTATTTCACAAGCCCTTTCCTACTGGTGGTTCTCGGGTGGTTCCAGGAGCCTTTTTCCGACCTGGGCGGAGGCGACAGGGTTTCCCACCGGGTCCATGAGATTCTTTTTGGTGTGACCTTTGCCCAGGTGATGGCCGGGGCGATCAGTCAGCTCCTGCGGCCCCGACAGTGGTCAGCAGGGATGCTGCAAACACTGATCGCTATCGCCGCTTTCGTGTTGGTCCTGGCGGCGGTAGGCAGAAGGGAATGGCTCGGAGTTCTGTTTCTGTCCCTGGCGGGCGCCGCCGCTTGGCTGCATCCAGCCGGGAGAGAACTCTGGCGTGGTCGATGGCGACCGAGCCCGTTTCTCCTTGTGTTGGCTGTCGCCGGGGTAATGCCGTGGGTATCAGTGGCTGAAGCGAACCTCCTCAAGGCTCAGCTTGAAGCAGCGGACCACCTGACTCATTGGGGTGGGGTGGCAACGTTTGCAGTGGTGCAGTTGCTCCTGGCTTTCCTGGCGGCAATGCGTCCCCCGGGCTTTCGTTTGGTCGCAGCCTCGGTGGGAGCAGCCGGCCTTATCTACTTCGCGGCATCCCAGCTCTTTCCGTTTGATGCTTCCGCCGAACCTCTGACCTTTTCTCCGTGGCTCTTGTTGTGGTCGTTGGCATGGATGGCCATTCCGTTTCTGCCGGAGGAGAAACGCCGGAGAGTGGGCTGGCCCCGGTTGGTTAGGGGGGGCCTGGCTGGGCTCGGGCTCATGATCCTGATCCTGGGAGGAACAATCGCCGGCGCAGACGAGGAATCCAACATCCCTCATGGACTCTCTGTCGATTACACCGCGGCGGATCGGCTGACTTGCCTTGAATGCCACGCCACGGCATTAAAAGGCGCCACCGTCATTCCCCACGAGTTGGGGAGAATCTGCGAGGGAGACGTCTGCTGGGACGGTCGCAGTGACTGCATGGGCTGTCACCGGTATGACCCGTCCTTGATCGCCGCGGCGTCCCTACCCGTCATGGAAACAACAACGGGCGTACGCCAGGGTGGGATTGGCTTGCTGGCCGATCAGGTGCTCGCCCTGAGACGTTATGGCCGTTGAATTCGTCGGGCGTAGTCCGATAATGCGCACGGCGTGGTGGGGGATCACGTTGGTCACGATCTCGGTGGCGGTCATTGGCTTCGGGAATGTCTTGGACGGCCCAACTGAAACTCTGATCCAGGGGCCTTTTGCGGTTGATCCCAATCTGGGAGACCGGCTGGAAGCAGTGCTGTCGGCCTCCTTCATCTCCTGGAGCCAGCTCGCGATCCATATCGTCGGTTTCGGGCTCTTTGTCGCGCTCGGAATGCTCATTGCGGCCCGATCGTCGGAGCGAATGCCGCTCCTGGCGTCCGCCATGCTCATCACCCTGGCCACGAGCCTGTTCGTGCCCTTTTCAAAGATCTCTGGACCCTGGGCGGCGATAGCGCGGGTGATAGGCGAGGTCACACCCGACCAAATGGCAGGTTTCTGGATCTCGCTATCGGGGATATTGCTGCTGGCGTTCTTGTTGTTGGTCCCGTCGGGGCGACCAAAGCGGGCGGCCTTGGTGGTCCTCGCATCGTTACTGCTCTTGGGGATAGCCGCGGCGGTTTTCCCGGGATGGGCGTTTGACCCGCACACCCTGCCATCGCCCTGGCGTCAGCTGTGGACCATCGCCGTTCCGGTCGGGGCAATGGCGACAACATGGATCAGGCTGACCAGGCTCGATGACGCAGTACGTCGGCAATGGCAGCCCGTACTGGTAGCACTCTCCGTGATCGTCGGCACTTACCTGGTGCTGGTGTTGCTGCGGCCCGAGTTGCAAACCGACGCCTTCGGGCTGGTCCTGGTCACGCCTCGACTGCAGGCGCTGTACGGACTCAACACCTTGCTTCTGCTCACGGGTGCCGTGTTTGCGCTCCCGTTCTCGATAGTTCTGGCCGTGGTTCGATATCGATTGTTCGAGATCGACCTCCTGGTCAACCGGGCGCTGGTCTACGGCTCACTGACGGCGATTGTCACAGTGATGTTCGGAGCGGTCACTCTGGTGACCGTCGTCGTGATCGGAGGATTGCTGGGTCAGGGTATGACCGGTCTGCCGATTGGACAGACGGCCGCTCTCGCCGGAGTTCTGACTGGATCCGTCCTGGCCGGAAGCTTGCGACCGCTCCGCAAGCGCGTGCAACGAGCCGTCGATCGACGGTTCTATCGCGAGAAGTTCAACGCGGAAGAGGCTCTCGAGAGGCTTGTGGCCCGATTGGGCGATGTGGTCGATCGGGAGCTGCTCAACGCCGAAGTCGACTCTCTGTTTGCGGCCACCCTGCAGCCCACATGGGCCACCCTCGTCCGTGCCGATCAGCTCCCCCCCGGCTTGGATCCTGCCGGCACCGAGCCCCAGATTTCCTCGCAACCGGGCATCGCAGTGGTTGTTCCCTTGCTGGTAAGTGGTGATCCAATTGGGGCCCTGCTGATGGGTCATCGCAAATCGGGCGTTCCCTATCGGGGGATTGAGCTTGCCTTTCTCCGCAGGGTTGCTGATCGGCTCGGCCCAGCCCTCCGGATCGTCGAACTGGTTGAGCGTCAGGAGGCCGATCGCACGCGTCGGGAAAGCGTAGAGCAGGAACTGTCCGTTGCCAGACGTATCCAGCGCGAGTTGCTGCCCCGTGAGGTTCCTCAGCCCCAAGGGTGGGCATTTACCGTCCACTACGAACCCGCCCGTGAGGTAGGAGGTGACTTCTATGACTTCTACAAGCTTGGGCCGAGAAGGATGGGAATCGCCGTCGGCGATGTGACTGACAAGGGAATGCCGGCAGCGCTGGTCATGGCGTCTTGTCGCACGGTCTTACGCGGAACTGCTCTTGGTGCTCTCGCTCTGACTCCGGGCGGGGTGCTGGCTCAGGCCAACGGCCTTCTGGTGGGCGACATTCCGAGGGGAATGTTCATCACTTGCCTCTTCGGAGTTCTCGAACTCGATACCGGCCGGTTCTGGTTTGCCAACGCCGGTCACAATCCTCCCCAACACCGCCATCGGGACGGATCGTCCGAGGTACGGGCGCGGGGGATGCCACTCGGGCTTTTGGCGGGAATGGATTACGAAGAGATGGAAGTGGTGCTGGAACCGGGCGATGGCCTCATCCTCTCCTCCGATGGTATTACGGAGTGCCGTAATCCGACCGGAGAGATGTTCGGATTTGATCGGTTGAGCGAGACGATTTCGTCGGCGACCCGGAGCGCGATAGAGACGTTGTTGGCCGCTCAGTCCGAGTTCGTTGGGAAGGACTGGGTGCAGGAGGACGACATCACGCTGGTCGAGATCACTCGAGATCCTTCCGCAGGTTGAAGACGACGGTTTGTAGGTCGGTGAACTCCTCGATCCGCTGCCGTCCCCAGCCGGTCTCGGTACCCGCCGCTCCTCCAAATGGTTGAAACGTCTCCCAGAAGTCGGTGGAGTCGTTGACGATGACGGTCCCCGCCCGGATCCGATCCGCGTACCAGAACGCCTTGCTGACATCGTTGGTGAAGACGGCTGCCTGGAGGCCAAGATGAGTGCGGTTGGCGATTCCCACCGCGTCCTCGTCGCTGGAGGCGGTGAGGATCGGTACCACCGGTCCGAACGACTCTTCTCGCGAGACCAAAGACTCTTCCGGCACGCCGTCGATCACCGTGAACTCGTAGAAGAGGTCGGTGGCGTAGCCGGAGGCGCGGCCCCCTCCCATCAGGACCTCGGCTCCCCGGGCGCGGGCATCTTCCACATGGCGATCCATCTTGGCCGCCACCGGTTCGTTGTTGAGCGGACCCATGTTGGTGGAGTCGTCAAAGGGATCACCCAGGCGCACATCTTCAGCGGCCTTGAGGGTTGCCTCCACGAATTGGTCGTGGAGTTCCTCTACGACGATGACGCGTTCGGTGGCGGTGCAGACCTGACCGGCGTTGTAGTAAGCCCCATAGACCGCGGCGGTGGCCGCAGCCTCGACATCAGCGTCGCCCGCCACAATCAACGGACCGTTGCCCGACATCTCCATGATCGATCTCTTCAGACCCATCATCGAAACGATGCGCTTGCCGGTCTCGGACGACCCAGTGAAGCTGATGCCGTCGACGTCGGGGTGGGTCACCAGCCATTCACCGATGTCGCCTGCCCCCGGGATCACCGACAGAGCGCCGCGGGGAAATCCGGCCTCCTCGATGGCTTTGGCCGCCTCCAGCATCGCCCAGCAAGTGTTGAGGGGCGGTTTGACTATCACCGCGTTCCCGGTGGCCAGCCCTGGCCCCACAGTCTCCATCGGGATCATCACCGGAAAGTTCCACGGTGTGATGGCCACCCAGACGCCGACGGGGCGGCGAACAGTGAACATCCTGCGGTTGCGTTCCGTCGTGGGGATGAGGTCGCCTTTCATTCTCTTGACGTCCTCGGCGGCGATGTGGAGGTAGTCACCGGATTCGGCGATGTCATCGATGGCCTCGGCCTTGAACGGCTTCCCTTGTTCCAGGGTGAGGATGCGGGCGATGTCCTCGATGCGATCCTGCCAGATCGCGTAGGCCCGCAGGCAGAGTTCGGCTCGTTCGAATGCCGACCAATGACGCATCTCTTCGGAGGCCCGGCGACCGGCCGCCACCGCCCCGTCGATATCGGCCTTGCTGGCTAACGGCACGTTGGCAATGTGGCTGCCGGTGGCGGGTGAACGTAACTCGTAGTGCTCCGAACCGCTGCCTTCGGTCCATTCCCCGGCGATCAAGAGTTTGAGATCAACTGTTATGACTGCCTCCTGTCGCCAGCGACGCTAGTGGCCCGAGGTGGCTCCGTCAGCTAGCCTCGGCCACGGGTGAGAGCTTGCTCGAACTGATCATCGTTGAAACAGCACCGGGCGTTTTGCCCGTGTTCGGCTGGAGGTGATGGATGGACCGCAGTTCCGTCCCCTCCCGCCGGTGAGGCGCTGACTCCGCCTTCCGTCGGGTCTGATCCGGGGTTTGCCGCCCCGGCGTCATAGCGGGATGGGAGAAGCGGCAGAAGTGCCGCCCAACCCTCACACGACGAAATTCATGGCATCGACCGATGCCGGCAGACACCCGGAGGAATTCCCCTCATGAGTATGCAAGGCGCCCATACAGCCGAGTGGTTCAACCGCGCACGAGCGGTTTTGGTCAACGGCGTTTCCAGCGGTTTCCGCTATCTGGGAGACGACGACACCCTCGTGATCTCTCGCGGCGAAGGCGGCCACGTCTTCGACATGGATGGCAAGCGTTACATCGACTACCAGTGTGCGTGGGGGCCGATAATCCTCGGGCACGCCGATCCCTACGTCACTGAGGCCGTAGTACAGGCCGCCCGCGACGGAACCACTTTCGCCATGACCCAGCGGCGCGAGGTGGAAGCGGCCGAGGCGTTGCTGGGCGCCGTCAAGTGGGCCGACAAGATTCGTTTCACCAACACCGGGACGGAAGCGACCATGCATGCGCTCCGGCTTGCCCGGGGATGGGCTGGCCGCGACCTGGTGCTGAAGTTCGAGGGTCACTACCACGGCACCCATGACTACTTGTTGTTCACTACCGCCGGCGCACCGCCCGCCCACCTCGGGTCGAGGCTCCGACCCATTCCCTACCAGGCGTCGTCGGGCATACCCGACGCTATCCGCACCTACGTCAGGACCCTGCCGTTCAATGACATTGAGGCTGTCAACGACTTCTTCGACGATCATGGTCACGAAATCGCGGCGGTGATCGTCGAACCTATGGCCGGCAACGCTTTTGGAATCCTGCCGGAGCCGGGGTTTCTGGAGGCCCTGCGGGCCCGGTGTAGCGAGCACTATGCAGTCCTGATCTTCGACGAGGTAAAAACCGGCTTCAGGCTCTCATTGGGCGGGGCGGTCGAGACCTTTGGAGTGGTGCCCGACATCGCGACCTATGCCAAGGCGCTCGGCAACGGTTTCCCGGTTGCCGCTATCGCCCTCAGTTCTGACCTCGTCGAAGGCTGGAAACTCGGAGGCATCGCCCAGGCCGGCACCTATTCGGGCAACGGCGTCGCCACCGCGGCGGCGATCGCCACGCTCGACCGGCTTCAGAACACGGACGCATATGACCGGATCTACAAAGTCGGGCGGGCTCTCATGGAGGGCCTGGAACGAGTCCTCGCCGAGTTTGGGGTCGAAGGCAAGGTCCTCGGGCACCCTGGGATGTTCTCGGTCTATCTTGGTGAGGGCCGACCCACCGAATACCGCGACATCGCCAATCACAACGCCCGCCTCTACACGGCCGTGGTCGAAGGCATGATCGAACGAGGGGTCATGCCCTGCGTCGATGCCCGCGAACCATGGTTCACATGTGCAGCTCACACCATGGAAGACGTCGACCAGACCCTCGTCGCATTCGCGATGTCGTTAAAAGAGTCGTTGGCCCGAGCCGGGTCTCTGCCGTCACATCTTGACGAGGCTGAGTGACCTCGTATAGGTCGTTGAGCTTTTGGCACGACACCGCCGGTGAGGACCTGGTGCCGCGGCCAGCTCTTGATGGTCTCGTTGAGGCTGACCTCGCCATCGTAGGAGCCGGGTACACGGGCCTCTGGACCGCCTATTACTTGAAGAAGGTTCGGCCCGACCTGCGAGTCGTAGTCGTCGAAGCCGAGGTAGCCGGGTTTGGGGCTTCGGGTCGCAATGGCGGGTGGGCCACCGGGGAAATCGCCGGCAACCGAGCGGCGATGGCCCGCCTCCATGGCCGCGAACCGGTCCAGCGGTTGGTGCGGACAATGTTTGAGACAGTCGACGAGATCGCCCGGGTGTTGGGAGAGGAGGGGATCGAGTGCCATTTCGAAAAGGGTGGGATCCTCTGCTTCGCAACGAATTCCGCCCATGTCGTGCGCCTTCAACACGAGCTTGACCACCAGCGATCATGGGGACTGGGAGAGGACGACTATCGCTGGCTGACGGCCGATGAGCTGGACGACCGAGCCCGGGTGGCCGGGTCGCTGGGTGCCGTCTACACCCCCCATGCCGCAGCAATCCATCCCGGTCGGTTGGTGCGCGGTCTGGCCGCGGCGGTCGAGCGCTCCGGAGTGACGATCTATGAAAGGAGCCGGGCGGGGATTGTGGAGCCGGGCATCGTTGTCACCGATCACGGCAGCGTGCGTGCCAAGACGGTGTTGCGTTGCACCGAGGCCTTTACTCGCGACCTCCCCGGTCAGCGCCGCAACTACCTCCCCGTCTACTCGTTGATGGTGGCCACCGAGCCGCTCGGCGGGGCCTTCTGGACCGATGTGGGCTTCGGTCGACGCGAGGTTTTCAACGACGCCCGTCACCTGGTCATCTACGGCCAACGCACTTTTGACGGACGGCTCGCGTTTGGGGGGCGGGGTGGCCGTTATCACTTCGGGTCGATGGTCGATCCTTCGCTCGATCGTCAGCCCCGGGTCCACGAGGCAGTCGCCCGCATCCTTCGCACGCTCTTTCCGGCGGCTGCCGATGCGCGGATCACCCACACCTGGGGCGGGGCGGTGGCGATTCCCCGCGACTGGCGCCCGGCCGTGGTCTTCGATCGGACTTCGGGCTTTGGCTGGGCGGGTGGTTACGTCGGAGAAGGAGTGGCGGCGTCCAACCTGGCCGGTCGAACTTTGGCCGACCTGGTACTGGAACGCGACACCGATCTCACCAGGCTTCCCTGGGTGCAGCACCGGGTTCGCCGCTGGGAGCCCGAACCGCTGCGGTTCCTGGGTGTTAACGCCGCGATCCGGCTCGCACCCATCGCCGACCGGATGGAGGCACGCACGGGTCGACCCTCTCGAGTCATGGGAGGCCTGCTCGACACCCTGACGGGCAGATAACCCGACCAACCCGATATAGGTGATAGAAACCAGGTGATGACACCGCTCCCTTGGTCGTTGCTGCCGGATTCCGCCGAGGAGGGTCCCGTCGGGGAGCTGGAGATCGGAGGTTGTTCCACGCTCGAGCTGGCGGAGCAGTTCGGCACCCCTCTCTTTGTCTATGACGAAGCCCATCTCCGCACTCGCGCCCGACAGGCTCGGGAGCTCTTTGGGGACGGTGCCGTTTACGCAGCGAAGGCTTTCCTCTGCAAGGCCATGGCCGGGCTGGCGCACGATGAAGGTCTCCGGATCGACGTCGCCACCGGGGGTGAGATGTTCGTGGCCCTGGCGACCGGGGTCCCTGGTGACCGACTCGTGATGCACGGCAACAACAAAAGTGTCGAGGAGCTGGCCGAGGCCGCTCAGGCCGGAGTGGGCCGGCTGGTGGTCGACAACTTTGACGAGTTGGACCGGGTCGAGGAACTCCATGAGCAAACCGGCCACATATTCGATGTTCTCTTGCGGGTGACGCCGGGGGTGGAGGCTCACACTCATCACTACATCGCCACAGGTCAGGACGACACCAAGTTCGGATTCACCCTCTCAACCGGCGCCGCTACAGCGGCGGTGAGACGGGCACGATCGATAAGAGGGATCCGGCTGCGGGGAATTCACCTTCACATCGGTTCACAGGTGTTCCTGGTCGATTCCTTCGCAGCGGCGCTGGGGGTGGTGGCGTCGTTCGTCAAAATCCACGACCTGGAGGAGTTATCGATGGGGGGCGGGCTGGGTGTGGCCTATGTCGAGGGTGAGACGGCGCCGTCGATGGTCGACTGGGCGCGGATGCTGACCACCGCAGCGGCCGACGCCGGGATCAGTGCTGCCTTGTCGGTGGAGCCCGGCAGGGCGATCGTTGCCCAGGCTGCCATCACCATTTACACCGTCGGAACGATCAAGGAGATCCCGGGCGTGCGGACCTATGTTGCGGTCGACGGGGGGATGAGTGACAACCCGCGACCGGTCCTCTACGGGAGCGGGTATGAGACTTTCCTGCCAAGAGCGGTTAGGGCCACCCGGCCGCGGGCTGTACGACTGGTCGGGAAACACTGCGAATCCGGTGATGTCCTCGTGATGAAAGGAATGGTCCCCGACGATCTCGGGGTGGGCGACCTCATCGCCACGCCCGTCACCGGGGCTTACGGCCACTCGATGGGATCCAACTACAACAAAGTGGGTCGGCCCGCGGTCGTTTTCGCGAAGGACGGCGTTCCCCGCCTGGTCGTGCGTCGCGAGACGTATGAAGACTTGGTGCGGAACGACCTGTGATCGTCCGTCGAGCCACTCTCGACGATCTCGACATCTTGCTCACGCTGGCAGCGGAGTTCAACGATATCGATCGTCACGATCACGACCCGGTGCGGGTTCGGGCGGCGATGCAACCTCTGTTGGTTTCGGATGACCTTGGTGTCGTCTATCTATTCGGCGATGGCCTCGGGTATGCATTGGTAACCTGGGGCTATTCGATCGAATCCGGCGGTCGCGATGCCTTGCTGGACGAGATCTACACGAGGGAGCGAGGGAAGGGACGAGGAGGCGAACTGCTCGATGCTGTGCTCGAGGACCTGGCCCAACGGGGATTGCCGCGGGTATTCCTCGAAACCGAGGCCCACAACAAAGCCGTCCGCCGCTTCTACACCCGCCATGGCTTCCGGACCGAAGACTCGATCTGGATGACGCGAGACCTCTGGCCTTTGTCGTGATGAAGATCCACGGGGGCCAAATCATGGCCCGGGCCCTCAAAGCCGAAGGTGTGGATGTCGTCTTCACCTTGTCCGGCGGGCACATCGTCGGTTTTCTCGACGGGTGTGTGCAAGAGGGGATCCGGGTTGTGGATGTGCGCCACGAGCAGGCCGCTGCCCATGCTGCCGAGGCCTATACACGTTTGACCGGTCGATTGGGAGTAGCGGCGGTCACCGCCGGGCCAGGAGTCACCGACACCATGACGGCAGTGGCCAACGCCTGGTATGCGTGCACGCCGATGCTGCTGATCGGCGGGCGTCACTTCATTCGTCAAGAGTTGAAGGGCGGGCTCCAGGAGATGAACCACCCCGCCCTGTTCGGGGCGATCACTGCCTGGTCGGCCACCGCCTGGCAGGTCGACCGGCTCGCTGACTACATCGCCACCGCCGCTCGTCACGCATTCGGAGGTCGGGGAGGTCCGGTTTTTCTCGACGTGCCGATGGATGTGCAGTTCGACATGGTCAATGAAGAGGCCGTTGAGTGGCCTACCCACTACCGATCCCGACAATCACAGGGCGCCGACCAGGCCACTCTTGGGGCAATTCAGAAGGCGTTGGGCGAGGCCGAGCGGCCGGTGATTTTTGCCGGAGCCGGCGCCCGACCGGGAAACGAGAACCGTTTGTTGGACCTAGCCGAGCTCCTGGGTGCTCCCACCTATCTCAACTCTCGCGCTCGAGGTTCGCTGCCGTTCGGTCACCCGTTGCTGGGCAACCACTCCCGCTCGCAAGCGATGGCCGAATGCGATCTCCTCCTTGCCTTGGGAGTCGATTGGGACTTCCGCACCAACTACGGGGACAAGGTGAACCCGGCGGCAACGGTAATCCACATCGACCTCGAGCCAGACCGAATCGGCTGGAATCGGGCCGCTCATTTTGGGGTCGTGGCCGACCCGCTCGTGGTGGTATCCCAACTCGGCGATTCCGCCGGCCTTGCCGGTCCGATATCTGGCTGGGCGGAAAAGATCATGGCCTCCGACAGAGAGCGCCAGGTAGCCCTCGCCGCCGAAGCAGCAACGGCTCCAACTTCACCCGTCAATGCCCAACGGTTCGCATCCGAAGTGGGCGCATTCTTCGGTACCGACGCCATCGTTTCAGTCGATGGAGGCGACATCGTTTCAACCACTGCTCGCTGGCTCCAAGTCTCGAATCCTGGCCACGTCCTCGATCCGGGACCGTTCGGGACCCTAGGCACCGGAGTTCCATTTGCCCTTGCGGCCAAGGTGGTCCATCCCGAGAAACTGGTCGGCATCGTGTTCGGCGACGGCGCCTTTGGTTTCAACGGTTTCGAGTACGACACGCTCGTCAGGCTGGGGCTTGCGGTGGTGGGAGTGATGGGCAACGACGGCGTGTGGGGCAACATCAAGACCTTTCACCGCATGTTGTATCCGGATCGGGTGGTGGCGGCCGATCTCGGACGCCGCCCCTATCACGAGGTGGTGCGTGCCCTTGGGGGCTACGGGGAGTTGGTGACCGATGCGTCGGAGATTCGCCCTGCACTGGAGCGGGCCAAAGCCTCAGGGCTACCTGCGCTGGTCAATGTCCACATCGAAGAGACGATGCGGATGTCAAGCAACTACAGCCAATAGCCAGTTCGTCGGGACTTTGGGCTAGGTCCCCGGACAGGTATAGGGTGACCAGGTCCTATGCGACGGCTCTCCCTTGTATTCATTCTCTTCGCCGCGTGCTCGGCCGAACCGACGCGGCCCATCACCACACCCCCGGCTGCCACGTCCTCGACCACTCCTACGACGCAGGCGACCACGACGACCGCAGTACCTTTCCTGGCAGGGGCGACCCAGGCTTGGGCCTCAGCAGTGGCCAACGTTTACGGTCCGGCTTGTGGAGGCGATCGCAGCCTTTTGCCGATCGAGTTGGCGGCCTTGGCCGCACCCGCAACGTGCCCGACCGGCGGAACTACCACGTTCGCCGATGTGCCGGGCGCCGTTCTCGCCGTGGCAGCCTTCGGTGAAGACCTTGTCTTTGGGGCCGACCAAGGCGCCGGATACGAAATCGTCGCGGTGAGACTGCCCTCGTTGGGCAACACGGATGGGTGGTACGGAGCCGTTCCAAAGATCATCGCCGTGGTCGGAGCAGACGCCCGCCCTGGCGAGGACCCTGCCGTCACCCGAGGCGACAGCCTCCACCTCTTGGCCCTAAACGGAGCCGGAGCCGGTGGCCTCGTCGGCATTCCCCGCGACTCGTGGGTGCCTATTGGTGGCGGGGGCGCCAACAAGATCAACTCCGCCCTATCCCAGGGCGGTCCCGACCTCATGATGAACACTCTCACCTCGGTAACGGGGCTAGCTATTGGTGGATATGCCCTCACAGGTTTCGAGGGGTTTCAGCAATTGTGGGGCAACATTCTCGGCGGGGCAGAGGTGGACGTCCCTATCCGCATCGCCGATGCGGCAGCCGGGGCCGACTTCCAACCCGGGCGCCAGTACCTCAATGGACCGCAAGCCCTCAGCTTTAGCCGGGCTCGCAAGGCTTTGGCAGGAGGAGACCTCACGCGTCAGTTTCACGGCGGTCTCGTTCTGATCGGCGGACTCCAACGGGCCCAGTCTTTGGGACCGCTCGGTTTACCGGGTTTGATGGCTGCCAGTGAACCCTGGATCAGGACAAACATCCGATGGGGTGACCTTCTATCGCTAGCGGCCCTGGCACTGGCCACGCCCACCGAACAGATCGGGAACGTTGTGGTTCCAGCCCGGGTTGGCACCGTTGGCTCAGCCTCGGTGGTCTTCCTGACCGACGGAGCTCAGGCGATCTTCACCGACCTGGCTGACGGTGCGATCGCCCCTGCAGCGTGAGGGTATATCGCCACTTAAGCTGCCGACCTCACCGTCCGAATACCAATGGGCCGCGCAAAGGAGGGTGATGGCCAGATCAAATTGGCCGGTCTTTTGGCTTGACAAGGTCCGGCGAGAAGCGCTCCGTGCTGACGCCTACCTCGTGCCGATCCGATGGTTCATGGGGATCGCATGGCTCAGGTCTGCGGCTGAGAAACTCTTCGATCCTGCCTGGCACGACGGAGACACATTGCGCGACTTCTTGGGAGCTGAAGCCATGCAGGGCTTGGCGGCCTTTCCCGAATTCGGAACTTTCCTCCAAACAGTGGTTGAGCCGTCGGCTCCTCTGGTGTCCGGGCTGGTCTTGGCGCTTCAGCTCATTTGTGGAGCCGGAATTCTGGTGGGGACGTTTACCAATGCGGCGTTGCTGATCGGGATGGGGATGAACCTGGCCTTCATGCTCGCCGGTGCGCCAAACCCATCGGCGTTTTACTTACTGATCCAGTCCGTTTTGTTCGCGGCCAACGCCGGGGCAATTGTGGGATTCGATGGTCGGATGTTGGCCCGGGAACGTTCGCTGCTGATCGCGGCGCGCTCGGCAGACCGAGTTCCGCGCCGCATGGACCGCTGGTGTCTCGGCATGCTGTCCGGCCTTCTGGCTGTGATCTCTATCTACAGCTTGGCCCACGGGACGGACTTCAGCGCGGCTGGCGCCGTTTCCGACCCGGCGCTCGTGTTGGGACTGGTGACGGCGCTGGCCGGTCTCCTCATGTTCGTCACCAGCTTGCGACCGTATACAACGCTCGTGGTGGATCTGTCGGAACGTCTTGCCAATCGTCAGTTAGCCGCCACTGAATCAGAGCGCACCAGTTACGGGGGTCGGCTAGAGGACCACCAACGCCACCACTCCAACCGCTAAGCAGTAGACCGCGTAGACCCATAGGCCGGTTCGACTGAGCATCCGCAACAAGAAGGCGATGGCGCCGTACCCGGTGATGGCAGCCACGGCCACCCCGACCCAGGTAGCCGTTTCTACTCCGGCTCCTCCTGCCAGGTTGCCCAACTCCAGCAGACCCGCACCCGTAACGGCCGGCACCCCGAGGAGAAAGGAGAACCTGGCTGCTTCCACCCGGTCAAATCTGCGGGCCAGGGCGGTGGCGATAGTCACGCCCGATCGCGACAGACCCGGCAGGATGGCGGTCACCTGGGCGAGGCCTACCCACAATGCGTCAAGTGGGCGAGCGTCCACGACCCGTCGCTCGCCTGGTTTGATGCGATCGGCCCCGAGCAGCACTACTCCGGTGAGGATCAAGAACCAGGCGGTCACGGTGACCGAGGTTTGGAGTTCCTCAACCTGATCCCGCACCAGCAAGCCCAGAAACGCAGGCAGGGTGCCGACCGCCAGGAGCACCAGCAAGCGCCTTGCCTGGGGATCGGTGCGAAACCTCGTCAAAGACCACAGCTCATGGCGGAAATAGACGATCACCGCGAGCAAGGTGCCGAGATGGAGGACCGCGCTGACAGTTAGGTCGGGCCCGTCGATCCCCAGGAACGCCGGAACCAGAACCAGGTGGCCATCAGAGGAGATGGGGAGAAACTCTGTGATGCCCTGTACTAGGCCCCATACGATCGCTTCAAACACGGCGGCACGTTAACCCCCCGACCCCACCAGAACGGCCACCGAACCTTGGGCAACGGCGCTGGCCGCGGCGGCGGCATCGGCTTCCGGCACCGCCACGAGTGCGACGTTTCCGTCAAAGTCATCGACTTCCTGGATTCTTACGACAAGACCAATGACCACCCGCGGGATCTGCTCTTGGTCGACGACGAGTCGGACCTCGGTGCCGGCGCCGACCCCGGCCGGGATGGGGACGTCAAGCGCCCACCACCCTACCGGCACCGCCGGGGCCTGACCGATCATCCCCGGTGTTAGAGGTTCACCGCGGGCCAGGGCCGTCGCCAGTACTCCGTCAGGTTTCACGGCCGGAAGGATGCCCGGGGGCACCGCTCTCATTTCGAAATCACCGGGGGTGACGGTGGCACCCGCCGTGAGATCAGTCTTGGCAAACGGGTGAGGAACGGTCGGCTCAGGGACTAACTCGAACCACAACGCCACCACTACCGCCAGCACGGCACCAACCCGCCGCAGA
Source organism: Acidimicrobiia bacterium (assembly GCA_040905905.1). Classification (GTDB taxonomy): domain Bacteria; phylum Actinomycetota; class Acidimicrobiia; order Spongiisociales; family ZC4RG35; genus JAICND01. The sequence goes on from JBBDQN010000057.1 coordinate 66,347, forward strand.
TATGGAGGACGGGCAAGCCAAAACATCGGACCAACGTATCGGGTGGCTCCCGGAGCGGGAAGGGGGTCGGATCAGTCGGAAGATTCGCCGCTGCCGGCGCTAGTGGAGGCAGGGGCAGGATCGGCCTTCTTGTCCGTCTTCTTTTCGGTCTTCCTATCGGTCTTTTTCTCGGACTTGTCGGTCTTCTTGTCGGAGGCCTTGTCGTCGCCGTTCGACTCGGAAACCTTGGGCCGAGAATCGGTTTTGTAGAAGCCGGAGCCCTTGAAAACCACTCCGCGGGAGTGGATCACCCGCTCGAGGTCACCACCACATGTGCGGTGGCGCTTCAACTGGCGCTCGGCAAACGACTGCACCACTTCGAGGTGCTCCCCGCACTTTTCGCAGCGGTATTCGTATGTGGGCATGGCGCGTTGTTCTCCCGACCGGACCTGTGGTGGATCAACAGTTTAAACGGCGCCCGTCCCTGTGGAATTCCCCCAGCGTCACCGTGGCGGCCCGCCGTTCTTACAATTGGTCTCGATGAACTCCGACCTGGCCGGTCCGCTGGCATTGGTTCTGTCCTATTTGATAGGCAGTGTCGACTTCGCAGTGGTGGTGGCTCGGATGCATGGAGTCAACATCCACGAGGTGGGAAGTGGTAACCCTGGTGCTACCAACGTCATGCGAACTTTGGGGAGACTCCCGGCTGCGATGGTGTTCATCGGCGATGCTCTGAAGGGTGTGATCGCTGCCGCCATCGGTACCTACCTGACACTGGCCGATTCGGCCTTTTCCCCCTGGGCATTCGCGGCCGGCTTGGCAGCCGTCGTGGGCCACTGTTATCCGCTTTACCACAGGTTCCGCGGCGGCAAAGGGGTAGCGACGGCCGCAGGGGTGGTCTTCTTCACGATGCCGATTGTGGGCCTGATCCAGACGGTGGTCTGGGCACTGGTGGCCCGGGTCACCCACGTGGCTTCCATTGCATCCCTGACAGTTGTCGTGTTATCGATCCCGCTGGCAATCTGGCAGGGGGTGGAGGGAGCCTCGCTGGCGTTGCTGGGTGCCATCCTTCTCCTGGTCGCGTACCGCCACCGGGGCAACATCTCGCGGATCCTCCATCGTTCCGAACAAAAGGTCAGCCCGTGAGCGTTGAAGTTGCCGTGATACCCGCGGCCGGACGTGGCACCCGGATGAGGCCTGCAACCCGCGTGGTCCCCAAAGCTCTCTTGACCGTGGTCGATCGTCCCGCCATCCAATATGCCGTCGAAGAAGCCGCCCGGGCAGGCGCCACCGAGGCCGTAATCGTGGTCGATCTCGATGCCGGTCACTTGGTTCAACAACACTTCCTTAGTGGAGGCCGGCTCCCGGGTCTTGAGGACGTCAAGATCCGGCCGGTCGTCCAGGAGGAAGCCCTGGGGCTGGGTCATGCTGTTCGGGAAGCGGCCGAAATGGTCGGGGACCGCAGCTTCTTTTGCCTGTTAGCCGACAACATCGTCCGCCCCGGACGCGACGTTTTGGCGTCGCTGGAGGCTGCAGCCGAGGGAACCTCAGCTGTATGCCTGCGCCGGTTGGATGACGCCTTCTTGTCTCGCTACGGCGTGATCGTGCCTGGCTCGAAAGAACGTGAAGACGGCACTCTCGACATTGCCGGGGCCGTTGAAAAACCGGGTCCTGAAAAGGCGCCTTCACGGCTCGGTTTGATCGGGCGGTACCTTTTCAACCCGGAGGTGTTCGAGATCTTGGCCAAGCTCAAGCCGGGAGTCGGCGGGGAGATCCAACTCACCGATGCCATCGATCAACTTGGCCAGCGCGGGCGCTGTCGGGGTTATGTGGCCAGGATGGATCTGCTCGATGTCGGCACCCCCGAGGGACTCATAGAAGCGACCGCCGTCCTCGGCGCAGCACGAGCACTTCTCGAGCCTTCGTGAAACCGCTGCGTCAGGCTCAGTTGGAGGTTCTGGCGAGTCTTCCTTTGCTTCCCGCGATGCCGATCCCTTTGCTCGAGGCGGTCGGGCTGGCACTGGCGCAGGCGGTGACGGCGCCGCATCCGGTGCCTCCCTTCACCAACTCGGCCATGGATGGTTACGCGGTCCAGTCAGCCGACCTCGTTTCGGTGCCGGTGGTGTTGTCCGTCACCGAAGATGTCCCCGCCGGGCGTGTCGCCACCAAGTCGGTGACGCCGGGCACCGCCATCAAGATCATGACCGGGGCACCGCTGCCGGACGGAGCCGACGCGGTGGTGAGGGTCGAGGACACCGACCAGCAGAATGGCCTCGTCAACATCAAGGTTGCGGTGCCTCCGGGAACTTCGGTCCGGCGGGCGGGTGGAGATATGGAAGAGGGCGCCGAGGTACTCAGAGGCGGTGTCCGTCTTGGCCCCTCCGAGATCGGGGTGCTCGCCAATCTCGGTATCAGTCATCCCACGTTGAGGAGGAGGCCCCGAGTGGCGATGGCCTCCACCGGCGACGAGCTGGTGCAGGCGGAGGGGCCGCCGCTCGGACCTGGTCAGATTCGCGACTCCAATCGACCCATGCTGATCGCAGCTCTTACCGAGCTTGGGGTTGAGGTGGTCGATCTGGGTCACATCCCCGACGATGCTGTCGTGCTCCGTTCTGCCCTGGCGCAAGGGGCCGAGCGGGCCGACGTCGTCGTGACCTCTGGTGGAGTCTCGATGGGGGAGTACGACCTCGTGAAAGCCGTGTTGTCAGAACTGGGCGAGGTGGGTTTCTGGCAGGTGGCAATGCAACCGGCCAAGCCGTTTGCCTTTGGAAAAGTGGCGGGCCGGCCCTTCTTTGGGCTGCCGGGGAATCCGGTGTCGTCGTTTGTCGCCTTCGAGCAGTTCTTGCGTCCGGCTCTCTTGAAGATGATGGGCGCAACCCGTCTCTTCCGTCCCCGGATCCAGGGAAAAACCCGGGTCGTCCTCGAGACGGATCCCGCCAAAACCGTGTTCGTACGAGTGCGAACCTGGATGGAGGAGGGGGAGCGTTGGTCCGAGCCCTCGGGCGAACAGGGTTCCAACGTACTGTCGGCATTGGCTGCGAGCGATGCCCTGGCGGTTGTCCCGGAAGGGACGGGAACGGTGGCCGCCAATGAAAAAGTGATCCTGGAGATGTTCCGCTTGCCGGAAGAGAGAACCGTCGATGAGCTCTGATCTGCCCCATCTGACCGAAGCCGGTGAAGTGCACATGGTCGACGTCTCAGCGAAGGAGATCACTTTACGACAGGCCGTGGCGGAGGCCCTGGTCATCATGTCGCCCGCCACCGCCGAACGGCTGTTTGGGGACCAGCTACCGAAGGGCGACGCCCTGGCCGCGGTGAGGCTGGCTGGGATCATGGGGGCCAAACGAACCGCCGATCTCATCCCGCTCTGTCACCCGCTTCCGATCGATTCAGTTGTCTTAGAAATCGAAGAAGACCAGGCCGGAGCGCGAATTCGGGCTAGCGTTGCCACAACCGGTCGTACGGGAGTGGAGATGGAAGCAATGACGGCAGTCTCGGTCGCAGCCCTCACGCTTTACGACATGGTCAAGGGAGTCGAACGCGGGGTCGAAATTGGCCCGATCCGCCTCCTCAGCAAGAGTGGCGGCCGTTCCGGAACCTGGAAGGCAGACTCTTGATTGCCCTTCCGTTATCCACAGGGCTACCCTCCCGCCGTCGACTGGCACCTAAAGGTAGATTTTGACACCGATCATCGTCGCTGGATTGATCCTTGCCGCGGTTTGGGGCTTCTGGCTCCTGCCCGGGTTGTTCGCTCAGAGGCGGGTCACCCCGGTCAACTCGACCCAGGAGTTCGATCGCCTTACACGCCTGATGGCCGATGTTCATGATGGTTACGACGCCAATCGGGCCAGCACCCGTGACCTGATCAGAGTGAGACGGCGGCGCACGACCGTCGTGCTGGCAATCTTTGCGGTGTTGACCGCCATCCTGGCCGCACAGTTCGGTTCGCTCGAATGGCTGCTGGTACATCTCGGGCTAGATGCCTGTCTCGCCTGGTATCTGGCGATGCTGGCTCAACTGCGCCAGCGTCAGGCACAGCGGGTTGCCAACCGCTACTTCTCGGGTGGCAAGGAGTGGGACGACACCAGGGTCAAGGTCGTCGGCAACCGCTGACGGTGCCCTCCGACCTCGAACCCATCGCCGCATCGGTCCGATCCCGTCTTGATGACAGATTTAGGGCGCGTGAGCTGGGGATCACGCAGACACGGACCGTTATCCGTTCTTCGGCCAACGCCATCAGGTCACTCCACCGGGGTGAGTGGGAAAAGGCCGCTCGGTTGACTGGCGAGGCCGCGGCGATCCTGGCGAAAGTGGTAGCTGAACTCGCCCCCCATCCCGACATTCTCCACGCTGGCTTTGTCGCCGACGCCGCCAAGGAGTACGCCGAAGCCGCCTTGTGCACCGTTCTCTTTCGAGGAGATCCGATTCCCTTGCCAGAGGATCTGGGGCTCGATCCGGTGCCCTACCTGCACGGCCTCGGCGAGACGGTGGGTGAGCTTCGTCGCCGCCTGCTCGATCTACTCCGCCAGGGTGACCTGCCTACCGCCGAGAGTTGCCTGATCGCGATGGATGAGATCGTCGATCTGCTGGCCGCCCTCGACTACCCGGACGGTATGACCAATGGTTTGAGGCGGACCACCGATGTGGCCCGGGCGTTGGTGGAGAGGTCGAGAGCCGACCTGACCGCCACGGTTGTCCAAGAGCGGCTGCGGAAAGAGCTCGAGGACCGGTCTCACGAGACCTGAGCCAAGAGCCTGTTCTGGCGCGTAGTTCTGCTTCCCTGGCGTCGTCCTTCCGAGCCAAAACGGCAACAGCCCGGCAGTGAGCATTGGCCAAGCACGGAAGAGTCTCTACGATTTCCAATCACCCGGGGGTGTAGCTCAGCCCGGCAGAGCGCTTCCCTCGCACGGAAGAAGCCAGGGGT